>JBDLJQ010000033.1:0-33681 GCA_039714255.1 Acidobacteriota bacterium
GCTGTAGAGGATTTTACAGGTAAAATGCATATAATCGGACAGCTATGGACAGTTACAGGCGGGTTCTACAGTAAGATCAAATACTGGTTTAAAGAGAAGGGTGGTGCATATAATGCAGGTTGGACCCTTATCGAACAGAATAAAAAATGGAGAGATACCGCAATGTTCGTAGATAAGATGGGGGGAGTTCACGGGGTTTACAAGAGTGGTACCGATCCTGGAAAATATGTATTCTGTGAAAGCGGCGGTAAATTTGATGAAAATAATGAAGAAGATATTCCGGTACCTTCAGGCGAAGTTTGTGTTTCATTTGGTGACCTTTTTGTAGATAACGATGGTAATGTTCACCATGCACATATGTCCTATAACAGTGAAAATATTTATTACAATGTGAGGAATAAACTTACAAATTCATGGGGAGTTCCCCTGAGGGTCAGCGACCATGGAGTTCATGTCTGTGTACACAAAAATTATGAAAATCCCTGGCCGAGTATTGCTCTCAATCCTGAAGGCCATGCCTATATTACATGGGCCGACATGCCGTGTCCCGATTCTGAAGCAAACAGGATAACCCTTGCAGTTGTAAAGGATGGAAAGGTTGCAAGCAGAGAAGAGTTGACATTACAGGCAAAGATCGATGAACATGGAAAACCTGCAATTACAGGGAATGATAACGGGATATATCTTATCTGGAGACACTGGGAGCTTGAAGAGATGATGCTTTACACGATCTCAAGAAAAGCCTTTTTTGCTCCAACAAATTGTGCATATGAGACTATCGAGACCAGGACATTGTTCAGTTATGATCATCTCAACAGACTGAGCTGGGAACATAACTCCGAGAATGATGACGTTGATGTAACAATAGAAAAGTTCAATATTTATATTTCAACGAATGGTGGAGAAAAAGAACTCCTTACAACTGTAAATGCAGATGTTTTTGAGTATGACCATAAAGGTATTGACGGTGATGCGGAATATGTTTATGAAATTACTTCTGTCACTAATGAAGGTGACGAAAGCGGACCGGAAGTTTTCGTAAAAAAAGAAGTTAATTAGATTTAATCCAAATAAAATATAGAGGGCGGATGCTTCATCCGCCCTTTTTTTTTACATATAGATCCTCCCCACCCGCCCATATTTTTAAATAAATTCAAATGAAGGGTTTGATAAATCAATCCCCTGCAAAAAAAGAAAAAATGGGGACAGGCACTAAACTATTGCCCCCCTGTGTCCCCCCTAAAGGGTGGATGGTAAGGTAGGTGCTTTGTGACTCCCCTTCAGGGGCCGGGGGCCATAGATAATACCTGATGGAATTATTCCCATTCAAGAGGCCGGGGGAAGAAAGGCAGATGGAAATTGAATCCAAAAATAATATCTGATATAATCCACCTATGAAAAATAAAGCCTTATTGACAGTTATTATTTTAACACTTTTACTTCCTCTGTTTTCGGAAGAAAAGATCCAGAAGAAAGATTTTATACTAAAGGGGAAAAAATACAGTGCTGATGTTGAGCCCGGAGTTTTCGGAAGTGATATCTTCATTACTAATGAAAAGAGAAAGAATATCAGTATATTAACACCCGGTGAAAATCTATTCCCCGAAGTTTTCCCCAGGGGAGACCACTATTTTGTAACCTGGATACATTATAAAAAAAATGATGTGAAGCTTGCTTTTCATAACTCAAAAGATAATTCTACAAGGATGCTTATAAAAGGCGGATTTAAGTTTATTTCAAGCGAAACAAAATTGATATTCCAGAGAAATATTCCCAGATTTGTATTGTTTAGAGGAATATATGAAAAAGAAAATGAAGATATTTTTATATTTGATCTGCTTAAGGATAAATTAGCCAGAATTACAGATACAGAAGGAAATGAAAAGAATATTGTTATCAATAGTGAAGACATTGGGCGTATTGGAAGTTTTATTATTAAAACAAAGACCCTGTACAAAAATTATATTTATGAAATAGGCATAAAAGATCTATCAGTAATAAAAATATCGGAAAAGGAAATAATAAGAGGTGGAAAAATTTCAGGCCCTATGATTTCCGAGCGGGGTTATAACACCATAGTTGCATTCGGTGACAGTATTACCTGGGGAAAAATGAGGATGAATGACCTTATCGGGGAGAGCCATCCGGAACTTACATACTGGTATAAAGCTTCCGAGTATCTGACCGATAACTATGGCAAGACATATACTGTTAACCTTGGTGTAAATGGTGATTCCTCACAGATGGGTGTGGATAGAATGGATACAAATTTCCGTTATGTTTCAGCATATTATCTCCTGGTTCTTTTTGGTACCAATGATGTTGGAGGCGGTGGCTTTTCATCAAACAGTACTAAGGAAAATTTAGACTGGATCATGGAAAATGCAATAGAAACTTACAACATGTTCCCGGTGATCTCAACAGTACCTCCCCAGAAACTTTATCTTCCCGGTATTCAATTTTATAAAAATGAGACAGAAGAATTAAATAAAAAAATAATTAAAATGGCCGAAGATAATAATTATCCGTATATTGATCCTTATACTGCTTTTTTCCAGCATCCTGAAGGATGGGAGGCAATGCTTGAGGATTCCAAGGGGAATCATCCCAGCCCCACAGGGCACCAGGTTATGGCTGACCTCGTAGTCCCGAAATTATTAAGTGCTCCTCCCGGAAAACCTGAAGGTATCTCTTTTGAAAATTCAGGCTCCGGAGCTCTGAATATAACATGTGATGAAAATGTTGAGTTTGATTTCAGCCATTATAAAGTAATGTTCGGATTTCAACCTGACAAACTTAACCGTGATATCAGTTCTGAATCTAATATATTCTCTCTGATCACTCTTCCTGTGGGGTCTGATCTGAGGAATACAATTTATTTTAAGATCCAGGCTGTGGATAAAGATAATAATGTGAGTGATTTTACTGAAATATTTTCATCAGATATTTAGTGATAGATCATAAAAATATCCATTCGGTAACCGAAAAAAAACAATGAAAAATAAAAATATAAGATCCAGGAATTTTTTATATGATATTTTAGCTTATATTTTCTTTTTATTTTCCATACTCATCAACAGGTTCTGGATGCTGGGCGAGATCAGTGATTCTGTTTTCAGGGGAGTTCCTAACTTCTATACATGGATAACCTTATGGAATGTCAGGGTTATGGAAACATTTGGTTTCTCCGGGTACTGGGCGGGGAATACAATGGTCCCTTATAAGAAAGCTTTTGCCTTTTCAGAGAACCTTATAGGATTAACCCCGTTTTCAGCATTTATCAGGATATTTACAAAAAATCCTGTTTTTTTTACAAATCTTTTATCATTGCTTCTGGTATTCCTTACACTGGTAATGAGCTATAAAATATTTGAAAAACTGTTTGGCGGCAAGCTTAACTCCGTTGCCGGTGCCATTATGTTCTCACTTTATCCGTGGAGTATGAAGGAATTTTCACTGGGAAGATTTCATATGCTGGGTGTATTCTGGATACCTCTTATTCTTTTCTTTAATATTCAGTTCTGGAAAAAAAATGAAAAAAAATATTTAATGTTAATGTCCCTTTTCTGGTTCTGGACCTTTCTTATTAATATTTATATCGGAATA
Organism: Acidobacteriota bacterium; assembly: GCA_039714255.1. Taxonomy (GTDB): domain Bacteria; phylum Acidobacteriota; class Aminicenantia; order UBA2199; family UBA2199; genus UBA647. The sequence continues at coordinate 3,607 of JBDLJQ010000033.1, forward strand.
TTTCTTACCGTATTTTTATTATTTTTTAATTTTTTCTGGTTTTTGTATGAAAAGGGGCTTTTTACAGGAAAGAAGATTTTAACCTGGGGGGTCTCCTTGTTTCTGGTATGGTTATTAATGGCCCCTGTCTTTTTAATATATAAAAAAGCCGGAAGTGACCTCGGTATGGTTAGGACCCTTGGGGATCAGGTAAATTATACAGGCCCTTTGAACAGCTGGATAACGGTTCCGGATGAGAACTGGCTTTATGGTAAGTTTTTAAAGATCCTTCCAACGGGCACCAGGGATGGTATAGTAGAAAATTATATGTTCCCCGGGTTTATAGCAATTTTATTCTTTGTTGTTAGTTTTTTTGTGAAAAGGATACCTCCATGGTTAAAAGGTATCAGGCTTACAGGATTGTTTATGGCCATATTGTCGTTGGGCCCTTTTTTACCCGGGCTTTCTGTTAAGATCCCCCTCCCTTTTTCTGTTTTGTGGTATATTTTTCCACCACTTCAGGCAACAAGGAATCCTCACAGGTTTGCCCTTTTTGCTGTAATCTCCTTTGCAATACTTACTGCTTACCTTTTAAAGAGGTTGTTTGGAAACCGGAAGTATTATGTTCCCATAGCTATGATTTTTATTGCTTTTATTTCTGTGGAAAGCCTGACCATGGAAAAAAGCGAAAGGGCAATGGCAGCATCAGCAGAGACATTTTACAGTTTTCTCAATATGGATTCCAATGATCATATAGTAGCGGAGATCCCCTTCGGGATGCATACTGACCTGAGGGCCATGGCCGGTTCCACTTATTTCTGGCACAGGACAGTTAATGGCGTTTCAGGCCTCAGGCCGCCGCTTCAGACACAGCTTGAAAATGAGATCAGGGAATTTCCATCTGAACATTCAATAAAGATCTTACAGTCACTTGGTGTGAACAGGATCGTTATAAATGAAAGGTATTATGGAAAAAGGATAAAAAACCTGTACAAAAAACTGGAAAATTTTCAAAGAGTTCAATTTATGTTTAAAAAAGGGCTCCGGTCAGCCTGGAAACTGGAGAGGGGCAGGAAGTTAAAATATCTGAATTTTAATAAAGATTTTTACATAAAATTTTCTGAAGAGAAGATAAATAAAAATCATTTTTTCATCACTTTGAAGAGAGCAGAGAATGATATCCTGTTTAATCCGAAGTCTCCTTCAAAATTTAAGTATACAAAGTCACAAGAATGGAAAATAGATATTGTGGATAATAGCGGAAGATTAATTAGCAGTATCGACTGGAATCCTCCTGCATTGTTCCATTCAATGAATAACCGAAAAAAAATAGAACTACCCGGGAATATAACAGATTTTAAAGTAATTCTTCATGTTACAGGAAACAGTTATAATATTAATTTGTTTTGAAATGGGATTTGAATTGAATAAAAGTCCAGGCTGCGTTAAACCGGTTAAAATATTTAATAAACTTTAAAATTGTGTTAAATTAAAAATATGAAAAATAATCCGGGGAAAATTTTATTTGGTACAGTTTTAACTATTTTAATAATGGTTTTCTTCATTTCCGGTTGCGGAAAAAATAAATCAAAATATGAGATCCTGAAAACTCCTTTTAATGTAAAAGATAAATTTGGAACGGATAGGGAGTATAAAGTATTTATGCCAGGATCTGATAAAAAAGTTCCTCTTCTGGTTTATTTTCATGGCGTTATGTCGGATAAATTTAAGAATATGCCTGTATTAAAGGGATATACAGGAAGCCCGGTGGAAGAGACAGGGCTGATACCATTCTGCAGAGCAAACAGGATCGCTTTGCTGGTGATTAAACCTGCTTACAGCTACAGGTTCCTTAATGTTGAATCATACGGGTGGTCACCTTTTGAAAAAGAGATAAACGGAATTGAAAAAATAATTGATATTATAATGGCAAAGTTCAATATAGACAGAGAGGAGGTATATCTCTCCGGAATATCCGCAGGGGCAGTACTTTCAAATCATCTTGCTAACAGGAGGCCGGAACTCTACAATGCAATATTGTCTCACTCACAGGCATACATAAGTGAAGATAACAGGCTGCTTGAACCTGCTGCAGAAGGTCCAAAGTTCGGACTGGTTATAGGGTATACAAAAGGAGATTATAAAAATCTGATCGATATATGTACAAAATCCTATGAGATATACAAAAAAAACGGATATAAAGCAGTTCTGCTGAAAGATTTACCCCCTTTAAGCCATAAATGGTCTGACTCATCAAACAGGCGTTTCTGGAGATTATTACAAAAAACCGGAAATGGGAGATAATAGATTTTATTGACTAAAACTGGCCTCTCTGCTAAAATATTTTGAACAAAAAAGAAGGAAACTATGAATATAAAAAATCTAAAAATTAAAATAATTATTTCTATCCTTTCAATTATTTTTTTAATAATTGTACCTTCCTCAGGATGTAAAAAGGAGATGAAAAAGTATAATGTTGTCCTTATTGTGATCGATACATTAAGGTCTGACCACTTGGCTTCATACGGGTATAAGAGAGAGACAGCTCCTTTTATTTCCGAATTTGCAAAAAGTTCCATATTGTTTGAAAATGTTTTTTCCGCTTCTTCATGGACATCTCCCGCCACTGCATCTATCTTTACTTCACTTTATCCGTTTCAACACAAAGTTTATATGGGGCTCCTTGCATTCCTTATGGCGAAAAAGAAATATCCGGATGTAAAAATAGACAGAATACCGGAAGAGATAGAAACAATAACCGAAGTTTTAAAAAGTGCAGGATATAGTACTTTCGGAATATCAGATAATCTGAACATCGGGAAAAAGCAGGGATTTCATCAGGGTTTCGATAAAATGGAAACCTATGAATATAAAGGAGCACCTGCAGTTAACAAACTTCTTTTCGAATGGAAGGAAGAGATAGACAAAAGTGATAAATATTTTCTTTATTTACATTATATGGATCCCCATGCTCCGTATCACAGCAGGAAGCCATGGTACAGGCCTCAGGAAGGGATGGAAAATATCACCCTCGAATCCTATGATACAGAGATCAATTATGTGGACCAGTATATCAGGAAGGCCTATGAAGCTTTCGGGTGGGATAAAAATACCATTGTGATAATTACCTCTGACCATGGTGAGGGATTGTGGGACCATGGAAGAATGGGGCATGGTTATTATCTTTACAGAGAAGAGATCCAGGTTCCGCTTATAATTAAATTTCCCGAAGGATTTGATCCGAAAAGAATTGATACAAATGTTACAACCATTGATATTCTGCCTACAGTGAGGGATGCTCTCGGCCTTCAGGATTCGAAAACAGATTCAGGAAAAAGCCTGATCCCTCTCATCAGAGGAAAGAAAGATGAATTTGAAAAAAGATATATTTTTTCCTACCTGTGGAAAAAGGTTGCAAAAATAGTGGAATATAAAGCAACCATCTATAAAAAACTCCACTTTATAAAGAGTATTGAAAATAAAAAAGAACTTTATAATATGGCAATTGATAAAAAAGAGGAAAAGAATTACTTCCTGAAAGCATTTAGAACTGCAAAACAGCTTGAAGAAATGTTTGAAGAATTTTTTATGAACAGCAGGAAGTTTACAAAAAAATCTATAACCTACAAAATGACAAAGGAAAAACTGGAAAAATTAAAAACTCTTGGTTATGTAGAGTAAAGGATCCGGAGGGAAACTGGTTAATATGAAAAGGATCTTTTATATTTTAGTTCCGGTGATATTCGTATCAATTATCTTCGTTATTTTTTTTAATGTTGATAATAAAAGGGCAATTACAAGATCAGAATTCATGATCTCCACTGAAAATGGGCCCGGTAAAATTGACAAAGTTAACAGGGAAGTTTTACTTAAACTTATCGAAAATATTCCGGAAAGTAAGGTGCTCTATTTCGAATCCTCCGGAATTCTGAGTTTAAAACCTGAAATAAAAGGAAAAAAGGGTGTTTTTTTTACATTTAATGTAAAAAGCCTGAACAAAAAAAAAATAAAAATCTCCATTATTCTAAAAAGAAAGAATACAAAAGCTGTTTTGAAAAAATTCCAGGGTATTGATTATTACAGCAGTTTTGCAAAAGAGTTGAATTTAAAAAAAAGTGATGAGATACAGATCGTAGCGGAAGGAGAAGGTGTAATAGCTGTAAACAAGCCTGTGATCTACAATATAAAGGAAGAGTCAGAGAGGAATTTTATTTTTGTTATTGCACTTGATACTTTAAAAGCCGGAAAGGTTGGAACATCCAGGAACGGGGTGGAACTTACCCCCAATATTGAAAAATTCAGAAAAGATTGTGTTGATTTTAAAAATTCATTTGCTCAGAGTAACTGGACCCTGCCATCCTTTATGAGTTTGTTCACATCCCTATATGAATATAACCATCAAATGACAAAAGTTTCAAGGTTAGAACCGGAAAAGGGATTTCTGATTGAAGACCTCTCAGAAAAATTCTTTACAGTAAATTTTAATTCCGGTCTATGGCTGGAAGGGAAATTCGGTTTTTCCCGGGGTTTTGATTATTTTTCCGTCTACTCTTCACCTAAAGACAGTTTCAGTGGGAAAAAACTTTTTGATAAAACCGAAAATTTTCTGAAAAGCAATAATATACCCTCCATATTCATGTTCCTTCATACTTACCAGATACACTCTCCATATTTCCCCCCGGAAGAATTCCTCCTGAAACTAGACAAAGATCCGAAGTATAGAAATCTGGATTCATTTTTTTACAGGGATCAGTTTAAGAAAGATGTTCCTTCAGATATTAAGGAATGGATGAAAATACTGTATGATGCAGAGATACTTGCTTTTGATTCCTACTTCGGGAATTTTATTGAATTCCTGAAAACTTCGGGTATTTATGACAGGTCCATGATTGTTTTTCTCTCAGACCATGGCGAAGAATTTTTTGAACATGGTGGATGGGCACATGCACATTCAATGTATAATGAAGTAATTAAAGTGCCACTATTCATTAAATTTCCTGAAAATAAGTATAGCGGAAAAAATATTAAAAATAATGTCGGGCTTATAGATCTGTTTCCCACTATTTTTGATTTTTATAAAGTTCAATCCGGGGAAAAACTTGATGGAAAAAACCTTATGCCTCTTCTAAGGGGAGAAAAATTTGAAAGGGAAAATCTTTTTTCATCCACTTCTATTACCCGTCTTGTAAAAGAGATCCCGTCTAAGTTTTCTATTATTAATAAAAATTATAAAATGATCTATAATTATCCCTATTCCGAAAAAGAAAAAGAGTTTTTCAAAAAGAGTGGTGAACCGCCCCTGGAACAACTGATAACCTATTTTGATATAATTAAAGATTATTATGAAAAGGATCCGATTTTAAAAGGTATTAAGGGAAAGCTTTTCAAAACATTTAAAAAGGATATGGACCTTATTAAAAAATTTTTATCGACAAACAGCAGGAGAAAAATAATAAAAAATATTAAAATGAGTGAAGAAGATAAAAAGAAACTTGAATCACTCGGCTACTTTCAAAAATGAAGAACAAGAATCTTTTTCTTTTTTTAATTTTTTTTTTACTTCTTTCCCTTGTTTTATATTTTTTTGTTATTGAATTAAGAGACATCCCCTGGAAACTTGAAAAAACTGAGTTTAATGCAGAAGACGGTTTTAAATTAAAAGCCTATCTGCTGAAACCTGAAAATCCCGGGAAGAAATATCCTGCTGTGGCTGCATTTCACCAATTATGGGGGAACAGAGATGATTTTTTAAAATTATTTCCCTTAATGGCAAAAGCGGGAATTGTGGTACTGGCTCCGGATTTTCCAAGGCAGAGGCCGAACCTCAGCCAGAGGAGGATAACAGATCTGACCGATGCTGTGAATTATCTGGAAAATCTTGATTTTGTTGATAAAGAAAGGATCGGAATAATTACTTCAAGTTTTACGGTGGATACCGGATTAATGGCAGTTAAAGGGAAAAAAAATGTTGTGGCTGATGTTATGATATCCGGGCCTGTTGTCAGTGAGGTGTCAAGAAAGTGGATAACGAGAAATTCAAACCTTGCAATTTTTACCATAACTTCAGTTTTTGATGAAAAACCGGGAGAACCTGCACATCATCATCTTATGATGGAAGAATACCTGAAAAGGAGCCTGAATCCCATGTCCAGAGGTATGTTCATTAAAGATAAAAAGAATCCATTTTCAATTTATGCACATGGGACATTTGTTTTTGATGAAAAACCGGAAAGTATGGAGTTGATAAAAAATTTTTTCAAGGATTCCTTCCGGATAAATAGGGATGAGAATGGAAATGTTGACCTGTCAAAACCGGCTTACAGGGTTTCTTTTCCATCCACAGACGGGCTTCCTGTATATGCAACATTTAAATATCCGAAAAGGAAAAGAGATAATATCCCGGCAGTGATCCTGTATCCTCCTCAATTCAGATCAAGGACATTTTATAATTCGGTTATAAACCGGTTTGTCGCAAGAGGTTTTGCAGTTCTGGCCCCCAATACAAAGAGAACATGCAGGCGGGAGGGGACGCTTCATTTATGTGATAAAGAGATCAATGGAGCTATAGAATATTTGAAAAAATTCGAATTTATTAATAACGAAAGTATAGGTATCCTGTTACCTTCTTTTTATTTTCTGGCGGGGGAAAGTTTCCTGAAAAATAATACTATCCCGGTAAAACTGATGGTTTTTATGGAGACAGGGGAAAATAATTATAAATTGAAACCTTCTTATTTTAAGAGTGAAAGAACCCTGATCAGATATATTGATAAAATTGATCTGAAAAAAGCCCTCTATATTTTCAGGAAAGAACTATGAATAAAAATATCACAAAGTTTGTAATATTGTTAAGTTCTGTATTTTATCTGTTCCCGATTTTGAAAGGGGTGGAAAATAAAGTAAAAAAAGAGTTGCTTGGAAAAGAGATATTGATAAACGGGGGAGAATATTTTCTGGGAGACGATAAAGAATTTGATAATTCTCCTGAGAGGAAAAAAGCTTTTCCGTCATTTTTTATTGAGATCCACCCTGTTACAAATATTCAATATTCAGAATTTTTAAAACAGAGTGGTTATAAACTTAAAGGTAATTTTAAAACAGATGAAGCAGTTGAAGCTCCTTTTCTTCCTGCAACAGGTTTAACATTCAGGGATGCAGAAGCATATGCAGGATTTTATAATAAAAGGCTGCCCACTGAGTGGGAGTGGGAAATTGCTGCGAGGTCCTTAAAAAAAGAAAATATTTATGTTCACGGGAAAGTGTCAGGAAAAGAAGATGGAAATTTTCTTGCGTCAAGAAAATATAAAAAAACCGATGTATTTTTAAATAAACCCAATGAACTTGGATTATATTCCATGGAGGGTAATGTTTATGAATGGTGTGACAGTAATTATGAAAAAAAATATCTGACAGGTAATAATAAAGAGGAAGTGGGATTGAAAGTTTTAAGGGGTGGTTCCTGGACCAATCAGCATTTTGATATAAAAACAACTGTCAGGACTCCTTTCCCTGAAAATAAACAATTGGACTGGCTTGGATTCAGGTGTGTCAGGGATCAGAAGAAGGGCAAATGATATTTTCGAAAAAGGGCAAATATATAATTGCAGGCTTTCTGATCATTCTATTATCATTTCTTCTCAGGGTATATTCACCCACTTCGGAATTACCGCCTGATATATCTATCAGTGGAAGTATTTATACGGATGAAGGTAACCAGTGTCATAATTCCAGGAACAGGATTCTGTTCGGAGAGTGGTTCCCTGATGACTGGAAGATCACAAATTATAATCCTGTGGTCCCATATTTTAAATTTTTCATTTTTAAACTTTTCGGTGTCGGATTGGTACAGGTGAGAATGGTCTCTTTCATTTTTTCACTATTATCACTTATATTTTTCTTTTTAATATTAAGATCTTATTTTTCCCCTCAATTATCACTGGCAGGGATCACTCTGCTTGGATTTAATTTTTTATACATAATGTTTAACAGGATAGGAACTTTTGAAACTCCAATGATATTCTGGATGATATTTTCAGTTTACCTTATAGAAAAGTTCAGAAAAAGGGGGGGGAATGTTTATTTGGCCCTGTCCGGAATATCAGCATTCATGGCTTTTGTATTTAAAATGACAGGAGCCCATTTCATTCCGGTTCCGGCTGCTGCATTACTTCTATTCCTGATATTTTATAACAGACGTGCAGTAATAGAAAAACGGGAACTGGTAAATGGAACTATTGCTATAATTCTGGGAATTCTGATCGTCTTCTTTTTATGGCTTTTTATTTTTTACATACCTAACAGAGAATGGATAAAAAGTGCGCCCGGATCATATATCGGGAATCAGATGTTCCCTAAAAGCCTGAATCAGGTGGTAGGAAATATTCTTGCGTATAACTGGAAGGAACAATTTTATAAAATGTGGGTTGTATGGACGGTTTCAATTCTATATTTACCATTTTTCTTCAGGCGTTTGATCGGTAAGATATCCAATATTACGGAGATAGCTTTTATATTATTCCTGTTCTCCCATACTGCAGCATTAATGATAATGAACCACAGGCCCACCAGATATCTTATTGCAGCTATTCCTCCAATGGTATTTCTTTCGATCCACTTTGCATCAGCCTTTCAAAAATTTTTTCGATCAAAGAGTGAAACCCCGAAATTTAATATAGCCCAAAGATCTGTAATTTTTATTCTGGATGTATTATGGCTGGGATTATCTTCCTATTATTGTTTTTTACCTCTTTTAAAAAGATTCTTCGGCTTTAACGGATTACCAGGATTTTCACCGGTCCTTTTTGCTTACTCTGCAGCAGCGATCTTTATCCTTTATCTGATCAGATATATATTTGTCAGTATCCCATTTAACCGTTCCGTTCTTAAACATACTGTTTCGGTAATACTTGTATTTTTTCTGGTTTTATCTCTTTATACAAATCTGAAATATTATATAAAATGGGATCGTGACAAGACCAGTTATATTGAAGATATATCACTTGAAATGGGAGAAAAAATAAAAAACGGATATATTGCAGGATTAACAGCTCCGGTAGCTGTTCTGGAGAACAGACACAAATCACTTTTTCTATACCCGAAGTTTGTCCACTGGGAAAAAGATACTCTGAAAAAGTATTCAATTACACATACCCTGTTAGCTAACTTTAACTTTGAGATATCAAATTTTTTCAGCCGGTGGCCGGATAAGATGTCCCGATCAAGACTCTTAAATGTATATAATGTTAAAGATCAATTCCTTCATCTTTATTCACTTGTAAACCCCGGAATCGAAAATATAAAGGTCACAGATGATAAAAAATTATTTTTACGGATAAAAAACCCGGGTCTTTCAGGAGAGATCAGGATAGGGAAAATATTGATCAGAGATGGAAAAGATCCGGAAAAGAACAAAATAATGGAAAAAATCGATATTCCGGAGAAAAAAACCATATCATCCGGGTTAAATGATCTTTTTTATGTTTATGAAAAGGGCGAAGATTTATTAATATTTCCTCCACTATATTATATTAAAGATGATATCTGGAAGAATACTTTCAGATATGAGGGTGAAAAGTTTCCACGAAAAACAGGAAAAGATCTTAGATATCCGGGATCATCAGGTAAATATGTAAGATATTTTAATCCCGGGGCCCATGGCAAAGGATTTATATCATGTAGTAACAGTGGAAAGTTTATACCTTATAATGAAGGTCTAATGAAGGTTGATTTTATTCTAAAGTTCAAAAAATCGAGAAGCCGGATACTCCCTCTGGCAGTTATTGATATATTTAATAATAGTGATAATCAGGTTTCCACATCCCGGAAAATAAAAAAAAGAGATATAACCGGAACCGAATTCAGCAGGTATTCTCTTTTTATTGCGATTAAAGAAAAATCAGATATTGAATTCCGGGTTTTTGCCACAGGGCTTTCTGAAATTTTCCTGGATTATATAGAAATTACTTATTTCCAGGGGAAGTTTATTAAGTAAAAGAGTGATAGTTTTTTCCAAATCCTATAAAATAGACTCAGAATTGATCAAATGAAAAGTATTATTTCAAATAATAAGATTTATTTTTACTTAATTTTCTCTGCTGCATTTATTTTTATTATTTTATTTCTGTTTAATGGAGTTTTTTTTTCCGGGAAGGTAATTGTACCGGGTGATATTCCATTTAATACTCCTCTCTGGCAGGGTGAAGCGCAGGAACTGAAATATTATAAAGCACAGAATTATCTGTTAAGTGACCAGATCAATCAGTTTTATGTCTGGCATTTTCTTGCACATTCCGGAATGAAAACTCCGGGTGGTTTACCATTATGGAATCCATATATATTTGCAGGACAGCCCCTGGTGGCAAATGCTCAATCATCATTATTCTATCCCCCCAATTTATTACTTTACTTTTTTACTCCGGGAATTGTTGCAACAATAAGGGCAATATTCCATCTTTTTATTGTGGCACTTTTTTCTTATTTATTAGGCCGGAAGTTAAATATTAGTGTAGCGGGGTCTGTTCTGATGTCAGCAGCTTTTATGTTATCCGGACCGGTAATTGCCTGGCTGGGGCATCCGCATGCAAATGTGTTTGTCTGGCTTCCGTTCCTGTTATGGAGTTGTGAACATATTTTGACCGGGGATAGGAAGTTAAAATGGGGAAGTATCTCTGCAATAGGAATTGGAATGTCAATTCTTGGAGGACATCCCGAGACCACTTTTCACCTGTTAATGATATTTTCTCTATATTTTATTTTAAGATTGTTATTTACTGATAAAACCGGAAAAAAAAAGATCAGGTATTTTTCACACTTCCTGCTTATAATTCTGACAGGATTCCTGATAGGCTCAATACAGATGTTACCTTTTGCCGGACATCTGTTTAATAGTGCAACACTTGCTGAAGGTGGCAGAGGTGTGAACAGCGGGATCCGGATGATATCAGAAAACGGGCTTGAAGACCCTGCAACATCGGTAACATTGCTGATCCCGAATTTTTATGGCAATCCTGTGGACAGGTCATACAACTGGCCATTTAGTATAAAACAGAATTATAATGAACAGGCAATATATTTTGGTATGATCCCTTTCATGTTTGCTATCGCATCTTTATTTATCAGAAAAAAACCTGTTCAGTTAAAAATAATTATTTCTTTATCGTTTTTTTCTCTGGCGGTGGCATGGCGCCTCCCTTTTTTTGAATTATTTAATCATTTACCTGTTTTTTCTATTGTTTCAAACGGGAGGTTGAGGATTTTTTTTACTTTACTTTTTATTGTATCGGCCGGTTACGGTTTTGATGCGGTTAAAGATTATTTTAAAGGGAATAATGAGAATAAAAGGGTTTTTTCCGGGTCACTTATTGTTCCCTCATTAATAATTTTAATATTTTCCATGATATCCCTTCTAAAAACATATTATTTATTGATCGGAAGCGGTGGAGGATCGGGGCTTTTTTCTTCTCCTTTTATAAAATATTTGTTGTTCAGAATATTTGCTCCCGGAGAGATCAGGACAATGATCTCATTGTTTGTTGTGCTGTTACTTCTCACTTTTTATCTTTTTTATTATAAAAAAAAACTTACTTTGAATATTTTTAGTGTTTTACTGGTATTTTTAACTATAGCCGAACTTTTTATCCTGTCACTGAACTATAATACTGAAATAAAAGAAGAACATATCCTTCCAAAGACATATGCTCTTGAACAAATAAAAAAAGGGAGTGAACCTTTCAGGATAATTTCAGATGAAAAAATAATGTTTCATAACTATAATGCGATTCATGGGATCCAGGTGCCCGGAGGCTATGATCTACCTGTTAATAAAAGTTTCTCTGAAATGTATCGGAAGCAGGGAGGGGGGGATATTCACAGCCAGAACTGGAGCGACGAGTGGCCCTTTATCGATCTGTTGAATGTTAAATATTTTATGAAAAAGGGGAAAGGTGATCCGATAAAAAGTAAATTCAAACTAATATACGATAATTATAATTATAGAATATATGAGAATACTGCGGCTTATCCGAGAGCATTTATGGTATACAGGTATGAGGTCATAAAAAACAGAGAAAAATTGCTGGAAGAAATGGTGAAAAAGGATTTTATTCTGAAAGACATGGTTTTTCTTGAAGAGGATTTATCTGATGAAATGAAATCGAATATGAGTGATGCTGAACCGGGAACAGGGAAGGTTGAATTTATCCGTTATGGGAATAACAGGGTTGAGATGGAGGTTTTTACTTCCAGGGCCGGTATTCTTTTCTTTAGTGATCAGTTTGCTCCGGGGTGGAATGTAACCGTAGATAATAAAAAAAGTAAAATAATGAGGGCAGATTATTCATTCAGGGGTGTGAGTGTTAGCAGGGGTTCACATAAGATTATTTTTTATTATACACCTCTCCTCTTTATCGCAGGTAAATATCTGACATTGGCAGGAATTTTGATCGTTCTCCTTTTTTTTGTTTTCCGGAGAAGAAAATAAAATCAACCTGAAACCTGCTGATTTATAACTTGACATTTGACCGATGCGGCAGATATAATATCATTTTCTTTTAAAAACTGAAGATTGATAAAAACAATTTAAAGGAGATGTAATGGCTCAGCCTAAAAAGTTATTGGTCGATATACTTCTGCCGGTTTATAATGAAGAGCATGTCCTTGAAGAAAGTGTATCTTCATTAAGAGATTTTTTGAAGAAGAATACACAAAATTTTAACTGGATCATTACTATCGGAGATAATGCTTCCACTGATGATACATTTAAAGTAGGTAAAAATCTGGAGAAAAAATACGATGATGTAAGAATAGAGCATCTTGATCAGAAAGGGCGGGGAAGAATGGTCAAATATGCTTGGAAAAAAAGTGAGGCGGATATTCTTACATATATGGATGTTGATCTTTCAACAGACCTTAATGCATTTGCCCCTATGGTTGATTCAATTGCCGGGGGTTTTGATATTTCTATAGGTTCCAGACAGTTTAAGGGAGCAAATGTTGACAGAAGTATTAAAAGAGAAATTATTTCCAGAGGATATATTAAAGTATTAAAGTTTCTACTGGGATTCCCCTATACAGATGCCCAATGCGGATTTAAAGCTGTATCAAAAAAAGTTGTAAATGATCTTTTCGATTTTATAGAGGATGATGAATGGTTTTTTGATACCGAATTATTATATATGGCTCATAAAGAGGGGTATAAAGTAAAGGAGATACCTGTCAGGTGGATAGAAGACCGTGATTCCCGTGTCAAGATTTTGAGAACCGCATGGTTGGATATTGTTGGTGTCTTCAGAATGATGAGATATAAAAAGAAGAATATTTTATGAGATCATCAATTTTAATAACCGGTGGGTCCGGATTTGTCGGTATTGAACTCCTTAAAGAATTTAATTTTATTCCATTAAAAAAAGTATTTATACTTGTAAGAGATAAGAGTAAATTTTATAAAACCGTCAAATTGCCTGTTAATGCAGAAGTAGTGGAGGGAGATCTTGAAGATACGGATTCATATATAAGGATTCTTCCTGAAGTTGATACTGTGATCCATCTTGCTGCTCTGACAGGAAAGGTCAGTAAAAAAAAATATTATGATATTAATTTTATTTCCACTAAAAACCTGGTAGATAATTGTGTGAAATACGGGGTAAAAAAGTTTCTCTTTGTCAGTACAATTGCGGTTACCTTTAAAAAGAAAAAAAGATATTTTTATGCTTTGTCGAAACAAAAGGCTGAAGATCATCTGAAAAATAGTTCTCTTAATTTTATTATACTCCGTCCTACAATGATACTCGGTAAAGGTTCCCCTGTTTTTAAAGGGTTCTCTTCATTTGCAGGTTTACCCGTTATCCCGATGTTCGGAAATGGAAAAGTAAAAGTTCAACCGGTACATGTAAGGGATGTTACTACTGTTATAGAGCATATTGTGAAAAATTCTGAATTTAGTGGAGATGTGATCGAGGCTGGAGGCCCGGAAATAGTATCACTGAAAAGTTTTGTTAAATTGATAGCGGAAAAAAAAGGAAAAAAGGGAACATTCTTCCATTTGCCAATGTGGATATTATCACCATCCATATATTTAATGGATGTGTTCATATATCCGGTACTTCCCATAACTTTCGGCCAACTGGCTTCATTCAGAAATGATAGTACTGCAGAGCCGGATCCCGTTTTAAAAGGGTCCGAAGGAGATTTTTTTGCACTGGATAAAATGATAGAAGACAGTCTTGAGGGGGAAGTTGAAGAAAAAGCCGGATCTGATTCCCTCAGAGAGTGTAAGGTTTTTTCAAATTATCTGACAGGCAAAGATCCATCTCACTTTACATCGTTAAAATATCTTGAATTTTTAAATAAAGTTGATACTGAAACCAGGGATGATTTTGATTCTCTGTTGATGAAAATAGGGGCCAGATCTCCTTTTTTTGCAAAGATCGCAGATGGTTATTCCCGATTTTTTTATCCTCAGTCCACCCTTAGAAAAAAACTGGGTTATTTATTTGCAATTATTGAAACGTCTCCGAAATCATATAAAAATATTGATGATATTGGAGAAAAAGGTAAATTAAAAATATTTATGTCTCTTTTTTTCAGGGGAATATGGTTTGCTTTCCATCTCCCCTTTTCAGCAATATTCCTGTTGCCATTACAGGTATTAAAGGGTAAAAAACCGAAAAAGGATAGCACGGAGGGTTTTGTTGAATAAGATAACTGTAGTTGGTTCCGGTGCCAGTGGTATCCATTTTGCACTTTCATTATTAAAAAAGGGATATACAGTTGAGATGCTGGATGTAGGATATTCCGGCCCTCCTGCAGTAAATAAAGATGATTCATTTAATCAGTTAAAGGATAATCTCACTGATCCTGTGGAATATTTCCTCGGGAAAAATTTTGAAAGTGTGATCCCTACCGATTCTAAAGAAGTTTATGAATTTCCTCCCAATAAACAGTTTATTTTTAAGATCCCGGATGGATATAATATTGAAAAAAGGGGTTTTGAGCCTCATATTTCTTTTGCAAAGGGGGGATTAGCAGAGGCATGGACCGGCGGTTCATATCCCTTTGATGAATCTGATCTTGAAGATTATCCATTCAACTATAATGATATTGAACCATATTACAATAAAATTGCGGAAAGGATAGGGCTTATCGGTGCAGATGATGATATGGTACGGTTCTTTCCTAAACATGAAAAACTTCTCCCTCCCATGGAACTGGATGAACATTCCCGGATACTTTCTGATAATTATGATAAGAACAGGGAAAAATTAAATAAAAAATATGGGATGTATTTTGGAAGATCCAGAATAGCTACATTAAGTGAAGATTTTGGAACAAGAAAAAAATGTGATTATTCGGGAAGATGTCAGTGGGGGTGTCCTTCGGATTCAATTTATGTACCTTCCATAACACTCAGGGAATGTCTCGATTATAAGACTTTCCGGTATATTCCTGGTATCCTTATAAAACATTTTAATTATAATGGCGATAATAAAATAGGATCTGTTACCGGGTATAATATGGAAACAAAAAAAGAGGAGGAGTTCAAGGTTGATATTCTTGCTCTTGCAGCCGGGACATTGTCATCTTCTAAAATATTTCTTGATTCTATTTACAAGAAGAGTGGAAAAGTCCTGAAACTTTCGGGACTGATGGATAACCGTCAGGTCCTTGCACCCTTCATAAATTTTGAAATGATAGGGAAACAATTTGATCCTGATACATATCAATATCATCAACTGGCAGTAGGAATGGTTATGGATAAAGCCAAGGAATATGTCCATGGCCAGATAACTACCCTTAAGACCGGGCTCATGCAACCGCCGTTTCAATCAATGCCCCTTGATTTTAAAACTGCCATTTATCTGGGCCGCCATTTACATTCAGCTTTAGGTGTTGTAAATCTTAATTTTTGTGATTACAGGCGTAAAGAGAATTATATAACAATAGAACCTGGAAACGGGAAGCAGGATAGTTCACTGGTATTAAATTATATCCCCCCTTCCGGAGAAGATAAACTTATTAAATTTTCATTAAAGAAATTTAAAAAATTTTTTAGTGGTTTGGGGGCGATTATGCCGCTTTTCCAGGCTCAATCCAGGCCAATGGGGGCAAGTGTCCATTATTCCGGTACATTGCCCATGTCCATGGAAGAGGGGCCGTTAAAAGTTTCTCCCAATTGTAGAAGTTACGATTTTAAAAATCTTTATTTTGTTGACGGGACATCATTTCCCTTCCTTCCTGCAAAGAATCTGACATTTACATTGATGGCAAATGCTGCCAGGGTTGCAGATAAGGAATTCTAAAAGTGAGGTTAAAATGAAAAAATTATTAATATCAGCTGTTATTTTATTAATTAGTATAAGCCTGCCATTAACGGCCAGAGGCAGCAATGAAGATATTGTATTTAAAGTTGAAACAAAAAAGATAAAATTTGAAAATTTTAAGGAATCCCGGGATTTTAAAGTAAAACTATTTTCCAACCGGGAATTGGAATTAGTATCTCCTGTTACAGGTACAGTTGATAAAGTATTAGTGATAGATGGTGAATGGGTAACCAAAGGCCAGAAATTGTTATATTTCAGCAGAACATCTATTGAACGTGAAATAGAAAAGAGTGAAAAAGATGTCCTGAAATGGCAGAAAATACTTATTGCAAGACAGAACTGGAGAGTAAGAGAAAAGAGAGCTGAAAGAGAAGCTGAAAAAAATCTTCGCAATGCAAAAAAAATACTTGAAGCAAATAAGCTGGCACTCGGGAAGATCAATATAAAAACGACAATTGAAGGTAAAGTTCAGAAAATTGTTTCGCCGAAAGAGGCTGTAAAGAGAGGTGACTTCCTTGCCAGTATAACAGACGATTATATAATGAAAATTCCTGTTCCAAAGGGGTCGGAAACATATTTTAATGAAGGAATAGCTCTTGATATTTCAATTAAAGGGATAGAGGGGACATTCCTTGGAAGGGTAAAGAAAACAAAGAAGGGTGTTATAATTTTTGTAAATAATCCAAAACTAGTCCTTTCAAACGGGATGGAAGCCGGTTTCAGGGCAACAAAAAAATATGAAAATCTGATTTTGCTTGAGAAGGATGATTTTGGCAGGGATAAAGGCGGATATTATGTATACAGGGTTAAAGAAAGGTCAGGAAAAAAGAGATATATTACTGCCACTCGATTCCCGGGTGAAAAAATTCTTGTAAAGTCAGGTTTAACCATAGCTGATACTATTGTTTCCCCTATGGTTGAGAGTTCTGCAGATACTATTAATTTGTCACAGGTAAAAAAGACAGAATCCTATCTGAAACCTGAAAATAAAACTTCATATGAACCGAAAACAAAAAAGAAAAAAGAAAGCTTCACCCTTAATGATAAAAAAATGGAATATGTAGTATCATCAGGATTTTCCATAATAAAACCTATTGAGCTATTTCACAGTTCTTCAGGTACCGAATCGATGATATCACAATATTCAGAATTTTATGGTTTGAACGAGAGTAGTGATGGTGTCTTTAAAGAGAATTTTTTAGGTATTCTTTTTAACTTAACTGTAAATTATAAGCTATCTGAAGATCTTTTTCTTAAGTTTGGAGCAGAATATTCTACATTCGGTAATACCTCTTCAAAAGTATTCAGGCTGGAATGGACTGATATTACAGAAAATTTTGACTATAAATTTGAGAACAAAATATCAAATATAATGCCTTTTGTCGGTATTGAAAAAAGATTTTCGTCTTTTGGGATTTATGCTCTGATTGGATTTAACCTTACAAGCCTTACCCATAACAGGGGAGTTGATTATACCGAGAACGGCTATTCTATGAAAGAGAACAATGAATATAAAGTTAGCGGGTCCGGAATAGGGATCGTTCTGGGCGGTAAATATATGATCAAAATTGGAAAAAAGAATGGTGTTTTTATTAAACTGGAATATTCTCTGGCAAAAACAGGTTCATTTAACGGAGACAGGATCACAACTACTTCTGACTCAACGGGAGCAAACTTTTCCGGTACTCAAAGTGGTTCTCTTTATACCTATGATTTTGACCCCTATGGCATGGGTGCTTTTGACTGGTGGGAGATCCATGAAAATTCACCTTCAGGTTCAAATATAAAAGATGAAAAAGGTTTTGTACTGGATCTTTCCAGAATAAGGCTTCTTATAGGGTTTGCATTTTAAATCTTATCATTTAACAACTTTAAGGTTGCATTGATAAATCCGCCTCTTCCTTTTTTGTCTGTAACTTTAACTGTAAAGGAATCCTTCGTCAGAACAAGATCTCTCTTTCGTATAATTATATCCCTGATATAAGATCTTACTTTTATACTATGCCAGATCTTCACACCGGGGAATGCTTCGCCTCTCAGTATCAGAAAATTATTGTCTGATTTTAATATGGAATATTTTATACTGAAGGGTTTATCCTGGTTTAACGGCCTTATCTTTGTAAAAATTCTTGCAGCAAAACGGGCAGAACGGGTCAATAGAGTAGAAAAATCCACATTTTTACTGAACCAGGTTTTTTTCTTTATCAAAATCAGATCTGATAATTCCAGATCCCGGGGCAGGTAAGAGTGGTTATAAGCTTTTACAACTTCCATCATTATTTTATATATATTAAAATTGATTTTTATGATCTTTCCGGAATTCAGTCTTTTTAATCTTAGTCCGGAATAAGATGTTGCTGATATCCCGTCTTCACTTCTGTAAAAGAATATTTTATTCTTCTGCGATGAAGGAATTGAAAATAAATTATTATATTTTTTTTTTATATACTTACCAAAGCCGGGAATAACCGAAGTAAGATCTCCCAAAAGCTGTTTCGATAATTCTTTTCCCTTTTTTCTGTTTGCAGAAGCAACCAGGAGGGCAAAAGACCGGCCCGAAAATCCCAACGTTCTCATCATATGTCCCGGTTCAGGTATATCAGTTGAAATGAATCTGAGTTTTTTCCCATCTCTCTCAGCAGAAAAATCAACAGATGCAAACGACTGATAGAATATTCTGAAAGGGATAATAAATAAAACGTGTCCTTTTGCGTTCCCTTTGAGAAAGTATGAAAAATTATATTTCAGTTTTGTTTCGGAAAATAAAAAATTACCAGAAAGAAGGATTGATAATAAAACCAGCTTTACTCTCATATTTATTGATTTTTAAATAAATTTCCAATTTTTATTTTCATTTGTTGTTCCTCATGATCAGGAAAGAATATTTTAGCACCATTCCAGTATATTTTATACCTCTATTTTTCTTTATTTATTTTCGGGGTTCTGCTATAATATTTTTTATTTTACCGGAGCATATTCCGGATAAGTTAAATGGATTTTACAGGAGGATCAAATTGAAAATATTTATGGATACTGCAAATATTGATGAGATAAAAAAGAGTATCGATTACGGGATCGTGGATGGTGTTACCACAAATCCTTCACTTATTGCCAGAGAGGATAAGGGATTTATTCCCCTGATTGAAGAAATAACATCATTAGTCCCCGGGCCGGTTTCTGTAGAAGTGACTGCAACTGAATCTGAAAAGATGATAAAAGAGGCAATGGAATATGCAAAAATATCGGAAAATGTCGTTATAAAGGTTCCTGTTAACCTGGAAGGCCTCAAGGTGGTAAAAAAACTTTCAGAATCCGGAATTAAAACCAATGTAACTTTAATATTTTCCTCTTCACAGGCATTACTGGCTTCGAAGGCCGGAGCTTCATTTGTATCTCCTTTTGTAGGCAGAATAGATGATATTTCCGGTGATGGTATGGGATTAGTAGAAGATATTGTTACTATTTATGATAATTACAGTATAAATACAGAGATAATAGCAGCATCAGTAAGACATCCATTTCATTTTGTTGAAGCTGCCAGAATAGGTGCTGATATTGCTACAATACCATTTTCAACTCTCTCGAAACTTTTAGATCATCCTTTAACCGAAAAAGGTATGGAAAAATTCCTTAAAGACTGGGATAAAGTGAAAAAATAGTTACAGGAGAATTGTGAGAAAAAGAAAAAAGACGCTGATCGGTTTTTTTTTATACTTTTCCTTACAATACTTTCATATTTTCTACTTAAATTCTTTATAGTAAAAAAAATAAACGGGCAGTTTCCCGGCAGTGTAAAGTTTTCCAATGTAACAATATCATTATTCCCTCCTTCAATTGGCGTCCGGGATATCAGGGACCTGATAATAAAAGATAATAATATTGTCTCTTTTAAAAGTGTAAATGTTGAGATCCCTCTGTCTTCGATCTTTTCTAACGAAAAAGAGCTGGACCTGACCATAGAGAACCCTCTATTTGTTTTCAGTGAAGATATCTTCAGTTTAAAAAGCAAAAAAATAAGATCAAATTCCCGTTTTTCAATAAACAGGGTGAATATAAAGGATGGCGAGCTATTACTGACAGGGAAAAAAATATCATTAAATCTTTTGAACTTTGACCTTTCCTCTTACAGTAAGGGGGAAAATATTGCTTTTAAACTCAAATCACCACATCTGAAGGTATTGTTTCCCGTGAGTAGAAGTGAAGTGAAACTTGAAGGTGATCTTGAAAGTGAATTTATTCAGAAAAAAGATATGATAAAAATAAATAATTTTTTATGGCGTACAGAAGATATTGATATAAACGGGAATGGTAATATTTACAAAAAAGGAAATATTGCACTTCGGGCCTTTTATAAGGGAACTCCTGAAAAAATTTTATATCCTGTTCTTAAAACACTTTCAATTTCAGGAATTCTTGAAGGAAATGCTAATTTTGTGAAGGATAAAGATAACAGGATCCTGATAAGAGGAAAGTTTAAAAGCCCCGGTTCTATTAAAGTCGGAAATGAATCTTACCAGAATATGACAGGTGATATAAGCTGGAACAACAGGACGCAAAAGATCAGGATCAATTCTGACTTTGTATGGAATAATATCCGGAGCAACCTTAAGGTTGAATCAAAAAAATATTTTACAAAGGTCAATTTTTCCAACCTGCAGACCTCAAAGGCACTTAAAACCATTGATTTATATAATGATGTTCCAATGGGGGGTATCATTGAAAATGGCGATATTGAAATAGATCGAAAGGTTCTGACAGGAAAAATGACATTAAAAAAACGGGATTCTGAAGATCATGAATTTAACAGTGAAGGGATCATAGATATAAAATATCATACAAAAGAGAAGTGGGTTGAATTTTTTACGGGAGATGCTGTTACTGAATTTGGCAGGATAACTTTGCTGAAGGGAAAATTTGAACCGAAGAA
Source organism: Acidobacteriota bacterium (assembly GCA_039714255.1). Lineage (GTDB taxonomy): Bacteria > Acidobacteriota > Aminicenantia > UBA2199 > UBA2199 > UBA647. Next base: position 24,829 of record JBDLJQ010000033.1, read on the forward strand.
AAAGAAATTTAAAATTGATATGAGAGCAGAAGCAGTTGAATTGAGCGGAATTAATAAGTATCTTAGAAAATATGTCGATTTTGACCTTCTTGACTGGAATCCCCGGCAGGGGAATGGCCCTATGGAACTTAAAGTAAGAAAATCCGGAAAAGCCATAACCGTTACAAGCAGTTTTGATATAAACAATCTCACTCTAAATAATGCTCATATGGATAGAATGTATGGCAAAGTGGACAGTATAAACGGTTTATCCAAAGTTAACTTTTTTTTTAGAGACCGGTTCTTAAAAGGTGATTCGTATTTAAAATATGAAAAAGGGGGGCTTGATATAGATTTTAAGAATGTATCAGGAAAATCTGAGAAGGTATTAAAGATCCTTGAGATAGGCATTGAGCTTAAGGGTGATATGACAGGAAATTTTTCCTACCGTAAAGACAACTCACTTACTTCCCATCTGATAAGAGGAAGTTTCTTCGGAAAAAGGATAAATTTTTATGATTTTATGTTCGATAATGTTCATGGGAACCTGGAGGTAGAGGATTTCATCAGGTTAAAGGATCTGAAATTTAATTATCATAAGGGTAAAGGAGATGGGAATTTCCTTATTAACTATGATAATAACTATTTTGAAGCTGATGGTAAGATAATTGAGGTCGATATAAACAGTATGAGTTCAGAATTTTCCGGAAAGGGAGATGTGAGGTTTTCCGGAAAAGGTAAATTTTTTGAAGATCCGATCAAATTTAAATATAATCTTTATAATTTGAATTATTACAGGGACAGGGAATTTTTTGCAGATGGTAGGGGAGAGATATTAACGGATTTTTCTGATTATAAAATTAAGACTGCCGGCAATATAAAAAATGATAAATTTATCTCTCCATTTACTCTTAACTTCGGTTATGGGAAAAACAGATATTATGGTTCTTTCAGAGTTGATATTGAGGATATAAACCTTCTTATGCCCTGGGAGAATAATAATGGCAAAGTTGTATTACTGGGAGAGATCGGTAGTGATAAGGACGGTAATATAGGACTGCAGGGTGTAGCGGACCTGAGCGGTAGTTATCTGTCATTCCCGGGATTCCCTCACACTCTTGATAATTTTAGAGGGTCACTTTTCTTTAAAGGGATGAACTTTACATTAAGATCATTTTCAGGAAGTATAGGAGGCGGTGAAGTTTCGGGGAATGGTATGTTAAAAATTGTTAATAGTAAGGTGGAAGATTTCTTCATAAATTTGAATGGAAAGAATATGCTACTTTTTCCGATGGAAAGAGCAAAGTTTGAACTTAATGCAAATCTTAATTTAAAAAAAAGACGTGATAAGTTTGTTCTGGGCGGAAATATCAACTTTTTGTCTCTCTTATGGGAGAGGGAAGTAGATGAAGGTATTTCATTTTATACCAATCCGAAAAGCTCTTCCGGAAATTCAAAACTACTTGATAATCTGGAATTTGACCTGAAAATGAAAGGAAAGGAAAAAATAAATGTCAGCAATTCATTTTTCAGGGGAAGCGGAGAGGTAGATCTTACCCTCACCGGTAATAAAGATTTTCCCATCCTTTCCGGTTCAATTGACAGCAGAGATGGAAAAATATTGATATCGGAGAGGGAATTTAATCTGGTAAAAGCAAAACTTGTGTTTAACAATAAGATAATAATAGATCCCCTGGTGAGGCTTGAAGCAGAAACCTTTATAAAAAATTACAGGATAAAGTTTCTTGTCAGTGGATTGTCATCAAAGATCAGGCCGGAGTTCACTTCATCACCTCCCATGCCTACTCAGGATATAATTGCCCTGATATCACTGGGAGAACTTTTTAAAAGGTCATCTTCCACTACTATCAGTTCAGAAGTGGGAACAACAGGTCTGGTCACCTCCGCCCTCACAGACCAGATTCAGAGAAGAGTAAAAAAATTATTCGGAATAGATATGATCAAAATTGATCCTGACCCCACAAGATCTTCTCTGGAAGGGGCATCAAGGCTTACTATCGGGAAATCTCTTACCAAAGATTTTCTTATCGTTTATTCCACGGATATTTCAAGAGCTACAAGAGATGTATATTTTTTTCAATATCAAATTACCCCCACAATAACCCTGATAGGAAAAAGAAATGAAGAGGGTAGGCTCAGCCTTGATATAAGATTCAGGAAGAGGTACTAAAAGGTGAATTGCTGAGAATGAAAAAAACATTGCGCTTATCTTTGATACTGGCTGTATTGTTATTTCTATGGGCATTTGTGGAAGATATTAATGCAGAAACATATAATTCTTTTCTTATCAGGAAGATCAGGTTCGAATTTGATAATAAAGATGAAATTAAGAACAGTGAAAAATACATGCCTTTACTGAATATTAAAAGCGGTGAAAAATATAATAGTAAAAATATACGTCATAGTATGCAGAATCTATATAAGATAGGATCTTTTTCTGATATTGAGGTCAAGATAAGTAATGTAAGTGAAAAAGAACTTGATCTGAATTTTTTACTCTATAGCAAATATAAGATAAAAAATATTAAGATCAATGGTATCAGGGGGATCAACAGGGGTGAGATAAGGAAGTCTCTTTTGTCTGTTAGAGAAAATACATTCCTCGATGAGGAAAATCTGGAACGATCAATAAAAGAATTTAAAGAGTTTATGAGATCACGTGGCTATTTTAATTCAGAGGTCAATTATAAACTTGTTAAAGATAAATTTGATGTTACTATAATTTTTATTATTGAGCGGGGAAATAGTGCAGAGATTAATCGTATTTTCTTCAGGGGTGAAAATCCGAATATTCATGGGAAATTGAAAAAACAGCTTGATAAAAAAAAATATGTCCCCTATAAATTTCTCACTCTGATAGAAGAGTTCAAGGAAGAACTGAAAAATGAAAGATATTATTTTCCTGAAATTTCAGTAAAAGAAGTATTCCTCAATAAAGCAAAAAAACTTGTAAATCTTTATATTACGGTTAATCCGGGACATCAATATGTATTCCGGTTTGTGGGAATAAAAGGAAAACTGGAATTTGTAACTTCAATATGGAAAAAAAAAGTTTTTGAGAAGTGGGCTGAGAGAGAGAGTACGGCAAGGATCACTGCTCATTTCCGTAACAGGGGTTATCTTAATGCAGAAGTAAGTTCTGATATAAAAACAGAAAAGGGTAAAAAAATTATATCATTTATAATAGATAAAAATGAACGGTTCACCTTGGGGAAGATCAGTTTTTCAGGTAATAAATTCTTCTCTTCAAAAATATTAGAAAATGTAATAACTATTGATGACCTGATCTTTGATAAAATTTTTTTCCTTAGAATAAACTCCATAAGGGTCGATCAGGAAGTTTTAAAGTGGTTTTATTATTATAAAGGATTCCCTCTTGTAAAGATCGAAACTTCGCTTCAGTTCAGGAAGAAGGTTGCTCATTTAAACTATTTTATTACAGAAGGGAGGAGATTTAAAATTGATTCAGTATTTTTCAGAGGTAACAGGCATATAGATAGTAAGAAATTGGAATCTTTGACCATAAATAAGGCAAATGATCCCTTTGTTCAAAAACAGATCAATGAGGATATTGAAAATATAAGGAATTATTATTTTTCAAATGGTTTTGATGAAGTTAAGATCAAAACTGATATTTCTCCCGGAACTGACAAATCAATTCTTATAGATATCGATGAAGGGAAAAGGTACAGGTTTGGGAATTTAATAATAGTTGGAGCTTCCGGAGATCAGAAAAAACTGATAAGAAAGTTATTCCCGTTAAAAAGAGGAAGTGATTTTAACAGAATAAAAATTGAAAATTTCCGAAGAGAAATAGATAAGAGTTCCATATTCAGTGAGATCAATACTGTTAAAGTAAAAAAAAATGATAAGATCGATCTGCTTATTCTTACCGATGTTAACAGGAATAAGTATCTGGGATTTGGAATTGGATATGAAGAGAGAACAGGCGTAAGGTTTACCTTCGAATATCAGAAGAAAAATATATTTAATTCTTATTCTACTTTTTCAGCATTGATCCAGGTAGGATTAAATGAAAGGAGGGGAGAGGTAAGCTATGAAACTCCGTTTATTTTCAGGAACAGGGTAGATTCTTCATTAAAAATCTGGGAAGAAAATGAGATCTATCGAAGTTATAAATTTAACAGATATGGTGTCTCTGAATCATTGATAAAAAAATTGACACCTTTTTCTTATATTCTGACCTCACTAAGCTGGTACAGGACTAAATTGCTTGAGCTGAAAGTAACAGGATCGGTATATGACAGACTAGACGATCCTTTTGATATAACTGCATTGAATTTCTCCTATATTGTAGATAAGAGAGATAATCCGTTTTTCCCTACCAGGGGAGAATTTTTCTCAACCGATGTCAAATTTGCTTTTCCGGTTTTTAATAATAACTATTCCTTCCTCAGATTCAGGTGGGGATATCAGAAAAATTTAAAATTTATGAAGAATGGGATATTTTCATATTCTGTGAGAAATGGTTTTGCTACAAATAATATCCCTATTACAGAAAGGTTCTTTGGTGGAGGATCCAGTACTTTCAGAGGAACAAGGAATGATAAACTGGGGTCTCTGGACAGAATAACAGGAGAACCTTTCGGTGGTAACTCCCTCTTTCTTTTAAACCTTGAAGCAACCTTCCCAATGTATCTTATTCCGATCGAAGATCTTTATTATTCAATTTTTGCAGATTTCGGAAATATTTACAGGTTTGCTTCCGAATTTAGTTTGGGAAATCTTCAAAAAGCCATAGGATTCGGATTAAGGATCAGATCTCCTATCGGATTACTCCGTTTTGATATTGCTTACAATATTGACAGGAGGGAGAATGTAAGCCCGGTGGCTTTTCATATAGGAATTGGAAATGTTTTTTAAACTATTATTATCTTTTTTTATTGCTTTTCAGTCAGGTACGATCCTGGTTGATAAAATTGCAGCTGTGGTAAATGATGAAATAATCACTGTTTCTGATATTGATAAGTCTATCCAGTTTAACTCCCCCCTGAGAAAAAAAAATGAATCAGTGAGTGATTTTTATCTGAATGAATTGAAGAACCTGATCAATTATAAAGTGATCTATATTGAATATAGAGACCAGTTCAAATTGACAGAAGAAGATTTTGAAGGTGTGAACAGATCAACCATTGAGAAATACGGCTCACTTACAAAATTCATTTCTATTCTGAAAAAATTTGATATGGATATGAATGATTTTAGAGAATTTGTAAAAGAAAAGATTCTTTTTGATAAAGTTATCAGAGAAAAATTTCAGTTAAATATAATTATTGATTTCAAAGAGATCGAAAAGTTTTATAATAAGGAATACCTTACATTTCAGAAAGAACTTAACCTTGTACCGAAAACTATCATAGAGATGACACCGGTAATAGAAAAACATTTAAGGGAAAAAAGGATCACAAAAAAACTAACCTTCTGGCTCGATGAGATAAGGTCATCCTATAAGATAATCAACATTTTAAAAAGAGGAGGAAAGGGCTGAAGAATGATAAAAAATACGGACAGGAAATTTATAAAGGATCTTATTGTCGGAGAACAGGTAGAAAGTTATTTCAGGATTATTTCATTTACAAAAAGGCTGAAAAGAGATGGTAACCCATTTCTTACACTCACTTTTATGGATAAAACAGGTCAAATAGGGGGAAAGATCTGGGAAAGTATTGAACAGATAATGAATATTCTTGAGGAAGGAAAAATATTCAGGATAAATGGCAGTATAAATGAGTATCAGGGTACAAAAGAGATTAAAGTTGATAGTATTGGCCTTGCAACTCCGGATGGGGATTTAATAAAAGAATCTGATTTTATTGAAGAGGCACCTTTTGATACTGAAAAAATGTTCTCAGATATGATCGTGTTCATGAGATCCCGTATCAGTTCTGAATATATCTTACAACTTATAGAATCTTTCAAGTCAAAATATAAAGAAAAATTCTGTTCTCATTATGGAGCACAAAAGATCCATCATGCATACACAGGCGGCCTTCTCCGCCATACATTTTCAGTTATAAAAGTGGCAGATCTTTTAGCTGACTTTTATGAGCTTGATAAGGATATACTTCTTACGGGTGCATTTTTCCATGATATTGGGAAAATGGAAGAGTTCACCGTATTCCCATCTATATCATTGACAGAAGAGGGTGGTTTGGAAGGGCATATAGTTATAGGCCTCAGGATATTTTCAAAACTTACTTCAGAGATCAAAGGATTTCCGGAGTCAGAAGCAAAAAAAATACGTCATGCCATTATATCTCATCATGGTGAAAAAGATTTCGGATCTCCTGAAGTTCCGAAAACAAGGGAAGCATTTGTTTTACATATTGTTGACCTTCTAGACTCAAAACTTGACATAATTAATAATGCAATAAAGAACAGTGAAAAAAGATCAGATTTCACAGACTATATTCCTTTACTGGGAAGACGTTTGTATAATGAATAAACTTTAAAAAAGTTGCTGACATGAAAGTAAAATGTACATTTTGCGGATCTGAAAACACTCTCCCTTTTGAAGAGGAAAATGAGGAGAAAAGTGATCCTTCGATTCTAATTATCATAATTGCTGCATTGTTACTAATGGCTGCATATTTAGCCTTTGTGGTTACATCTTATCTCTATTTTCCCATAATAGTTTTTATAGGGATAATAATCTCATCCAAAATAATCAACAGAAAAGAGAAAAAAAAAACATCAGTGGAAAAAGAAAAAAATTTTATCTGCCTCAGCTGTAACAGAAATTTCAGCCGGTTCGTTTAGATAATTATTTTTCCAACAATTTTTCTACCACTTTACCGTTCTGAAAAACAATAACAAGATGAGGATCTCTTTTAAGTCCGTCTATCAACCGGAATATGAATTTTTCATTTTTAAGTTTATTTGACAACTTCATTCCGGCAAACAGGGTTATTCGTTTATAATCAGTTTGTTTAGTCTCTCTGGAATCCTGAATATAGAATAATTTAATAATATTTTTTTCCGGTTCCATTATCATCTCTGATATACCTGCGGTTTTTTTTAAATATGAAAGTGTATCTTCCATTATACCCTTTTTGTTTTCAGGAGCTTTCTTTCCGGTTGAGAGGAAAAATATGGCTGCAAAAATCAATAATAATCCTGCAACTACTGCATAGATCATTTTATTGGACTTTTCCGGATTTACTTTCTTTCTTAATGTTTTTTTTAATTTACCCATTAAAAAATTCCTTATTGAATATGTCAGGGAACCTCAATATTATCAAAAACATCCGTAATGATATCATCGCTGGTGAGTTCCTCTGCTTCGGCTTCATATGAAAGGATTATCCTGTGTCTGAGAACATCCCTGCCGATGGTTTTTATATCTTCAGGTGTTACATATCCTCTCCCTCTTATAAAGGCAAACGCCTTTGCTGTATCCGAAAGGAATATAGATGCCCTGGGAGAAGCTCCAAACTGAATATAATTCTTCAGATTTGAAATACCACTTTTTTCAGGAAACCTTGTCGCAAAAACCAGATTTATAATATATTCTTTTATTTTTTCATCCATATAAACCATTTTATAAGATTTATTGATCTTAGAGATATCATCTCTGTTACATACGGCTTCAGCCAGGGGAAAATCACCTGAAGAGAATCTGTCTATAATAGCTTTTTCTTCCTCTTTTTCAGGGTAAGTCACTTTTACCTTTAAAAGGAACCTGTCTATCTGAGCCTCAGGTAATGGATAAGTACCCTCCTGCTCAATTGGATTCTGGGTAGCCATAACCATAAAAGGTTTCTCTATTTTATGGCTGTTTTCACCAATAGTTACCTGCAGTTCCTGCATTGATTCAAGTAATGCACTTTGTACTTTTGCCGGTGCTCTGTTAATTTCATCAGCCAGTAGAAGATTTGTGAATATAGGCCCTTTTCTTGTATGGAATTCGGATTTTTTCGGATTAAACACGAGAGTCCCTGTAAGGTCTGCCGGAAGCAGGTCGGGAGTGAATTGAATTCTGGCAAAATCAATATCAAGAACCTGTGCAAGTGTTTTTACGGCAAGTGTTTTTGCAAGGCCCGGGACACCCTCAAGAAGAATATGTCCGGATGTGATAAGGGCAACCATCATCCTTTCCAGAAGATCTCTTTGTCCCACTATTACTTTTTCCATTTCTGATAAAATTTTCTCAATTATCCGGCTCTCTTCTTTTATTTTTTCATTTAGAAAAGTTATATCATTACTCATCAATTCCTCCCTGGAATTCAACTATCCCCATTTTTGCCTGTAATCAATCCCTTTGACTATAAATGTATCTGCCATCTCATATATCCTGCTTCTGATCCTGTCACCTATCCTTTCTGATAATGAGGGTTTTCCATCATTACTGATATCGGGGTAGTTTGTTGCAAACAGGGTCATTTTCTGCCTGTTGTATCTGTTATTAATAATAAAATAAATATTATCACGTACCCACTGGCTGGGTTCTGATGCTCCCAGTTCATCAATGAGAAGTAGTTCTGCGGAAATTAATCTCTGAATCAATGAGTTTATTGAAGTGAAGTCCCGGAATGTATGTGATTCACCGCTTTTCATTTCCCTCACCATCTCATTCCAGTCTATATAATAAATATCTGCATTTTTATTTTTTTTAAAAATTTCTGTTGCAATGGAACAGAGAAGCCTTGTTTTTCCCACACCGGTCTCACCCTGGAACATGATCCCTTTTTGTCCGGTGGGATAATCGTCAACAAATTTTTTTACAATATTTTTAATATTTTTTAAGGAATCATTATTATTGCCCGGGAGAAAGCCACTGAGCTCTGACCCGGAAAATCTGGATGGTATATTTGCCTTCTCGCTTTTTTCTAT
>JBDLJQ010000034.1:0-32031 GCA_039714255.1 Acidobacteriota bacterium
ATAATTGGGGATATTCAAAAATCATCAAATTAAAAAACGGGATGGATATTTCAGTTACAGTTGGACGATCCGGGAATCAGACCTTACATCAATTTCCAATTAACACAACTGGAGTATGGATTGAAATGCTAAATCCATATTATGACTTATCCACTATGAAAACAACGTATATAATCTATGTATTTTACTACAGAATATCAAATAGAGTTTGGGATAACAAAAAAACTGATCTTATTCAAAATTACTTTACAGATAATATAAATTTTTTAAGAGAGAGTTTTATAAATATTCCTATTAATTATGTGGAATCAATTGATTGGTTTAATAGCAACAATTTCAAGATCACATATGGAGAGAAAATTAGTACAGAAAAGACAGAAGAAAAAAAACCAGAAATTGTTAAAACACAAATTGAATTTAATAAATTATCTCCTTCAGAAAAAATAAATGCAAAATGGTTTGCTCCTAATGATGTTATCGAGGTTTCACATTTAAATGGAAAGAAAGTCAAAGATGGAACAATGATTTACGACCTGGAGAATAATGCATTGAGAGTGTTATTCAAAGAAAAAAAGTTAATAGAAAGCGCAACTGATACAGAAAAAAAAGTATTTGCTAAAAATGAACATAAGAATGATACGATACTTTTAAAAGACATAAAGAAGATAATCAAAGGTAAAAAAGAGACATTCTTCAATACAAAATATTTTGTTGAATTAATGAAAACCGATAACACATTCATTAAAATAGTATTTAAAGATATAAAATACCTTGGTGGATTAAAGTATATTGAAGAGTATATAAATAAAATTCGTAAAATAAATTCTAATTTATATGGAAGATCAATTGATCTGTTGTGAGAAAAAAATTAAAAAAAGCAATAAATTTCATATTTATCCTGATATTTTTTCAGCTCTTTGTTTCTGCAAATCAGGGAAAAACTTTCCTGGTCATTGAAACAGAGAAAAAAGACTGTAAAGTTTATATAAATAACGGCTTTGCAGGCAAGACCGGCGACGGGGGACTGATCATCCCCCTCACCCCCGGCACTCACCTTATTAAAATTAAAAGTTTTTTTTATAAATCTTTCGAAAAAGAGATAATTACAAACAATCTTTCCCAGAGGCTGCTTTTCAAACCTGAAAAAAAAGTGTTATTCACCATTCCGTTTTTTCTTTTCTTATTAGTTGCTTCTTTACTAACTATTAAAGGGAGGCACTATTTTATTAAAAAAAGTGACAAATACTTCGGAAATTTTCACCTTAAAGAAATTATTGGAAAGGGAGGAGTTGCAACTATTCACAGAGCCTATGACAAAATTGGGAAAAGAGAAGTAGCATTGAAAATTATGGATAGTGACAAGATCTCAGATAAAGATCTTACTGAAAAATTTCTGAGAGAGGGGAAGGTAATATCCATCATAAAAGAAAAATATCCGGATGCCGATATAGTTGAGGTATTTGAATTCGGGAATATGGAAGGATCAGACAACATCCCCTTCATTTCAATGAAATATATTAAAGGGGAACCCCTTCTGGAAGTTATTAAAAGAAGAGGCAAACTAACAGAACAAATTGCCATCAATATAATCCTTCAAATAGCATATACACTTGAATATTGCCATAATTCCGGGATCTACCACCGGGACCTTTCACCTGATAATATAATTATTGAAGAGGATACTTCAAAATTGATACTAATTGACTTTGGAATTGCAAAGAATGAGTTCACAAGCTATAAAACACTGGATGGCTCAATATCGGGGAAACCTGTTTATATGTCACCTGAACAATGTACCGGTGAAGAGATAACATCAGCAACTGATATTTACACCCTGGGAATACTATTTTACCTTCTATTGGAAGGCAATCCCCCATTTACAGGTTCTAATCCTATCGAAATAATAAATAAACATATAAATTCAAATATTCCTGAATTTTCCATTGATATAAATAAGAATATTAAAAACCTTATAAAAAAAATGACAAAAAAAGAGCCGGGGAAAAGGGTCAGCCTGAACGACATAATAATAACCCTTATCGGATTAAGTAAAAGCAAAGAACTTGTTATAGACGAGGCAATAGCAGTTTTAACAGGCAAATGAAAAAAACAATATTTATTCTTATCTTTTATATCCTTACATATAGTTTATACTCACTTGAATTGAAGTATTTAGGAGAAAGGGATGGCATTCATTATTTAAAAGAGCAGGAAAACTCCGGGATAAAAGCAAATATGGCCGGAATATTTATAAAAAAGGTTTTTTACAAAAAAGATCAGATCTATTTAAAAATTGCAAGATTCAAAATAACCGGAATAGACAAATCAGGTATATCTGCTGTCATTACTGAATGGGGAAAAGGTTGGAACAAACATCACATAGACCTGGCATTAATAGATGATAAAATTATCAGTATAGCAAAAAGAGTCATAGAGCTTTTAAAAGAGGGATCAGTCCTGTTTGAAAAAAGAAAATTCAGAAATTCACTAAAAATATTTTTAGAAGTTCTGCAGAATGACAGGCAGAATAAAGAAGCGATAAGCTGGATCAATAGGATTAATAGTATTAATCCGGCAGACACTCCGGTATCAACTAAAGAGAACCGAAACGATCTCTTTGCAAAAATGGGGTTTCCTGCATATTATAAAGGCCTTTTTGATATATCAAAGAGGGTTTACCTGAACAAGTTCGGATATTGGGAAGCTTTGCTGCATAATAATATAATACTTGTTTATATCCCGAAAGGAAGCTTTTTAATGGGTAACAACCATAATAATGAAGATGAGGAACCCGAACATAGAGTAAATTTATCGGGATTCTGGATATCAAAATATGAAATATCCTCCATACAATTCCTTACATTTTTAAAAAAAACAGATTATAAACTACAGGATGAAGAGGTTTTTTATACAAACAAATTCCCTGTTTCAAATATTTCGTGGAGGGATTCAAAAAATTATTGTAAATGGCTTTCAAAAAAAACCGGTTATTATATTGATCTCCCCACTGAAGCACAATGGGAAAAAGCAGCAAGGGGAGATAAAGAGTTCAGAAGGTTCCCCTGGGGAAATAAAGAACCTGATAAGAACAATAAACTTGCCAACTTCAGGATAAAAGATGACGGACATAAATATTTATCACCTGTAATTTCATTTCATGAAGGAGCCTCCCCTTACGGAGTTATCAATATGGCCGGCAATATTTCCGAATGGGTAAGAGACTGGTATAATGAGAACTATTATTCAAAAAATATTTCAAAAGACCCAAAAGGGCCATCATACGGCAAATATAAAGTGATAAGGGGTGGTAGTTATATAGATTTTGATTTTTCTCTTAGCGTTTCGGCCAGGGATAAAATTGATCCCGAATCAAGAGAGGGTTATGTGGGATTCAGGATCATACTGGAAAACCGGAATTGATAACAGGGATGAAGCCGAGGTATGTGTCCCAGTTTTTTTCCCGTTCTTCCGGAGAGAAGCCGTTGCATCCTATGGAGTTGAATGCTGAGACCGCCATGAGGGCGGATAGTTCCCTCTCCCCCGCTCTGGTCCTCAAAGCAAAATCCTCAAGGCTCACATAACCGATCCTTCTCTCCTTCAATATTACCGAAGATAATTTTGAACCTATCCCCTTCACAAAGATCAGCCCTGTCCTTATTGCATCACCCTCTTCTGTAAAACCCACATCACTTATATTTATATCCGGAGGCAGCAGCTTTACTCCGTTTCTTTTTGCCTCTTCGATATAAACCGGCAACGGATAATAACCCCCGCCGGAGTTGAACAGGCGGGCAAAGAATTTTACCGGAAATTTACTCTTCATCCATGCGGAAGCATAAGCGGAATATGCATAGGAAATACTGTGTGCATGGTTAAAGGCATAGAGTGAAAAATCCGAAGCCAGCTTCCAGAACTTTCCCAGATCTCCATTGTTCCACCCTTTTTTCCTGCCGGAGAGGAAAAATTTATCCCGATACTCTTCCCCTCTCCTCTTTTTAAGTTTCCGCCGTACCCGTTCGGATAGTTCAAGGTTCCACCCCGTCACATGATGGATCAGCATCGATATCTGTTCCTCAAAAATAACTGCACCCCTGGTATAGGGAAATATTTCCCTCAGTAGCGGATGGAGTGGTGTGATGTTTTCAAGATACGACCTTTTCATCCCCGATTTTGCAGGGCCGGGACGGATTATGGCTATGGATATTGCAAGCTCTTCCAGTGTTTCCGGTTTTGCCTTTTCAAGGTTTTCCCTGGCAAGGGGGCTCTCAAGCTGGAAACACCCCTTTGTTTCCGCACTTCTGATCTTTGACCACACACCGGGGTCCTCAAAATCTATCTTTTCGCTGTAAACATAAGGAGATATCACATCAAAACCCCTTACCCCCAGCAAGTCAAGTTTAAAGACCTTCAGCCTCTCCACCGTATCCTTATCCCATACCACCTGGTCAAATCCATGGGGGGAAACTTCAACGGGAAAGGAATCCCTTACAGGCCTGTCTGAAAATATCACTCCCCCCAGGTGGAGAGATAACTCCCTGTAAATCCCGTCCAGGAGAGATGCCCGGTTATGGACCTTCCGTAGCTGTCCGGTTCCTTTACCTTTCAATTCCGAAGGAGAAGCGAATATGGGGATATTTTTACTCATCCGGTGAGACTCTTCCGGATCAAATCCGTAACTTCTGGCCACTTCATAGAGTGCCGAACGGCCCCTGAAAAATTTGTGGGTGGATATAAAAGCAACCCTGCCGGAAAATCTTTCAAATACCCACTTCAGCACCTCTCCCCTTCTCGAGGAGTCGATATCAATATCAATATCCGGCAGCTCGTCCCTCAGGCTGTTCACAAAACGTTCAAAAAGCAGGTTAAACCCGAGAGGATCTACCCTTGACAGCCCGAGCAGATAAAGTATGTAGGATGATCCCCCCGACCCCCTTATATTAAAATATATCTTTTCCTTCCTGCAATAGGATATGATCTCCGAGGCAATAAGGAAATACGGAGCAAATCCGAGTTTTTTTACACTTGCCAGTTCCTTTGCAGCCCTCTTTTTCCCCTCTTCCCCTACTCCTCTCTTTTTTATCTCGTTTTCCACCCTCTCCTTAAGTTGCCTTAAGGGATCTCCTTTGCCCGGGGTTCCCTTAAGCAATTTATCCGGATGGGACCCGAAACTTTCTCCAAAATCGAAATTTATCGCTTCCGCTATGGAAAATGTATTCTTCAATGCTTCCTTTCCTGTATTACCCCACCGCTTCAGGACGGCACTGTAACTTAGCGGTCCGTACAGGGGAATATCGGTACAGTTACCAGCCTCCTCTGCCGGGAGGTGATTGAACACGGAGTTCGCAACTTCATACCTTTCCGGTGTTCCTATCCACTTAAGGGGCTGGGACCACACAATGGGAATACCAAATTTTGAAGAGGCCTCAACTACCTGCCTGCGGCTGTTCCATTCCAGCCCCATATAAAAATTTCCTTCAGGTATTCTCCCTTTAAGATTCTTCACGATCGATGTTATACCGGCACCCCTGCCGGAACTGATAAATATGGCTGTCACATCTTTCATCATGGAAAGTTTTTTAGTATTGAAGGAGGAGATCATTGAAAAGTATCCGTCTATACTGAGAGGAAACAAAACAACAGAACCGGCACCGCGCAGGGATATCTCCGTCCCCGGCAGGAATTTTACACCGTTCTTCCCTGCAGCCCTGTGAAAACTTTCCCAGGCCATTGTGGAAAAAGGGTCGGTTACCGCTATAGGTCCATTACTCTTTTTCATCAGGCGGACAAGGTCTTCGGGGCGGACTGCGCCATGCCCTCTTGAAAAAACGGAATAAACCCTCAACGGTATGTATCTCATTAACGCTTCCTCTGTTCGTATTTTGTTCGCTTTTAATATAATATCTTTTTTCCACTTTGTCAACAGGAAAAATAAGATTGGTAAGTGGTGAGAGGCAATAGGATAAAAACTATTTGCCAAGAGTATAAAATTTGTTTTGGAATTGATATAATGAAGCGGAATTACAGGAGGGAGTATGAATGTTTCTAAGATTTTTCACCGTTTCCTTTTTTCAATTGTCCTTGCTGCACCCTTTTACAACCTGATGAACAAATCAGAGAACAAATTATATCTTATCGGAGGTTTGCTGATAATACTTAACCTGATCATTTATTTTATTGTTTCAAAGGCAAAAAAAACGAGGTTACTGAAACCTGTAACCATTCAGGACAGAGAGCAGTTGGCAAAATTCATAAAAACACATAGAAAGAAGAAACACAAACCAGCCCCTGAAAGAGTGCCAAGTGAAGTCCGGTTGAGAGAAATAAAACGGTTATTTGATTCCGGCCTTATAACGCAGGAAGAATATAACAATAAAAAAGAGGAGATCATCAATGAGCTCTGAATATGAAAATACAGAAACAAAAGCAACTTCCGAAACAACTGTAAAAATGAGAGTGCTCCTTTATACTGCAGTATTTTTTGTGGCATTTTCCATTTATACCTTTGATTCATTCTCCACCTGGAAGTTCCTCGCAGTATTTATTCCCCTGGCACTGTCACTGATCAAATACAGGGGGAAATGGATCCTTCTTGCCATAGGGATACTTGCCTGGTTCGGAGTGATGCTGGTAGCCGTAGGGTCGATTTACAATCACGATATGCTGGAACTGACAGGGCCGCTGGTATGTCCTGAAGGATACAGGGCCGAAGTTGTAACAATTGTGCAGAACCCGGTCCCGGGGGAGACCTATACATCAGCCAGGATGTATTGTATTAATGATAGCGGGAAAAGGATAAATCCCGGCTGGGCCCCGAATTTCATCCTCATGGGTATATATTTTGCCGTGACTCTGCTGTTGTTCATAGTTACAACCCTCTTCTTCAGAATAACCGGAGCCCTGGCAAAACAACCCTGGATCACTTACCTTGCCGGTTCAGCTCTTTACATATTCCTCGCCCGGCTCGTATGGCTGAACAAAGATCAAATCATCCTTTTTATTAAAAATTCAATATTCTGATATTTGCACCCTCTTTACGAAGAATTGTATTCATACACCTGGTATCCTGAACCCATTTTCCTCCGGAACATACCTCTTCTGTATTAACCGGGACCCAACCACTCCGTTTCGTTACTTCGGAAAATGATTGATATTTTTGGTACTGAAATAAAAAATTACAGATTTCAGGTTTAGTAGTTCCGGCGGAGCGGTGCTTTTCTTTGACGGGTGATGAAGAAGTTTTCAGCCAATATCTGAAAACGATGAATACACCAGCAGGAAAAATGAGAACATTTTTCGCGGTAGTGAAAGAAATCACCGCGCAAGCTGTTCTAAACTAAACCTGAATTTTTTAAATTCTGGCTGTTGCGATGAATACTGCCATAATTCCTGCCAGCAATCCGAGGTAGATCTTTCTTATATTATCACTTTGTGAACCGAATGCAGTTATCCTGAAAGCATCATGAGGACATGAAGGAATACAATCACCGCAAAGGGTACATGAAAATCCGGCGAAGCCGGACCTTATTATATCTTTATCAAGTGCACCAAAGCGGCAATGGGGAATACAATCAAGGCAGAGGGTGCATTTTTTCTTTTCTATTTTCAGTTTTACCGGATAGATCTTTGCAAACAATACAGACAAAAATCCTATGGGGCAGTAAGATGTACAATGAACCATGGTTCCGTTCTTACCGGAGAGGAGAACAATAACAAATATACCTGTCATCCCCCATACAAGGCCGTATATCAAAATTGATGCATATGGTAAATTAAATAATCGGAGAATTATTGCTCCGGCAGCAAGAACAGCCAGCATGATCCCCTGCCACATCCTCGGATCTTTCACAAAGATCCCGGGGATCTTTTTCCTTAAAGAAGAAAGATTATCCCACCCTCCAATATAACAAAGATGAGAACACCATGCCGGGCCGAGCAAAAACAATGTTATTAAATAGAGTATCGGCATGAAAAATCCGGCAGCCCTGAATATGGGCCCTGCCGCGATCATGGCAGGCACTGGAAGATGAGCCTCACCTGTCATCATAAATATTTTCAAACCTGCAATACCTAGAAAAAACTGAGTAAAAAAAACAATGGAAAATAACAACCACATTCTGAGACGCCAGACACTGCTTTTAGAGCCGGATAATTTTTCTGCAGCAAACGCCCCATAAACTGCGAAGAGGAAAATTGTTATCCACCCTGATCCGGGATAAAAACGGTCTGCCAGAAGAATAGTAAGCGGAGTCTTTATCTTTGCAATTATCAGGATCATTGTTGCTGTTACAAAAGCAATAGTAGATGATAATGAGGTTTCCAGGTCCTGATCAAACCTTTCCCTGAGTTTTTTTGATCGGGCAAGATATGCGGTCCATCCGGTAAAAATTGCCACAACAGCGAGTATAATGACCAGTCTTGTAAAAGGAAGGCCAAGCCTCATTCTTAATTGAGCAAGTTTAATCCCTGTATTGATCCATTCAAGTGATCCGGCAAAAAGCATAATTCCGGTTACATTCAGCATCCACCGTTTTTTAAAAAATAAAAAAACCAGAAAAAGCAGGATTGTTATTGCCAGCAGATCTATACCTTTTCTGGACCAGTGGGCTGCCTGAAGAACAATAGAAATACCTATCAGTATTAATCTCCACATATTATTTTCCTTTTAAACAAAATTTCTTTGCGGTAAATATATTACTTATTTTATCAGCTCTGAATCAACCCTTTTTATATACTATTGCGACTACTGTTTTGTCGTCTCCGCCCATGTTTATTGTCATTCCATAAGGTTTTTCGTTTGAGATCTCTATCTGTGCATCCCCGGCCTTTCCGGTCAACTGTTCCCATATAGTCACAGCCTGGTGAACTCCTGTTGCTCCTGTAGGATGCCCCCACCCTATCAATCCTCCAGTGGTGTTAAAAGGTATCTTTCCATCCCTGGCTGTATGCCCGGCTGAAACAAAATCTGATCCTTCCCCGGGCTTTGCAAATCCCAGCGCTTCAACAGCAAGTATACCTGCAACGGAAAAACAGTCGTGTGTTTCAACAGTACCAAGTTGATCTATGGTTATTCCGGCACTTTCCAGCGCTTCTTCTGCTGCTTTTTTTATGGTTGATAAAACTGTTGGATCCTCGGGCGGTTTTGTAATATCATCTTCAACCTGCCCCCAACCTACAACTTCAACTGCATCCTTTTTATCTATTCCTATCCGTTCTAATCCCTCTTCCGATACAATTGCTATTGCTGAAGCTCCATCAGAAACCTTGGAACAGTCAAAAACATTCAGATTATCAACAAAAACCTTCCCGTTCGGTTCCGTTAATCCAAGTCCTTCCAGATCTTCCACTTTATTATGATATTCCTGGGCTGTAGGGCATAATCTTGCATTTTCAATGGCATTTCTGAACCATCTTGCAAAACCTTTTCTTGATTTATCCCTTCCATACTTTTCATAGTAGGCTCCTGCCCTGTCACTGAACTGGCCGGGGAAAAAATAGGCATGCCCTTTTTTCCTTTCCTGGAACCAGCCGGCACCGGCAAGAATATCCGCACCGTAAATAGCTTTTACAGTATTCTGGACTTCAACTCCCATTGAGAGGACTACTTCTGCTGTTTCTGCCAATACTGACCTGACACCTGTGATCAGGGAAAGGCCACCCGATCCGCAGGCCCCTTCAACACTTGTTGCAGGTTTTCCCAGAAGGTCTTTATCTATTGTCGGAATGAAGCCGGGAAGATTTGCCTGCTTATTGAACCTTGCAGCCATAAAATTCCCTATAACACTTTCATCTACATTCTTTCCGCCACCGATCTGATCGATAGTCCCTTTTCCTGCTTCTTTTATATAATGTTCAAGTCCCGGGCGGGGTTTTTTCGGATGAAATTCCTTTCTCCCTGTGCCCAGTGAAATCGTATTAAACCCTGCTGTCATATATACTTTTCTTCTCAGTTTCTTCATTTTTCACCCCTATGATAAAAAATCATTTATTGGCCCGTAAGCATGGAAAAAACCGGTCAACATAACTGTATTAACATCATCTTCCTTCCCTGCTACATTATCGGCAACAAGCTTTTTCCCTATTTCCATTGACCTTTCCATATATCTCTTTGCCAACTCTGCACCTTTTGATGTCCCTGCTTTCACTTCATTAAAATAATCCTGTAATATTTTTTCCTTATTTTTATCTCTTATAATATTTTTCCATGCCGGCATTGAATCCGGAATATTACCAAGATATTCATCTGCAGATGAAGATAAAGATGATATATCAATATATTTTTTCTTTTCCGGATCATAGATACCTGAAGGCCTTCCTTTTTCATATTTAAGAAATCCATCCTTCTGCGATCCATCAGAGTTCTGGCCACCTTTTACTCCAAGAGATATCAACTTATCAAGTATATCACTATGAAGGTCTTCATCTTTAAGAAAAGGATTCATAACTTTCATTATATACTGACATACATCTATTCCCACATAATCTATCAGTTGAAAGATCCCCATGGGCCTTACAAGCATTTCCTGACTAACCTTGTTTACAGCATAAACGGCTCCTGAAAATCCTAAATTTTCTGATATTTTTTTTGCCTCATTTATACCGTGGAGAGCATCTCTCATAAAATGGCCGTTCCCGATAAATCCGGCAAAATCGTTGGAGGGTACAATTATTTTTCTGAGTTTTTTTGCATATTCAAGTGCAAATTCCCTGGCTTCGGGTAGTGTGTTATCTGTAACAATAAGTTCAACAAGTTTCTGCACAGCCGGAGGATTATAAAAATGAAAGCCCAGTATCCTTCCATCAAGTTTCGAATCCTTATCAAGCTGTCCTATGGGAACTGAAGAAGTATTAGTAAAGAACCATGGTTTCTTTTTACTGTTATCATCAATATTCCTGAACAATTTAACTTTTAAAACAGGATCTTCATTAACAGCTTCAAAAATCAGATTCGAGTTATATGCAGACTCAAGCCTTGTTGTGGGTTTTACAACATTCATAACATCAAATATATACTGATCAATGATCTCTCCATTCTCAATAAGATCATCTCTGTCTGCATAAGCATTCCTCAGAAAGACCATCTTTTTTTCAGCCAGTTTTCTTACCTGAACCTGTAAATATCTCATCAGGCCTGATAATCCTCTGTCAGAAACATCCATAGCATTAAGGACAAATTCTTTATCTGAATTTTCGGGCCTTAATTTAAGATCAGCCATTTCAGCTGCAGTTAAAAGCAGGATCCCGCTGCCCATTTTTCCGGCAGCTCCCAGAACCGTTACATTTTCAAGTATCTCTTCATATTTCATCTTATTCCTCCCTCCACCTGGGTTTTCTTTTCTCCAGAAAAGCATTCATTCCTTCAGTACCTTCATCGCCAAAAAGGGAACCGAACTCTTTTGATTCAAGAGCAGACCCCGTATCAAATCCGGAATCAAACCCCTCCCTTACAACTTTTTTTACCAGAGCCACAGCTTTAGGCCCCCTGGATGAAATAGTTTCTGCAATTTTTTTTGCTTCATCAAGAAGTTCTTCAGGTTCCATAACTTTTTGCACCAACCCGATTCGCAATGCATCTTCAGCATTAATCATATCTCCCGTCATCAGTAGATAAAGTGCATCTGCAAGCCCCGTCAGCCTTGGCAACCTCTGGGTTCCGGCAAATCCGGGGATCAGGCCAAGGTTCACTTCAGGCTGTCCAAATTTGGCTTTGGAACTTGCGATCCTGAAATCACAGGCCATTGCAAGCTCGCACCCGCCACCAAGTGCAAAACCGTTAACCGCTGCGATCACCGGTTTTTCAAGTTGTTCAATACTCCTGAAAGTATTCTGTCCGTTTCTGGAAAATTCTTCCGCAGCAGAACTTTCCATATTAACCATTTCTGCAATATCGGCACCTGCAACAAAGGCCTTTCCCATACCGGTTATAATTAAACAACTTATACTGTCGTTATCCTTAACTTCTCCGATCATAGCATCCATTTCGGAAAAAAACCGAGAGTTAAGGGCATTCATAGCTTCAGGCCTGTTTATTGTAATAATTCCTGTTGATCCTGTGACCTCAAGCTTTAATATTTCATATTCCATAAAAAGACCTCCTTTGGAATTTTATTACTAAGATTTTGATAACATAGCGATGAAATAATGTCAATTTCCTTAATAAATAAAATGGAAATTTTATTATTGCTTAATTTTATTAAATTGAAAAACTAAATTGTTTTGCGGCTTTAGCAGAGATCAGTTCTTTCTTGATGCATTCCATGTACCTTCAATGTTTTCACCTGTATAATTACCTGCCATGGAGGAAAGAGTGCCTGTAAAAACATAATCAGACCAATTTGAAAAAGTTATGGTAAGGTCATTGTTCTCAACTTTCCAGGTTCCGGTATATCCTCTGCTGTCAGAAAATGTCCCTTCAAATGGTGTATTGCCGGCAAAAGTAACATCAAATGTTCCTGAAGTACCATCCTCTTTATTATATTCAAATTCCCAGGTATCTCTGATATCAATGATACGGACAATAATTTCAAGATGATTGTACATGGTGATCGTCCCTTCCTGAGTTCTTGCATTTCCATTTAAAAGGACCTCTATCTGAATATTTTCATCAATTGAATTATAATTATATGATACTGTTTCAAATTCTTTATAATTGTATATACCTGCTTCAGGTGTCCCCTCGACCCCATCATTCATAGTTATTGTCAAGGTATATTCAGGGCTTCCAAAACCATTACAACTATTGAAAAATAAAACAACAAAAAACATCAGGGCCAAAATCTTAATTAAATTTTTCAAATTTATCATCAAACCGCCTTTTTTGATTAATTTTACAGTAAAAACACAATTATTTCAAGCTGTTTCCACACTGTATATTACAATGACATTGGTTTATTTAATAAAGTTTCGTAAAGAGTATAAAAATCTATTTGACACTGTTTTAACTATATGTTAAAAATTTCAATTATTTTAAACTGGAGAAAATTTTGAAAAACAGATTATTTATTTTTTTATTAATATTCCTGATCTTTTTTATCTCAGTGAGAGGAGAAGACCAGGTTTTTTTTAATTTTAAAGAAGAGATCAACTTAAATTTAAATAATTATGATACAGGATACCCTGAGTTCTTAAGATCCTTTAATTTTAAGGAAGGAGAAAATTATGATGAACCCGGAATCAGGCTTCATTATAAAGAAGGATCAAAAAAGCTGGGCCGTGCTGTAATTTTCAACCTGAGTCTCTGGTTTCTCGATTCCATAAGATATTGGGCAACATACGCAAATTGGATAGAAGACTGGCAATTTAATTTAACCTGGGAGGACCAGAAGAAGAGGATCTTTAAATTTGAAGGGAACAGATTCGATTCGAATCCCTTCTCAACAAACTGGTCCCATGCTTTATCCGGAGCAATTTATTTTAATTTTGCCAGATATCACAGGCTCACTATTTTAGAATCTGTGATTTTTGAGACACTATCTTCATTCCTGTGGGAATATATTACCGAATGGAGAGAGGTTATATCTATCAATGATAATTTTTTCAGCGGACTCGGAGGCCTGCCGATAGGAGAGCCTTTCTACCAGATAGGAGGATATCTTTTAAGTAAAAGAGGTTTCATCAATCAACTTGTCGGGTCTGTATTAAACCCTGTTATAGCCCTGAGTAATCTGTTCGGAGGTAAAAAGTGGAGAAGAAGTTTTGATAAAGATTATTATATAAAGCCTGATTTTAACATTCTGCTGGGGCAAAGAGATGTAAGGTTTAATGATGAAAAATTTCATTCATCCCGACAATTACATTTTGGTGTTGAATCCTGGTTCAACAGAATATCGGGATTCGGAGAACCGGGTCAAAAGGAAACATCCATTAATCTTGTTGATACAATAAACGGTGGAATATCTTTTGGTATTTCATTCGGCCTGAACGGGATAGAGGAATTAACCTTAAATACAAAAGTTGTTTACCTTGGCCATTTCAAACAGAATATCAGAGCTTCCGAAACTGAAGGGCTTTATGGATATTCATTCCTGGCAGGCATGGGCTCTGCATTTGGTCTTTTTAAAAAAAAATCCATTGCATATTATGATACATCAGAATATCATTACGATTTTGCCGGAAATGAGACCCCTGAACAGCCTACTCAATTTACAGATAAACTTGCCATTATAAATCTCGCAGGCCCGGTTTTTGATCTCACATTATATTCCGGAAAAATTAAATTCGGCCTCTCATTTGAATCATATCTGGATTTTGCACTGGTAAATTCTCTGGCTCTGAACAAATTTTCCGAAACCAATGACCTGTTCGAGAAAAGGATGAAAACTACTCTGGCCCATTATGGTTACTATTATGCTTTTGGTTATACTATTGCCGGAAGCAGCAGCCTGGACCTTTATAACTTCACCATCAAAGGAAACTTCAAATATCAAAAATATGACTCCATCGAAGGGCTCGACCGGTTCCAGGACAGGATCGAGGATGATAGTAATGTAAAGGACAGCAGAGCCATATATAAATTATCAATGGGATATAAATTCGAAAGAAGCCCGGTACAATTGATCTTTACATATGAAAACTCAAAACGTGAAGGAAATTTGAAAAATTGTTTTGATAAAGAGATCGAATCCAGGATATATTCTCAGGTTAAGATATCATTTTAATTTTTTTTACTAATTGCAAACCGGTTGGAAATTTCCGTCCTGATAAAGCCAAGGATAATCTCAATGTTATTATGGTCTTTTCCGGCCATTTTGATCATTTTTTTTACAAGAGGATTTGAACGTCTCAAATAAATATATAATTTATTTCCTGTTATTCCCAACTCATGTTTTTTAAGAGCAACTGGTGAGAATCCTTTACCTTTAACCAGGATAATTTCAGCTTTGCTAAAACCAAATGTATAAAGTTCTTTCTTCCCATCCCCGGCCAGCCATGAATTGATCCTGTTAATGATAAGTTTTTCTTCATTCCACAGTTCATCCTGATCTATTTCTTTCCCTGCAAATGAAGGGAAAACCTTTGCAATTTTTGTTCTCAGATTAAGGAAAAAAAGCTTTAACCTGTCTTTTACTCCATATTTCATTCTTGCAGGATTAAAAAATTTTAAAGGAATACTCAGATTATTTGCAAGAAAATCAATTTGTCTTGAAGTCAGTTCAATTATAAAAGATGATTTATCAAAAAAGGAACTATTATTTTTATCTGAAGTAGGCCCAACACAAAACAATTTTCCGGAATAGGCAAGTTTTTCCACTTCCTGAAGACCTAATTCATCACCGGATAAAAAAATTTTAAAAGGCTTGAATTTATCAATAAATTCTCTGTTGCCGGTTTCGCTGAAGTGAAAAAAAAGGAGTTTCTCCACCCTTTCCCTGTTTACATTCCCTAACCTTGAATATTTTGATGCGAGGAACATGTACAATTTATTCAGCCATGGAACAAGTTCATCTACTATACCTTCATCAAATTCACATTTGCATTCAAGAACTATATGGAAGAGAAAACCTTTTACAGGCGGCAATTCAAACCTTTTCCAAATTATCCCATTCTCAAGGAACCAGGCCTTACAGATATCTCCCTCCCGGGGAACGCCACACCATCCTTTAATTTCACCTCCCCTGACAGCAACTTTCAGCGAAACCATGGAATCAGGAAGTGCTTTATCTCTTTTAACCTTCTGGCCATTTAAAAAGATCTCTTCTTCAGACCATTTACAATATTCATTAAATAAAGATATTTCCTTCTTAAAATCATTCGCCCTTCTGATAATTGTGATTCTTGTACCTTTGTCAACATTGGAAATTATATCTGTTTTTAATTCCCCTTTCTTAAATATCATCCTGTTTTTACCGTTTAGATTTCCATTTTCTATTATGATCTGGCGGGATAATGGTGCAAAGATCGATAAAAGCCCCGCACCATGCCCTTCCTTAAGTGTCCTTATAGCATTTTCTCTCACTTCCACAGATTTAGAAGGGTCAAACAGGTCTGCAAGCATTTTCAAATGGCCGGAGCTTATACCTTCACCATTATCTGATATTTTCACCATACTTCTGTTGATTATTACCCTTACCTTATTTGCTCCCCTTTTTAGTGAAGTTTTTGTTAGTTCAACCGGATATAACAAATCAGATCTCTGAGTAAAACTTGCAGTCTTTTTTAAAAAAGCGTCAACATCAAGGGAAAAAAGATCTCTTTTTTCTATTATATCAGCCATTATTTATCACCATTGTAATATACCTTCTTCTGGCAATGTTCATATCCGGAAGAAAGAACAAAGACCTTTCGGTTATAATATCAAGAAACCTGTACGCTGCAAGGCCGGGATTTTTCTGAAAAAGGTCCACAAGAGGTGCAAATATTGGCGATCTTAAATTAACTGCAATAAATTTTTCCGGATATTTCATATTTTTAAAAAAATCAGGTGATGAGATCTCCGACAGGTCTATATCCATATGAGAACTATCACTCAGGCCCGGAGCATTGAGGCAAATGATATTTTTCCATTTTAATGATCTCAGAGCTGAATTAACAGATCGAAGAAATAAAGCAGCAGGTGTTGATCCGTTCTCTCCTTCTGTTTCAACAGACATGGACAATAATTTATCCAGGTCAAAAATGGCTGAAAAGAGCCGTATCAAAGGTTCGTGTATTTTATCTCCGGAATCAAGTATTACAGTTTTTGTATTGATCAACTCCTTTACCAGTCTGTTCTCCCTGCTCCCTTTAAAAAGTTTTCCCGCCCTTGTCAGTTTAACTACTTCTTTAATTGATATTCTTTCACCTTTAAAAGTTGTTATGATCTTCTGATCTGCGATATTGAAATTATAGTTCCATATTTCAGGATTAAGCAGATAACTGCGGGCTATTTCTATTATATCTCTTCTCGCCTTACCCTTCTGTCCTGTATGCAATCCCATGGCAACATCTTTTTTGTCAATATAATTTTTCTTTATATAAATTATCAGGGGGATAATCAATAAAAAAAGGAGAAATAAGATCATCTTTGTAAAAGTAATGAGCCCACTGTTTTTATCCTGATCAAAAATATTTTTTCTGTCCATTTTTCCGGTAAAAAATTCCGGTGCCGGAGGAGCATTCATATTAACCCTTTCTGCGGTTAACGAAGCATCAATGCTGTTCCAGCCGCTTTCATAATATTCTGCCCAGGCATGGAGATTAGGTTCTACTTTACCCTTTTCTCCGGATAATCCCACAACAAGCCTTGAGCGTACCCCCATCTTTCTTAAAAGCAGTACATAAACACCATTTATAACATCACAGTCACCGGCCCCTATCTCAAGAACTTTCTTAAGCCAGTCAAAACGGGGTTTATAATCTTTGTAATACCTGGCAGTACCATCTGATGCGTCATATTTCAATAATATATTTGTAATTTTAACCGACAGTTCAACTTTCTCTTTTATCTTCAAATAAAAATATCCCGGGATTTTTTTCTCCAGTTCTTCCGGAAACCTTACCTCCGAAGGGAAATAGAGATAATTGTTCAATGATCCGTTTTCATATTTCTCTGAATTGTTGATTTCAGGGAAACATTTATATTTCAACAGGCTGTTCTCTCTTTTTACATTCAATGTTGAATCACCCCACAGATCTGTTTTCATCGATTCAAGAGATCTGTTATTGATCTTTACACTTTGAGGGTCAATCCTGTAACCATCAGGGCGAGGCAGGAAAATTTCACCTCTGTTCTTTATTTCAATAATAAAAGTATATGAGAAACCGGTTTTATCTATACCATAGCTCAAATTTTTCTTTCCGGAATTTCTTTTGACTCTTCTCACAAATCCTGTTTTTTTCTTATATAATGGAGCTGTAAACATTTTCAGCTGAACATCAACAGGCGGAGAATATGATATCCCGGCAATAACATCTTTGCCAATTGTCCCCACAGTAGCACCATAGTGACGAAATTCTTCAACCCTGATAAGTTCGGGGGGTTCTACTTTTTCCAGCTTCAAAGAATAAAAATTCTTTAAGACAATAAATTCAATTGGAACTATCAGTATTATTACGGCTATTGCTATCTTCCAGTAAGAACTCTTTATATTTCTGTATCCATTTTTTATCAGGTCAAATATCCGTTCTAATCTCCCTCTTGGATATGCATGGTCAGTACATTTCTGGACAAGCTTCTTGAGTGCTTTGCCTGACCTTTTTATAATCTTTCTCAGAGATCTGCTGTCAATCAGTTCTTTCCTTGACATATTCACCTTCAGATCTCTTCCATTGATATAAAATACCGGAGCAATACCACTATTTAAATAATTTTCATTATTCCTGGTTTCTCCATTTACAAGTGAAAGTTCTTCCAGGGTTGAACCCTCCCAGGCTGGTATCCCTCCTGTATAGAATCTAACTTTCGGCTGACTCCCCAGAGCGACAATACCTTCAAAGTTCCTCCCTTTATAAGAGAGTGAGATCCCTTCTCCCGGTTTCAATCTGTCAGATATATACTTCCCTCTGAAAATAACAGGAAGTTGCTCCCCGTTTTTTCCCTTTCTGTCGAGATACCTGCAATATTTTAATACACCCTTTTTAACCGCTTCTTTGAAATCACTAAAATCCTCAAATTTTCTTTTTCTGGAAAGTGTTATCCGGGTTCCGTATCTTTTTAACTGGCACTCAATTTTTCCATATTCAAGTTTACTATTAAGAGAAATTCCCCATTTTTCCTCTTCTTCTGAATATGATTCTACCCGGATCTCATCCGGCTCAAATTTCATTATTGTCCAGAACCCTATTCCGTACATCCCTATGGAATATTTTTCATAGGTCTTACTTGAGGAATAAAGCCGGAAAAGATATTTGGTGGCATCTTTAAAAGTCATACCTTTTCCATTATCGGAAAAGATTATTACTTCTTTTTCACTTCCGAACCCTCCCAGGTCAATTTTGATTTCCCTGGCACTTGCATCCCGGCTATTCTGTGAAAGTTCTCTTAAAAAAAGCCAGGGATCATCTATATATTCATGATTACTATCTTTAATTCTTTCAAGATAATAAGGATTTCCCATATGACCTTTCAGTTCTTAATTTCTATCCCTCCGAATAGCGCCGTGGCAGAAATGGTCATTCCCTTATCACCTTCCCTGTGTTCATTTACAGTTTTATTTCCTACTCCTCCGAAAACAGCAGAAGAGTGAAGTTCGATATTCCATTTTTCAGGGATCTTTATATCGATCCCCCCGAATAAAGCGGTAAGTTCAAGGCTTGCACCATTGGGATCCAGCTCAGCATTCTTCAGGTCAATTTCAGCTCCTCCGAAAAGAGCGGTTATCCTGCCTCCTTTAAAAGATCTGGCTGTAACAACTCTTTCAAAACCGGAGAATAATGCCAGGCCGGAGATCCTGTTATCACCCGAACCTTTTATCTTTCCGGAACCCGGAGTACTTTTGTACCCTCCGGGCACCTTGTGCCCCAATACAATTGAGAGACCTATCACTATAAGTACAGCCGGCCAGAATCTCCATATCAGGTTCCACCCAACTATATTATTTGTTGTCAGGAGAAATATTCCTCCAAGTGATATAAGTAGCCATCCGGAAAAAGAGAGGAAATTTTTATGATTAACCATAGTTATAAGACCCACACCTATCAATATCAGGGGCCACCATTCCCGGAGATTCAGATCTACCTTCCCGAAATTCCTCAATACCCATAAAACTCCGGCTACGATAAATATAGATCCAACTATCCAGGGGCCACTTTCTGTTCCTTTCTTATCCTTCATTTATCCACCTTTTTTCTCATTTTATCAATTTTGATGCAATAACTATTCTCTGGATCTGGTTGGTTCCTTCATAGATCTGGGTTACTTTGGCATCTCTCATCATTTTTTCCACCGGATATTCTTTCATATATCCGTAACCTCCGAATATCTGAACGGCATCAGTGGTTACTTTCATTGCCATATCGGTGGCAAACATTTTTGCTATTGCACCGCTTTTTGTTATATCTTTTTCACCGGAATCTACATTTCTGGCAGCCTGATAGACAAGAAGCCTTGATCCTTCCAGCCCTGCGGCCATATCTGCCAGCATAAATTGAATTGCCTGAAATGAATTAATGGCCTTTCCAAACTGTTCTCTGTTCTTTGAATAATTTATGGATTCATCCAATGCAGCCTGGGCTATCCCGACGGCCTGGGCACCGATCCCTATTCTGCTTCTGTCAAGCAGGCCTAAGGCAATGTAGAATCCCTGGCCGGGTTCACCCACCATATTTTCAGCGTTAACTTCACAATCATCAAAAATAAGCTCATTGGTTACTGAAGATCTTATTCCCATTTTATCTTCCCTTTTACCCACTGAAAAACCTGGGCTCCCTTTCTCTACAATAAATGCTGTATGGCCCTTATATCCTTTTTCGGGATCAGTATTTGCCACTACAAGGAAAAGGTCACCCACCTCTCCATTTGTAATAAACTGTTTTACTCCATTTAATATATATTTATCACCTTTTTTTACCGCTTTTGTTTTTAAGGATGCTGCATCTGATCCGGATCCCGGCTCTGTCAGGGCAAACGCTGTCAGAAGCTTTCCATCAGCGATCTGAGGCAAATATTTTTCCTTCTGTGTTTCATTCCCATATAGTATTATTCCCTTGGTTGCGATTGCATTTACTGCAAATGAAACTCCTATACCTGCATCACCTCTTGATAATTCCTCAATACCCAGTGAAGTGATCATCACGGAATCACTCATTCCACCATATTGTTCCGGTACCATTATTCTGAAAAAATCCTGTTTCCCCATTTCGTTAAAAATATCTTTCGGAAATTCATGATTTTCATCCAGTTCTCCCCTGATCGGTATTATCCTTTTATCAACATATTCCGAAAAAAGATTTTTTACCATCTCCTCCATTTCAGTATAATAATAATTCATTCAAGCCTCCAAAGTAATTTCCACAAAATAATTGTAGCAAAGGGGGTGTTTTTTAGCAATCTGAATAAAATAACTTAAACCTTTAAATGTGCCGTTTCAGTTATTAAAAGTATGTGGTAATATTTAAGATGGCAGAAAACAACATAATACCAGACCTGTCTGACACTCACAGGGAAGATGTCCCTGAAGAATATACATGGAAAATTGATGAGGTTTATTCTTCCAGGGAAGAGTGGAAAAAAGAAAAAAACATCATAAAAAATAAAATCGAAGAACTCCAAAATTCTGAAAATGGATGGAACACTTCAGCAGGAACTATGTTCGATTTTCTTAAAAAACTGAGTGAAGTTGAGAAAAGTCTGTCAACCCTTTATTCATTCGCGGCATTCCTTTCAGACACAGACATGAGCAATTCATTATACCAGTCAATGAGAGGGGAAATACAAACGATGTATGTAAACCTGAGAAGCAGCCTCTCATTCATGGAACCGGATATACTTAAATTGAAAAGAGATAGAATTGAACTTTATATTAAAACGGAACCCGGATTAAAAGAATACAAAATGCTGTTTGATTCTGTTCTCAGGATGAAGAAACATATACTGCCGAAAGAAAAATCAAAGATCGCCGCTTTAACTGGATTATTTTCTGATGCTCCCAGAAATGCATCTTCAATACTGAACGATATTGAAATCCCCCATCCGGAAGTGGAACTTCCATCCGGGGAAAAAACCAGGCTGAACTGGACAAACTATGTAAGCCTCAGAAGTTCAGGCGATCCGGACATAAGAAAAAAGACAATGGAAACCTATTGGGAAAATCATTCGCTCTTCAGGAATACTCATGCAGCTCTTCTTGACGGAGAAGTTAAAAAAAATTATTTTAACAGTAAGATAAGAGGATACGATAGCTCAGTCCAGGCTGCCCTTTTCCCGGGTAAGATCGATCTGGAAGTATATATGAACCTGATAGAATCCGTAAAGGAAAACCTGGCCCCTTTACATAAATATATTAAATTGAAAGAAAGAATGCTCAATTTAAAAAAGATCCACTATCGCGATATATATGCGTCTTCAATATCATCCATAGAGAGGAGATTTTCTTATGAAGAAGCAGTATCACTGGTGGCCGGATCCATGTCTCCCCTTGGAAGCGAATATACAGATATACTCAATAAAGGACTTTCGGAAAGGTGGGTCGATATATATCCAAATAAGGGTAAAAACTCGGGCGCTTATTCAAATGGAAATATCTATGATCTTCATCCCTTTGTCCTGATGAATTATAACGGGAAATTTTCAAGTGTCTCCACACTTGCACATGAAATGGGGCATGCTCTTCATTCATGGTTCTCAAACCGGCACCAGCCTTTTCCCCTGGCGGATTATCCTATATTTCTCGCAGAGATCGCCAGCACTTTTAATGAAAATCTGTTGATCTCTTTTATGATGAAAAGTGATGAGGAGGACCTTGTAAAATTATTTATCCTTGATCAATATCTTGAAGGATTCAGAGGTACCCTGTACAGGCAAACCCTTTTTGCAGAATTCGAACTAATTATGCACAATGAAGTGGAACAAGGTGGAACACTAACAGCAGACTGGCTTGACGAAAACTATTTTGAACTGACAAAAAAATATTATGGAGAGGATTCTGGTATTATGAAGGTCGATAAATATATTGCCAATGAATGGAGTGCTATTCCACATTTTTATTATAATTTTTATGTTTACCAGTACAGCACGGGAATGATCGCATCTACTGCATTGGCAGAGTCGGTTATTTCAGGTGGTGACAGGGAAAGGAAAAACTATCTTAACTTTTTGTCTTCCGGAGGAAGCAATTATCCACTGGAAATTTTAAAGAAGGCCGGGATAGATCTCACCTCAAAAACAACAACAGAAGCAGCATTCAGAAAATTTTCATCCCTGGTTTCAGAGATGGAAGAAAAATTTATTCCATTTCTCCCCAGTTCATACCCTTCTTGACAGAAACTTTCAGTGGTACTTTAAGCTTCATACTGTTTTCCATTTCATTTTGAACTATTTTTTTCAGTTCTTTCTCTTCTTCAGGAGGATACTCAAAGATCAGTTCATCATGCACCTGCATCACCATCCTGCTTTTCATCTCTTTTATCTTTTCATCGATGTTGATCATTGCAACTTTTATAATATCAGCAGCACTACCCTGAATTACAGTATTTACTGCCATTCTCTTCCCGTTCTCCCGTATATTCCTGTTAGCACTCTCAATTTCAGGAATGGGCCTTATACGGCCGAGGATGGTTTTTACTTCCAGATCTGTTTCGCACTCTTTAAGGACCTTATCAATAAAGTCACGTACACCATTATATTTTTCAAAGTACATTTCAATAAACTCTTTTGCCTCACTGAAAGTTACTCCAAGTTCCTTTGAGAGAGAAAAAGGCCCGCTTCCGTAAAGAATGGAAAAATTAATTATTTTTGCCCTTTTTCTCCTCTCCTGATCAGTGAGAAAAAGGTCCTTTCCGAAAACTTTATCAGCAGTATATTGATGAATGTCAAAATCATTAAAAAATGCATCTTTCAAATTTTTATCTTCTGAAAAATGGGCCATTACTCTCAACTCGATCTGAGAATAATCTGCTGCAAGAAGAAACCTTCCACTTTTTGCTAAAAATCCTTTTCTCACAACAATCCCACCCTGCTCTCCAACAGGAATATTCTGCAGGTTTGGATTTGAGGAGGATAATCTCCCGGTTGCAGCCACGGTCTGATTATAAGATGTATGAACCATCCTGTTTTCATCTACACTATCGATCAGTCCCTCAAGATAGGTTGAATGAAGTTTTTTATATGTCCTGTAATCAATTATTTTCTTTACTATGGGGTAACCCTTCAATTCATCCAGAACCTCAATATCTGTTGAATATGTTCCGGTTTTTTTTGTTTTTTTTGAAGCGGGTAATCCCATTTTTTCAAAAAGAAAAACTCCAAGCTGTTGAGATGAGTTCAGGTTAATTTCATATCCTGCTGCCTGAAGGATCTCTTTTTTAATAATTTCTATCTTTTCGTTCAATTGTGAAGAACACTTCCGCAGATATTCCATATCCAGCTTTATTCCATTGTATTCAATATTAGTAAGAGCTCCGAGCAATGGGATCTCAACAGTATTATAAAGTTTCCTCAACCCATTTTTATCTATTCTGTCTTCAAGCTTTTTTATAAGCATTAATGACAGAACCGAATCATCAATACAATATCTCCCCGTTTTTTCTATCTCAATTTCACTGATCTTCTTTTTATCTTTTCCTTTCCCGAGGAGTTCATCAAAAGATACCTGTTTATAATTAAGGAATTCATAAGTCAGTTCTTTTAATTTGTGAGACCTTCTGTTGGGGAACAAAAGATATGACATCACCATGGAATCATCAGATACTCCCTCAACATTAATACCTTTCGACCTTAAATGCAGAATATCAAATTTAATATTATGTCCGGTTTTTTTTATATTTTTATCTGCGAACAAAGTTCCAAGTTCATGGCTGAAATCTTTAAATGTAAAGGAAACCTTATCTTTTTCTGACTCGGGGAACAGGAACGGCAAATAATATCCGGAATCGGAAAATGCAATGGATATCCCCGCAATTTCCGACCTGAAAAAATCTAAAGCCGTGGTCTCAAGATCAAATGCAAAATACTTTTCCTTTTCGATCCTTCTCTTCAGTTCTATTAAACCTTTCTTATCATAAATATAATTATATTCTATTCCCGGGATCGCTCCGTTATCTTCTTCCTTAACACCCATCCTCTTCAGAATACTGTTAAAAGCAAACCTTCTGTAAAAACCGATCAATCCGTGGCCGCTAACTTCCGGATATGTCCAGTTCCCGATCTCAAAATCCATATCAGGTATTTTCCTGAGATCCACAAGTTCCCTGGAAAGTTGGAGAGATTCGAGGCCTGCTTCAATTTTTTTCCTGTACCTCTCTTCTACCTCATTGAGATTGTTCAAAATATTTTCAAGGTTTTCAAACTTTCCAAGCAGTTTTTTTGCACTTTTATCCCCGATACCGGGGACACCGGGAACATTGTCCGATGAATCTCCTGTCAAAGAGAGGTAGTCAACGATCTGTTGAGGATAAACTCCGAAATATTCCTTTACTCCATCCTCTGAAAGTTCAGTTTTTAATTTAGGGTGGTAAATACTAACCTTATCATTAACAAGTTGAAACAGGTCCTTGTCTGCAGAAAATATTATCACTTTATCATTTTTTTTCTTTTCAAATGAAATTCTGGCAATTATATCATCAGCTTCAAACCCGGGAGCTTCAATATATCTGATTCCCCTCTTTTCAAGATATTCTTTCACAAACGGGATCTGGGAAACCAGCTCTTCAGGCGGCGCATCCCGGTTTGCCTTGTATGCAGGGAAAATATTATTTCTGAATGTTTTTCCCTTGGAATCCATGGCCACAACCAGGTTTTCAGGTTTCAGGTCTCTGATAAGGCTTTCCACCCTTGAAACAAAGCCGAAAATAGCACCGGAGGGTTCTCCCTTAAGTGTTCTAAGGTTTCTGTTGATATAAAAGGAACTGAATATCAAATACATCCCGTCAATTACCAGGATCTTATTCAACATAATTAAATATCAGGATTGGGGGTTTGCTTCAAGATATTCAAGTATCATTTCATCAAGGGAGTCTCCATCAATTTCCTGTGTTTCCAGGGATAAAAGATGGAGGAATTTGCCCTCTTTCAATTCGCTGCTCACCTGGTCGTGTTGAACTTTCATCATTGACTTGATCTTCTTTCTCAATTCCTTTTTATCCACTTTCAGATGTCCATAGGAGATTCTTCTGGATAAAAGAATTTCACCGCTGTGATAAACAAGGGTTTCAATTGTCGGATTCCCCTCCCCTTTATCTTCAGTCTGAATATGAAATACTTCATTTCTGTATTTAATATCAGTATTAAAGCCGATTATCATGAATTAATGATAATTTATAAGTTAATTATTGTCAAGATAACTGTATTTTAACAATTAAAACCATTATTGGATCATTTTTTAATAGAACCAAAAACTCTTCTCAATATTTGAGTTGTTCTGGCGAGCGGGTCCTCTCTTATTTTTCTTTCTTCACCGCTTAGTTTTAAAAATATTGCATCAAGTGCTTTATGGGTAACATAATTACCCAGGTTTACATTATAATTTTTAAGTCCGGCAATTTTTCCTGCCACAGAGTTAGCAACTTTGTTATATTTACCCGTTAACATATCCCATGATTGATTGGTCGATATATTTCCGACAAGGACCTTATCCAGGGATTTATTTATTTCCGGTTTAAAAACCTTCTCAAGTTTTATAAATGTTTTTCCCCTCAAATATCTGGTAGCCTCATCATCCGAACCTCTTAAAATATCGAAAGCATCTTTAATAGTTAAAGATTTAATTGCACTCATGAATATGGGGCCTGCACTTTTAACTGCATCTTCAGCTGCTCTGTTCAACCTCAGTATCACATTATTTATCAGGGTCCTTCCTCCGGGAATTTTAGTTATTATATTTACAACTTTTGCTGTTTTTTCAGGTAGCAGAATTTTGATAAGATCATCTTTTAAAAACCCGTCCTTTAAAGAAAGTCCGGAAACAGCTATACCGGTACCCACCTCCAGAGCCTCTTTAAGCCCGAATGACACCTCTTTATCTGTCAGAGGAGTAGTACCGAGTGACCTTTCCAGTATTTCTTCAAATCCGGCACAGGACACAAAAAGAATAAGTAAAAAAATCAGAACCACATGTTTTGTTCCGGCATATTTTTCAGGTCTGTTTTTAAATAAGTTCATAAATTCCTCCCATATTTATTTTGATTCCTGATTTTTTTATTATAGCAAATAAAAAATTTTTAGTAACAGGGCATTTTAGATATTGTATGCATAATACAGAGAGATCATAAGATGTCTCACATGATGAAAGGGACAAAAGAGACCGGAAGAAGTGAGGTTGAAGTGATCTTTCCCATATTTTTATTATATTTAAAAAGGCTCTGAAAATAATCACCGATTGGGGCAATAGCAATACCTCCCTCTTCAAGCTGATCAAATAGTTGTTCCGGAAATCTTTCGGGTGCTGCAGTTATTATGATCCTGTTAAAAGGTGAATGTTCTTCCCACCCTAATGAACCATTCCCGGATAAAAAACTGATATTTTTATATCCCATTTCATTCTTTAACAGATTTTCAGCCCGGGTAGATAATTCCTGTAAAAGTTCTATTGAATATACTTCTTTAACGATCTCTGCCAGAATTGCAGTCTGGTATCCTGAACCTGTCCCCAGCTCAAGTACTTTTTCATCTCCTTCCAGGTCAAGCTTTTCTGTCATATATGCCACTATATATGGTTGTGATATTGTTTGTCCATCTCCTATGGGAAGAGGCCCGTCCATATAACTTTTTTCTTTTTCGGATTCAGGTACAAACTTTTCCCGTGGTACTTTCCCCATTGCACTGAGGACATGTTTATCTTTTATTCCCCTGGATCTCAATTGACGCTCAACCATATCTCTTCTGGCTGAAGAAAAATCATATTTCCCGGAAATATTCATCTACATATATAATACGGAAAAATCTGTATTTTTCAATTTAACTGAAATTCACTTAATATCAGGGTTCTTCAATTTCCGATTTCATTCATCCCGGGATCATGTTATCGTGCACAAAAAATATTTTAACCGGTAAAAATCTTTTAAAGGGATCGATTTTAATATATAATTCAGTTAATCCAAAGATCAGGAACCGGATAATCAATGAAAAAAAAGATTGCAGAGTTAGTAGAAAAGTTTAAAACATCTGAACAGATTTTTATGATAATCATCCCGGTTATCATCGGCCTGCTGGGTGGAATAGGCGCAGCAGTATTAAAGTATCTTATCCATTTTTTCCAGGATCTGTTCTGGGGAAATGCCGTTTATTCATCTTCCTGGTATATGACTATCCTGATACCTGCGGCTGGAGCATTTTTTGTAGGTGTAATAATTTATTTTTTCTCCAGTGAAGCAAAGGGGCATGGAGTGCCGGAGGTAATGGAAGCTATTTCTCTGAAGAATGGCATTATCCGTGCAAGGGTTGTATTCAGTAAGGCAATAGCATCAGCAATTACTATAGCCTCAGGCGGATCGGTGGGAAGAGAAGGCCCTATAATTCAGATAGGTTCTGCAATCGGTTCAGGCCTTGGCCAGATGTTCAAAATTTCAAAAAGACGGATGCAGACACTGGTCGGATGCGGAGCAGCTGCCGGAATAGCCGCAGCTTTTAATGCCCCCATTGCCGGCGCAATGTTTTCCGTTGAGATACTTTTGGGAGATTTTGCAATAAGCCAGTTCTCTCCAATTGTTATCTCATCTGTTACTGCAACTGTAGTTTCCAGGGCATTTTATGGAAATTTTCCTGCATTCATAGTTCCAAAATATGAATTACTTCACTGGCTTGAACTGATACCCTATGCAATTCTGGGACTGGTTGCAGGTGGTGTAGCAATTTTATTTATTAAAGTTCTCTATTTCTTTGAAGATAAGTTTGATAATATTAAGATCCCTGATTTTTATAAAACCGCTGTTGGAGGGCTGATCCTGGGAATTTGGGGGCTCTCTTTTCCTCAGATCTTCGGTGTAGGATATGGAGCAATGGACTTTGCCCTTATTGGAAAAATGGAGATCTGGCTCCTCTTTGCTCTGATATTTCTTAAGATACTGGCATCCTCAATTACTCTGGGTTCCGGAAGTTCAGGAGGAATATTCGCTCCTTCACTTTTTATGGGTGCAATGACAGGTGGTTTCTTCGGAAATATATTAAATAAAATATGGCCCGGAATGACAGCAGGGCCGGGAGCATACGCCCTTGTTGCAATGAGTGCAGTTGTAGCTGCCACCACGCATGCACCTATAACGGCTATCCTTATAATCTTTGAAATGACCAATGATTATAAGATAATACTCCCGCTTATGATTGCTACAATAATCAGCCTTGTGGTTACAAAAACCCAGAAGGGATCAATTTATACATTAAAACTTCAAAGAAAAGGGATAAATATCCACCATGGGAAAGAGATCAATATTCTCAGATCAATGAAAGTTGAAGATGTAATGAGAGAAAGCATTGAATTGATAAGCCCGAAAACATCCATAACAGAAATTATAAATAAATTCGTCCAGTCAGACCATTCATTCTTTTATATAGTGGATAAGGATAAGTACATATCGGAAAGAATTTCCCAGGCCGAATTAAGCCCGATCGCACCGGATTATGAGAATATTAAGGATTTTGTTGTTGCTACTGACATTGCTACTCCAAATCACCTGATAGTTAAAGATAATGACCATCTCGATTTTGTTATGAAAGAATTTGCAAAGGAGAATATTGGAGAGATACCCGTTGTAAGCAGTAAAAACCCGAAAAAGATCCTTGGAACAATATGGCGGATTGATGTGATCTCAGCCTACAATAAAGAGATCCTGAAACGGGACCTGGCAGGAGAAGTTTCTCATCTTATTTCAGCATCTTCCGGAAAATCCCCTATTGAAATTGTGGAAGGATTATACCTTCTTGAGACTGAGGTTCCTCTGAAATTTACCGGAAAAAAGATAGAGGAATTAAATATCAGGAATAAATATCACGTTGATATTGTCCTTGTCAAACAGAAAGGGAGAACAGGAAAGGCTCTCAACAAATTTCCCGGAGCAAATTATAAATTTTTAAAGGATGATATGGTCCTCATTCTCGGTGAAAAGAAAAGAGTTGAGTTTATGAGCAAACTGTAACATATATACAACAGGTTCCAGTCTTACACAATAAATCCTGAAGCAACAACAATATTATTCAGGAAAAACACCCCCGCCTGCCCTGAAGTAACAGACTTTACCGGATCAGTAAATTCAGCTTTTATTGAATCCGGGGAAACATTCTTAATAACAGCATCTTCAAACCTGCTCATATATCTTATCCGTACTTTATAATTTTCCCCTTTTTTTATCTCTTTCCAGAAGACAGGTGAGGAAACTTCAAAACCTCCGGAATACAGATCTTTCTCTTTTCCCAGGGTTATTGTATTATTCCTTACATTTTTTTTTACTACATAAAGTTTTCCGTCCGATGGAAATCCGGTTCCTCTCCTCTGGCCTATGGTAAAATTTACCGAACCTTTATGACGGCCGATTTTATTGCCATCGGTATCCAGAATATCCCCTTCTCTGAAAGCTTCCGGAATATGTTCCTTTAAATAATCGATCAGTTTGAATCCGCTCAGGAAACATACATCCTGGCTCTCTTTTTCATTACCAAGGGGAAGGCCTGATACAGTTTTCCTCACATTACCAAGTGATATGGAAGCAATGGGAAATAATACCTTTTTCAGCTTCTCCTCCCCTATCATAGACAAAAAATAGATCTGAGATTTACGCCGCTCTGCCGGTTCTTTTAAAAAATATTTCCCATCTATAATAACTTTGTCTGCATAATGCCCGGTTGCAAAATAATCAGAACCCATATTTTTGATCCCATGATCCATTAAGAGTTCAAATTTGATCCTGTTGTTACACATAACACAGGGATTGGGAGTGAGCCCGGCCTTATAGGACTCGACAAAATAGGAAATAACCCTCTCTTTAAATTCTGTCCTCAGGTCGATTATTTCGTGAGGTATTTTCAGGATCGCCGCAAGTTCTTTTACCTTTACCAGTTTCTCTTCTTCACCCGCAAGCCCGAGTTTCATGGTGAGTGCGGAAACATCATAACCCTCTTTTTTTAATAAAATTATGGATGTGGCAGAATCCTTCCCGCCGCTGAAACCAACCGTTACACTTTTTTTACCCATTTAAACATTATACCCGAATCATCTATCTGACACCAGTAATGTCACATTAAAATTGTGCTCTTTAAAGACAAACTAATTAAATATAATTTTGAATAGTGATCTCACCTCTTCAAAAGATTGAGATCTGAATATTTCATGTTTTATTTTTTTTGAATGAGGCTTTCCGGAAGTGAGGTATTTTGTAAAACCTTTGATCCTGGGAAGCCTTAGGTGCTCCGGATAATACTCTCTGGTAAGATCCATTATTCTTCCTGCTACCTCGGATTTCCCCTCCATTCCAGGCAGGGCTCCGGCTATCTCCGAGAATAAGAAAGGATTTTTGATAGCAGCCCGGCCGATCATTATCCCATCCGTTATATTCAGTTTTTCCAGTGCTTCATTCCGGTTTAAAATATTTCCATTACCGATTATTTTAAGGTTCGATCGTTCTTTAATCTTCTCAGCATACTCCCACCTTGCTTCAGAACTATAACTATCCGTTTTTAACCTGAAGTGGATGGTAACAGCATCAACCCCCTCACCCTCAAGTATCTTTAATAATTCGAACACATTCTCCTTTTCATATCCAAGCCTGATCTTTACAGTAAAGGGGAGACTTATAACTTTCCTTATTTCTCTGCAGATTTTTCCGATCTTTTCAGGTTCCTTCAGCAATGCTGCTCCGGCTCCCTTTTTGGTAACTTTACCTGCCGGACACCCCATATTAAGATCAATTCCAGAATAATCAGTTTCATCTTCAATATATTTTACCGAATCCGTAAAAGCTTCCGGCTCACTTCCGAAAAGCTGTATAAACTGGGGAGTTTTAAAATTGAATGTTCTTATCATTGCAAGGGTTTTGTCCTGCTTTCTCCTGAGTCCTTCTGCAGATATCAACTCAGTTACCATGAGCCCTACTCCACCAATTTCATCAACCACCCTTCGGAATACAATATCAGTAAGAGAAGCCATTGGAGCCAACACTGTCCTATGTTGAAGTTCCAGATCACCGATCTTTAATTTTTCCATTACGATTAATTATAACACTTTTATAAAATTGTAAAATATAGAACTCGGCCAGGCCCATTGGCTCTCACCGTCACCTGTAACCTGTAGCCAGTTTTTCCCATAGCCTATCGCCCAGCCAAAAACAGAAGATAAGTGGTTGAGTAATTGAGAGGCCCCCTGTAACCTGTTTTTTTCCTCTTACCTCTTACCTCTTACCCCTGACCAATCTTCATATTCTTTCAATGACACGAGTGCAGCGAGTAAATGACTAATAATGACTACCAATGACAAGTTT
>JBDLJQ010000035.1:0-29860 GCA_039714255.1 Acidobacteriota bacterium
AAGAATATAAAGAAAATGTGAAAAGTAAAATTATCAGGGATACAGATGAGAATATTTATGCAATTATCAAAATATGTAATATTGAAAAAAAGGTCAGTGTCAGCTGGGTATGGTATGGTCCCGACAAAAAAATTGTTAAAAGGTCAGCTGTGACAGAAGTAAACACCGGAGAAAAATTTCTTGAATATTTTGTTATATGGGATTCTCTTGACAGAACTTTTTATAACCGGAAAAAGGGGAAATGGTCTGTTGCATTAATGGTTGATGAAAATTTCCTTGCTTCTAAAAGCTTTACTGTAAATTAAAAGATCAAAGGACTGTCTGTTGCCTAATATATGTCATTGTGTTATTTAAAGCATATGTCATCGATCAATTTCGGAACGGATGGTTGGCGTGCTGAAATGGGGAGAGATTTTACTTTTGACCGGGTCAGGATCTTTGCCGGTGCGTACTCTGATTATCTGAAAAAAAAATACAAAGGTGAGATAAGGATAGTTGTAAATTTTGATACCAGGTTTTTGTCATCAAGATTTGCCGAAGAAGTTGTTAAGATCCTGTCTTTAAGAAAAATCAAAGCTTTTATTCCGGAAAGGGACACACCGATTCCCGCTATATCATATTTTGTATCACAGCAGGGTTTTCAGGGAGCTGTCAATTTTACCGCAGGAGTAAAGGGCCCGATATTTAACGGGATTAAGATCCTTAATGACAAAGGTGCTCCGGAGCTGAAGTCAGAAACAAAAAAAATAGAGAAGATGATTTCCGGTTCATCGGAAGGTGAAAAATTTAAACCTCAGTATACAGAAATAAATCAGTTGAATATTCAAAGGATCAGGGATTTATATCTGAAATACATTGAAAAAACTATTAATTTTGAACTGATAAGGGAATCAGGGTTGCGGATAATTGCAGATAATCTTTATGGTTCTTCGAGGGATTACCTGGATTATATTCTTAATTATAATGGAATTGAAACTATAAGTATTCACAACTTTCCGTATTCATCGTTCGGGAATTTAATACCTAACTGCAGCAGGAAAAGCCTTACTGAACTCTCTTCTGTGGTGCTGGAAAATAAAGCAGATATGGGGCTTGCTACTGATATTAACGGGAGCCGTTTCGGAATTATCAATTCCAAAGGTGATTTTATTGAACCCGAGAAAATACTTCCACCACTGATCGAATATTTGATCAAGGAAAGAAAAATGAAAGGGGGAATTATAAAATCAGTATCGGCAACTGATAACATCAGGAATGTAGCTGAGCATTACCTTCGAAATGTTCATGAATGTCCTGTCGGGTTCAAATATCTTGCTGAAGAGATGGAGAGACGGAAAGTGTTTATTGCCATAGAGGGATCAAATGGGGGGACTCTTAATGCAGGAGGGAAAATAAAAGACGGGATATTGTTTAACCTGCTTATATCTGAAATGGTTGCATTCTACGGAATAGGACTTGATGATATTATTGAAAGTTTTTACAGCAGATTCCCGAAGTTGTTCAAGAATGAAACTATGGTCAGCTTTAAAAATGTATCGCAAAAAAAGTCGGACCTGGTCCTGCGCGGGGAAGGACCTGACATGCGCGGATTAAATTCCAGGGGATTTGATTTCATGGATGGGATAAAGATATTTTTTGATGATTCGTGGCTTCTGATCAGGAAGTCCGGTACAGAAAATGTACTAAGGATATATGCAGAATCCAACAAAAGAAAAAGAGCAACAGATCTGATAAA
This sequence comes from Acidobacteriota bacterium, assembly GCA_039714255.1. Taxonomy (GTDB): domain Bacteria; phylum Acidobacteriota; class Aminicenantia; order UBA2199; family UBA2199; genus UBA647. Next base: position 1,736 of record JBDLJQ010000035.1, read on the forward strand.
ACTCGGGAGGGGATTAGTTGAAAAAAAGTAAAAATGATGAGACTTTTCTGAAATCCAGGGGTTTAGTGATCCTTGTTCTCACTCTTTTGCTGATCCTTGTCCTGACATTTTTTTTCGGAGACAGCGGGATTGTTGAGATCCTCCGCTCTCAGGATAAGATCACAGAACTCAAATCGGATATTGAAGAACTGGAAAAGAAAAAAATACTTCTTGAGAGGGAGATAGAAAAACTTGAAAAGAATCCTTTAGCACTTGAGAAAAAAGCACGGGAAAAGTTATGGCTTATGAAAAAAAATGAGAAGGTTATAGTGTTGATGAAAGATAAAAAAGAGAAAGGGAAAGAAAATATTAAGACAAAAAAATAAGGACTATCTTTATATTATTTAAATTTCTTCAATTTTTACTAATTGAAGAATTTACTTGAATAATCTATTATCATTAATAATGCATAAATTTAAAAAAAGAAAGAAATTCCTGATATTCGGCAGCCCTGCAATAGAAAAGGAAGAAATTAGAGAAGTAACTGATACTTTAAAGTCAGGATGGATAGGGACCGGTCCAAAAGTACAAAGATTTGAAAAAATGTTTAAGACTTTTAAAGGAATTAATTATAGTATTGCAGTTAGCTCATGTACTGCCGCTTTACATCTGGCACTTATTGCTGTTGGAATAAAAAATCAGGATGAAGTTATAGTACCGACACTTACTTTTGCTGCAACAGCAAATGCAGTAATTCATGCTGGTGGTGTTCCGGTTTTAGTAGATTCAGAAAAAGAAACCATGAATCTTGATCCAAAGAAAGTTGAGGAGAAAATTACTGATAAAACAAAAGCAATTATAGTTGTTCATTTTGCAGGCAGGCCTGTTGATATGGATGAGATTTTGAAGATATCGGAAAAATACAAACTAAAAGTAATAGAAGATTGTGCACATGCGATTGAAAGTGAATATAAAGGTAAAAAAACTGGTACTATAGGTGATATCGGGTGCTTTAGTTTTTACACTACAAAAAATATTATTACCGGTGAAGGTGGAATGGTTACAACAAATAGTCGTCAGTATGCTAAACAGATTAAAACATTGGCTCTCCATGGAATGAGCGATGATGCATGGGACCGATTTTCAGATGATGGCTATAAGCATTATGAAATTACATTTCCCGGTTTTAAATATAATATGATGGATATTCAGGCATCACTTGGTATTCATCAACTTCCAAGAATCGATAAATACTGGAATAGAAGAAAAAAAATATGGGATTTTTATAACTCTGAGTTTAAAGGACTACCGGTTTTCCTGCCGGCAGATTTTTCAGATGAGATAAAACATTCTTTTCATCTATACATAATTATATTAGATATTGATAATCTGAATATTTCCAGAAATGAGTTTATTAACCAAATGACGAAGTTAAATATTGGAGTAGGGGTTCATTATACTCCTATTCATTTACATCCGTATTATAAAGAAAGATTTGGTTATCAGAAAGGAGATTTCCCTGATTCGGAATGGGTGTCTGAAAGGACTGTCAGTCTGCCGTTATCACCAAAATTAAAAAAGGCTGATGCATTAGATGTTGTTAACACGGTAAAAACTATTCTTTTAAATGCAAAAAAAAATTATTAAAGTTATAAATCCAACGATTAAAGAATGGGATGAAATCTGGAATGAATGCAAATATGCAACTTTTTTTCATTCAAGAGAGTGGGCCGAATTATGGTATCAGTATTCAAATAAAAAATTAATTCCAGATCCGAAGATCCTGTTATTTAATGATAATGTGAAGATATTACTTCCTTTTACATATAGAACGCATTTTCATCGGTTAATAAAGGAGTATGTTTCTTCACCGGCCGGTACGTATGGCAGCTGGATATCCTCTGACAGGATTCTGCCAGAACATTCAGAATTAACAGAAAAATATATAAAAAAAAAGATAAAAAATATTTCATTAAGAATTAATCCTTATAATAAACATATATCTGAATTAATAATAAATCAGTCCCGTTATGATTTCACACAGGCAATAAACCTGACCATCGGTTTTGCATCGGTCAGGGAGAATTTAAAAAAAAAATATCCTTCATCAATCAGAAAAGTTAATCAGGCAATTAAAGGAGGTGTTTCAATAAGGCAGGGTGTTTCACTTGAAGATTGGGAGAATTATTTTGATCTGTATTCCAGGTCACTTGAACGTTGGGGGAATAAGGTGTCTTCATCATATGGCTGGCAATTATTTTATAACATGTATCTTTCTGAATCATCTAATATAAAACTCTGGTTATCAGAGTATGATAGCAGGATAATAGCCGGCGGTATTTTCTTTTATTCAAGGTGTCATGTTATTTATTGGCATGGCGCCACAAATGAAAAATACTTCAAATTACGGCCTGTAAATCTATTGATGCAGGAAACAATCAGAAATGCCTGTGAGAATGGTTATCACTGGTTTGACTTTAACCCGAGTGGCGGGCACGAAGGTGTTGTAAATTTTAAAAACACTTTTAATCCTGAGAAACTGAAATGTCCTGTTGTAAAAACCAGAAGTATTATGAGGAAATTCGTAGACCTGCTTCCTGAGAAATTAAGGTGATATGAATATTTTAAAAAAAATAAATATAAGATCCACTCACTATAGAAATAATATTTTAAAAAAAACAGAAAACATTCTGATTGGCCGGAAATTTAATGTTTCACAACCGCAGTTCTTTATATTGGGGTTACCACGCTCCGGAACCACATTGGTTTATCAGTATATTATCCATCGCCTGGATGTTGCATATTTTACAAATAAAGCAGGTGAATATGGTTTTGCTCCATGTGTAATAACCTATCTGTCAAAAATGATCAATAAACCATATATTTCGGACTTTAAAAGCAAATATGGAAAATCCAACGGTAAAATGGCTCCAAGAGAAGCAGGGAGTTTCTGGCTGAGATTCTTTGATAAAAACTCATATCAGCTGATCAACTCTGTAAATAAAAACGATATTTCAATTATCAGGAAGACAATTTTTTGTATTAAATCCATATTTTCAAATGCTCCATTTGTTAATAAAAATGTTAAGCATCTGTTAAGAATTAAAATACTTAATGAGATTTTTCCGAACTCATTTTTCATTATTGTAAACAGAGATATTACAGATGTGGGATTATCAATTCTTGATGCAAGGAAACAAATTTTTTCTGACCTGAATAAATGGTGGTCAGTACAACCATTAAATTATAATAAAATTAAGGACATGGACCCATTAGATCAAATTGGATATCAAATTTTTTCAATTAATAAAAAATTAAATGACGATTTAAAAACAATTTCTGATAAAAAAATCATTTATCTGGATTATTCTGAGTTCTGCCGGAATCCCGAAAAAATTATAAATACTATAATTGAAAAAAGTCATAAAATATCATATAAAAACCCCCCGGTAAAAAGCTTTTCAGAAAGAAAAAGAAAAGCAGTAAATAGTGATGAAAAAAAACTTATTGAAATTATTAAGACCAATTCATTTTTAAAGGATTAATTTGAATAATTTAAAGAAAAAAGTTATTTCAGGACTGGGTTGGAGCTCAACTTCAAGGATATTTCAATATATATTCAATTTTATAATCACCATTGTTCTAATACGATTAATTGATCCGAGTGAGTTTGGAGTTTTTGCAATGGCGGTTGTTCTTATAGGGTTTGCGAGTCTTTTTTCAGAAATTGGGTTTAATGAGGCTTTAATTCAAAAGAAGGATATTACAGGTGTTCAATTAAATTCAATCTTCTGGCTTAATTTAATTATTGCATTTACCATAACTGTTATTTTAGTTTTAACGGCACCTTTAATATCGATATTTTATAAAGAAAACATTTTAAAGGAGATAATAGTTATAATATCTATAAATTTTCTGATACTCCCTTTTCAATCCATTCAGACTGTACTTTTAAAGAAAAACCTTGAATTTAAAAAAATTTCAATAATTGAAATAATTACAATGCTTGTGAGTGGTTTTTTTGCTTTAGCTCTCGCTGTATTGAATTTTAAAATATGGGCCCTTGTCGCTCAATCAATTGTTTCCAGTTTAACCAGGGTTATTCTGATCAGGAAGTTTTCTTCGTGGAGAGTAGAATTTAAGTTTGATCTGAAATCAATAAAAATTTTATTTAAATTCAGCTCAAATCTTTTTGGTTTTAAACTCTTTAATTATTTTGCAAGAAACATGGATAATATTCTGATCGGGAAATATCTAGGTGCAAATTCTCTTGGAATTTATTCAAAAGCATATAGTATAATGCTCTTCCCAATCACAAAGCTGGGCGGGATTATTTCCCAGGTTCTTTTTCCTGCATTATCTTCAATTCAATCTGACCTGAAAAGAGTAAAAAAAATATATCTGCAAATAACCCGGGGGATAGCGATTCTGACATTTCCACTGATTATTGGAATTATTACAATTTCTGATAAATTAATACCACTATTGTTTGGTGAAAAGTGGATTGATATCATTCCGGTTCTGCAAATTTTATGTATCGGGGGGCTGGCTCAATCCATAGGGACTACTATGGGAATTATTTATACATCTCAGGGCAGAACCGATATTATGATGAAGTGGGGTATATTTTCAGGCACAGTTCGGGTTATTGCCATTATAATCGGATTAAGATGGGGAATAATAGGTGTTTCCTCTCTTTATGTTTTAAGTGGATATCTTTTCCTCTTTTATCCCGGATGGAAAATTGTCGGGAAAATAATTAATATGAAATTCACTGAAATGATGAAAAACCTTTTTCCTGCTTTTTTATCAAGTATAATTATGGGTATTGCTGTCTTTTCCCTTGGTTTATTACTACCAGATTCACTAAATGATTTTACACGGCTTTTTATTGAGGTTTTATTTGGAATTATTTTATATGTATTCATAATTTCAGCATTTAAACTAAAAGCTTATTTAGAGATTAAAGATATTGTAATCAGTAAACTAAAAAATAAGAAAAAAAAGTATTTGAAATGAAAAAAAAAATTGTCCATTACAGAGATAAACAAGTGTTTAAAATCACTGAAAATTGGTTATATTACCAATTTAAGAATTTTAGTAAATATAATCATATTTATTATTCAAAAGAAATTATCAATAGGAATTTGTTTCCTGAAGGTAAAACCAAACGTGTAAAAAGTGACTTTTTTCTCATGGATTTTATTTTAAGGATATTTAGAAAAATATTTAAATTGAATTTAATTCTCCTGTTTAACCTGTTAATTGATAATCCGATACTAATTCATGCTCATTTTGGATTAGATGCATGTTTATTGATAGATCAATTTAAATCGATTTCAAAGATAAAACCTTTGTTTGTAAGTTTCTATGGATTTGATGCATATTTAGTCCCGATCGATCCATTTTGGAAGCAGAGATATCAGGAATTATTCCAAAGATCAACTTTATGTTTAGCTGAAGGTCCGGTTATGGCAGAAAAGCTTAAAAAGCTGGGTTGCCCAAAAGATAAAATTCTAATTCACAAAATTGGAATTGAAGTGGAAAAATACAAATTTTTTCAAAGGAATATAGAGGACAAGAAAATTGTAAAATTGATTATTGCAGGTAGATTTGTAGAAAAAAAAGGGATAATTTATGCTTTAAAATTAATAAAATTATTAAAAAAAAACAGGAAGAAGGTTTCATTAACAATTGTCGGGGATTCAGACCAATTTGGTACTAAAACGATTGAGAAGAAAAAAATATCAGACTACATAAAAAGAAATGAGTTGGAAGAGGATGTTGTCCTTACCGGTTTTTTGTCACCGGAGGAACTTTTAGAATTGAGTTATCTTCATCATATACTTTTAATGCCGAGTGTTTTTGCTGCTAATGGTGATGCCGAAGGCGGGCACCCTGTTTTTTTAACTGAGATGGCATTAACAGGAATTCCGATAATTGCATTTGATCATTGTGATATTAAGGAGATTGTGGTCAATAATAAAACCGGAATACTTGTAGACGATAAAGATATAAATGGGCTGTGCGCTGGAGTTGAGAAAATAATTACCGAAAAAAAATTTGTAGAGAGAATAACAAAAAATGCAAGGACTTTAGTAGAACATGATTATAATATTCAAAAACAGAATAAAATTCTTGAGAATATATATGAAAAATATTCCTGAACATCATTTAATATATTCTATTAAATCCTATTAATCTCTATCTATAAATTATTTTTAAAATTATCTACTCTTGACAATGCCGGCTTAGAATCTTAGTATAAATTACAGGAAATTCAGGATGTCATCTATTAAAAATAACATAACCAATACTCAGCAGGAAGGATCTTGGAATTTAAACTCACTGTAATAATTCCGATCTACAATGCAGAAAAATTTTTATATGAGGCTGTAGAATCAGCGGTTAATCAGAAGGAAGTAACAGAAGTAATTCTTATTGAAGATAATTCTCCCGGCAATGCTTTAGATATATGCAGGGATATTGAAAAGAGATATCGAAAAGTAAAGCTTTATCAGCATCCTGATAAAAAGAATCACGGGGCTGCAGCTTCCAGAAATTTGGGTGTTATCAAAGCATCAACTGAATGGATTGCATTTCTCGACGCAGATGATATGTATTTTGAGAACAGATTTAAACACATCCCTGAACTGATAAAAGAAAACAGGAATGCTGATGGTTTTTATGATGCAATAGGTGTTATTTTTGAAGATGAAAAGAAAAAAAAAGAGTGGAACAGGGGAGATATGACCACTATCAGGGATTTCCTGTCTCCGGATCAATTGTTCTTTTACATATTATTGGGTATGGGGCATTTTCATCTTAACGGATTGACTGTAAAAAAAGAGTTATTGATAAAAGCAGGATTATTTGATGAAAGGTTAAGGTTACATCAGGATACACATTTGTGCGGAAAAATTGTCGCTACAGGTATTCTGGTCCGCGGGCGCATTGATCATCCTGTAGGGAATCGGAGAGTACATTCAGATAACAGGTACACAGGCACGGAAAAAAAATATATTTATACAAGAATTAATCTATATAAATATTTGTGGGAATGGACCTGTAAACAGAGTACCTTGAAGAGAAAGTGGAAAAAAAAACTCTTAACTCATTACCTCTATTTTGATGCTTTGAAAGATGCAAGTATTTATGAAAAAAAAGTGTATAAATATTTTTACTGGATGTTCTCAAAAATATACAGAAGTTTTGTTCTGAGTTTAGGCTTTTTGACAAGAAAAAAATTTTGAGATATGAGATAAGAAGGGCTTTAATGTAGAGTCTGATAAAAGAATATGAAAATACTTTTTGCTGCTGATAAATTTGATAATGAATCCAGGGATGATGTAAGCAGATTCCCGGGTGGTGCAGAATTAACGGATGCCGCAATAATTGAGGCATGTCCCTTTGATCTGAAGAGGTCAAGTTTCAGAGACCTGAATATTTCAGATATTGATAAGTACGATCTGATTGTGATCGGCAATCTTAAAACCGCCACACGTGATCAAATAGATTATATATCAGCAGAATCAAAATATATCCTGTTTGAACATGATATGAGGATTTGCAGGTATGACGGGGACTGGTCGCGGGCAAAAAAGGAACCTGTTCACTATTTTTTTAAAAGATGTATCTGCCCTCATCTTAATCTTAAAAAGCTTTACAGGAATTCTATTGGCGTAATATTTCTGACTCATAGACAATATGAAGTTTATAAAAAAAATCCTTTTTTCAATAAAAAGAGAAAAGAATTTCTTGGAAGTTCGGCATTTAACCGCTCCTATTTTGAAAGGGTTGAGAAATTCAGAAAAGGGAATACCGGGAAATCGGGTACAGCAATTTTCTATTCACCGCATATTTTTAAGGGGTATAAACAATCAAAAGATTATTGTTTGAAATCAGGCATTGACCCGATCGAAATATATGATAAAACTCCTGATGAAGTACTTGATATTTTTGAAAAGGCGGAACAATTCGTATATCTTCCTGTTGGCACGGAAGGTGCCGGAAGAATGCCTGTGGAAGCAAGATTCCTGGGCTGCAAAGTGATTGTAAATGAGAATGTCGGAGTTGCAGGTGAAAAGTGGTGGGGGATGGATGAGGAAGAAGCTTATAAATTTGTTAAAGATACTCCGGACAGGTTCTGGAGAATTGTAAAAAATTTCTTAAAATGAAAATACTGATTGATGCCAGGCCGCTACAGACATATTCCAGGTACAGAGGAATTGGAAGGTATGTTAATCAGATCATCGAAATTTTCAAAAATGATCCCGATTTTTATTTTCTGTTTTTTAAGGGAGAAGATATAGATAAAAGGTCAAAAAACAGGATATTTATTAAAACCCCGCGCAGAGGAGTTACTTTCTCCGATAATATTTTCCTCCCGCGACTATTAAAAAAACACAGGATAGATGTTTTTCACTCAACTGCTTTTGCATTGCCGCCAATACAACCCGGTATTAAATACATTATTACCATACATGACCTTACTCCACTCTTGTTCACACAATTTTCTTCTGCAAAGAACATTTATATATTTAAAAAAATACTAAAGTCAGCAGAGAAAGCGGATAAGATAATTGCAGTATCGAAAAATACAAAAAATGATCTGATCAATTTAGTAAGTATTCCGCCCACCAGGATCAGTGTTGTTTATAATCCGGTCAATCTCGAATTGGATGAAGTATATTCTAATAAGGAAAAATTTAAGGATATTCCTCCCGAATATGTTTTTTATGCAGGCGGGTTTGATGGGAATAAAAATGTGCAAACTCTGATCAAAGCTTTAAATATTTTTCAAAAACCTCTTGTTTTAACAGGAAAAATCGATAGTGAACAAAAAAGGGAGTTAAATAAAATTCTGACAGATAAAAGCAAAAATATGATTTATTATACAGGTTATATTTCTGATCAGGAATTAACACTATTATATAAAAAAGCAAGATTATTTGTATTCCCGAGCCTTTATGAAGGTTTCGGTTATCCTCCGCTTGAAGCTTTAAAGAACGGAACTCCTTCGGTTGTTTCAGGCTCCGGTTCAATGAGAGAGGTATTAAAGGATGCAGCAGTATACCTTGATGATCCGTTGAATGAGAAAGAGCTTTCAAAAAAGATAAGATTACTCTGGAATGATATTCCCCTGAGAGAAGAAATAGTAAATAAAGGTGAAGTGATTTTAAAAGAGTATTCTATTGAAAAGTTTAAGAACAATTTGAAAAAGATCTATTCTTCAGTACTTTCTGCTCCGGAGTAAATTAATTCTCTGAAATTTTCAATGTACTCCTCAGCAACTCTTTCCCAATTGAAATAATTTTCTCTTTTCCTGAATTTTAAAAGGATATTTTTATTAATAGTTTTATTGTCTTTAAGGTACTCATCAATCTTTTCTGATAGTTCCTGCGGGTCAGCTTTGTCCACAAATAGTGCAATATCCGAAAATATCTCTTTAAGAGAGGTTCTCTTCAGGAGCAGAGGGGTGGTACCGCATTTTAATGCTTCAAGTGGAGGAAGTCCGAATCCTTCATATGCGGATATATATATAAAAAGATCTAAACTGGAATAAAAATCTTTCACTTCATTTTCAGCAAGTCTCTTTTTCAGGATAACCGAAGGTTCACTCCTTAACAGAGTCTCAACGTCAGGGTCATAATTCTCTCCCACAAGCATCAATTTAAGCTCAGGATAAGACTTCTTTAAATGGGTATATGACCTTATAAGTTTGTCAATATTTCTCCGTTTAAAAATTGATCCTAAAAAACCTATAACAGGGCCGTCTGAAATTCCGTACTTTTCCTTGAAGTTTTTGATGCTGTTTTTATCCGACCTTCTGAAAGATTCATCAACTGCCAGATGTATAACTTTTATCAGAAATGGATCGACACCGTAATATTCCATGATCTCCGATCTGGAAAATTTTGATAATGTAAAAACGGCAGATGCTTTTTTTAAACTTATCCTGGAGAGTATTTCACGAATTACTCTGTTGTGAAATGAATAATTATCCGGTAATGCTCTCCATGATACATCATGCATGGAAATTACAGAACGTTTTCTGTAAAGAACAGGTGAGTAGTAATTCGGAGACCATAAGAGATCAAAATCACCTTTCTTAACTGCTTTGTTCAAAATGAAATTCTGCCAGTACAGGTTTCCCCTTTTTGTTTTGAGTATAATTATTTTTATATCAGAGTGGTCAAATTTAAGATCAACGTCATCGCTGCAGAACAGGGTGAACTCTATCCCCCTGTCTAACCGTATCATATGTTCCAGCAGGTTGTAGAGATATCTCCCGACACCGGTATATCCGGAATGAAGCTGGGAGGCATCAACTGCAATTTTCATAATATTATTTAAGACTCAATATACTAAATACATTGAATAATTACAATGCCTGACATGATTTCTCCCGGTGAAAAGAGTATTGTTTTAAAATTTGATAGAAAATTATCATGAAGTCTGATAAAATTCAATTCCGGGTCATTTAAATGGAAAAAGAAAACGGAAATAATAAACTTGAGTTTGGAACTGACAGTACCGAGAGATTGATCCTTGACGACCGTTTTAAAATAATAAAGAGTATCGGAACAGGTGGTATGGGTGACATATTTCTTGCCGAAGACCTTAAGCTGAGAAGGCAGGTTGCCATAAAGAGCATCAAGCAGGGTACGGATACAGACCACGAGTCCAAGATGCGGTTTTTACGTGAAGCACAAACTGCTTCACAGCTTGAACATACGAATATCTGCCCCATCTATGAGATATATGAGGAGAAGAATAACCACTATATCGTCATGCAGTATATTGACGGGGTAACCCTTGATGCAGTAATACGGTACAAAGAGCTCAAAATCCGGAAAATTCTTGATATAGGACTCCAGATATGCGAAGGGATGAGCGAAGCGCATGAGAAAGGGATAATACACAGAGATCTGAAACCCGGTAATGTGATAATTAATAAAAAGGGGATAGTTAAAATACTTGATTTCGGGCTTGCCAAGTTCAGGGAAGGTTCGGATTCAATGAAAACAGGGATCGTCAATTCAAATCTTACTGAAAAAGGGATCGTTATGGGAACTGTCGCTTACATGTCGCCTGAGCAGGCACGTGGTGAAATTCTTGATAATAAAAGTGATATATTCTCATTTGGTATTCTCCTTTATGAACTTATAGAGGGTACGAATCCTTTCTATGATAAAGAGCAGATAAACACATTGTACAATGTGATCAATAAAGAGGTTGAGTTTACAGAAAAATTTTCACCGGAGATCTCCGGACTTCTCTCATCGCTCATGAGAAAAAAAAGATCTGAGCGGTTATCTGATTTTAAAGAAGTTAAAGATGTACTTCAGAACATTCAGGACAATCTGAAATCTGATAAAGTTAAAAATGTTGAAAATGGAGCAACAGAAATAATTGATCTGAGCGAAAAAAATGAAATTCTTGAAGAGATTCGTAAAACTTCTGATATAGAGGATCTGGGTGATCTTGTATATAAAATAAAAAAGATCAAAGCAAAGACCATCCCCATATATTCAACAAAAAAAAACATATTTAAAAAGGTCTCAATTTTTTTTACTATAGCATTAATGCTTTTCTCTGCTTTCCTTTTTTTTAAAAGTAAAACTAATCTGAGTTTTTCAGGTGATTCAGATATGTTCTTTATAAATGTTCAGAATATTAAAGGGGAAGTTCCCGATTCAGTTAAAAGAGGGGTGAAATATCTGATCATGGAATCCCTCAATCAATTTGATGAATTTGACACTGTTACACAGGAGACTGTAAATTCAATTTCCAGATCGGATGAAACCGCCCGGGACCCGGAAACCGTAAAAAATGATAACAGAATATTTTATGATCTGAACGGTACTATCTCAAAGATCGGGAATATATACAATTTTGATATAGTTATTTCATCGAATAAAGGAAAAAAGAAATATTCAATGACGATTCCGGGACTGGACAACAGGGATTCGATACTCGTTCACCAGATTGATACTTTGGCTAAAAGGATATACTTCAAGTTATTTCCGAATAATGAAGGAGAGATCATATTCAAGCCTATATCAGCAGTTTACGGTACAGATTGGGAAAAATATGAGTCTTTTTTTAAAGGATTGTCCCATTTTTATAAATATGAATATATGGATGCTGAGAATTGTTTCAAGGGTGAAGCGGAAACACCGGCATCAAAATATTTCCTGGCCAATATGTATTATTTCATGGGAAAAAGAGATCTGGCAAGAAAAAAAATAATGGAGATAGTACCCGTACTCAATGATCTTACTGAACAACTGAAACTTAAAGTGCTGGCGTTAAAAGCGAGAATGGATTTCAAATTCGGGGATGAGATAAATTATCTGAATGAACTTAGAAAAAGAAATGCACTTTCAAAAACAGCACTTTATGAACTTGGAGAAGCCTATTTTCATCATGGTGATGCAGAGAAAGCTTCAGGCTTTTATAAAAATGCACTTAAACTTGATAATGAATTCTCAAGCGCATTAAACCATCTCGGGTATTGTAATTCATATCTGGGCAACCATGTGAAGGCAATAGAATTATTTGAAGAGTACAGAAACCTTGACAACTCTGCCAACTCTTTTGATTCACTCGGAGACGGATATTTTTTTTCCGGTGACCTTGTTTACTCTGAAGCATCAAAAAAGGCGGCAGTGAAAAAAGACAGCATGGGGGTTTACTGGGCATACCTAACACTTTCAGATATTGCATTATTGAAAGCACGGTTTTCAGAAGTGGAATCTACAGTAAATGATTACCTGAATTTAACAGAAGAGAAAAAAGATATTGCCAATGCCAATTCCAAGCTTGCATATATGGAATATCTGAAAAAGAATTATATGAAAGGGCTGGAAATAATAAACAAATCTCTTTCTGCTTTTGATTCTGACAATATTACCAACAATTCTTCCGAGGCGAGATGGGTGAGAGCCCTGATAAATTTATCATTAAAAAATATCAGTGAATTCAAAAAAGATCTTACATGGCTTGAAGAGATAATTAAAAGGAATAATGTTGATATGGAGAATTTTTCAAGGCCCTATAAATTCTATCTCCATTTGAAAGCTCTCAATTTTGAATTTGAAGGTAAAACAGATAAAGCGGATGAAATATTTAAACAGCTTCTTGAGATGAAAACCCGTTTAAACTACTGGATAACACTTTATAATTATCAGTATTTTCATACAGAATATGCAGAATTTTTATTCAGAAACAGAAATTTCGAGAAGAGTGAATATGAGATAGAAAAATGTCTGGAATACAACAAAGATCATATACCGGCATTATGGTTAAAGGCCGAACTGCTGGAACAAAAAGATAAGGAAAAAGCACTTGAGGTATTCCGTAAGATCAATTTCCTCTACGGAAAACATAAAGAGAAGAATATCTTTACAAATAAATTGAGGAGCAAACTGGATCTCTGATTTCTAAAGCTTGATTTTTTTACTGATAACTTCCATAACCGTTGAAATATTGTCTCCTTCCCTGACAATTTTTATTAGTTCTCCTGAAAGATCAATAATTGTAGATCCTTTTGAATCCGGTAAGATACCATTATCTATAAAATAAATTTCATCTGAAAGTCCGGAACTGTCTGCAAAGTCTTTGATCGATTCCGGGGAATTAACCGGGGGTTTACCGGAAATATTAACAGATGTTGTTATAAGAGGAGTCCCGGTTATCTCAAGCAATGCTTTCATGGGCCCCTCGTTAAATATCCTGATGCCTATTAAATTGCTGTTTTTAACATATTTTCTGTCGATATTCTCATTTAATTTGAAAAGGAAGGTCATTTTTGAGAATGATCCTGCCGCAGAGAAGGGATCTAATAATTTCAGTGATCCGGATGTGAGATCTTTCAGCTCTCTTTTATCATGAATTGCTACAGAATAGGGGACATCTTTTCTACCTTTCACCGTATCGATCATGGACTGGGATTTTAAAGAATAGAAGTTGCAGCCAATTCCGTATAGTGTGTCAGTAGGATAGATTAGTAAACCGTCTGATTCAAGGTGTGATCTGATCTCATTAAGTGTCTCCCTGTTATTTAGATCTGAAACAGGTATTACCTTCAATCAATACTCCCCGGATCTAATCAACCACTATCTGAAACGGAATGATCATAGCCGGGAAAAAATTTCTGTATCTTTCAAGGCCCGATCTCATTTCAGATATAATTCCGGTGCTTCCTGAACCCAGGAGGTCCATAAAATAATCAAAAAGTGATTTTGCACGGGGATATATAGTCATTCCAAAACCTTTGCTTTTATCTATTCCGGAAAGCTTAACGGCTTCATTGACCGCATCGTTAAGGCCTCCCCATTCATCAATCAGATTGAGGGGCTTTGCACGCAAACCTGACCAGACCCTGCCTTCGGCTACATTACTTATCTCATTTTCGGGGATCTTTCTTCCCTTAACAACTTCATCAACGAACAATTTATAGATGTCGTCCATTACAGACATATATTTTTTTCTTTCTTCTTCATTGAAGGTTCTGTAATCAGAGAACATGTTTGCAAACTTTGATGTTTTTATAACTTCCTTATTGACACCCAACTTGTCATAAAGTCCTTTTAAGACAAATTTGCCGCCGTATACTCCGATCGATCCTGTTATTGTTTGAGGTAATGCAAATATTCTGGATGAAGAGAGGGAGATCATATAGCCACCTGAAGCCGCAGTATCTGACATGGAGATAACCAACGGTTTTTCTTTCATCACCAATTCTGCTTCATGTCTGATTATGTCTGATGCAAAAGGCGAACCTCCGGGGCTGTCAACTCTCAGAACAACACCTTTGACAGATTTATTCTTTCTGGCAGCACGCAGATATTTTGAAACTGAATCAGATCCCATTATTTCATTTCCGAAATATGATTTACCGCCTGAACTTCCCGAGTGTATCTCGCCCTGAGTAAAAATAACTGCGATCTTTTCCTTGCCCTTAAAAGGGGCGGGAGATGTTGTCTCTTTATAAAGTGAAAAATTCACTACCTTATCTTTTTTTTCGTTGATGATCTCATTTTCGTATTTTAATCCATCCACAAGTCCGGATTTTAAAATCTTTTCACCATCCGTTGTGAACTCTTCTATGAGTTCTCTTATTATTTTTTCCTCAACATTTCTGTTGGAAGAAATGATCTTTATGGAAGAGTTATAAATATTATCTATAAGTTCTGTAAGAGATTCTCTGTGATAGGCGGTCATCTCATTTTTGGTAAACATGTTAGGCCCTGTCTTATAACTTCCCACATTCAGGAAATCTGCTTCAATACCGAGTTTGGTAAGGGCATTCTTCAGAAATACAGCCTGAATTGCAAGGCCGTTAAGGGCCAGGCCGCTCTGTTTATAGATATAGATCTTATCAGTATATGAGGCAAGCTGAAGTTCTCTTATACCACCGCTTTCTATATATGTATAAACTTTTTTACCGCTCTTTCTGAAATTTTTTATTATCCTTCCGATATCATCTGTCTTTGCAAAACCGGTTTGAAGGTATGATAGTTTTAAAATCACCCCTTTTATCCTTTCATCCTTTTCCGCCCTTTTAAGATGGTACCAGATATCTCTTACAGTTATATTTTTCGGTACAACGGAGTTATCATTGTCGACAATATTTCCACTCAGATAAATCTTCAGATATGAATCTGAAGGGATATTGGGTTCACGATTAAACTGATAATAAACATAACCCGCTCCAAGCCCGATCAGTATTAAAACAATCATAATAAACAATAGCGTAATAAGAAGTCCTTTTTTCATTTATACTCCCGAGTTTCTCCAATGTGATTATACTTAAAACACAAGAAAAAAGTTTTGAAAGGTTTTAAAAACAAACGCTGGAACATTTCATATTTTAATTCCAATTCCTCTTCAAGTCAATACTGCATTAATATCTTGACAATAACTCATCTTCGATGTAAAAAATTAGATGAGGAATAAATGGAAGATCTGAGGATTGATTCAATTGAAAGAAAGGAAAAAGTTACGATCAAAGTGAATGGAGAAGATGTTACTGCTTATATGGGGGAAACACTTCTGGCGGCACTTATCGCTTCAGGTTATAAAAGCCTTAAGAAAAGTCCGGTATTAAAAGAGAGCCGTGGTGGACTTTGCGGAATGGGAGTCTGTTATGAGTGTCTTGTTACTCTTGACGGAGCAAAAAATGTAAGATCATGTATGCAGGATATCAGGCCGGGAATGGAGATCGAAATTGAAGAATAAAAATTATAACGTTGTAATTGTCGGCAGCGGTTTTTCCGGTATTGCAGCTGCAAATCAGCTGGCGGGGAACGGCCTTTCCATCCTTATGGTTGACGAGAACTTCCATATCGGAGGCCAGCTTCTAAGGAAAATTCCAGGGGAATTAGGCACTAACAAAAAATATAAACCCGATTATGTGAAGAAGATCGGTAACAGGTTCATTGAAAATCTTAAGAATGGAGATATAGAAATAGTCAATAATTCATCTGTTATCGGAGTTTATGATAACAATGAACTGCTTATTGAAACAGATAAAAAAAGTGTAAATTCCATCCACTTCGAAGTGATACTTTTTGCCCCCGGCGCAAGAGAAAGGTATCTTCCTTTTAAAGGATGGACACTTCCCGGAGTTTTCTCTGCAGGAATGTCACAGGTACTTATGAAAAGTTCAGGTGTCCTGCCGTCGGGGGATGTCGTAGTCGGTGGTTCAGGGCTCTTCCTTTTTTCAGCTGCATATGAATTTTTGAAGAATGGGGCAAAGGTACATTCGGTCATTGAATCTACGGGAATTACAGGAAAGATAAAAATGCTTCCGGTTCTTATGCATAATCTGTCAAAGGTTGGCGAAGGTATCAGATATATAGGGAAAATCGGATCATCATTTGTTCCGATCAGGTTCAACCATAGAATTATTGAGGCCAGAGGGGACGGATCGCTGGAAGAAATAGTCGTAGGAAAAACTGATAAAAACGGAAGAATTATAACGGGAAAAGAAAAAATAGTAAAAACCGGCGGATTTGCATACAGTTTCGGATTTGTGCCGAATGTTGAATTACCGGTTCTTGCCGGATGTGATGTCAGATTCGAAAAAAACCTGGGTGGATGGATCGCTGAAGTGAATGAGAATATGGAAACATCTGTTCCAGGGGTTTTCTGCGCGGGAGAAGTTACCGGTGTGGGCGGAGCATTAAAATCTGTAAATGAGGGAGAGACTGCTTCCATATCGATCCTTGAACATTTTGGTAAAGATGATCTTTTGAAGAGAAGAAAGAAAAAACTGATAAAAGAGAGAGAACATCATCTGGATTTTGCAGAATATTTTAACTCTCTTTACGGTATAAGGGACAAGGAGATCAAAGAGATCCCGGATGAAACTATCATCTGCAGATGTGAAGATGTTAAAATGGGAGATATAAGAGAAGCAGTAGAGAGCGGATTTACTTCTCCCGGAGCCCTTAAAACGGCAGTAAGGGCAGGAATGGGGAATTGTCAGGGAAGGACATGCGGCCCTGTTATATATGATGTTCTTGCTTCGGTAACAGGTATTGAGGGAAAGAATTTTTCGTTATTCTCGAAACGGCCGCCTCTCAAGCCTGTGAAAATCAGTTCGCTGATTGATCATAGTTAGTTTTAACCTAATCGTTTAACTTTTAATGAATTTGACAATGATTGTCTAATTGTCTATTTTATTCCGAAGGAGTTTAATATGTCATTGGAAGAAAAAATCCGGGGTTTAAAAGAAAAACTAAGCTCTGCCGAATCGGGCGGAGGAAAAGAGAGGATAAAAAAACAACACGATAGCGGTAAAATGACTGCCAGGGAGAGGGTTGAATATCTTCTTGATAACGGTACATTTCACGAAATAGATAAGCTTGTTCTTTCAGACAATATGAAATTCGGAATGGATAAGAACAGAATATACGGTGACGGTTTTGTTACCGGTTATGGTGAATTGAATGGACGGAAAGTTTATGTATTTGCTCAGGATTTTACCGTGTACGGTGGATCTCTTTCCGGCGCAAATGCAAAAAAGATAGTAAAAATTATGGATATGGCTTTAAAAAGCGGTAAACCTGTTATCGGACTTAATGATTCAGGCGGTGCACGCATCCAGGAGGGAGTTGAAAGCCTTGCAGGTTATGCTGATATATTTTTGAGAAATGTCCTGTCATCAGGTGTTATACCCCAGATATCTTCAATAATGGGCCCCTCAGCCGGCGGTGCTGTCTACTCTCCGGCAATAACGGATTTTATTATAATGACAAAAAAAAGCTCATATATGTTCATAACAGGCCCAGACGTAATAAAAACAGTTACAAATGAGGATGTTACAAAGGAGCAATTGGGCGGAGCAGATACACATAATTCAAAGTCAGGTGTAGCACATTTTGCTGCTGAAGATGATGAGGATAATCTTGAAATAATAAAGGAACTTCACAAATATATCCCTGATAATAATATGGAGGACCCGCCGTTTATACCTACAAATGACCCGGTGGACAGAATTGAGAAAAAGCTCAACACCCTTGTCCCTGATAATCCCAATATTGCATACGATATAAGGGATGTTTTCAAAACAGCTGTTGATGACGGTGAATTTTTTGAGATCGCCGAACATTTTGCGAAAAATATTGTTATAGGGTTTGCAAGGCTTGGCGGAAGATCTGTCGGCATAGTTGCTAACCAGCCGATGCATCTGGCAGGTGCCCTGGATATTGATGCATCTGTGAAAGGCGCCAGGTTTGTCAGATTCTGTGACGCTTTCAATATCCCGCTGGTAATTTTTGAGGATGTTCCCGGATTTCTTCCAGGAACAACTCAGGAATTCGGCGGAATAATACGTCATGGCGCCAAACTCCTATATGCATTTGCCGAAGCTACTGTTCCGAAGATCACTGTTATTACCAGGAAGGCCTACGGAGGCGCATATTGTGTCATGGGTTCAAAACACATCAGGACAGATATAAATCTGGCATTCCCCGGTGCTGAAATTGCTGTAATGGGTCCGAAAGGAGCTGTTGAGATAATTCACAGAAAAGAGATAAATGAAGCTGATGACCCTCAAAAGGTTATCACGGAGAAGGAATCAGAGTACAGAGAGATGTTTGCCAATCCTTATATTGCTGCTAATAAGGGATATATTGATGATGTTATAATTCCGGAAACATTACGTCCCAGGCTTATTTCAGGTCTTGAACTGATTAAAGATAAAAGGGATGAAAATCCTCCGAAAAAACACGGGAATATTCCGCTTTAATTTCGGGAATTTCAATATCGTGGAGATATTATGAAAAAAATCAAAAAAATTTTAATTGCCAACAGAGGGGAGATAGCTGTAAGGATAATCAGAGCTATCAGAGAGATGGGCCTCTCGCCGGTTGTAGTATATTCCGATGCTGATAAATTATCACTTCCGGTAAGGCTTGCTGACGAAGCTTACTATATAGGTGAATCCCCTTCAACTTTGAGTTATCTCAAAAGTGACAGGATTATTGAGACTGCCAAGCTTGCAGGTGCTGATGCAATTCACCCGGGATACGGATTTCTTGCGGAAAATGCTGATTTTGCCGGTGATGTGGAAAAAGCGGGGATTATATTTATCGGTCCGGAACCTGATGCTATCATAAAAATGGGTTCGAAAACCAGGTCAAGAGAGATAATGAAAGCAGCCGGAGTTCCGGTTGTACCCGGAACAATTGAACCGATCAAAGAGATTAAAGATCTTAAAGAGGTAGCAGAACAGATAGGTTTCCCTTTGCTGTTGAAAGCATCGGCAGGCGGCGGCGGGAAAGGTATGCGGAAGGTTGAAAAGATAGAGGAACTTCAGCAGGCTTATGAAAGGGCAACATCCGAGGCTTCTTCCAGTTTTGGAGATCCCGATGTTTATATTGAAAAGTATATTGAAGAACCCCACCATGTAGAGATACAAATCCTCGCTGATAATTTCGGGAATACAATATATCTGGGTGAGAGGGAGTGCTCTGTACAGCGTAGATATCAGAAGATCATCGAAGAGACCCCTTCGCCATTCATTACTGAAAAAGTAAGAAAAGAGATGGGGGATATTGCAGTTAAGGCTGCAAAAGCGGTTAATTACAGAAATGCAGGAACCGTTGAGTTCATAGTTGATAAGGATCAGAACTTTTATTTCCTTGAAATGAATACAAGACTTCAGGTTGAGCATCCGATAACGGAAATGGTTACCGGAATTGATCTTGTAAAAGAACAGATCAAGATCGCTTCAGGAGAGAAACTTGGTTTTTCTCAGGAAGAGATAATACCAAGGGGAGCTTCAATTGAATGCAGAATTTATGCCGAGGACCCTTTCAACAACTTTGCCCCTTCGCCGGGGAAGATCATAGAATATGTTTCTCCGGCTGGAGGAATAGGAGTAAGGGATGACTCCGGGGTTTATGAAGGGTTTGAAGTTCCTATTTTTTATGATCCTCTGATCTCCAAACTTGTAACCTGGGGACGAAATAGAGAAGAGGCGATAAACCGGATGAAAAGGGCGCTGTTCGAATATAGAATTGCAGGAATTAAAACATCTATTCCGTATTTTTTACAAATACTTGAGAACAAAGAATTTTTATCCGGAAATTATACAACTAACCTTATTGAACGGATTGAAAGTGTGAAGACCGAGAACCCTGAAGAATATGAATTCGTTGCACTTCTTGCATCAGGATTAAGGAGTATGGAGATGAATGGCAATGGGTCAAAATCATCTTCAGGTCCGGATTCCAAGTCTTCAAACTGGAAAAAATTCGGCAGAATGAAAACATTGAGGAGGTTCTGATGAAATTCAACCTTAGTTTGGATGGTGACAAGAAGGAATTCGAGATCCTCGATAAGGACGGAGAGTACGAGTTCAGGTACGAAGATAAAAATAAGACCTATACAATTGAAAAATTGTGGGGAAGAAATATCCTTATCAAAGATGATAACAATAAGGTTTACAATGTATTTGTAGAAAAATTCGAAGAGGGGCATTGTGTATTTTTTAAGGGTAGAAGTTTTACAATTAAAGATGCCACATCACGGAAACACGGGGGCGGGTTCGATATTGAAGGTGAGATCACTATAAAGTCGCCTTTGCCGGGCCAGATAAAAAAAGTATTTAAAAAAGTGGATGATGAGGTCGAAGAAGGCGAAAGTATTCTTGTGCTTGAAGCAATGAAAATGGAGAATGAGATAAAATCCCCGAAAAAAGGTGTTATTAAAACACTCTCTGTAAAAGAGGGGGGTTCCGTGGATCCTCAGGCCGAACTTTTTTCAGTTGAGTGATCTTATCGGATTCTTTATATCGGATTTGACCAAAACTAAAACTTCTGTTAAAAAATAGTATGGTCATTGAACAATTTCTCCCCGCTTTCCATTATGGAGATGCCACAAGCAATTCCGCGGTTGCCCTTCATGAATATTTTGTATCTGAAGGTATTGAAAGCAGACTGATATCACTGACAACGGATAAGAACATAAGGGATAATGTCACTTTGTTCTCTGATTATAAACTAATTGAAAATTCGGTAAAGATCCTCCATTTTGCTGTCCCTTCTCTGCTTACTGATTTTTTCAGGACAGCTCCCGGGAAGAAAGTTCTGATATATCACAATATTACGCCTCCTTCATTTTTTGTTAATTACTCTGAATCCTTAACGAAGTTCACGAATACAGGAAGAATATACCTGGAAAGCATGAAAGATATCTTTGACCTCTCTACAGGTGTATCAGAATATAACTGTAGTGAACTGAAGAATATGGGATTCAGGAATGTTAATGTTTTTCCATTAATAATGAAAACAGAAGATTATGAAAAGCCCCATAATAAACCATATATTAATCTGATCAGCGGAGAAAGAAAGAACATATTGTGTGTCGGAAGGGTAGCTCCCAACAAAAAGCTCGAAGATGCGGTCAAAATGCTTTTCTATTATAAAAAATATCTTTCCCCGTCTATAAGGCTGATAATTGCCGGTAATACCAGGTCTGTCCCAAAGTACTTTTATGCAGTACGAGACCTTGCTTCCAGGTTTTATCTTACATCGGAAGATATTATTTTTACCGGTCATATTAAATTTGATGAATTCCTTTCAGTTTATAAAATAGCAGATGTGTTTTTGTCGGTAAGTGAGCATGAAGGGTTTTGTCTGCCGGTAATGGAAAGTTTTAAACTTGGAGTCCCTGTTGCAGCTTTCGATGCCGGTGCCATCCGTGAAACAGTAGGTGACGGGGGAATAATATTTGATACAAAAAACCCTGAAAAGGTCGCCGGAATACTTGAATATATAATTGAAAATAAAGAAGTAAGAGAAAAAATGATCGTTTCAGGGAAAAAGAGGTTTAAAAGGTATTCAGAAGAAGCAGATCCGTCAAAACTCCTGTCCATGATAAATAGTCTGGGTTGAAGATATGGTTATAGAGCAGTTTCTTCCGGGCTTCCATTACGGGGATGCTATTGGAAATTCGGTATTAAATTTTCATAAATTTCTGCTGAAAAAAGGAATTAAAAGCAGAATTGTTGCAGAACTGATCGATGAAGAGGTTAAAGAGTTCTGTACTCCTTTCTATGAATATACAGAGAATGAGAGTTCCATAAAAATATATCATTATGCTTTAGCTTCTCCACTTAATAAATACTTCATGAAAAATTCAGGAAAAAAGGTAATTGTATATCACAATATCACCCCCTCGGAATATTTTGAAGGGTTCTCTGAAGAGCTTGTGAAAGCTACATCAACGGGGAGGGATGAACTCATTGATTTTGCTGACAAGTTCGACCTGGCTGTTGCAGATTCAAACTATAATGCATCTGAACTAAAAGAAATCGGATTTAAAAATATCAGGACATTCCCGATAATGATCTCAAGGGATGATTATATTGGCGGGCATAGTGAAGGTTATATTAAAGGTTACGGTGAAACCTACAGTGATAACCGGAAGAATATACTTTTTGTAGGCAGGATCTCCCCCAATAAAAAAATAGAAGATCTGTTAAAGTTTATCAGTCTATATAATAAAACGGCATCCGAAAAAGCAAGGATGATAATTGCGGGAAACATAAAAAGTGTACCGGAATATTTTGCTGCAATAATGAATCTTTCCGGAGAGTTGGGATTATCAACGTCTGACCTGTTCATTACCGGTCATATTCAGTTCAGTGAACTTCTTTCCATGTATAAAAGTGCAGATGTTTTTCTGTCGATGAGTGAACATGAAGGGTTTTGTCTTCCGCTTGTTGAAAGTTCTTTCTTTAAACTTCCCGTAATTGCATATGATGCCGGGGCAGTCAGGGAAACCCTTGATGGTTCGGGAATATTGTTCAGCAAAAAGGAATTGGAAAAGATTGTATTCCTTACGGAGAGGGTTTTATCTGATAAAAAAGTAAAAGATGAGTTGGCAAACTCAGCGGAAGGGATGGTGGCCAGGTATGAAAAATCCTCGGATCCGGAGTTACTTTTGAATATACTAACGGAGGAATTCAATGGTTAAGGTCGGTATTGTTGTCCAGAGATATGGAGAGGATGTGGTCGGAGGTGCTGAAACACTCTCCAGAGATGTAGCGGAAAGGCTGAACTCATCCGGATTTGATGTTACTGTATTTACTACAACAGCAAAAGATTATATTACCTGGGATAATCATTATAAACCGGGTGAATCTATCCTGAAGGGAGTTATAATTAAACGGTTCAGTGTCGATTATCCGAGAGATATAGAAAGTTTTAATGATCTCTCCGGTAAATTCTTTGATAAGAGTAATCCTGAGAAGGAGATCACAGAAGATGAATGGATAGATCTACAGGGGCCTGTTTCCGATAGTCTGATCAGGACAATAGAGGATGAACAGGAAGATTTTGATGTTTTTATTTTTTTCACCTACCTTTACTTTACAACTGTAAAAGTAATGAGGGTAATTAGAAAACCTGTGTTTCTTTTCCCTACCGCTCATGAAGAACCACCGATAAATATGGAAATAATGAAAGAGGTTTTCAGCAAACCGGATGTACTGTTCTTTCTTACCGGGTCTGAAATGGATATGGTGGAAAAGAAATTTTCTCCCCGGGGGAAAACGGTCCTGGCGAGGACGGGTGTCGAGACAGGTAAAGAATCTGATGAGAATTTATTCCGCAGGAATTTCCGGATAGTTTCCCCGTTTATCCTTTATGCCGGAAGAATAGAGAAAGGGAAAGGGCTGGAACTCCTTTTTGAGGCATTTCTTAAAATGAGAAAGACAAGTGTGGTAGATCTTGTGCTGATGGGCAGGAAGTTGATGGAAATACCAGAAGCGGATGGGATCAAATATGTAGGATTTGTATCAGAGGAAGATAAAGCTTCTGCATTTAAAGGAGCAGTATGTTCAGTTCAGCCGTCACCGCTGGAAAGTCTGTCGATCACAACACTTGAATCCTTTGCTCAGAATACTCCGGTACTTGTTAATGCTGACTGCAGTGTACTTATGGAGCATATTGATGCTTCGGGCGGGGGATTATCATTTAATAATGCTGAACAATTCATCGAAAATTTCAATAAAATATATAAGAATAAACTGACAGGGGAAAGGATGGGAAAAGCCGGATATGATTATGTGAAAGAGTTTTACTCATGGGATATCGTTATTAAAAAGATATCGGATCAGATCAGGGAGATCCTGAAAAGATAAAACAGAAGGCTTGAAATATGGGAAAAGAGATAGAGAAACTGAAGGAGCATATTCAGATATGTACTCTTTGCGGAAGTTGTAACAATAGCTGCCCGGTTTACGGAATAGAACTTACCGAACCATATTCTCCCAGAGGGAAAATAAATCTTATCGGAGAGTTTATAGCCGGAAATATACAGGATAGTGAGAATATGAATGAGTTGATCTCAGTATGCCTTATATGCGGTTATTGCCAGAACTCCTGCTCTAAGGGGGTGGATTTTAGAAGTATTTTTTCCGGATACCTTTCATTGACAGGACATTCAGGCATGGATAAAATTTTTGATTGATATTTTTCTCTCTTAATGTTATCAATTCAGGGGAGAGAATAATGAAACTGCTCAGTATAATAATTCCGGCATATAATGAAGAGAACACCCTGGCAGATATAGTTGAAACTGTTCTCGGAGTTCCTCTGGAATTAAAAAAAGAGATAATTATTGTTGATGACTGCTCGACCGACAGCACATTTCGAATTGCTGAAGAGCTGGCCGGAAAGTTCAAAGGGATCAGGGTTCTGAAGAATGAAAAGAATACCGGTAAAGGGTATTGTCTCAGAAGAGGGATAGATGAGGCAACAGGAGATATAGTCCTGATACAGGATGCAGATCTTGAATATGATCCGAAGGAATATCCTAAACTTCTCGGGCCTATTCTTGACGGGAAAGCGGATGTGGTTTACGGATCAAGGTTTATGACCACGGAAGCGAAGAGAGTTTTGTATTTCTGGCATTCGGTCGGCAACAGGATGCTTACACTCTTCTCCAATATGATATGTGATCTTAATTTATCTGATATGGAAACCTGCTACAAGGTATTTAAAAGCAGAATTATAAAAAGTATAAGATTGAAGGAGAACAGGTTCGGTATTGAGCCTGAGATAACATATAAACTTTCCAGGATAAAGGGACTTAAAATATATGAGGTTGGGATCTCCTACCATGGGAGGACATACTCAGAGGGTAAAAAGATCAATTGGAAGGACGGGGTAAGGGCATTCTATGTTATGGTAAAAATGCTCTTTACCGGATTGTTCATGCCGAAGAGTCATCTGAAAAAGTGAAATTATCTTCTTCCGCAAAAGAAAAAGGGAAAAAATTCTTTTTCACTTCTGCATTACTTCTTTTTACAATAATTATCCATTCTGCAATAATACTGAATACGACTTCAGATCCCGGACAGCCTTTTCAAAAATATCTGAACGGAGCTGAACGGTTCATTTCCGGTTCGATCGAGCCTGAAAGGATATCTGACTTCAGTCCGCTCTATCTTCAAATCCATATAATGGTAAAAAAAATATTCAAAGATGTATTACCTGTTTTGATATTACTGAATATAATTGCGATATCAATATCCTCTGTGTTCTTCTTTTATCTTCTCAGGTTATTTTTCTCACTCTCCATTTCGCTGTCCGGATTCCTCCTTTTTGTATTTTCACCCGGTATCCTTATTTATGAAAAAGTAATTGAGCCTGAACCGATACAGGTAATGTTCATTACGGGGATGATATATTTCCTTGTCCGGTTTCTGAGGGGTGTAAAAAAATATCTCCTGAAAGATATATTTCTTTCGGGTTTTTTTTTCGGACTTACCCTCCTGACAAGGTCCAGCCTGTTCCTGTTGTTCATATTGATACCTGCTTATCTGTATTTTTACCACCCGAAAAAAAGGAGAAAGGAGATAAAATGGGGGAAATGGGTATGGACATTCCTATCATTTCCGATAATTGCTTTAGTACTGATCGTAGTGCAGAACTATATGAGCACCGGAAGTTTTTCATATTATTATCAGAATCCGGGTTATATCATTTTTGAAGGAAATAATCCGAATTCGAGAGGGCAGAGCGCTATCTATCCTCCTCTGGTGGATGAAATGGCTTATGAATTTACTGATGAGCCGGATGTCCATCATAAGATCTACAGGATCTTTGCACGACGCATTAATAATAAAGATATGACCATTCAGGAAGTGAATAAATTCTGGTCTGCAAAAGCATTTAATTTTATAAAAGATAACCCGGATCATTTCCTGAAAGGTATTCTTATCAAACTCCAGTATTTATTTCATGATTACAGGCGGCATGATGTGAAAGAGGCATTTGATTATGACAAAACTTTATCTGATGCTCATGTCCCCCTGTTCCCGTTCTGGATATTGTCTTCACTCGCTATTATCGGTCTTATTACAGGTTTGATGAAATTCAGGTCTCTTTTCCCTTTATATGCTGTTTTTGCTCTCCAGGGAGCTGTTCTGATGGCAGGATATGTGTCATCAAGGCAAAGGGTATCGGTGATGATAATTTTCATATTCTTTGCCTGCCTGGCAATTGATAAACTAACCGGTAAAAATCATCTGATCCCTTTGATTATTCTAATTCCGGTTGTTACAATACCGGTTTTATTTGTTAAAAACGACTACATGATCGAAGAGGAGTTCCTCTGGAAGTCATATTCGGAATCCGGAGAACTCTGGATGGATGCAAGAAAGGAGAGAGACCGGTCGAACTTTAAAAGATCAGCAGAGCTTGTCAGAGAATCACTTATTCCAACCCCGTGGATGGATGAAGAGAGAAGGCCTGCAGAGGCCTGGTTCGGACCTGAAGGTTATTCGGGATCATTATTACATTTATTAAAAACAAGAGAGCTTTTCACACATTCGGAAAGATATAACAGAGCAATACTGTTGTATAAATCAGGGGAGCTTGAAAGATCTGAGATCATTTTCAAGAACCTTGCAAGAGAGGGGAAGGGTTTTAAGCGTGATTTTGATCACTCGTCCAGGCCTGAACACTGGTTGGGATTAATATGTATAAAGAAGGGAGATAATAAAAAAGCGGAAAGCTATTTCAGGAAAGCACTGGAATTATCCCCCGGATCTCCATTTTCTCTTTCATATCTGTTTGCATTAACCGGAGATGAAAGATATGAAAAAAAAATGTTCAGTTACTTTGATAAGATTAACGGGAACTATTTTATAGGCAGAGCATTTCTTAAGATGAAAATGTTCCATAATGCTGTTAAATATCTGTCGTATGTTCATGAAAAGATCCCTGAATACAGGAAAGGGAATATTTGTTATGCAGTTGCTCTTGCAGGTGCCGGTGATCCCGTGACGGCATACAATATTTATTCCGAGGCTCTTAAAAAAAGGAGAGAGCCTGTTTTGTTTGAGACCGAAACCATAGAAATATTCAGGACCCGGGTAGAGAAACAGCCTGGTAATGGCGTTGCTCACTATTTTCTGGGTCAGATTTATGAACAATATGGTTATTTTAAGAAAGCTCTCGAATCATATATAAAGAGTGGAGAGCTGATGGGCAAGAGGGATATCATTATGAAAAAATTAAAAAACATAAGAAAAAAGATCTTGTCGGTTTCTAAAACACAGCGAAATATATAAGTAGATTACATTTTCGAAAAACAACTATACTTAACTGAATA
>JBDLJQ010000036.1:0-29127 GCA_039714255.1 Acidobacteriota bacterium
TTGTTAGCATAACTGAATTATATCCCCAACAAGAAACAATTTGCCTGTCCCCTTTTAAACTGTTCAGCATCTGTGCTTTTTTATTAAAACAGGCGGAAAGACCTTCTTCCATATGGGAGATTCAGCAGGCCCCACATTATCATCAGAATTAAAGGCCTACAAAATAAAAAAGGAAAACATCGATGCAGCTTTTATTCCTTATTGGCTGTTAACAAAAAAAGAATCAGCAAAGACAATAAAAGACCACATTAATGCCAAACATATTATTGCTATGCATCTTTCTCTGAGAGGAAGTTCGCATGATGTAGATTCACTAAAAAAAGAGATACTTCACAACTTCCCTAAAGCAATAATATTTTACAAGGAACTCCATTCGATCAAGATATAGCAGAGACATTTCCACATTATTTCAATAAGGCTTGATCATTGACAATATTTCCAAAAAACTATAGAATATTGTTCTATGATCATATTATCGGAGTGAAAAAAATGAGAAAAATAATCCCATACTTAATACTATTAATGATCCTTTCAACACAATTTCTGATCCCAGCAAAAAAGGATCAAAAACTCAGTTCAAGACATAAAAAATGGCTTGGAAGGGATGTACTTCATATAATAACAAAAGTGGAAAAAAGTACATTTATGCAGCTCGAGACAGATGAGCAGAGAGATATGTTCATCTTAGCTTTCTGGAAGAACAGAGACCCCAACCATAATACACTGGTAAATGAATATAAAGAGGAACATTATAAACGTTTGAAATATGCAATAAACCGGTTCGGGAGAGGCACTCCCACTCCGGGGTGGAAAACTGAGAGGGGCAGGATCTACATCACATTGGGACGGCCCAGTTCCATACTGAGATATGAACATGATACCGAACTGAGGCCTGTAGTCATCTGGTATTATCAGGGGCTCGCTAAATACGGACTACCCAATGCTTTTAATGTGGTCTTTTTTAAACCCTATAACAGTGGCGATTTCGAACTTTACAGCCCCATTCAACACGGGCCCGGGTCCCTGCTTTTGCACTATAAAGGTGATAAGTCTGATACAAAACAAACATTCAATGAACTTGCAAAAATAGACCCTGATGTCGCGAAAGTATCTCTTAATCTGATAGAGGGGGAATCTCTTAACTTCAGTAAGCCCACAATGGCCTCTGATATCCTGATCCAGAAAAAAGTTGTGGAAGCACCCACAAAAAAGATCAATACTGCTTATGCTTCAAAATTATTGAAATATAAGGAACACATTGACATGGAATATTCTGCCAATTATATTCAGAACAGCTCAAAAATAAATGTGATAAGGCAGGAGAATGGTGTTTTCTTTGTCCATTACCTGATCGAACCAAAAAAACTATCCCTTGAAAAACATGATGACAAGCTCTTTTCAACTCTTGAAGTGATCGGCAGTGCCATAAATGAAAAAAAACAGGTTGTATATTCATTTACAAAGAAGGTACCTGTAACAGTTGATGTTAAAAACCTTGCCTCCATATCAAATAAACTTTTCAGTTTTCAGGACCTTTTTCCCATTATCAAAGGGAAATATGATATAAACATATTGATAAGAAATGCTGTTTCCAAAGAGTTCACCTCCATGGAGAAAAGAATTGTGATCCCGGACGGTCAATCACCAGTCATTTTGAACCCGATCCTGTCATACAACATTAAAAATATCAATAAGGATATTTTAAAACC
Source organism: Acidobacteriota bacterium (assembly GCA_039714255.1). GTDB lineage: Bacteria > Acidobacteriota > Aminicenantia > UBA2199 > UBA2199 > UBA647. The sequence continues at coordinate 1,710 of JBDLJQ010000036.1, forward strand.
CTTTATGATCAACAACAGGCAATTGATATTGTCACCAAAGAACGATTTTACTCCCGATGACAAACTCCACATATATTTCCAGGTCCTGGGCCTCTCCGGTAAAGAGCATAACGGAAGCAAAATATCTGTAACACTGAAAAATGATAAAGGTATTATAAAAAATAAGGAAATAGAAGTGGTGGAATTTCCTGTGAATCTGAATATCTTTGAGTCATTTGACCTGAAAGGGCTTAAACCCTCATATTATGAAGTTCAGGTTGAACTTATAACAGCTGAAAAGATAATTGCGAAAAAAACCGTTCCTTTTGTTATCCCGTTAAGTAAGAAGATCAAGAGAGCATGGGGAATATCTTTATCAAATATAAAAAATGATCCATATCTTTTTAATACCCTGGGGAATCAATATGTTAATGCAGAGAATTATAAGAAAGGTTATGAAGTGCTCAGAAGTGCATACTATAAAAACTCCTGGAATCCGGTCATTGCCTACGATTATTGCAGGCTGCTTTTAATGATAGGACAGCACAGGAAAAATATTTCCATCGGAACAAAATTTTTAAAATCTAATCAACGCTATAAATTCTATCAGGTATTAGGGCTGTCACTAATGGCATTGGAAGACTATGAAAAAGCTATCGAATATTTCAGGAAGATCCTGGATTACAGCGGAACCAATATTGATGTACTTAACTCCATCGGTGAATCCTACAAGAGACTGGGGAAAAATAAAGAAGCACTTGTTGCCTGGGAAAGATCTTTGCAGATAATGCCTCAACAAAAAGAGTTACCCGGGAAAATTGAATCATTAAAAAAGGGGGGAAGCGGTGAGAACAAAAAATAATTTTATTTTATTTTTAAGTTTTTTATTGTTCCTGAATATACTTTTTTTTACAAATAATTGCAGTAAATCCGGTATGCTTGTCAAAAGCCTGCCGGAAAATGATAAAACCTTTTTATCAGAGGTAAGTCTCATTATTACCAAACAGGAGAAAAAAAGGTTCTTGTCATTAACAAATAATAAAGACCGTGAAATATTTAAGGAAGAATTTTGGGCAAAGAGGGACCCCGCCCCCGATACCGACGATAATGAATTTAAAATTGAATATTATGACAGAATGTTCTATGCTGATAAATATTTTAAAGAAGGGAAAAGGAGAGGGTATAAAACAGACAGGGGTCGTATATATATGATCCTCGGCCCTCCATCCACTCAAAGATTTTTTCCCGGAAAAATGACATCTGCAAACCAGATCGGGAGAAAACCTCTGGATTCATACCCGCATATCATATGGCTTTATGGAGATTTCCCAGTTATATTTGTGGATACAACCGAATCAAATTCATATACCCTTTCCCCCATCAGTTCACGACAGATAGGAATGCTTAATATTGTGGGTATTCAGTTAACGCCTAAAGTGGGAAAAGAAAAAATTCCCACAGATTTTAATATTAAACTGGACAGGAAGCCGGGCGGCGAAATGACACTTTTTTTAAATATTGCTATTTCCACAATATCATTTACTCCCGGAAAAGACGGATCAAGCCATTCTACAACAATTGAAGTAAACCTCAATATAACGGACAGGAAAACGAAACATGAAATAACAAAGAAAAAAGAATTTGAAATAAATCTTACCAATTCAGACCTGAAAAAGTTCGGTAAATACTATACACTTAAATTTCCATTCATTTTAAAGAAAGGAAAATATTTTATGGAAATAATTCTCAGGAACTTTACTGATAAAAAGGAAACGAGAAAAAGAATAAAATTTGCGATAAACAAATAAAAATTTTTATATAATTAACAGGAGCAAGTATGAATTTAACAACAAAACAGTATTTAAAGGCATTTATTATAGTATTTTTTATGTTTTCTCTATTATCTTTCTCACAATCCGGTGTCGGTAAGGGAAGGCTAAAGGGTACTGTACTTCTTGAAGATAATTCAAAGGTTTCCGGAGCCGAGGTAAAGATCGAGCTGACAGGTGCCATAAAAAAATCGGGCACCAAACCGGAAATAATTCCTATTAAGAAAGAGAACAGAACAGTTTTCAACACAATTACAAATGAAAAAGGTGAGTGGATATTTTCAACCCTGGGTTACGGATACTGGAAGATCACTATTACATACAAAGATTATCCTCCCGTTTCCACGAGTCTTGAAGTAGTCACAATGGGAAGAAATAAAAATGTTAAACTTTTCCTGAGAAAATCTGTAAAAAAACTTGCCCAGGAACAGCTCAGCTCAGATGTGAAATCAATAGATGTTGGCATTAAACTTCTTAAGGATAAAAAATATGACGAAGCCCTTCTTGCATTTCAAAGTTTTTTAAAAAAGCAACCCGATATTTATCAGGTTCACTTTTATCTGGGAAAATGCCACAAGGAAAAAGGCGAATTTGATAAAGCCATTTCAGAATATAATATGGTCATAGAAAAGGCCAAAGATAACAAAGAGGGTATAAGCATTAAAGCAAAATCCCTTGCAGGTATCGGCGAGGTCTATGTAAGAAAAAATGATCTTAAAAAAGGGCAGGAATATTTTGTAAAATCCATAAAAATGAACCCGAAGGATGAGATCCTTGCTTACAATGTTGGCGAGATCTATTTTGGCAGCAACAATTCTGACGGGGCAATAAAATATTATAAGATCGCTTCTGAAATCAAACCCAAATGGGCTATACCTCATATGAAACTGGGATATGCATATTTAAATAAGGGTGATATCAAAAGTGCTGTAGTAAGTTTTAAAAAGTTTCTTGAACTGGATCCGAATTCTCCTGAAGCTGACGGAATAAAAGCTGTAGTAGACAGCCTTAAAGGTGCTTATTAATATTTAAAATCCATTATATTTTTGTAGGGGTAGGCCTTGTGTCTACCCTGATCCGGAATATATAAACAACCCGGGCAACCGCAAGGGTTGCCCATACAACCCTACCCTCTGCACCCTCCGGACACCGAGTGCCCTTTTGGGTATAATAATACAATATATTATCAATAATGGGGACAGAGCACCCTAAAGATGCGATGTGGATGATAGCAAGAACCAGAGAGAGTTAGGTTTAGTTAAGAACAGCTTGCGCGGGAATTTCTTTTAACTACCGCGGAAAATGCTCTCATTTTCCCAGCTGGTGTATTCATCGTTTTCAGATATTAGCTGAAAACTTCTTCATCACCCGTAAAAGAAAAACCCCGCTCCGCCGAAACTACTAAACCTGTAATTCACAGGATATTATAAAAGAGTAATTGGTACAGCGAAGCCTTGGCGAGGCAAAAGGGATAGGCTCATTTATACTGGCGCAGCCATCCATTCACACTCGCGTGCACCACAGGGGCGACTCGAATGCCGATCGCTCCGAGGACAGCAGCGTTAAGCGGATGATAACATCCGTAGCGGGAAGCGAAGTGGATGATGGCGAGAGCCAAAGCAAATATACATAAATGGCTCTCATTGATATCTCTATTGTGGGCAAAAAAAAACCCCCCCGTTTTACCGGGGGGGCTCTATTTTATAACTAATCTTTATTAGTTATGTTGTACGATTAGAATGAGAGTTTTGCTCCGAGTCTGATTGAAATTGGAGGCAGGAATGTGTGATCCATCATGAACCTTGGATCCTTTGTGAGTCCGAGGTTGTTCATTACTGTATCAACATTAAAACCTGCAAGTATTTCAGCATCGCTCATATATACAGCTGAATCATAGAGACGGTTGTATGTTCTCTGTGCGATGTTGTTATTTGTGAGGTTAGTGATATTAGCACTCAACTGAAGGTTAGCTTTACCCAGTTTTAAGGTATATTCTACATATGTATCAAGCTGCCAGATGAAAGGTGTTCTACCGGCATCGGCTCTACCATAAGGATACCATCCCTGCTGGTTGTTAAGCATAAATTCTGTTGAAACAGGTGTTCCTGTCTTTGCATAACCGTTAACTCCAACGGTAAGGCCAAAGTCAAATGTATAAGCACCGTAGAATTTAAAGTCAATGGGCCTGTCTGTAGGCAGTAACCCTATAACTTCATTCATACTTGCATCATACATGAAGAACCAGAGGTCCCAATATCTTTCAACACCAGGATTCTGTCTTCCCCATTCGTCTGAACTTGCAAGACCTGAATGGTTACCTGTCAATCTGCTGAATGTTACTGAAGCTCCACCCAACCAGTTGTCTGAGAATTTTTTGTCAAGCTGTACAGAAAGAGCATAATACTCTCTGTTTGGTCCCGGGCAACTTCTTCCAACAGGCATGAGTCCTGCTTCACCGGATAATCTATACTGTTCATTGATCCAGTCAGAACCGGGGTTAGCAATATAGTACTCTTCACCATGCGATGTCTGAACACCAATATCTTCGATAGTTTCCAGCATTGAATTGTATGTACCTCTAACAGTTAATGCAACATTTTCACTTAATTCCTGTGCAAAACCGAGAGAAATTTCCATTTTGCTTGTTGGTTTCAGTGAATCAATTGGCTGAAGATTATCAGTTGACGGAATCCTGTGATTCTTTGATTCCAGGAATTGTCCGCCATTGATCGGTGCTTCTGATCCTGTAAAGCTCCATCCTTCAGTACCGTCATAGAGGGTCCAGTCAAGATTAGCTATTTCATACCATGAGTCATACCATTTAAGTCCACCGAGAGAACCGGCGACCATGTCAAGTTTCATAACATCATAATAGAGACCAGCACTACCGAAGATCTTAGTTTTTCCATCACCTTTCAGGTCATAGGCAAAACCGAATCTCGGTGCGATCTTCTGGCCAAAACCAAATGTAAAAGCTGTCCCCAGTGTATCATCCATATGAGGAATAGCTTCCTGTTCAAGCCTTACACCAAAGTTTAAAGTAAGATTATCTTTGATAGTCCAGCTGTCCTGCAGATAGAAAGAGAACCTGTCACTGACTGCATCGGCAACTGTTCCGTAAGGACCCAATGCTCTTGCATATCCGTATTTAACAGGAACTGCAGTTCCATCCAGCATTGTATAAGTTGGTTTGCCCCAGTAGAAATACCAGTATTCAGTGGTAATTCCCTGTTCCTTATCCATAAATAACTGGTTCCATCCGAATCCTGCTTTAATAACATGCTCACCGCCTGCACTCAGATATGTTGTGAAGTCGGCTTTTGCAGATGTCTTTCTTGCCAGATCCATTGTGCTGTTGTAAATATCACTCCAGCCAATATTGTAGTATCCTGCGGGAACCTTAAGGTGATCAGGCATTCCGGGAATATTATAGTTGGAATAAGCGTGACGAAGCCTTGTAGGTATATTTTCAGGAACACTTGAACTGTATGAATCTGTCTCAAACATACCACCCTGAATATTCAGGAAAGAATTGTCCCCAATTGACCAGTCTAAACTTGCAGCAGCAGTAAAGCCTGGATACTCATAACCATAGTCATCGTAGGTTGAAGCAGCAGGATTAAATGAACCACTCTGTGAAGGAAGTGACTTTTTGTCAACCCTGTTATCAAGAGTACCACTTAAACTAATTCTGATCTTAGGTGTAATTGCAGCTGTTAATTTTGCAGAACCTCTCATACGTTCAATAGTTCTGTCATATTCAGCTCCGGCAGCTTCGGGATAACCGATAGCATCAACCTGTCTGATCTGTTTAAAGAATCTTGGCATAAAGTTACCATAGAACCATACTTTGTCCTTGATCAGAAAACCACCAAGAGCAAGTCCGGGTTCCAGAGTAGTATACTTATCTTTTGGATAATGGAAATATTCTCCAACTGAACTGTCAATAGGATTTAACCTCAGAGCATCTCTCGGTTCTCCGTCGAGCCAGTCTGCATTCAGATAAGCAAGCAGGTCGCCATGATATTCATTACCACCACTCTTTGTGATAACGTTAACAACTCCACCCATTGAACCGCCGAATTCAGCATTATAACCTGTAGCTTTAGTCTGAACTTCTTCTACATAGTCATAGTTAACAGCCTGTCCTGAAACTCCGCCTTCAATTGTTGTTGTGTTAACACCATCTACAAAAAAGGTGTTTTCTGAACTTGACGCACCTTCCATCTGAAGTCCGCCACCAATGTTTTCATTATTAGTTCCGGCCTGAGTAACAATAAGAGAAGTAAAATCACGACCTTTCGGAAGCTTTAAAAATACGTCTTTTGAAATGTTAACAGCAGCAGCACTGTTTCTAACGTCAATAACAGGTGCTTTTCCTGTAATAACGATCTCTTCCTTAATAGTACCTGTCTCCATTAAGATATCGAGTTTTACAGTTTTTCCAAGAACTACTTTTACATCATTTCTCTTAAATGTTTTAAAACCTTCAAGAGTAAAAACGAAGTCATAATTGCCGGGAGGCAGTCCCAGAATTCTGAAAGCTCCGTTCTCATTGGATACTGCAGTTTTCTTTCCAACCAGATTCTTACCATCAACTTCGATAAGAACACCTGGGATGGCAGAGCCATCTGCTAAAACAACAGTTCCGACAACTTCACCTGATTGTTCCTGGGCATTAATATTAGTTCCCAGGAAAACCATCAAAGTCAGCGTGAAAAACACTAGAATCAATTTTTTCATAGATCCTCCTTTATTGATTTTGCTATTATTAATGCATTTTTCATTCCAACTTCTCCGGATCCGGTTTGTCAGGTGTTTAACCGTGATATAGTTATATATACAGGATTTTTATATCCTGCAATCAGTATTATTATCCAAATCTTTGGATAATGGTGCAAATATTTTCATATTTTTGGATAATTCTTCATGATCCGGGATAATAATTCAAGAGTTAAAACGAGGTCAAATCGTTCCTGATCAAGGCGGCAGTGCCTTATACAATATAATTACATTTCAGAAAAAGATTTTATTACAATTGATAAAATTGAACGACTCCCATGGAGACATATTCTGTTTCATTTCCATACTGGTCTTCTATTGTACATCTTAATAAGATCCTGTCCGGAATCTTTCCGTCCAGTATATTTCCGGTAATATTCTTTGTAGTTTTAACAATAAGATATCCATCATAATATAGATCTATTTCAACTTTCTGAACTTCAATATTCTGGCTTATCTCCAGATAATTTTCATCCGACACTTTAAATAATTCTGTATTTTCACTATCATAAACAGTAAAATACCACTTTTTAAAACTACCTTTTATATAGTTTAAAGTAACTCCCTTTACTTCAAAATGAAAAGCAGACATATTACTTGAATTGAAATGGGATATCTTTCCTGAAAGCTGAAGAAGATCAAATGTTCCAAATTTTTTTTTGCAGGATACAGAAAAAATTAACACTATTAAAATTAATACCGGAATGGTTACTTTTTTTATCACTTTTACTTCCTTTTAATAACTAATTTCGGATAATATCAATATTAAGTATAAGTGTCAAGTTGAGCAAAATAACTATATTTTATAATTCAGGCCTATTTCAGATAATTTATCCAGGTTCTGATCTTTTGGGCCAGGCCGGTTTCCCCTTTTTCAACTGCCAGGCCCAGAGCAGTCCTGAAATGGGATAAAGCAGCCTTTTTATTATTTCTGCTTAATAATTCTCCCAGTTTTATTTGGGTATTCAGGTCCCGGGGATTTAGAGCTATCAGCTTTTTAAAATAATGTACTGCCTCTTTTTTCTTTCCCAGGTCAGAGAGGACACTTCCCAGGTTAAAAAGTGCATCTTCGTTATCAGGCTTCAGTTCAAGAGCTTTTTTAAAATAAACTACCGAGTCTGCCGGTTTATTTAAAGAGAAGAACACAATACCAAGATTATAATAAGCCGGTACTGAGTCGGGGAAAAACTCTATCTCTTTTTTTAAACGGGCTATGGCTTCTGTATAATTACCTCTCCCACTATGAATCTGGGCTATTCTGAGATTAAGCCCCTTTAAACCGGGATCTACCTGTAACGCCCTGAAGAACATTTTAAGAGCTTTTTCCGGCTCCCTGTTTCTCTGATAAAGGGTCCCGAGATTATAAAGGTTTTCTCCATTTTTCGGATTCTTTCTTGTCTCTTCTTCTAAAATTGCTACTGCATCTTCTGCATTTCCCTCCATCAGGCTGAGTTTTGCCAACAGATATTGGACCATTTTATGATCAGGTTTTATTTTTTTTATCTTATCCAGATACATTTTAACTTTTGCAGGTTCTTTTTTTTCTATACTTATTTCTGCAAGGCGTGAAAGAACTTTTGAATTGAATCTGTTTTGTTCAAGCGACAGTGCAAAAAATTTTTCAGAATTGACAAGATCATTATTTCTGAAATAAAGTTCTCCAAGTATTTTTAATATTGTTGCATCATCGGGAAAAATATTTAAAAAATCCTTCCCCCGCCGGATCCCCTCATCATACTTTTTCAACTTAATATAAGAATTAAGGACATTTCCCATAATAATATTATAAAATGGCTGCAATTTCAGGGCTATGTCAAAACTTTTAAGAGCTTCTTCATATTTTCCGGTTTCAACACAAATATTACCCCGGATAACATGGGCATCAATGATCTGGGGATCATTTTCCAATACTTCATTTATCATTTTTTCAGCCGGTGAAAAATTTTTTTTATGAACATTAACAAGAACTTTTCTAATTTTTTTAACAACAATATTTTTTTCCTTGGGGTCCGCTAATTTTGATTCATCATCAATTTTAATGCTTCCGGAAAGATATCCCAGAGATTTGAATCTCTTTACATCAGAAGAACTCATTTTACTATTCTTTAACGGAGAGATATAGTTCTCAGAATATTTTGTTAAAAAATCATTCAGCATTTCCTTCAGTTCTTTTGATCTTTTGAATTTTTTAAAATAGATGTTATCAGATTCATTTTTGTCTTTTGAAATATCATAAAGTTCCGGTTTCGGGGCAAGGATAAATTTATAATTATCTAAATATACTGCTTTCAGTTCCGACCATCCATAATGGAAACGGGGATAAAATGACTCGGTATAGGAGATATTTCCTTCCTCAGGTTCTTTTCCTTTCATCTCACTGAGAAGAGATCTTCCCTGGCAGGTGACAGGAATGGAAATTCCGGAAATATCCAGGATCGTTGGCATCAGGTCAACATGCTCCATTGTTCTTTTATAGGTATCTACCGGAAAGTTAAAAGGAGCTCTTATTAAAGTAGGAACATGAATAGTAGATTCATAGATAAATAGTCCATGTAACTCCTCTTCATGATCTCCCAGTCCTTCTCCATGATCTCCGGTTATAATTATTATAGTATTATCAAAAATATTTTCTTTTTTTAAAAATTCGATAAATTTTCCCAGCATATAATCTGTATATGCTATTTCACCTTTGTACGGATAATCTTTAAATTCACTATCAAAAGGAGGAGGGGGAGAATAGGGAAAATGCGGATCATAAAGATGTATCCATGAGAAAAATTTGCTTTTTTTATTCTCTTTGATCCATTTTTCTGCATTTTCAAAGACTTTTTCGGCCCTGAACTCGATATCACTTAAAGAAATATTCTTGAATTGAGAAAGATCAAAATCATCACTGAATTTATCAAATCCCTGGGAAATGCCCCATTTTGAATGGAGGACAAATGCCGCAATAAATGCCGAAGTTGAATAATCATTCTCTTTAAAGACCTCACTGATAAGTTTTAATTCTTCAGGAACTATAAAACTGCCGTTATCCCTGACCTGATGATATAAAGGATACGTTCCCGAAAGGATAGACACATGAGAAGGAAGAGTCAGCGGTGCATGAGCAATACAATGTTCAAAGAGCACACCTTCATTTGCAAGTTTGTCAATATTCGGGGTAAAACTTTTCTCACTCTTCTTATAAACCCCCACATGGTCGGCCCTTATTGTATCTATTGTTATCAATATAACGTTCATACCTTTCCCGTTATCACTTTTTTTCGGAATAAACAGGAATATAAATATAAAAGCCGAAACAATAATAAACGAAATAAGAGGGATTATAATTTTAAAATTGATCTTTTTAAACATTTTGTTCTATCCTATATATCTATTTAAATTTGAAACCCAGGATCAATTTTAAATAGAATTTCATATAAAGTCAATTAATGAACACGGCCATCATCATTACAAGTATGTTCCTTACACACTTGCCTTCGGTTCAGTAGTTACCTCCTTCATGAAGATTTGCCCCAGGCCAAATCTTTCAGCATTCAGCCAAAAATTTAAATGACCCAAATAAACAGGAAATTTTCTTTCTTGTCACTCCTGGCTTCTGACTTCTGACTTCTAATTAAAGTGATGCTCTATCCTATTGAAATATGGGTAGAATTGGTATAAAATCTGCGTAATGAATGAAAACAATAACACCTTTATCGGTGGCCAGAAAGATGTCCTTGATGAAAAAAAAGGAGCAGTTAAAAAATACAGGGAACTTTTCCTCGGGGATGTCTCCTTTTTTTATTTATTAAAATATGAATTTATAATTACTTTGTTCTCCTCCACCCCGGGAGCACTGGGTTTTGCACTTAGAAAGATATTTTTCAAAAAACTTTTTAAAAAGGTCGGCAAAGGGGTTGTGTTCGGCAGAAATATGACGATCCGTCATCCTCAAAAAATTATTATCGGCAATAATGTTATTTTTGATGATAATTGTGTGATCGATGCCAAAGGCATTGAAAATTCCGGTATATCCATCGGAGATAACGTCCTCATCGGCAGAAACTCTGTTCTAAGCTGTAAGGGCGGGGATATTGAGATAGATGATTTTTCAAATATCGGCCCGGATAACATAATTATCTCAGAAAGCTCAATAAAAATAGGAAAATATGTATTTACCGCGGGCAAACTCTATATGATCGCCGGAGGGAATCACAGCTTTGACAGGAAAGATATTCCCATCTGGCATCAGCCTTCTGTCTCCAAAGGGGGGATAATTATCGAAGATGATGTCTGGATTGGTGCATCATCAACAATTCTGGATGGTGTAAAGATCGGGAAAGGAGCAATAGTCGGAGCTGCTACTCTCGTCCATAAAAAGGTCAAGTCATATACCGTTTCACTGGGTGTACCCGCCCAGGTTGTCAAAAAGAGGTAATATCTATTCTCAGGAGATCTAAAATGAAAGAATTAGGAAGAAATTTAGAACAAGCGGAAAAAGAAAACTATGATCTGATAATAGTGGGGAGCGGTATATACGGGATAATGCTTTCCCTTGAGGCTTCAAGGAGAGATCTGAAAACTCTCCTTCTGGAAAAAGGCGATTTTGGTGGAGAAACAACTTTAAATCATCTGAAAACTGTTCATGGCGGACTGAGATATCTTCAGACACTTGACATAAAAAGGTTTATGGAATCTGTCAAAGAGAGAAAATGGTTCCTGAAATATTTCCCCGAATATGTAAACACAATGCAATGTTTAATGCCCTTATACGGCCAGGGCGTGAAGAGGAATTTTATTCTACGTATAGTATTACTATTAAATGATATTCTCTCCTTCACTAGAAACCTTGGATTAAGAAAAGATAAAAAACTCCCGATGGGATCAATATTATCTCACGCAAAAACAAAAAAAGAATTCCCTGCGGTTAAATCAGAAGGAATGACCGGTAGTGCATTATGGTTTGATGCAAATATCGGTGAATTCCAGAGATTCAACATGAAGGTCCTCCATACAGCATCGTCTATGGGTTTAGACACAATTAATTATTTTAAGGTTGAAAATATAACAAGTTCCAAAAAAAAAGTTTCCGGTATTGAAGGGACAGATCTCCTGTCCGGAAAAAAATTCAGATTTAAGGGAAGTGTGGTTGTAAATGCTTCGGGCCCGTGGAGCAGGGAATCTGCAAAAGTTTTTGACACTGATTATCCCGAACTGTTTAAAAAGAACCTTCTACTCTGGAATATACTTTTTGACCGTAAAGCTTTATCCGGATCAGCCCTGGGGCTAAGCCCGAACAAAGGAAAAGGGCACACATATTTTTTCCACCCATGGAAAGGGAGACTACTTGTGGGTACCGGGGAAATTGTGGTTGGCGATATAAAAGATGATGTAAAAGTACCGGAAAAAGAAATTAAAAAATTCATAGATGATATCAATTCGGCAGTTCCCGGCATTGAACTGAATAAAAAAGATATTGTAAAAATATATAAAGGACTACTCCCCGCTTCAGATAAGGGCAAACTTTCGAAAAGGCCCTCTTTTATAAACCATTCCGGAAATGGCGGGCCGAACGGACTTTACAGTGTTTCCGGTGTGAAATTCACAACATCGAGGCTGGTGGCGGAAGAATTGATAAAGAAAATATTTCCTTCCCATTCACCTGTCCCCTATGATTCAGTTTTTAAAACTGAAGAAAAAAAAGGGGATGACCTCTTTTTCGGATATTCAGATGAAGTTACCGGGAATGATAAAAAAAAATTAAAAAATATTATAGAGAACGAATCTGTTTTTCATTTATCTGACCTCATTCTGCGGAGAACATCTCTGGGCGAAAATCCCGAAAGGGCCCTTAAGGTACTTGAAAAAATAAAGGAGCTCTTCCCGTGGGATGAAAAAAAATGGAAAGAGGAAAAGCAGAAAATGGAAAAAGAACTCAGATCAGAGCTGAAGAGGGAAAAATGAAAAAAGTATTTGTAACAGGCGGAACAGGATTTACGGGAAGCTATCTTTGTAAAGCATTAACAGATAAAAAATATATTGTGTCAGCACTGGCCAGGAAGGGAAGTAATACCAGCAACCTGGAAAAGATGGGAGTTGAAATAATAGAGGGTGACCTCTCAGACCCCGATTCAATAAAAGGAAAAATAAAAAATATTGATATAGTTTTTCATATTGCCGCACTTTACAGGCAGGAGGGTGTTTCAAAAGACCTCTTTAACAAAGTTAATGCACAAAGCACAAAATGGTTGATTGAAGAGTCTATAAAAAATGGTGTAAAAAGATTCATTCACTGCAGTACTGTGGGAGTACAGGGTGAGATCAAAGATCCTCCTGCAACTGAAGAAGCCCCCTACAATCCCGGTGACCATTACCAGGAATCAAAACTTGAAGGCGAAAAGATCGCTCTTGATTATTTTAACAAAAAAAAAATAAATGGAGTTGTGGTAAGGCCGGTAGGAATTTACGGCCCGGGAGATACAAGATTTTTAAAACTTTTCAAACATATTTACAGGGGCAATTTTAAAATGATAGGAAAGGGGAAAGCCCTTTACCATCTTACTTTTGTCGAAGATCTTGTTGAAGGAATTATTCTTGCGGGAGAAAAAGATAAAATAAGCGGTGAAATATTCACACTGGGAGGAAATGAATTCCTCCCCCTTAATGAACTTGTTGCACTTATAGGCAAAATATTGAATAAGAAAGTATCAAAGCTGAAAATACCCCTTCTTCCTGTTTACATTGCTTCATTCTTATGTGAAATGGTTTGCCGCCCACTGGGAATAGAACCTCCACTTTTCAGGAGAAGGCTCGATTTTTTTACAAAAGACAGGGCATTTGACATAACAAAGGCAAAAAAAGAATTGGGATATTCACCGGAAGTATCCCTGGAAGAAGGTTTGAACAGGACAGCTGAATGGTATAAAAATGAGGGGTTGTTATAAATGAAAAAAAACAATAACTACAAAAAGATCCTGATAGACGGCCATGTTCATCTTTATGATAATTTTGATATTGATACTTTCGTTGATTCTATCACAAAAAATTTTAAAAAATATACAGATGTTGAAAACCATGAATTTTCAGCAGCAGTAAAAATGATATTCCTGACCGAAGCCAGAGAAAATGAATATTTCAGCAGAATAGAGAACAATTCACTCCCATTCAGGAACAAAGATATCCATGCGGAAAAGACCGGGGAAAAAGGATCAATATTATTAAAACAGAACGGAAGCTCATTGTTCTATATTATAAAGGGGAGACAGATAATCACAAAAGAGAATATTGAAATACTTTCAATCGGGCCCGGTTCAAAGATAAAGGACGGACTACCTGCTGCAGAGGTAATTGAAATTCTCCGGGAACGGGATGAGTTAGCTATCCTGGCATGGGGTGTTGGTAAATGGTTTTCCAAACGTGGAAAAATTGTAAAAGGGCTTATGAAAACACATAAATTCCCAAACCTCCTTATCGGAGATAACAGTGCAAGGCCTTCTATATGGTTAAAACCATTGATCTATAAAGAAGGTGAGAAACTTGGCATTCCGGTTATTTCCGGTTCTGATCCCCTCCCACTTCCTGGTGAAGAAAAAAAAGGAGGATCATATTTTTTTACTATTAATGGAAAGTTCGATTCGGAAAAACCATTTTTATCAATAAAAAAGATCCTCAAACTGGAAATAAAGGAATTAAAATTATCAGGCAAACGGGATTCACTATTCAGTTTCCTGAAACGTCAGTCAAAAATACTTCTGAAAAAATATATGTGACCTTCAGGTTTTTATATTGATGGTCTTTTCTGCCTCTTTTTTTGAATAATTGTCCCTGACCTTCACTCTTACTCTGAATGAAGAGTTGGCCGGAAATTTCATTTTCAGAGATATTTCAGCTTCATCTCCTGCCGGGGTAACCCTCTTTTTATTTGTGGAAATATATCCGCTCTTTTTATTTTCAATGATCAAAGATATTGAGATGTCACCGGTCAGAGCTGCATTATTAAAAAATTGCTGATATTCTGTTAAATAAATTTTAAGAACAGGAGAATCATAGTTTAATTTTTTTATATCGATCTTATTATCAATGTTGACCATAACCCTGTCTGAATAGAGAAGTTTGACCCCCTCCTTTTTGCTCCTTATTCTGATCTTTCTCTTTATTTTATTATCATTATAAGGAGAATAGGTAACCCTGTAATATATATCTTCCCTTTCCACACTTTTTTTTATGGATTCCTTCAGATCACTCCCCAGGACAACCTCTCCCCCTGTGGATTTTGTGATCTGTCTGAATGCATCCCTCCAACCCGAATATGTCTTTCCGCTATCTGTATATTGCAAAAATATATCTGTATTTTTTTTACTTTCAGGAATCAGCATCAGATGAAAAGTAACATCTGCATTTATAAATGTTTTTTTAATTTTTTTTATCTCACGGAAAAATCTGTCCGGCATATTAAACTCTGTTATAAACTTTCGCCTCATCTTTGTAAGTGGTTTTATTAATATATTCGGAAAAACAGGCTCCTGATAAAAGACCATCCCCCATTTTTCAGCATTGATCTTTTTTAATGATTCTGAAAGCCTTGATAAAAGTTTTTTATTAAAAGTGAGGTATTTAGTGTTATGGGACATCCAATTTGATCTCAGAGTATGTTCTATCTGATCCTCAAGATTTTCAAGTATTATCATATCAGGTTCCTTTTTATTCAACTCCATCAGAAAACTTTCCCCGAGGGTTTCCAGCTCTCTCTTGAGTGTCCTGATATCAGACCTGTAGAAACGGCCGGTATTTTCTATTTCCGATCCCAGTTTTTTTTTAACCGGTTCGATATCTATTTTCGAATTGATCTGGAACAATTTGCTTCCCGTTATAAACAGGACCGTATCCCCGTTCTTATAAACATTGTCAAAAAAATAGTTTAATGCCTCCCTGTACCTGACATCATCCTCATATATAAAAAAGAAAAAAATAAAGAGTCTCCTCTTTTTCTCAGGCAATATTACTATTTGTGAATCCGATTCCTGCCTGGGAATTATTAAACCTATCTTTCTCCTGTATTCCATCAAACTTGTAATTTTATTCTTTTTCCCGTTCTCAAAAAGTTGAAGATCTCTAGCCTTAAGTCCCCCCACAGGTTTACCTTTCTCAAAGGCCCGCAGGATAAGCTCAACACTGGTTATTTCCATAAACTCTTTAACTTTTTTTTTATCCGGTTGAGATAAAAGTGATGACAAGAGAATAAAAGGCAGCAATATAATAATTATTTTTTTCAGTTTCATATATCAATTATACAAAATTCTACTGTAAAAAGTTTATACATTTTTAGTGAAAGTAATCACTTATTGCAATAGCCCCCCTTTTTTTCAAGAAAAAAGGGGACAGGCACTTATTATTTTCACCCGCGGTAGTAAAAGAAATTCCCGCGCAAGCTGCTCAAAACTAAACCTAAAATTTGTTTTCAGATGAAAATGGGGACAGGCACTTTATTCTTCCAACAGGAAATATTTGCCTGAAACTCTCTATTATCGTATAATTATCGATTCCGTTAAGTTAAAAAAGAGAGGATTATTTATGAAAAAAGGGAATATACTATTAACAATATTTTTTATCACTTTTTCCACAGTTGTTTTTGAGATCTTATATACAAGGATTTTTTCGGTCATTTATCTGAGTTCATTCGCCTTCCTGATGATATCACTTGCTCTGTTCGGTTACGGCCTGAGCGGTTTTTATATGTCGCTCCGTAAGATCGGGAAAGATGATAAAGGGCTTAAATATCTTGAATATTTTATACTGGGTTATGCTTTATTGTTACCCATCATTCTGAAAATAACCCTTGTGGCAAAAGTGGATTTTCTAAACCTCTTCAACCCTGTAACAAATCTCCTTCTCCTTATAGTCAATTTTGTAGTCCTTCTCTTTCCTTTCTTTGCAGCTGGAGTTTCCCTCGTACTGATATTTACACTATATTCCCAGGAGATCGGCAAGTTATATTTTATCGATCTTATCGGAGCCGCTCTGGGAGGAGTGGCAATAATACCGTTAATTGTTAATTTCGGCCCGTCAAGAGTAATACTTCTATTATTCTTTATTTTATCACTTTTATGGTTCAGCATTTCCCGAAAAAAACTTAAAGTAAAAATTTCAGTATTGTTGATCCTGGCAGTGGGATTTCTGGGGATGTATAAATTTTCGGAACAGCTTTTTCCAATAGTTCCAAAGATCGTAAAAAGGGATTATATCGATGATTATTCCAGGAACAGAATAGAATATTCAAAATGGAGCCCCATCAACAAGATCGATATTGTACATTTTATGAAAAAGAAAAAAATAATCTGGCTTGACGGAGGGACCCAGCAATCCTACCTCGCAAAAACCATCCCCAACATTGACCAACTGGAACCCATCGAATACCTCCATTCATCAATCCCCTACCAGCTTACAAAACCGGGCCCTGCAATGATAATAGGTTCAGCCGGAGGATATGAGGTTTTGTGCGCATATTCAAATAAATTCAAACCGATCTATGCTGTTGAGATGGATCCCGAGATATGTGATCTTGTAGAGGACAGATATTCTGAATTTATCGGTGACCTCTTTCATAAAAAAGGTGTCTATGTAATTAACGATGAAGGGCGCCATGTATTAAAAAAATATAAAAAGAAATATAACGTTATCCAGATGGTAAATTCTCACAATTCCAGTGTCCTCCTGGCCGGAGGTATGAGCATAGCGGAAACATATATTTACACCGTTGAAAGTTTTAAGGATTACTGGAACCACCTTAATGATGATGGATATTTATCCATTGTTCATCTTTTCGGTGAAAGGATGTTCACAACTGCACTCCAGGCTCTGAAAGAGATGAATATAGAGGAACCTGAAAAAAAATTCTTTGTAATTCAACCAACAATACCTCAACCCGGATTTAATTTTTTCTTCATGAAAAAAGGTAATATAAGTCAAAGTGAGATAAAAATACTTGAAAAATTTGCAGGATCAAGGGAGATCGTTTATTCTCCCGACAGGATCAAAGACAATATCTATTATGATCTTGCAGGTAATAAGTTCAGGGAAACAATAGATAATTCATCGGTTAATGTTGCACCAGTTTATGACAATTCTCCATACTTTAACCAGCCCAATAAGATCGGCCAGTTTGAATTCAGTAATAACAAGATAATGAGCCAATGGGGGCAGAATGCGGTCAAAGTCAACCTCAAATATTCCAACAGTGTTTATCTCTCTATCCTGGTCATATCAATACTTTTTTCACTTTTATTTATATATCTTCCGTTAAAAATAAAGACAAAAAGCAACAACAATTCAGGTATGATATTCTATTTTTTCCTGATAGGGATGGCATTTATAACCGTTGAAATTATCCTTATAAAAATATTTCAGCTTTATCTTGGGAACCCCGCTTACTCAATATCTGCAATCATTTTTGCCCTTCTTGTCTCATCGGGTATAGGGAGCCTTTTATCAGAAAAAATTAATAGAATATTTGGAAAGAAGACCATACTCTACCTCTCCATATTCATATTTTCCATTCTGGCTATCTATGCATTCTTCCTTTTCAGCATCACATATTCACTGATTCAATTCGGGCTTATGGGTAGGCTCTTAATAACCGTTCTCCTTATTTCTGTTCTGGGTATCCCAATGGGAGTTATGTTTCCCACAGGATTGAGATCACTGGGGAAGAGCGACAGGGTAATGATCGGCTGGGCCTGGGGTGCAAATGCATTTGCAACAGTTATCGGTTCCGTTATAACAGTGATCATTGCAATTAACTGGAATTTTTCAGTCTCAATGATCCTTGCAGCTCTTTTGTATCTCCTTTCCGGATTTATCTTCATTAAAAGCCTGAAGAAAATTAAAGCATAAGGAAATGACAAACGATCTGTAACTAATTATGGAGCGTTGGAAAATATCGGGGCTTGTTTTTACTACAGCTCTATCGGTGATATTAATTGAAATACTATTCACAAGAATTTTCGCCGCAATGTATTTCAGTTCCTTTGCCTTTCTGATAATTTCACTTGCACTATTTGGAACAGGTATAAGCGGATTCTATTTTTCCATGGGGAAAAAGAAAAAATATTCAGACAACCTGCCGGGTTATATATTTCTTTTTGCTTTATCTCTTCCCGTAGTAATAAAGACCGTTTTAACCATTAAAATTGATTTCCTGAATCTTTTTGACCCCATTACAAATATTTTTTATCTTCTTGTCAATTTTTTTATTCTACTCATTCCCTTCTTCCTGGGGGGTTCAATACTTGTCAGGATCTTTTCCCTATATTCATCCGAAATAGGCAGTTTATATTTTTTTGACCTGTCCGGTGCAGCTTTAGGGAGCCTTCTGGTTCTACCTTTAATAACTTATTCAGGGCCCTCCGGGAGTTTTATTCTGGTTTCAGCCTTTATGTTATTGTTCTGGCTCTTCTTTACGAAAAAAAAATCCATAATTAAATATTCAGTTTTTTCAATTTTAATTATTCTTTTTGCTTTTATGTTCAGATATTCGGAAGATCTTTTCCCGGTTGTACCAAAAATAGAGAAACGGGATTATAAATCAGATCTGGAAAAAGGGAGGATCGAACATTCAGAATGGAGCCCCATCAATAAAATTGACATCGCCCCTTTTATCTTTAATCCCCGGAAAAAAGTGATCTGGCTGAATTGCGGAACTCAACAGTCATGGCTGGTAAGAACAAAAAAAGAAGATGTGGGGAAGGAAAAAATTGAGTGGACCCATACATCTATCCCTTTCCAGTTAACAGAAAAGGGATCAGCACTTATTATCGGATCTGCAGGCGGTTATGAAGTCCTCTGTGCTATTTCCAACGGTTTTAAAAGGATAGTTGCTGTGGAGATGGACCCGAAATTGTGTTCCCTGGTAGAGGGGAAATATTCCGATTTTATTGGCGGAATATTTAAAAGGAGAGGGGTTTACCTGTTAAACGACGAAGGGAGAAGTATTCTTAAAAGGTTAAATAAAACTTTTAATGTTATCCAGATGGTAAATTCTCACCCCAGGGATACTCTCCTCTCCGGCGGATTAAGTATATCTGAAACATACATATATACAGTGGAGGCATTCAAGGACTACTGGAAGTATTTAAAAGAAGACGGCTTTCTTTCCATTGTCCATATCTACGGTGAAAGGATGTTTTCCACTGCTTTTCAGGCTCTCAAAGAGATGGGGATCGATAATCCGGAACAAAAGTTTTTTGTTATCCAGGCACCAAAAGGGTTTAATTATTTTTTCATGAAAAAAGGAAATATTAATAATAAAGATCATTCAATTTTATCAAAATTTGCAGGCAACAGAGAGGTTGTTTTTGCACCCGCAGGGCACCCCGCACCCGGTGGGCACCATGATCCTTTCCTGAAAAACGAAAGTGCCTATTATAAACTTGCCGGAAAAGTATCAGAACAATTTGTAAACAGCTCTTCAGTTAATATAACCCCTGTTTATGACAACTCACCATATTTTAACCAGCCTAACAGGATAGGCCAGTTCCATTTTAAGAACAACATTATAAAAGGGATGGCCAGAACAAAAGTTGATGGAGTTCTCAAATATACTAATGCGGTCTATTTATCACTATTGGTTATTTCAATAATATTTTCAGTTTTTCTGATCTACATACCAATGAGGAAAAAAATACAACAAAGATCAGAATACAAAATGATCCTTTTCTTTTCAATGATAGGAGCAGGGTTCATTATGACTGAAATTATATTAATAAAAATATTTCAATTACTCCTGGGGAACCCCTCATATTCTATTTCGGTAATTATTTTTGCCATACTTATATCTGCAGGGATCGGAAGTTTCTTTTCAGAAAAAATATATATGATCTTCAAAGGCAAAATGTTATATGTTTCTTTCTTTGTAGCTGTAATCCTGATAATTTATTCTTTGTTTCTCTTCCCCGCCATATACCAGGTTCTACAGTTTCCATTGATACCGAGGGCACTTATTACAATTCTCTTTTTATCCATCCCCGGTATCCCCATGGGAGTATTTTTCCCCATTGCCATCAGATCGATCGTTGATAAAGGAAATAATTCCATAGGATGGGCATGGGGGGCAAATGCATTTGCCACGGTAATGGGTTCTGTAATAATTATTATAATTTCAATAAACCTGAACTTTTCAGCAGGACTTATAACAGCAGCAATGATCTATTTATCAGCTGGTATTCTTTTCCCGCGCAGTCAGTAACTATTCTCTGCATACTGCTTTTGCAATTGTTTTAAGAATGAATATAACAGGTAGGAAAACATTGATATCAATATTAATATAACAGGAATTGAAATAAAATATGATGACCTGAAAAATCTTAAAACATATGAAAAAAAGTGAACGTCAAAATAATCAGGTTTGAAATAGTTTTTAATAAATCCTGAAATATCCCCGAATTTCCAGAGAATAATAATAATAATTCCAGCAGAAATTACCAGGTTTGACAAAATTTGTGCTATCCGTAGCGGATGCATTACTTTTTCAACTATTTCCCTGCCTGCTCTTTCAGGCTGGAACGCACGGGACCACATATCTTCAGCATCGGGGAGGCTGTTCCTGTCCTGATCTTCACTTAAAGAGACTGCATTTTTAAATTCTCCCATCCATGAAGTGACTTCCACAAGGTCTTTGCAATACCGGCAGCTATAAATATGTTCATTCATTTCCGGGGTCAGTTTATTATTGCTTAATGACCTTAAAACCTCTTCTTCATATTTACATTTTATTTCTGCCATTTTGGTTACCTCCAACAATATCATTATCCCTCAGAATGGAAACAAATTTTTTCCTGATCCTGAATAAAATAACTTTAAGGCTTTTTTCTCTGACATCGATCATTTCCGATATTTCCCTGTGGCTATATCCTTCTACATAAGCCAGCCATAAGAGGCTCCTTTCACGTACGGTGAGGAGTGAAAAAATCTTTTCCATATCAATTGAAAGGGTTTTTTGTTCATCTCTGCTCTCTTCATATCCTGTTTCAGGGATAAACAATTTTGCCGACCTTTTTTCCCTTTTATCATCGATGATCAGCCTTACCCCTGTTTTATACAGATAAGATCTAAGCTGATATTCATTCAATCCTTCCGGTGCCGATCTGATCATCCTGAAAAATGATTCCTGAAAAATATCGTCAGCAAGGCCTTCATCCCCTCCGCAGGACTTCCTGATGAAATTCCGGAAGCCTAAAGCATGCTTCTCATAAAAGATCTTAAAGGATTCTTTTAAAAGATTATTCTGAGCTTTTTCCATCTGTTTTGTATTCCGCCGCTTTTCCAGTCCATACCTGAAAAAACTATTCAAAATGGCTGAGTTGCCTGCAGCAAAAATCATGGGAAACCTCCGTTTTATGCCCGGAGACTCCCCTATTCATCATCCTTAATAATACCCCATTTTATACTTAATTTGTAGGATACAGCTGAGGAAACAAGAAAACTCAAACCTAAAGCAAACAGAACTATCCCTACTGCAAAGTAATACTTTGAATCAGCAGAGAATATCATTCCTACAGGGAGAAAACTCAAACCCAGAAACCCGAAAATCAATCCTTTTGATATGGAGGACATAATCCTCTCTTTCGGTTTAACATATTCAATTGACATTGACCTGAGGAATTTATTTCCGCTGTCACTCTGTAAAAACTCATTAAGTTCTTTCACATCACCGAACTTATCTACAAGTTTGTTATTTAACTCACTTTTCAATCTGTTCTTTTTGTTATCCATAATTAGTTTCACTACGTATGCTATCAAAGCAAACATTATCGGCATTACAATCATTCCCATAATTGCATCTGAATTGGGATCCATTTTAACCTCCTTTATTTTGATCTAATGAATCTTTTTCATATTATTATAACGGGCAACATATTAAATGGTTAACAATCAATTCAGGAAAAAATAACAATTTTTGAAAAAAAACAATATTTATGTAATATTGTACTTATGAAGAAATATATAGTTATATTAATATTAATACTAAACCTTGGTATATACGGAGTTGATGATAATTGTTATACAATAATTGCAGGAAAAAATTTAACCTCCGGTGGTTCCGTTCTTATCGCTCATAATGAAGATGACAGCGGGAAGAATTTTTTTGTCAATGTTCATAAATTGCCAAAAAACTACCGGACATCAGAAAAATTTCTTAAACTGAGGAATGGCGGCATGTATCCTGCAACAGAATCCAATGCTTTTCTATGGCTTGAGATCCCGGGTATTGATTTTGCAGATTCATATGTCAATGAGCACGGATTGGTAATAGTATCAAATGCCTGCCCCTCCAGAGAAGATAAAGGTATCTTAACTGAAGGGGGTATCGGCTATTTTTTAAGGAGAATTATTGCTGAAAAAGCAAAAAGCGCCCGGGAAGCTGTTGTATTGGGCGGTAAATTAATTGAAAAATATGGATATTATTCTTCAGGAAGAAGTTATGCCTTTGCAGACTCGAATGAAGGATGGCTTCTTCAGGTTGTAAAGGGTAAACACTGGATAGCACAGAGGGTTCCTGACGATCAAATAGCAATAGTACCCAATTATTATACGATCCGGGAGATCAACCTCAATGATAAAAAGAATTTTCTGGGTTCAAAAGATATTATCAAATATGCAATAAAAAGAGGCTGGTATAATCCTGAAACTGACGGGGCCTTTAATTTTTCCAGAACATATTCAAGCACCAGAGCATTGTCAGGAGAATATAACAGATTAAGACACTGGAGGGGCATCTCACTACTTTCAAAATTAAAGCTTGAACCCGATGACCCCCTCCCGTTTTCATTTAAGCCATTGGGAAAAATTAAAATATCCGATCTGTTTATGGTATTAAGGGACCATTATGAAGGAACCCCTTATGATCTTACTGAAAAATATAAAAACGGATCACCTAACTTTACAAAAAAAAGGACAATTTGTACGGGTTCAACCCAATATTCAATAGTTGCTGATCTGAGGAATAATATGCCTGAAGAGATCGCTTATCAGATATGGATATCTTTCAGAAGGCCGGATTCAAACAGTTTTTCCATATGGTACCCTTCAATTCATTCTACTCCGAATAACTATACAAGAGGAAAGTCCTTTAGTGCTCATTTATCCCATTTTAAAAAAGATGATTCATATTATAAGATGAGCAGAAAATATCCTTTCTGGAACTATGCCAAATTGTCTGATAAAGTTGACAAGGATTATAAAAAAAATATTAAAAGAGTGAAAAAATCATGGAAAAATTTTGAAAATTTCCTTTTGAAAAATATAAGAAAAAGGGAGAAAGAGTTCAAATATATCCTGGGGAAGGATAAAATATTAGGCCGGAGCCTTATCACAAATTATGTTCACCTTATGGAATACAGGAGATGGATGAATTCAATAGATCTGTTAAATTCAATTCATTAATTGATATTGGCCGAAACTAATATCCGGTCTGATCTATCAGCCTGTTCAGCCTTTGTTGTTCCTTTTGGGGAAGTTTTTTGTAAACTCTTTTTTTGCACAGAGTAAAATATTCATATGCTTTCCGTTTATCTTTCATTTTCACCATATATGTTATCCCCACGCTGAAATAAGGATCAATAAAATCCGGTTTTGATTCAATTGCATTTTTCCAGTCAGAGATAGCCCCCTCATAATCTCCTTTGAAATATTTTGCAGCCCCTCTGCCGTTGAATGCAGAGTGGAGTTTTCCATCAATTTTAAGTGCTTTATTAAAGTTATCCATGGCAAAGGAATAAGCTCTTTCATCCCTGTTTCCCTGGTAAAGAGTAAGATACATTGAGCCGATATTATTTAATACAGGTGCATAATTATCATCAAGTTCCAGAGCTTTTTTATAGTTCAAAAGTGCTTTATCAAATTTTCTGCTTTTATAATATGCAACTCCGAGATAATTAAAATTTTCAGGATCCGAACTTCTGATCTTAATACATTGCTCCAGAATATCTATAGCTTTATCAGCTCTATTTGCTTCCACAAGAAAAATTCCCAGTTTGGAAAGGAGTGAAGGATCACCAGGATTATTTTTCAATCCCTTGTCCAGTATATCCAGCGCAAGGTCTATCCTTCCTGTTTCCCTGTATATTTTGGCCAGATGCGAATAGATGAGTATATATCCCGGAGTTTTATCTAAAATACTTTTCAGATCTTTTATTGCACTTTCCGCCTTTCCTTTCTGAAATGAACTTAATGCTTCATACATTAATCTTTGAAGAGGAAGTAATGTTTTCAGATCATCTTTTTTTGAAAAAACCTTTTTCTTTTTTGAAGAGGAACCGGTAAAATATCCAAGGCTTTTCAGTTTTTTCTGAGTCTCTGAATCCAGTGAATCGGATCTTTCCGGCTTATCTTTACTGGTCAAATTTTTTTTCAGCTTATCAAGTTTATATTTTAAATTTCCACCATTCTTTTCGGTAATAATATTATTATTCTCTTTAAGATCAACACCCAGATCATAAAATTCCCTTATGGGAAGATCAATAAATTTATCCTCTCCATAAATAAATCCTGTTAACGGAGCCCATCCCCGGTTGAGGTATGGAGAAAGTGATTCAAAATAGATATATTTTTCCTTTATTTTATCTTTTCTTATTAATGGCAACAGGCTTCTTCCCTGTATATGATCCGGGATATCGATTCCGGTGAGGTCACAAATGGAAGGAAAAATATCTATATGAGATACATTCCTGTTTATCTTTCTCCCTGAAGTACCGGGAACATAAATAATATATGGAATGTGGATCGTATTATTGTAAGCAAAATAAGAATGGGTTTCTTCACCTTTTTCACCCAGGGCTTCGCCATGATCAGCTGTTAAAATAATAATGGTTTTTTCAAATTCCCCGCTCTGCCTTAGAAAATTAAAAAATTTTCCCAACTCAGCATCAACATATGCAACTTCTCCGGAATAAAAATCTTCGGGATATTCACTTTTATATGGATCCGGAGGCAGATACGGCTGATGAGGGTCAAAAAGATGGATCCAGCTGAACCATTTTCCCTCCCTTGAATTTATCCATTTTTTTGCTGGTTTCAAAACATCTTCAGCTTTCCTCTCAACAAAGAACAATTCAAGATTATTATGTGATCCGTAATTATCATCATAAATATCGAAACCCTGATTCAGGCCAAACCTTGAGTCAAGCGGAAAAGCTCCGATAAAAGCTCCTGTCTCATAATCATTATCCTTTAAGACCTCAGTTATTGTGAGAAACCTGTCTTCCAGAACAAAACCTGAATTATCGCTTATTCCATGATACAGCGGAGTGGTCCCTGTAAGAATATTCGTATGAGAAGGCAGAGTGACAGGATTGTGAGCAAAACCCCTTGTAAAAACAAAAGATTCCGAAGCGAATTTATCCAGATTTGGAGTTTTAACATATTTATCCGAATAAACACCTATCCTGTCAAATCGTAATGTATCTATTGTAATAAGAAGAACGTTAAAACTTTTCCCTTTTAGTTTGCCCGTCTTCTCTTTTTCAGAAGAAGCCTCTCCACCGCTACCGCAAAAAGAGAGTGGAAGAGTTATCAGTAAAAGAAATAAAATTAAAACCCTTATTTTCATTATTGTCCGGAGAATGCCTTAATTATTTCGTTAGCAGTAGTAAAATTGGGTGAATCAGGATCAAGTTCAACAAATTTTTTCAGGGCTTTAAGAGCTTCCGGCACCTTATTCAATGCAACATATGTCATACCCAGCTGATAATATGCATCTGCAAAATCTTCCTTAAATTCCACTGCTCTGCTAAAATATTTTTTTGCATCGTTATATTTCATTCTATTATAATAGTTAATTCCAATATTATAGAGAGTATCGGTGTTTGTAAGGTCCTCATAGGAAAGTTTCTGAAACCATTCCATAGCTTTATCAGTTTGCTTCAGGTTGGAATAAGAATTACCGATCGATAAAATAAGCCCGGTATGTTTCGGATACTTTTTAACAGCCATCGAAAAATATTTTATGGCGTCTTCATATTTTTCAAGTAATGAATAACAATTTCCTATATAGAGATTTACAATCTCTATACCCTCATTTTCTTTAAACTTTTTTAAAACTTCCATAAATTTATTCAAAGCTTCTTGCACTTTTTTATCCGCCAGTAGAGCATTCCCCTCTTCGATCTCTTTTACAATGCTCTCTTCCAGAGCCGGGCCCTGGATCTTTTGCATTTTGATCTTTAGAACATCAAGCTTTTCACCTTTAAAGAAACAAAAATATTTTCCATTTATAAAATTATAAGAAACTGCAATCTTTCTCGGGCCGTATCCAACCTTTTCAAAATCAAGATACCAACGGCCGCTTCTCATATACATTGACCTCCACTTTCCCTCAATATCGGTTTTAGGAGAAACATTATGGAATGAGTTTGCTCTTACTGAAAACAATTTGACCTTTACACCTTCTATCGGTTTTCCTGTTTCTTCATCTATTACTTCACCTCTCATCTTAACCTTTCCCGAGGTTGCCTGGGGAAAAATCAATGATCCCGAAATTATTAATATTGCTAATACCATCAGTGATTTTTTCATTTGTCCTCCTGTTATATATATAAAAAATTATACCACTATATCTTAAAAAATCAATAAATCAGTATAGTGAAAACCATGACATTTGTATTCAAAATACCCTAAGGTGCCTGTCCCCATCAGTCAGCTTTCAGTAATGGAAAATAAATTTGAAATCCGAATATCAATACTTTCTGGCTTCTGACTTATGAATCATAATAAAAGTATCCTTTTTTCCAAATATAACTAAATTTGACTTTTTCCCGTATTTAAATTATAAGAACAAATAACAAAACCATTAA
>JBDLJQ010000037.1:0-28429 GCA_039714255.1 Acidobacteriota bacterium
GCCATTTTCTTCAAGTTTATGTGAATATTTTTTGATTTTATCTGTTTATATTATATGATACAGGAGATCAGGAGACCCCGGCATGAATGAAAAGAGGGCTATTGAACTTTGTTTACATCACAGGGATCCCATAGGGTTTGAATATCTGGCGAAAAGGTTCGCCAGTGAAGCTTATTATCACGCTTATTCCTTTACCGGGAATTATGAAGATGCAGCCGATATATGCCAGGAATCATTTACAAAAGCTTTCATAGCTTTTCCAAAATTGGAAAAACTTGAAAAATTCTACCCCTGGTTCTATATGATACTAAGGAATTCATGTTTAAACTTCCTCAGAAAAAAAAAGAACACACTGGAAAGGGAACCGAATGGATCTGATCTTATAACAGATTTAACTCCTGAAGCCAATATGGAGAAAGAGGAGAAGAATGCAGAGATAAAGGAGATCATATTCAGCCTTAAACCGGAATTCCGTGAAATACTCCTGATGAAATACAGTGATAACAAAAACTACAATCAGATATCGGGATTACTTGGGATACCAAGGGGCACAGTTATGAGCCGTTTATACAATGCAAGAAAAGCTTTTAAAGAACTGTATCAAAAGAAAAAGGAGGAAAAAAATGTCTGATGAATGCAAACATTACAGAGAATTGATGATGGGCCTGATTGATAATGAACTGAGTGGAGAAGAAGCAACTGAAGTTAACGGCCATATTACCCGGTGCAGGTCATGCAGGGAAGAATTTGAAGATTTGAAAAAAAGTTCTGCGGAACTTAAAGGTATTTCATATAAGGAACCGCGCGATGTGAAACTTGACAGGATATGGAAAGCGCCTTACAGCCGTTTCTCAAAAATTGCCGGGCTTGTTATGGTGATCGGAGCATGGGCCGCTATTGCACTTTATTCAGTTTTTGAGATAATGAGATCAGGAACAGAAGAAGCAATTCCCAAAATGGCTATTATGATAATCCTGATAGGATTGGTCATCTTACTGATCGCAGTAATACGTGACAGAATAAAAACTTATAAAAAGGATCCATACAAGGAGGTAGACAGATGATAATTACAACAACAGACACAATTGAAGGAAAACAGCTGAAAGAAAATCTCGGATTGGTAAAGGGTAATACAATTCGCGCAAGACATGTGGGCAAAGATATAATTGCAGGTTTACGTAATATTGTGGGTGGTGAGATTACAGAGTATACAAAGTTAATGGCAGAAGCGAGGGAACAGTCAATAGACAGAATGACTGCTGATGCTGAAAAACTCGGAGCAGATGCAATAATTAATGTAAGATTTACTACTTCCGTAATTATGGGAGGAGCTGCAGAGCTGCTGGCCTACGGCACTGCAGTTAAATTAAAATAACTTAAACTGTTTTCAAAAAAAATCTTTTTATACTAAAATAACTCCGGATATCTAAATAAATATAACTTTAATATCAACATTTACAGGAGGGTTATTTTATGAGAAGAATTCTGAAAACCGCAGTATCATTTATTTTAATTCTTTGTACTTGTCAAAATATATCCGGCAATGATACATTGCAGATGGTTTCTCCTGAAAAGGCCGGATTTAACTCCGGACATTTATTAAATATTGACTCTCTGATGTACGGGGCAATTAAACAAAAAAAAATCCCCGGAGCAGTTGTTCTGGTAGGAAGAGATAAAAAAATAGTATACAGAAAAGCATTCGGGAACAGAAATCTTGTTGGAATAGAAGAAAAAATGACCATTGATACAATTTTTGATATTGCATCAGTTACCAAACCTGTGGCAACGGCATCAGCGATCTGGAAATTAGTAGAAAATGGAAAGTTGAGGCTCTGGGATAAAGTAAGTTTATACATACCTGAATTCGAAACTGAGAAGGATAAAAAAAATCCGATTTGCATATATCATCTTCTTACTCATACCTCAGGTTTAAAAGCTTATTACCCGATAGAAGAGTTGAAAAAAAAATATTCCAAAACAACAATTGGGATATTGGCGAAAGAAATAGGAAAAATGGAAAGGGTTGATGTTCCGGGCAAACAATTTAATTACAGCTGCCTGGGTTATATTACTCTGGCTTTTATTGTTCAAAAAGTGAGTAATACCAGTATTGATAAATTTACAAAAAAGAATATATTTAAAGAACTGGATATGAATGATACTTTTTTTTTACCTGAGGATAAGTATCATTCCAGAATTGCTCCAACTGAAATAGTTGATGGTAAATTATTGCGCGGTATTGTACATGACCCGTTAGCAAGGTTGATAGGAGGAATATCAGGGAATGCCGGGCTTTTTTCCACAGTGGATGATCTGGCTAAATTTGCATCAATGCTGTTAAACAGGGGTGTTTATAATTCAAAAAGAATTTTCAGCCCTCTGACGGTAAAGGCATTTATTTCAGTTTATCCCCTGTTAAATAAACACGGACGCTCTCCCGGATGGGATGTTTTCACGGATTACAGCTCTTCCAGAGGGGATATATTTCCGGTGGGTTCATTCGGCCACACAGGTTTTACCGGTATTTCTTTCTGGATCGATCCGGAAACAAAGGTGTTTCTTATTTTCCTCAGCAATCGGGTGCATCCCGGTTTTGAAGGTAATGTTGTTCAGATATATGGACTGGTAGCAAATATTGTCGCTGCAAGTATAATAAAACTATAAAGATGAAAAATATAAAAATTATTCTTATTTTATCAGTAATGATTTTCCTTTTTTTATTATATATCCCTGCTGAAAAAAACGATTCTGTCAGTAAAGATAATCGGGTAATACCAGGAGTTGAAGTTTTTTTAAGTGAACATTTAGAAAGTGTAAAAGGCAAAAGAGTCGGTTTAATTACCCATCCTCCGGGAATTAACAGCAAATTACAATCTACAGTTGAACTGTTTTTTAATGATCCTGCAATTAACCTTGTCGCTCTTTACGGGCCGGAACATGGTATGAAGGGAAACGGCCAGGCAGGGGAACATGTCTCTTTTTATATTAGTGACAAATATGACCTGCCGGTATACAGCCTTTACGGGCAGACGATGAGGCCGAAACCCGATATGCTAAAAAATATTGATGTTATGGTCCTTGACCTCCAGGACATTGGAACAAGAATTTATACTTATATTACAACAATGGCTTATTCAATGCAGGTTTGTGCAGATATGGGAATTGAATTTATTGTCCTCGACAGGCCAAACCCTGTCAGTGGAAATGTAATGGAAGGCCCTGTCCTCAACTATCCGGAATTCAGCTCATCTGTAGGGGTTTATCCCATTCCGGTCCGGCACGGGATGACAATCGGTGAACTTGCAATTTTATTCAATGAAGAATTCTTTAAAAAAAAGGTACGCCTCACTGTAATTCAAATGAAAAACTGGGAACGAAATATGTATTTTGATAATACTCAACTCCCCTGGATTTTCCCTTCACCCAATATTCCCTCATTAGATACAACAATTGTTTATCCGGGCCAGGTTTTTATTGAAGGTACAAATATATCTGAAGGGAGGGGAACAACCAGGCCCTTTGAGATAATTGGTGCTCCCTGGATCGATGGATACGATCTTGCTGTAGAACTGAACAATTTAAAACTTCCGGGTTTAATTTTTCGTGAAACTTCTTTTAAACCGACATTTTCAAAATATAAATCTGAAAAATGTTCAGGAGTACAGCTTCACATAATAAACAGGGAAAAGTATAGGCCATTTGATTCAACACTTCATATAATATCTAAAATTGAGTCAATGTATCCGGAGAAATTTAAATTTCACTCAAAATTCTTTGATAAAATTATGGGAACATCAACTGTTAGAAAACAATTAATAAAAAAGATCAGTGTGGATAGAATTATAAGTAGTTTTAATAAAGATCTAAAAGATTTCTTTATCAAACGGAAAAAATATTTACTTTATCAATGACAAAAAAGGAGTTACCATGGGCATTTTAAAAAAGATCGTTGTAATTTTGATCTGTTTACCTGTTTTTATGAACAGTTTTTTATTCAGTAGAGATTCAGGGAACTGGGTAAAAGAAACGATGAGAAAGATGACCTTAAAAGAGAAAGCTGCACAGATGATCTTTCATGTTGTATATCCTAATTTTTTCAATGTTGATGATGAGTATTATAAACATTTATCGTTTTTAATCAGGGATCTGAAAATAGGCGGTTTTTATATATTTAAAACTCCGACTTACGATCTTGCCTACTTATTAAATAAATATCAATCCTGGTCAAAGGTACCACTTTTAATAGCTGCAGACATGGAGTCAGGTGCAGGAAAAATGATCACACGTGAAAAATTTATGGGGAGAAATTTAAAAACTTTTGTCCCTGAATATTTTTCAGGAGGAGGTATCGGATTCCCTCCCCTGATGGCAGTAGGAGCAACCCGCTCATCAGATTTTGCTTATCAGATGGGGAAAATCACTGCAGTAGAAGCAAAAAGTGTGGGTGTTCATTTTAATTTTTCCCCTGTTCTCGATATAAACAACAATCCGGATAACCCGATCATAAATTTCCGTTCCTTCGGAGAAAATGCAAAGTTGGTAAAAGAGCTGGGCGCTGCATATATAAAAGGTTGTCAGGATGCAGGAATGATAGCAACGGCAAAACATTTTCCCGGCCATGGAGATACTTCGACTGATACTCATATAGAGAGGCCGGTTTCCAACTTTGATATGGTCAGATTGGAAAAGTTGGAATTAAAACCATTTTATGAAGCAATATCCAGTGGTGTAAAAGCAATTATGAGTGTACATATGGCTTTACCGGAAATAACAGGCCACAAAAAACCTGCTACATTATCAAAGGAAATACTGACAGACCTGCTTAGAAAAAAAATGGGCTTCAAAGGATTAATTATTACAGACGGGATGGTCATGGGGGGTATTACCAATGAGTATGATGATAAAACCTCTTCAGTGGAAGCGGTAAGGGCAGGAGCCGATATTCTTTTATATTTAAGTAAGCCGGAAGATGGAGTGGATGCAATTGTAAATGCTGTGAGAAAGGGAGAGATTTCACAAAAAAGGATTGAAGAATCGGTAAAAAGAATTCTGGAGGCAAAAAAATGGGCAGGGCTGGACAAAAGCAAAAAAACCGATCTGGACCAAATTGAAAATGTTCTGGGCAGTAAAACTAACCGGAAAGTTGCACAGCAAATTGCAGACAATTCCGTAACCCTCCTTAAAAACTCAAATAATATCCTGCCGCTGAAAAAGGAAAAGGACTATTATTTTTTAAGAATTTTTGAAAAAAAATATGTTCACGATGGATGGTTCCTGAAAAGATATCTGGAGGACCATATTAATATAAAGGGTGACTTTACACTTACACAGGATAGCAACGGGGAAAATATAAGAGAGATTGCAGAAAAAATCCCTCCAAATTCCGACATTATCTGCCCTTTCTTTATTTACATTGGTGCATGGAAAGGAAAATCCTCTATCCCTGTGCATATAATAGAATTTCTAAAAGAACTGAAAGCAAAAAATTGTAATATAGTATCCATTGCTTTCGGTAATCCTTACATTTACAGAGATATCAGTTTTTCATCAGCATATTTATGTTCTTATTACAGCACGAGAGAGCTGGAAATAGCAACTGCAAACATTCTCCTGGGAGATTCCGATCCCAAAGGAAAATTTCCGGTATCAATTCCAGGATATTTTAAATTTGGAGAAGGATTAAAATTTAACAATAAACGAGGTGAGAAATGATCTTAAAGGTAAGATATTCAATTGCATTACTGGTTGTAACCTTATTTTTTAGTGTAAATTGCCATAAGGCTGTAAAAGACCCGGATATACTTGATATATTAAAAATAGATCAGTCGAAACAATCGCTTGATTATGTAAATAATCAGAAACAGTTCCAGCTTCACTCTTTAATAACAGAACAGAGGCACAAAAAAACATGGGACCTGAGCTATCAGATAAAGTCAGATACAGTGAAAGGTTTGGAAATGCTTTTAAGTGTTGATGAAGATATTAATAAAAGGATAATAGAACTTTCTGAAAAAAGTAAAATAATAGAAAATGTTTCAACAGCGATAGAGAAGGCTGTTCTGAACAACAAAAAAATATATTTTTACGGTTGCGGGGCAACAGGCAGACTTGCAAAACAGGTAGAAAGCTCATTCTGGAGGCCATTCTGGGAAAAGATAAAATTATTGCCCGTCTGGGAAAAACTGAAGAATAATATCCCCGATGATATAGAAGAAAGATTGATAGGTGAAATGACCGGAGGGGACAGAGCGTTGATCAGCTCACTGGAAGGTTTCGAAGACCTCCAGTTGATAGGAAAACTGCAGCTGGAGGACAGAGGGGTAAATAAAGGGGATGTGGTTGTGTGTGTGACTGAGGGTGGTGAGACCTCTTCAGTTATAGGAACGATCCTTGCGGCTTTAAACCAATACGGAGAATTTAATAATAAAGAAAGGAGAATAGCTAAGGAAAACCTGTATTTTATATATAATAACCCTGATAAGGTTTTAAGGCCCTTTGATAGAAGCAGAGTAGTATTGGACAACCCGGATATTACAAAAATAAACCTTACTACAGGCAATCAGGCGATCACCGGTTCCACACGCATGCAGGCCACAACTATTGAAACTTTTGTAACAGGGATAATTATTGAACACGCCATAAATAACATTTTAATTAAATATTTGACCGGGCAGGAAATGAAAGCAATTGGCTTCAGTCCGGACACTTTAATTTCAGAACGATTGCTGGATTTTATCCCCCTGCAAAGATCTGTTTACAAATCAATTCATATGATCAGTAAATTCACCGATCTTGAAGCGGAAACTTATAAAAACAACCATTTTTCCACATATTTTGCCAACAATGGACTGATCACTGTTTTTATAGATTCAACTGAAAGGAGCCCGACATTCAGGCTCTTCCCCCTTGATACTGTAAAAGATCTTAAGAGAAGATCATGGATCCAGGTATGGACAACTGCAAAAGATAGTAGTGAAGCCTGGATAAAATTTCTGGGACGGCCTTTTTACGGTTTAAGAACAGAATTTTATAAAGAACCCTTTTTGAATCTTATAAAGGACAAATATTTGAAGGAAGCTGCTATTTCAAGTCTTAAAAATGCCGGGGACGATCAGAAATTACTTTATGACTTCTCCTTTTCAGATTTTAACAGGAAAAACAGGGCTCCTCAAAAAAGTGATCTCGGAGTTCTGGTATTGCTGGATGATGAGATAGAACATTTATTTAATAAAAACTCTTCATTTTATGAATTAAAAAAATATTTCAATGAAAAAGGCGCAAATTCAGTCGGTATCCTGGTAAGTAAAAAACCGGTAATAGAAGTAAATACACTCATTGAAAAATTTAATACAGATAATAAAAAGAATCTCCTGCTACCGGTTACAATAGATCAGGATTTTGATCCCTTGTGGATCAGACAGCATATTGCTTTAAAAATGCTTCTTAATGCCCACTCAACCGCAGTTATGGCTAAACTTGGAAAAATCGTAGGAAATACAATGACAAGTGTAAATCCCGGAAATTTAAAGTTGATCGGAAGAGCTACTTTTTTATTGAGAAGCCATGTGAATGATATTTTATCTAAAAAAAACTGGATAAAAAGGTTTGGAAAGATAAAACAGATATCCTACAACAATGCAAATGCAATTCTGTTTGATACAATTAATTATGTAAAAAGCAACAAAATATCAGGCGGTAAAACCGGTGACAGTTTTTCCGAGGTTGATCTGGCAATTATCCGTATTTTAGAAGCTTTTAAAGAAAAAGTTAATGTTAAATGGAAAAAGGTACTGGATATTTATAAATCAACTAAACTGGGATCCTACCTTTTATCATTAAATCAGACAAACTGATATTTATACCCTATGGGCACTGTTTCGTATTATAAAATAAACCGCATACCGATTCCCAGATCAAAATCTATGGCCGTACTTGGATATATCCTCATACCGGGGACAATTTCACAGAATATTTCAATACGGCGGGCAGGGAAATAACGGAGTCCGATAGGAACCCTCATACCCAGAGTAAAATTTTTGTCATTATATTTGTACAAGGTCATCTTTCCCCCGAAACCCCAGAACCAGTATACACTCCTTTTTAAACGGCGGCTTTTGATCCAATAATCACAATGGAGGTGAAAATAATTATCAAGGGACCACGCAATTCCTAATACGGGAAACTTATCTATTCTTAAGCTCATCCCTGTAGGTTCCCCAAGGATAAAACCAATTCCTGTATTGGAGCCAACCGGCTTCGTTATTCCCAAAATCAATATAACAAATAGAATTACAGGTAATATTTTGATTTTCATAATCTCTCCTTAATATATTTTACAAAAACACAAAATTTATAACAACATTTGAAAAATTAAGCATAGAAACTAACATTCAAAGAACATACCAGGGGCAGAAAAAACTAAAACTCAGGATCCAACGTAAAACTGGTATATCAAAAAAATGGGGGCTTCTAAAATGAAAAAAAAAATCCTTTATCATCATAATTATTATTTCAGGATATTAACAATATTAACAGTAATTTTATTTTTATACTTATTACCCATTAATCTTAAAGGGGAAATAAAAAATCAGGATAAACCTGCCAAAGGTGAAAGTTTATTCCAAATTAAAGAATGCTGGAATATTGAAGAAGCCGAAGGTAACCCTTTCGGTAGTATCAGACAGATCCTCGTTTCCAAAAACGGTTTACTTTGTTGCCTTGATGATAAATTTAAAAGATTGTATCTGTTTGATAAGAACGGAAAATTTATTAAAGGATTCGGAAAAAAAGGTGAAGGCCCGGGGGAGATAAAACAAATACGGCAGGCACGCCTTCATAACGCTGAAAATTTTATTGCCATCCAGGATATAAATAGTATTCACTATTTTAACTGGAATGGAGAATACCTGGAATCAAAACCCAATCCGAAACAGAAAAGCCCAATCCTTTTTTTAAAGAAATATGAGTTTATAACAGCTCCGAGAAGTATATTAGCAGCTCAGGACGGAATAGCAGAGGTAAAGCAGATCAACCTTGAATCGGGGAAAGAGACTGTAATCACTAAATTTTCAATGTACAAAGGCGGGGCTATACAGAATAATAATAACAGTGCTTCCATGATTGCAGAAGGTTTAACACCACTATTTGAATTGGGTATACATGAAAACAGATTATATTACGGTGTCAGCGACAAATATGTGATACATATTTCGGGAATTGATGGTAAAGCAATTAACGGCTTCAGCCTTCTCCGCAATAAATATTCAATCACAGAAAAAGAGAAAGTTGAACCTATTTTACGTGCAGCTAAAGGCCTTGCACCCGAAGAATTGCTTAAAACCCTTGCAAAGAAGCTTCCGGATGAAGAAACCTATTACACAGCTATTCAATCTCATAAAGGACTGATCTTCATATTCATTTCCAAATGGACAACAGACAATTCCCGACAGATAGACATTTTTTCGCCTGAGGGCAAATATTTATACAGGAAATTCATTAAAATAGAATCCGGTTTCAAAATCGAAAATACACCTTTGATCAAAGGAAATTTTCTATATTTAATAATTCAAAATGAAGATGATGAAACCAGTATCCGCAAATATGAGATCGGCCTGCCGGGATAGCACCATAGAATATGATAAAACAGGAAGACTGGTAAAAATAATAATTGTATCTTAACTTTGATTTTTTTCTCTCCAGCCGATGAAAGCTGTTATAGATTTTTGAGGGATCATCAAAAGAGATTCATTCAGTTCGATCCCGATCTCATTTAACTTTAATTCTTTAAAAAATATATTCTGAGATTCCAGAGAAAGATCACCGTAACCGGGTGAAAACCTTTTTGTAGGTATAAACCCTTCTTTTTCTATTTCCCTGTTAATTATCCTGCTTACATAAATTGCAGACTCCTCGGCCCCTTCAGAGCCAAGTGCATCGATCACCATTGTTTCAAGGGTATTTCCACTATTCTGAAGTTTATCCATTTTTTCTTCAAGATATGAACCGGTTGTAACACCGAGAATAGTAACTTTATTACATCCATTCAGGAATGTTGACAAAGAGTCGGAAACAATATTCCACTTGTTATTGATAAGAATTTTTTCCTCTTTAATTTTAATATCCAGATTTTTATATCTTGCCGCGTTTTCAAGCAGAGGGAAATATTTTTCAATTTTACTTTCAACTGTATTATGGGTAAGCCCTCCCGGAATTTTTAACCTCCGGTTTATCTTTTGCCTGGGCAGGTTTATGGGAAAATTCAGGATCTCCCGCAACTCATTCAATTATTTTCTCCGTTTTATTATCTTTATCAGAATATAGAGCATTATTAATATTGAAAAATATAATATCCATAATTTTGTATTTTTCACAACTGAATAAAATATTTTATACTTGAATATCAAAACAAGTCCGAGCAAAAATAGTGAGTTAAATACTGAATCATTCTCTTTAAATAAAACTTTTTTCAGGTTAAATTTATTTTCTGCTCTTCTTCTATTCCGGAATCCGGGAATAATTGATCTCACTTCACTGCAATATTTCTTATAAGATTCTCCATATTTAACTTTCAGGTATTCCTGCTCTGATAAAATTATAAAGTAATACTGTACAATTAAAAGTATAACAAAGAATAATAATGCATAAATATTAGAAAAAACAATTAACAACCCGGAATAAATAAAAATATTTCCTATATATAACGGATTCCTGACAACAGAATATATTCCCGAAGTATTCAGTTTATCAGCCCTCAGGTAATTTTCTCTTCCTGAAGTTCCTGTAAATGAAAATCCTACCGAAAGTATCCTTATTAATTCTCCGAAGATCAGCAAAGATATCCCGCCCAGGTCAATATAAAGGTTAATATGCCCATAGTTCACAGGAGAGAATAGAAGGAATACAAATACAATTAAAGGTATGGGAGTAAAAGAACGGTATTTGAATAAAAAATTTCCAAATTTTATTTTCCAGTTCATAATTTTTCCTTTTTTATTATTTTACTTTCATCAGGTATCAATTTCAACTTTTTAACCATCCGGACAAGTTCCCTGAAATATTTTTTCGTACCTGCTTTTACCGGAGTAAAACATATCCGGTTAACTCCGGCCGGGATAAGGTTAAGATAACTCTCTATCTCACTTAACGGTATCACCTCTTTTTTATCCCAGTCATAAATTTCCATTTTTATAACAAGCTTTGAACCTGCAATTTTATATGCATTATCAATCATATTCTTAAACTCTTCCTTAACTTTTCTTGTACCAAACTTTAACTCTTTTTTCATTTGCCTGTGATATGCCATCAGGTAGACCCTGTCAATTCCAGTTCCAACAATTTCCTCCAGATTATGGGAATACCATTCTTCACTTAGCTTGGTATTCAAAGCAGTTTCATAAAAAATATTTATCCCTGTTTTTATATCAGGATTTATTTTTTTACATTCCCTGATAATATCATTGATCAGCAGAATGATAGTTTTTTTCTTTATAGTTATCCACTTCAGATTGTATGGTGTTCCCCTGTCCACCATAAGTTTTTCCCTTGCAGGTACCTTTGCCTCTTTTGCAAACTTTTTCATTCCCCATTTTGAAAAACCTTCATTTTGCCTTAATACAAGGTCATCCTGAATCAGTATCCCGGAAACTCCAACAGAAGCAAGATCTCTGAAAGAACCTAATATTTTTTCCTTTGCTTCAGGGTTAAATATATCAATTTTTTTTATGATATTTTTCTTACCATCATAATATTTTACATCAAAAAGATCTTTTCGCTTAAGCCAGGTAAAACTCCTTCCTGTC
Organism: Acidobacteriota bacterium; assembly: GCA_039714255.1. GTDB lineage: Bacteria > Acidobacteriota > Aminicenantia > UBA2199 > UBA2199 > UBA647. The sequence continues at coordinate 11,802 of JBDLJQ010000037.1, forward strand.
ATCCATCCCCAGAAACTGAATTTTTTATTATACAGAGCTGACAGTTTTTCAATTGCCGGATAAAGGGTTCTGAAATGCGAATTTTTAAATAGAAGGCCTCCATCGCCATTCCCATTTGAAAAGGATCTGAAAATCAGTTTTTTGATACCAATGTCGGAGAAAAAAACCGGATCGATCTTATACTTTTCTCTTATTTCGTGAAATTGCAATTCAATTTCTCTTTCAGCTTTTACTTCAGCGTAAAATATCAGAAAGATACTAAAGAATAAAATTCCACTCTTTCGAAGAATATTTATCTGTAAGTTTTTCAATTTCTCTGTTATCCCTTTCTGTAAAAATATAATTTTTTAACTCCTTTCCTGTAAATTCAGAAAAAGCTTTTATAAAATTATCTCCTATTTCATCCCTGCTTAAATCAGTTAAATCTTCAAGCGTTATCATATTTTTTTTTATAATAGACTTGCGGGAATTTGCTCCCGAAGCGTAGATAGAATAATTCATACTATATGGAATAGATCCATGCTGGAGCAGGGCCTGCCGATCTCTTTTTTGAGCTGATCCCACAATCTTTTTTCCTTCTACTTCAATTTCATTAGGAGTTGGGAACGAAAAACAGGGATCATTACTTTTTGATAATGCAGGAGTGCTCCCCCCTGAAAGGTAAGCATCTATACCTGAAATTTTAAGTGCTTTAAGAATAATCCCGGAGATCATAGAATAAGACCTGTACAGGTCATTATCCTGAAAAAAAATATTTTCTGATGAGACAACTGAATAAGTGATCTCGTCATTGTGCAATACAGTTTTCCCACCGGTTATTCTCCTGACAAATGCATAATCAGAGGAATTAATATAATCTATATTAGCAGCTTTTTCCGCACGTTGGGATACGCCGATGGAAAAGGAGGGTTTATCCCAGTAATATAACCTGAAAAATCCTTTTTTTTCTTTGTGACAGAGATTAAACAGATACTCATCAACTGCCATATTTTTTGCAGCTGGATACGGACTTTTGTTATCAATTAAATACCAGTCTGACAAATTTCCCTTCTGTTTAGATAAGAGTAAAAAAAATTATTATAAAGATAAAATTATATTTTTTTTGGTTTTTCTCTGGTAATATCAGTTTTTTCCGTTTTCAGTTTCTTTGTTTTATCTTCGGTTTTTATGGTCATATCGATATTTCCCTTAAACTTTGCACCTTCTGCCAAAACTACTTTTTCAGAGATGATATTTCCATTAAGGATCCCACCAGGAACTATCTCAACCTTAACACTTCCATGTACATCACCATTAACCTCACCTTCAATAATTATTTCTCTTGCAAAGATCTCAGCTTTAACTTTCCCGGATTTCCCGATATAGATATTGTTGGTGATATTAACCTTACCGTCAACTGTCCCTTCAATAATGATCTCTTCATTTGAAGTAATATTTCCCTTTAGTTTCATATCTTTTCCCAGGAGTGAAACCCTGTTCTCAGATACTGTTTCCTCAATATCAGTAATATTTGTTGTTGGAACATTTTTCTTAAACATATTATTATTCTCCTTTAGAAAAGCGGGAAACGGGGATCGAACCCGCAACATTCAGCTTGGGAAGCTGATACTCTACCATTGAGCTATTCCCGCTTGCATTACTTTGTCACTTTCTTTTTTTCTTTTCCCTTCTTTACTTTAGGTTCAAATTTATAATCTACGAATTCGATTATTGCCATCTCCGCGCCATCGCCCTTTCTAAAGTCTGTTTTTATGATCCTGGTATATCCGCCGTTCCTGTCCATAAATCTTGGTGCTACCTCATTAAAGAGGAGATGTGTTGTTTTTCTGCTATAAAGATAAGAAAAAGCTCTTCTTTTATCTGCAAGGGTACCTGATTTACCCATTGTTATCATTTTTTCCACAACCGGTCTCACAGCCTTTGCTTTTGCAAGGGTGGTCTCAATCCTGTTCTTTTCAATGATACTTGCAGTAAGATTTCTTAGTAGAGATTTTCTCTGTGAAGGATTTCGCCTTAATTTTGAACCACCTTTTAAATGTCTCATTCTATTACTCCTTTATTTCTTCGCTTTCTTCACTTCCGGCTATTTCAACTTTTTCAAGAAGTTCCTTTTTTAAATTTTCCGGTAGTTTCTGCCCCAGGGCAAGATCAAAATCAATAAGTTTTGAAATGATCTCTTCCAGAGATTTTTTCCCAAAATTCTTTGAATTCAGAAGTTCATGTTCTGTTTTTTCAATTAATTCATAAATATGATTTACACCCAGTCTTTTTAAACATTTTAAGGCTCTTACAGATAAACCCATAGATTCAACATTTTTTTCAAGGAATTCACTCTTGCTTTCAATTCCATGTCCTGATTCCTGTTCATCTTCAAAAATAGCTTTATCCTTTTCCTTATAACCTAAAAATATTGACATATGATCCCTGAGGATCTTTGCAGCTGTAGATACTGTATCTTTAGGTGATACACTACCGTTGGTCCAAACCTCCAGAATGAGTTTTTCATAATCTGTTCTTTTTCCCACTCTTGCCGGCTTGATCGAATATTTTACCCTCTCAACAGGATTAAAATTTGAATCCACAGGAATAAAGTCAACTGGTAGAGATTCATCAAAATTCTGTTCTGCCAGTTTAAAACCGAGACCGTTCTTTATAAGTATTTCAGCTTTTAGAGAACCACCCTCTTCCAGATAGGCTATATGTTTCGTAGTGTCAAGGACCTCTACATCTCCATCCGAAATTATTTCATCAGATAATATTTCACCTGCTTCAGTTCTGTCGACCCTGACAAACTGAGGTTCATCCGAATTTAGTTTGAAAGGAATATTCTTAATATTCAGAATAAAGTTCAGTACATCTTCAAAAACTCCGGGAATAACTGAAAACTCGTGTAAAACACCATCTATCCTGATAGCAGTAACAGCAGCACCCTCTATTAAGGAAAGGAGTACCCTTCTCATTGCTATTCCAACAGTACTTCCATATCCCCTTTCAAATGGTTCGGCGGAGAATCTTCCATAATTTGCAGTTAATTCCTCAACGTTAATTCTTTTTGGTCTTTGAAAATTTAAATCCATATTTTCTCTCTCCTTATTTGGAATAGAGCTCTACAATAAGATGCTCCTCTACATCAAGTGATACATCTTCCCTTTTCGGAATGCTGTGGATAATACCTTTAATTTTATCTTCTTCTACAACCAGCCATTCCGGAACTTCAACCAAACCTTTTGCAGTTTTTATATCTCCGGTCAGTTTTTCATTTTTTATAGATTTTTCCTTTAATGTAACTTCATCATTCTGTTTCAGAATATATGAAGGAATAGATACTTTTTTTCCATTAATTGTAAAGTGGCCATGTTTAATAAACTGTCTGGCCTGTGATCTCGATGAAGCAAAGTTCATCCTGTAAAGAATATTGTCAAATCTCAGTTCAAGAAAGTTAAGCAGGTTATCACCTGTGATACCTTTTTTCTTAGCTGCTTTATCAAAAAACAACCTGAATTGCTTTTCTCCAAGTCCATAAAATCTTTTTACCTTCTGTTTTTCTCTCAATTGAACTTTATAATTGGATTTTTTAAACGAACCTCTTTTTCCTCTCTGTCCTGGCGGCTGGCTGCGGCGTTCGATCCCGCATTTATCCGTCAGACATCTTCTTCCTTTAAGAAATAATTTTGTCCCTTCAGTTCTGCACAACCTGCAAACCGGACCTGTATATTTACCCACTTTCTACCTCCTTAAACCCTTCTCTTCTTCCTAGGTCTGCAACCATTATGCGGAATCGGAGTAATATCTTTTATTGATTTAACCTTAAACTGGGTAGAACCTACTGAACGGATTGCGCTTTCACGTCCTGCTCCCGGGCCCTTCACCCTTATATCAAGTGTTTTAATTCCAAAATTTTCAGCTTCCTTTAATGCTTTCTCTGCTGCAAGCTGTGCTGCAAAAGGAGTAGATTTTCTTGACCCCTTAAATCCTACAACACCCCCTGCACACCAGGTAAGAACATTCCCTTCCTTATCAGAAATCGTGATAACAGTATTATTGAAAGTTGAATTAATATTCATTATTCCATGAGAAACAACCTTCTTCTCTTTTTTCTTTGATTTACCTTTAGTGGTTTTTTTAGCCATTATTTATCTCCATTACCTTTTCTTTTTGATCATGGAACCCTTGGGCCCTTTTCTTGTTCTGGCATTGGTCTTGGTTCGCTGTCCTCTGACAGGAAGTCCCATTTTATGCCGTCTTCCCTTATAACTGCCTATATCCATAAGACGTTTAATATCCTGGTTAATTTTCTTACGGAGGTCCCCTTCAACGATAACATCGGATTCAATATATTTCCTGATCCTTGTTACCTCATCGGTATTAAGATCTTTTACTTTTTTATTTAAATCCACCTTTGCTTTTTCTAAGATTTCACGTGATTTTGTCCTCCCAATACCGAAAATATAGGTAAGTCCTACTTCAATCCTCTTTTGGTTGGGTAAGTTGACTCCTGATATTCTTGCCAATTTTTCCTCCTTAACCTTGTCTCTGTTTATGTTTAGGATCTACACAAATAACCCTTACAACGCCTTTTCTTTTAATAATCTTACATTTGTTACAAATTTTCTTTACAGATGCTCTAACTTTCATTGCATTCTCCTACTTGAATCTATATATGATCCTTCCGCGATTTATATCATATGGTGATATTTCCAGAAGGATCTTATCACCGGGAAGGATCCTGATATTATTTTTTCTCATCTTTCCGGATGGGTGTGCATAAATTCTATGATGATTCTGTTCCAGTTCAACAAGAAATGTAGCATTTGGAAGAGTTTCAAGAATTCTCCCTTTTACCTCAATTACATTTTTATCTTTAGCTGCCATAGTTACACCCTCGTTAAAATTTCCGGCCCATTTTCAGTGATAGCGATAGTGTGTTCATAGTGGGCAGATAAACTTCCGTCAATAGTTGATACTGTCCAGTTATCTCCCATTGTCTTTACCCTGTAATCACCATTCGTTATCATCGGTTCAATTGCCAGTGTCATATTCGGACTGAGCTTTTTTCCCTTAATACCATTATTGTAGTTAATTATCTGTGGTTCCTCATGCAGATCTCTTCCAATTCCATGACCGGTAAGATCTCTCACTATTTCGAAATCATTTTTCCTGACAAATTTATCAATGGCATTGGAAATATCACTGACCCTGTTTCCATTTCTGGCTTCTTTAATTCCAATATATAATGCCTTTTCACATACATCCATTAGTCTTTCCGTTTCACCTTTAATTTCACCCACAGCATATGTATAGGCTCCATCTCCATAATAACCTTTATAAATTGTCCCTACATCTATACCTATTATATCCCCCTCTTCTAACACAACATCTTTTGAAGGTATTCCGTGTACAACTTCATCATTAACTGATGTACACAGTGTTGCCGGGAACAACCTGCTTCCATATCCATATCCTTTAAAACCGGGAACTGCATTAAGGCTTCTGATCTTTTCCTCTGCCCATTGATCAAGGTCATAAGTATTAACTCCGGGACGGATCTTATCCTTGATCTCAGTGAGGATAATTGCAACGATCCTGTTAGCTTCCCTCATTATCCTGATCTCATTATCCGTTTTTAATATTATCACTTTATTATATCCCTTACGACACTATAAATATCATTGATCTCGCCAACTGCATCAATTTCCCTGAGGTTTCCCTTTTGTTTATAAAATTCAATAACAGGCATAGTTTCTTTTCTATACACATGAATTCTTTTCTTTATTATCTCTTCGGAATCATCAGTCCGTTCTGAGAGAACTTCTCCACAATTATCACATACACATCTCTTTTTTGGAGGATTAAATTTTTTGTTATAGATCTTTCCACAAGTTTTACAAAAAAGCCTTGATGTGATCCTCTTTACAACCATATCATCATTAACCTTTAAAAAGATCGGGATCTCCTTTTCCACTTCAACTTTTGATAATGCTTCAGCCTGAAAAAGGGTTCTGGGAAATCCATCCATTATATAACCAGAGGTAATATCTTTTCCGTTTATCTTTTTTTTCACTATGTCAATAATGATCTCGTCTGAAATAAGATTCCCCGATTTAATTGTATCCTCTATTTTATTTCCTATATCACTTTTTTTACTAACTTCGTCTCTTATCAGATCTCCTGTTGAAATTTTCATATAACCAAACTCATTCTCTATTTTTTCAGCCTGAGTACCTTTACCCGAGCCCGGAGCACCAAAAAGAATTATCCTCTTCATATTATCTTCTACCCTTTATTCTCCCTTTTCTTGAGAAAGAATCATAATTTCTCATGGTTAATTGTGCCTCAATCTGCTGTACAGTATCCATTGCAACACCAACTATAATAAGGATAGATGTTCCACCGAAATAGAATCTTAATCCAAGCCCGTCCTTAAACCATGCAGGCAGATTAAGATCCAGGAAATCCCCAATGAACGGCAGTGCCTGTACTTTAAATCCTGATGTAAGGAAAGTAGGGATAATTGCAACAATTGCAAGGTACAAAGCTCCTATAAAAGTTAGTTTTGAAAGTACACCATCAATATAATCTGCAGTATTTTTTCCTGCTCTTATGCCCGGAATAAATCCGCCATATTTTTTCAGATTGTCAGAAACATCCTGGGGGTTAAAGATTATCGACACATAAAAATATGTGAAAAAGATAATGGCTGCGATATAAAGTAAATTATGGAGTGGCATACCAAATCCCAACTGAGTAGAAATAGTTTTTGCTATGGGATGATTTATTATAGACCCAAGAGTAGCAGGAAATGCTATAACTGATGATGCAAAAATAATTGGTATAACACCGCCTGTATTTACTTTTAATGGGAGAAATGTGCTCTGTCCTCCCATCATCCTTCTCCCCTGAACCCTCTTTGCATAAGATATGGGGATACGCCTCTGCCCCATTTCCACATAAACGATGAATGCTATTACACCACCCATCAGTGCAAGGAGAAATATTATTTTCAGCGGATTCATATCACCGGTTTTTAAACCTTCTATCAGAGTACCTGCTCCCGGGATAAGCCCTTTAATGATCCCGGCAAAAATGATAAGTGAAATTCCGTTACCTATACCACGTTCTGAAATCTGTTCACCAAGCCACATTACAAAAATTGTTCCTGTTGTCATTGTCAATATTGTCAATAACCTGAATCCCCATCCGGGATTTAATACAACAGGCAATCCGCTTGGGTTCATTTTTTCAAGCATAACAGCAATACCGAAAGACTGGATAACTGCAATCAGAACAGTTCCATACCTGGTATACTGAGTGATCTTCTTTTTACCAAGATCTCCTTCTTTTGAGATCCTTTCAAGATAGGGCCATACAACCTGAAGTAACTGAAGTATAATAGATGCGCTGATATATGGCATGATTCCTATCGCAAAGATAGTCATTTTACTCATATTTCCACCGGAGAACATATCAATAAATCCGAATAGTGATCCAGCCTGCTGCTCAAAAAATTTGATCAAAGCTTCGATATTTATCCCCGGTGTTACAATGTGGGCACCTACCCTGTAAACTGCCAGAAGTAAAAAAGTAAAAATAACCCTTTTTCTAAGTTCCGGAATTATAAAAATATTTCTTAAGAATGTGATCAATTTTTTTCTCCTTCAAGAATAACAACTTCACCACCGGTCTTTTTGATCTTTTCTTCAGCTGTCTTTGAAAATTTGTGGGCTGATATTTTAACCTTTCTGGTTATTTCGCCATTTCCAAGGACCTTTATTTTCAGTTTCTTGTCCCTTACAAGATTTGCCTTAAAGAAATCTTCAACACCAAGTTCATCCAGTCCGGTCTTTTCTATATCGCTCAAATTTACAATATTATATCTAATTTGGAATATATTAGTAAAACCACGCTTCGGAATTCTCCTTATCAGGGGCATCTGTCCCCCTTCAAAACCACGTTTCCTTGAATATCCGCTTCTTGATTTTTGTCCGTTCATACCTCTTCCGGCAGTTTTTCCATATCCGGAACCAGGACCTCTCCCTATCCTTTTCTTATTTTTTGTTGAGCCCTTTGCGGGTTTCAGATTAGCCAGGGTTATCATTTCTTCACCTCCGTCACTTCAACCAAAAAGTCCACTTTATTTATCATTCCCATAATTTCAGGCCTTTTTTCCCTGATAACTTCAGAATTGATCTTTCTAAGGCCCAGGCCTTTCACAACTCTTCTCTGCTTTTCGGTCCTGCCAATAAGGCTTTTCCTCAAAGTTATTTTTATCAGAGGAAATTGTTCCTTTTTCTTTACTGCCATAGGTCCTCCTCGCCAATTTCTCTTTTGGACATGATCGACTCTGCATTATCCATTTCAGCAAGGCCATTTATCGTTGCCTGTGCAACTGTCAGTGTATTTTTGCTTTTCAAACTTTTGGTCAGAACATTTTTTACGCCTGCCAATTCCATGATCACCCTGACCGAACCTCCTGCAATAACTCCGGTTCCTTCTGAAGCAGGCCTTAAAACAACACGCGCTGCTCCGAATTTCCCTATGGAATAATATGGCAGAGTATTATTAGTAATAGGAATATCGATGAGGTTTTTCTTCGCATCAACAATTGCCTTTTTTATAGCCAGGGGAACTTCCCTTGCTTTACCTTTCCCGAGGCCTACCTTACCATTCTTGTCTCCAACAACAACAGCTGCTGAAAATCTCATGTTCTTTCCGCCTTTTACAACCTTAGTAACTCTTCTAATTGATATTACTTCTTCTTCAAATACTTCAATATTTTCTAATTCTGGCACGTTCATACTCCTTAAAATTTAATTCCTTTTTCCCTGGCAGAATCGGCAAAACTTTTTACACGGCCTGCATAGGAATAAACATTTCTGTCAAAAACAACAGTTTTTATTTTAAGTTTCTTTAATCTATCGGCAATAACCTCACCCATAACTTTAGCAGCATCTATATCCTTTGTACTCTTTAATTTAGCTTTGACCTCTTTTTCCAGGGTTGAAGCATGTGCAAGCACTTTACCGTTAAGGTCATCATAAACCTGAGTATAAAGATATTTATTGCTTTTAAAAATTATCATTCTGGGTTTTTCAGGATTCCCATTTAAATTTTTTCTAATGGATTTTCTAAGCCTGTTCTTTCTTTTTTTCTTATCAATAAATTTAGCCCTTATCATATTACACTCCTGCTGTCTTTCTTACTTTTTGTCTCAGATGCTGGCCTTCCATCCTGATACCTTTCAGTTTGTAGGGTTCAACCGGCCTGATCTTCTGAATATTTGCACAGACCTGGCCCAGTAACTGCTTGTCAAAAGAGGACAGTGTAAAACTTCCGGGATTTTCCTGTGCTGCAGTAACTCCTTTCGGCAACTTGAAGTTTACCGGATGTGAATATCCCACCTGCAGGTTAACTACATCACCTTTTACCTGTGACCGCCATCCTTTTCCCACAATTTCAAGTTTTTTCGAATAACCTTTGGTTAATCCGATCACGGCATTATTGATAAGGCTCCAGACAAGGCCCTGCTTTGGTTTCAACATGTCATTATCTCTATCTACATGAATTCCATTATCTTCGATCTTAATTTTAATTCCGTTCTCAATTTTTACTTTAAGTTCCCCTTTTGAACTTTTCAAAAATATAAATCCATCTTTAAGTTCAACATTAACGGAACTATCAAATTTTACCGGTTTAGATGCTAACCTGGACATAATTCCTCCTACCAGATGTTGAAAAGAACTTCTCCGCCCATATTGTTCTTTTCACATTCTTTACCTGTATAGATCCCTTTGGAAGTTGAAATGATTGATACACCCATTCCACCCAATACTCTGGGAATATCACCAACTCCGGCATAGATTCTTCTACCGGGTTTAGAGATTCTTTTCATACCTTCAATAACATTGATCTTTCCATCAGGTTTGTATTTTAATTTGACAACCAGTTTAGAGGGAAATTCTTTTAAAACTTTATAACCTGAAACATAACCCTCCTTCTGTATCACTTTTACGATCTCTTCTTTCACTTTAGAATAAGGGATCTCAACATCTTCTTTTTCAACCTTTGAAGCATTTCTTATTCTAGTTAACATATCTGCAATTGGATCTGTATGACTCATAATAACTCCTTACCAGGAGGCTTTAGTTACGCCTGGTATTTCTCCTCTTAACGAAAGCTCTCTGAAGCAAAGCCTGCACAATTCAAATTTTTGATAAACCGAATGGGATCTTCCACAGACACGACATCTGGTATTTTCCCTTACCTTATATTTCCTACCTCTTAAATGTTTAGCTATTGTAGATTTCTTTGCCATATCTCCTCCTGTCACCTTAAAGGCAATCCAAGTTTTTTCAATAATGCCAGAGCATTTTCATCTTTCTTTGCTGATGTCACTATAGTTAACTGCATACCGTTTGTCCTGTCTACTTTGTTATAGTTAATTTCAGGAAAAACAAGCTGGTCCTTAATTGCCATTGTATAGTTTCCCCTGCCGTCGAAAGAATTCGGTGAAAGCCCTCTGAAATCTTTAATACGGGGAATAACTACCGAAACCAACCTGTCAAAGAACTCATACATCCTTTGTCCTCTCAATGTAACCGTAGCACCAATCGGCATACCTTCTCTTAATCTGAAAGAAGCTATCGATTTTTTTGCTTTTCTTATAGATGGTTTCTGCCCGGTGATCACGGTTAATTCTTCAACAACTTTATCAAGAAGCTTAATGTTCTGTGTTGCGAGCCCGACACCGGAGTTAACAACTATTTTTTCCAGCCTGGGAATCATCATGACATTTTTAAGTTTAAGCTCTTTTTTAAGGTTTCCCTTAATTTCCTTATTAAATTTTTCCTGTAATCTGCTCATTTTTCACCCCTAGTCAAGGACAACTCCGCATTTTTTGCAAACTCTCTGCTTATCATCTTTTTCAATTTTATAACCTATCCTTACGCCTTGTTCACACTCTTTACAATAATACATAACACTTGCCATTGGCATTGAACCTTCCCTGTCGACTATTCCGCCCTGAATATTTTTCTGGGGATTGGCCCTTACATATTCTTTTACAGTATGCACCTTCTCAACAACAACCCGTTCCTTTTCAGCCAGAATATTCATTATCTTACCTTTTTTACCTTTATCTTCTTTACGGCCCCTGACAACAATTACAGTATCGCCTTTATGTAGTTTAAATTTACCCATTTCAAGTCACCTCTGGAGCCAGTGATACTATTTTCATGAATTTTTTTTCTCTCAATTCTCTTGCTACCGGGCCAAAAACCCTTGTACCAACAGGCTCACCCTGTTTATTTATTATTACTGCTGCATTATCAGAAAATCTTATGTATGAACCGTCCCTTCTCCGAACCTCTTTCCTGGTTCTTACTATTACTGCATTAACAACTTCACCTTTTTTTATTTTGGAATTCGGTTCAGCAGATTTAACTGTTCCTACAAATATATCTCCAATATGTGCTATTTTTCCAACACCACCGCCAAGAGCTCTAATGAACATAACTTCTTTGGCACCTGAGTTATCAGCAACCTTAAGCCTTGTCTGCATCTGGATCATTTGAGCACCTCCTTTCCCGGAGCTGCGGAGATCAACTCTACTACAAGCCATCTCTTAAGTTTACTTAGAGGCCTTACAAGCTGTATCATCACTACATCTCCCGGTTTATATTTATTAGCCTCATCATGGGCCAGATAGTTACTTTTTTTTCTTACCGTTTTTTTGTAGACAGGATGCTGAAATATCCTCTCCACACTTACAGTTACTGTTTTGTCAGCTTTTATTGACAAAACCTGGCCGGTAAGCGTTATGCTTCTGCTATTTTTCTTTTCCATCTTTTGACCTCTTTTCCGTTAATATTGTTAATAATTTTGCAATATCTTTTCTGGTTTCCCTCAACTTATAAGGATTTTCCGTCTGTCCCAGAGATTTTTGAATCTTCTGTTTAAAAAGTTTATCCTGCAATTCGGTTAACTTATTCTCAATTTCATCAACCGTCATTGCTTTGATCTCTTTTGCCTTCATCATGTTACTCCGTTAATTATCTTTTTATAAACCTGGTTCTGATAGAAAATTTCATCTGAGCCAGCCTCATTGCTTCTTTCGCAGTATTTTCGTCAACTCCTTCAAGTTCATAGATGATCCGTCCTCTTTTAACAACATCTACCCAGAACTCAGGATCACCTTTTCCTTTACCCATTCTTACTTCAACAGGTTTGGAGGTTACAGGTTTATAGGGGAACAGCCTTATCCACAATTTGCCGCCTCTTTTAATATATCTATTGATGGCAACACGGCCCGCTTCTATTTGTCTCGCTGTTATCCAGCAGTTCTCAAGCGACTGGAGTCCGTAATCACCAAATTCCAGTGTATTCCCTTTTGTGGCAACACCTCTCCTCTTGCCCCTGAATACCTTTCTATGTTTGACTTTCTTCGGCATTAACATTTTCTATTCTCCTTTACCCTCTAACTCGATAACCTGTTTTTTGTATCTCTCCTTCTCTTTGTCCGATGCATATATCCACACTTTAATACCAATTATACCGTAATCGGTATTGGCTTCTGCATATCCGTAATCAATATCAGCTCTGAGGGTCTGAAGGGGAAGTTTACCAACAAGATACCATTCTGACCTGGCTATCTCATTTCCACCAAGCCTTCCGGAAACCCTGATCTTAATACCTATCGCTCCTCCGCGCAGAGATGAATCAACTGCTTTTCTCATTGCCCGGCGAAAAGATATTCTCCTCTCGATCTGATAAGCAACACCTTCTGCAACAAGTTGGGAAACAAGTTCCGGATATTTTATCTCGATCACGTCTACAAGGATCTTATCAATATTCTTTTTTGCTATCTCAGCAATGGATTTTTTTATCTTCTGAATACCGGAGCCGCCCTTTCCGATTATAATTCCGGGCCTTGCTGTATTTATCTGCACCCTGATGGTATCCGATATTCTTTTTAATTCTATTGATGCAATACCTGCATGTTTATAAGATTTTTTTAAAGCCTTTCTTATCTTCAGGTCCATATGAAGCAATTCAACATAATTTTTTCCACTGCTGTACCATAAAGACAACCAGCTTTTATTAAAGCCTAACCTAAATCCGTAGGGATGTGTTTTTTGTCCCATTATTTCTCCTCTCTCTCAGATAGATATATTGTTATGTGAGAAAATCTTTTAAGAATTCTAACTCCTCTTCCACGGGGAACAGCCCTGAACCTCTTAAGGGTCGGTGCCTCATCGACAAAAATCCTTGAGATGTACAGACTATCAACATCTACATTGGGAAATTTAACCTGAGCATTTGCAATTGCAGAATTAAGTACTTTGGAAAAGATATCCGCAGCTTTCTGCTTTTTTGAAAACTTCAGGATCGTCATTGCTTCACCCGCATCTTTTTGCCTTATCATATCTGCAATCAGCCTGCTCTTCCTGGAAGATATTTTCATATATTTTCCTTTTGAAACTGCTACTTCAGCCATTCATATCCTCCTATTTTTTCTTACCATCTCTTGAAGTGTGGCCTTTATAAGTCCTTGTTACTGAAAACTCACCAAGTTTAGATCCAACCATATTTTCCGAAACAAAAACCGGAATAAACTTTTTCCCGTTATGAACTGCTATTGTAAGACCAACCATTTCAGGAACAACTGTAGATCGCCTTGACCAGGTCTTTATTACTTCCCTCTTTTTACTGTTTTTTGCAATTAAAACTTTTTTAAAGAGTTTCTCATCTATATAAATCCCTTTTTTTACTGATCTGCTCATTTATCTACTTTCTCCTTTTCACAATAAATTTTTCAGTCTTTTTATTTCTTCTTGTCTTATATCCTTTAGTTGGCTTACCCCAGGGAGTAACAGGAATCCTTCCACCCTTTGTTTTACCTTCACCACCACCATGGGGGTGATCAATAGGATTCATAACAGTTCCCCTTACATGGCCCCTTCTTCCAAGCCACCTGGTTTTTCCTGCTTTACCGATCTTAATGTTTCCATGTTCAATATTTCCCAACTGTCCAATTGTTGCCCTGCACTCAACCGATACTTTTCTTACTTCACCGGAAGGCATTTTCACAAGGCTGTACTTTCCTTCTTTTGCCATCAATGTAGCATATGAACCCGCTGATCTTGCAATCTGAGCACCTTTTCCACTGAAATATTCAATATTATGAATTATTGTTCCAACAGGGATATTTTTCAGCAGAAGAGAATTTCCAGGAGTAATATCAGCTTCTCCATTTGTTGAAATAACCGGGTCTCCCACCTTTACACCTACGGGAGTCAGAATATATCTCCGTTCACCATCAACATATTTTACAAGAGATATCCTGGTTGTTCTGTTTGGATCATACTCAACAGTTTCAATTATTCCGGGAACATCAAGCTTATTTCTTTTAAAGTCGATAATTCTGTATTGTCTTTTATGTCCGCCGCCTCTGAATCTGATAGTTATATGTCCATTACTGTTTCTTCCACCGGACTTATTTAACTTTTTCACAAGTTTTTTATAAGGTTTATCTGTAGTTAATTCTTCAAACGTATAACCAGTTTTTCCTCTCTGTCCAGGTGTTGTCGGATTATATATTTTTATTCCCATTTTATACCTCGAAATATTCGATCATTTTTGCATCTTTGCTGAGTGTTACATAAGCTTTTTTCCACGTGGCTCTTCTTCCGGTGAATCTTCCGTATCTTTTTTCTTTTCCGTAATAGTTCATTAATTTTACAGAATCCACTTTTGTGTTAAAAAGTTTTTCAACAGCTTCCTTCACAATGATCTTATTTGAATTTTTGTGAACTTTAAAACAGAGCGTGTGCATAGACTCTTTCATATCTGTAGATTTTTCCGTTACCAACGGAGCAACAATCACATCCGTATAATCCAATTTCATTTTAAAACCTCCACAAGGTTTTTTACTGCATCAACCGACAACATAATATAGTTATATTTGAGCGAATCATAAATATTGATCTCGCTAAAATCGATACTCTTTACATTTTTCAAATTTCTTGTTGACAGCATCAGATTTGAGTTATCTGTCTTATCTACAATAAGCATTTTGTCAAATCCAAACTTCTCCAGAAGATTCAGGGTCTCTTTTGTTTTATTTGAATTAAGTTCCAGCTGGTCAACAATAAAGATCCTTTCATTCCTGAGTTTGTCAGACAGTACCGACTTCAGAGCATTTCTTTTTGCCTTTCTGGGCATATTGTAAGAATAATCTCTGGGATTAGGCCCGAATGTTATACCTCCGGATCTCCAGAGTGGGCTTTTAACAGAGCCAACCCTTGCTCGTCCTGTCCCTTTCTGCTTCCATAATTTTTTCCCGCTTCCCGTGATCTTTCCTCTTGTTTTTGTAGCAGCAGTTCCTTTTCGCTGATTAGCCCTGAAGTTTTTTACGGCTTCATAAACAAGATGTTCTCTAAGAGGATAATCAAAGATATCTTCAGGTAAATCTATCTTGCTTACCTCTTCATTATTTATATTTCTAACCTTCATTTTCAACATTTCTATCTCCTCTTAAAGGAATTCTTTAAAATGTATACATAGTTTCCGTTAAAACCAGGCACAGCACCCTTAAGCAGTATCAGGTTGTTATCGAGGTCAATTTTAACGACCTTTAATCCTTTTACAGTTTTGTTCTTTCCACCCATTCTTCCCGGCATTTTTTGTCCTTTTATAACTTCTCCGGGGAAAGCACACATACCAATTGATCCCGGGCGTCTATGATGCATTGAACCATGGGACTTCTTCCCACCGGCAAAATTCCATCTTTTTACAACTCCCTGAAACCCTTTACCTTTGGTAACTCCAACTACATTTACCAATTCCTTTTCTTCAAAGATATCAGCTTTTACAGAATCTCCAGCCTTTATATCATCACCTTCGGCAAAAAATTCTCTCAGTAATTTTGCAGGAGGAACTTGCGCCTTATCAAAATGTCCTTTCATAGGCTTGTTTATGTTCTTAACTTTTTTAGTTTCAACAAAACCAAGCTGAACTTTATCATTCTTTTCATTTTCGCCAGGCTTTTTCTGTACAACAAGGCACGGCCCGGCCTTAATAACTGTTACCGGAACAACATTACCTTCATCTGTAAATATCTGAGTCATTCCAATTTTTTTTCCAATTAAACCTTCAATCATTTTTTTTTCCTTTAATTTGATTTAACCTCAACCTCAACTCCGGCCGGCAGATCCATCTTTTTTAATTCTGCAATAGTATCATCATTATGTTCCAGAATATGGATCAATCTTGTATGTGTTCTCCTTTCAAAATGTTCTCTTGATTTTTTATCTACATGGGGAGAACGAAGTACACAAAATCTTTCAATTTTTGTAGGGATCGGTACGGGCCCTGCGACCTTTGCTCCGGTCCTTTTTGCCTTTGACGTTATTTCAGCAGAAGATTTGTCAAGAATCCTGCTGTCAAAGGATTTAAGTTTAATTATAATTTTATTTGTCATTATTCCACCTTATTCAATAATATCAGTAACAGATCCTGCTCCGATTGTTCTTCCACCCTCTCTGATAGCAAATTTCAACCCTTTTTCCATTGCTATCGGGGTTATAAGTTCTATATTAAATGTTGCATTATCTCCGGGCATTACCATCTCT
>JBDLJQ010000038.1:0-28178 GCA_039714255.1 Acidobacteriota bacterium
GGCATTACCTTTCCTTTTTTTCTGGATATTTCGGCCTGGAAACCCATTATATGACTTTCTATGGATGCATCAATGGTTGAGGTGAGAACTTCGGGATTCTGCTCCCTGACCGCTTTGACCCAGTCGGTCATTAATGACCAGTCACCGCCTCCATGGCCGCTTGATTTATAATTTTCAACATCATCTACGGTAATATCCCACTTTGTTCTATTTCCGGTCAGAAAATCGGTATGAATAAAATGGTCCATATCTCCAACAATGTCACCCATGGACCCCATGATCCTGGTTCTCCTGCCGTGATATGAAGTAAACGCCTCCATTGAAAAACTTGCAGTGATACCGCCTTCAAACTCAATAGCAGATACATAGTGGTCAGGCTGGTCATTATCCATTCTGTAAACACATCTGCCGTAATTTGTGGTTTTTAATTTTTTTAAAATATAGTCTGCATGTTTATTCTCATCTTCAGGCAGATCAAATACATATGTATAACTTCTGTCTCTTTGATATATTTTTAAAGCTGAATAGGGACAGGATGATTCGGCAGCACATCCGTCAGTACACCTGTTTGTACTGCCTCTGGGAGCATTGGAACTTTTAAACCATTTGAGATTGCCGAATGCCGATATTCTTGTACATTTTTTATCAATGATCCATCTCAGAATATCAAGGTCGTGGCAGGATTTACCCAGAATAATTGGGGTTGTTTTTTTCGAATTATGCCAGTTCCCCCTGACATAGGAATGAGCCATATGGATATGCTGTATCGGTTCCAGATGTTGAATACTTATGAGTTCTCCAATTTTACCGGATTGAACCAATTCTCTCAGTTTAATAAAATACGGGGCATAACGGAGGACATGGCATACGGCAACAATTCTTCCGGTCTTTTTTGTCAGTTTCAGGATGTCCAGGCACTCTTGTGCAGTCGGAGCTATCGGTTTTTCCAGTAAGACATCATACCCGGCCTCAAGGGCTTTCATGCATGGCCCGTAGTGAAGGTCATCGGGTGTTGTTATTATAATTGCATCTGCAAATTTTGGTTTATTAAAAACGTGTTCCCAGGTAACGAACCTGTTCTCCTCAGGGATATTATGTTTTTTTGTATACCTTTCGTTTCTCAGAGGGATCGGTTCTGCGACTCCCACTATTTTAAGCTCATTTGGAAATGTGATCCCGTAATCTCCATAAACGTTGCCCCTGGCTCCGGCTCCCAGGGTAATTGCAGTAACAGCTTTGGAAATATTTTTATTGCCTGTTGGTTTGATGTTTACCTTCTGTTTCTTTTCTCCAGCAGTGTCCTGTCCGAATAAATTACTCTTTAATAATGGGGTAACTCCAATTGCAGCAATTGTTTTTATAGCATCTCTGCGATCAATTTTTTTTGACATTAAACCCTCCTTTTTCAATATACCAAATTGAGATTTTACCTTCAATAACAAGTTCTGCAAATCTCTCAATGACAATCCCTGATAATTTCTTCAATGACAATTTTCTCTAACCTCTTACCCCTTGCCCCAGACCAATTACCATATTCCTTCAATTTATCAATCTCTTCATCTTTACTTTTAAATGGTATTTATATAGAATAAAAAAATGAAAAATAAACTAACCATCATACTATTTATCTTTATAATTTTATTTACTTTCAGTGGAGACACAATATTTTCATGTACGAATATTCTTGTTTCCAGAGGTGCTTCAACAGATGGTTCAACATTCATCAGTTATGCGGCAGATTCCCATGTATTATATGGGGAGTTATATCACTGGCCTGCCAGAGATTATCCCGAAGGGGCAAAACTGGATGTTTATGAATGGGATACCGGTAAATATCTGGGTAAAATAGACCAGGTAAGGCATACATATAATGTTGTAGGTAATATGAACCAGTTTCAGGTTTCCATAGGAGAAACAACCTATGGCGGCAGAAGAGAACTGAAAAATAAAAAAGGTATTATTGATTACGGCAGTGCAATGTTTATAGCTTTACAGAGATCGAAAACGGCAAGAGAAGCAATTAAGGTTATTACCGGCCTTTTTGATAAATACGGATACTATAGTTCCGGTGAATCATTTTCAATATCAGATCCCAGGGAAGTATGGATTTTAGAGGTTATTGGAAAAGGGCCCGGAAAGCTTGGTACAAACTGGGTTGCAAGAAGGATCCCGGAAGGATACATTTCCGCCCATGCAAACCAGGCCAGGATCCGTAAGTTTCCCTTGAACGATCCGAAAAATTGCCTCTATGGAAAAGATACAATATCTTTTGCAAGGGAAAAGGGTTATTTTAAGGGTGAAGATAAAGATTTCAGTTTTACCGACGCTTATGCCCCCCTTAGTTATGGAGCCCTGAGGTTTTGTGAAGCACGTGTATGGAGTATATTCAGGAGAGTAGCAGAATCAAAAAACCTGTTGATAGATTATGTAAAAGGAGTTGAAGGTGCGGAACCTCTTCCCCTTTTTATTAAACCGGATAAAAAATTATCTGTCAGGGATGTAATGGAGTTAATGCGTGATCATTTTGAAGGGACAGAATTTGACATGACAAAAGATATAGGCGCCGGCCCTTTTAAACTTCCATACAGATGGAGGGGATTGACATGGAAAGTGGATGATGTCAGATATTGTAATGAGAGGGCGGTTTCCACACAACAAACCGGATTTTCTTTTGTTTCCCAGTCAAGATCATGGCTTCCTGATCCAATAGGCGGCATTCACTGGTTCGGTGTAGATGATTCTTACAGTACCTGTTATATTCCAATGTATTCTTCAATGACTAGTATCCCGAAGTCATTTGCAGTTGGGACAGGTTCATTTGAAGAGTTTACCTGGGATTCTGCTTTCTGGGTGTTTAATTTTGTTTCAAATTTTGCCTATTCCAGATACAGTGATATGATAAAAGATATTAGAAAGTTGCAGGGTGAAATGGAAAGTTCATTTATCGGAGAAACAAAAAAAATAGAAAAAAAAGCTCTGTCGATTTACAAAAAAGATCCTGAACAGGCTGTTAAATTACTTACCGGTTATTCAGTTGAAAGTGGAGAAAAAATAACAAAAAGATGGATGAAGCTGGGTGAGTCCCTTCTTTTTAAATATCTTGATGGCAATGTGAAAAATGAGGATGGAAAAGTTACCCATCCCGGATATCCGAAAGAATGGTATAAAAAAATTGTTAAAGAGACCGGTGATCATTTCAAAGTAAAAAGGATGAAAAGTGAAGTGGCGTTATATTTTGAAAATTATATGAAGAGGGGAGATAAAGAACTGAAAAACAGGAAGTTCACCAGTGCATTAAAAGCTTATGAAGCAGCCCTGAAACTGAAACCTGAAAATTCAAATCTGAAAAAAAAGATAAAAGCAGTAAAAGAAATGATCAAAGATGTTGATGCTATGATAAAAAATATTGAATAATAATATTTAAAAAACTGTTATAAGGAAACAGGAAGGAAAAGATGGGAATTAATATTCCGGATAAGCTTACTTTCAAAAAAAGAGAAGTGATTAATTTAACCAGGCTTGACGGAAAAGTTCTCGATTATTGGGAAAAAGAATTTGACAATTTGAATCCTGTTGTGAACAAGAACGGGGATAAGTTTTATACCAGAATAGATATTGATCTTATTCTCAGGATTAAAGAATTACTCATTGAGAAAAAGAGTAATAAGGAAGAAACTAAAAAGCTTATTTATGATGAATTTAACGGAATTGAAAAGGTGGATATTCAGAAAAAAAAAATAGATAAGGATAAGCTCGGGCAATTAAATATTGTAAAGAACGGCCTTAAAGATATATTGACAATACTTGATAAAGATGATAAAAAGTAACTTGGACGGGACGTGGCGCAGTCTGGTAGCGTACACGCTTGGGGTGCGTGTGGTCGGTGGTTCAAATCCACTCGTCCCGACCATTTTTTCCTTTGAAGTTTTCTGAAACTATTTCGAATTGTCAATTTTTAATCTTAAATTAAAGGATAATTTTAATGAAAAAAATATTATTAACAAATGATGATGGTATAAGGTCTATGGGCATTTTAAGCCTGATGGAAAGTTTGTCTGAAGAATATGATGTTTTTACTGTTGCTCCAAGTACAGAAAAAAGTGCAGTAAGTATGGCACTTACTCTCAACAGCCCTCTAAGGGTTAACAAGTTGAGGGAAAATTTTTATTCCGTAGACGGGACACCTTCTGATTGCGTTAATATAGCAATGAGAAAACTTGTTAAAAAAAAACCGGATATTGTTATCTCGGGAATGAACATGGGTGAGAACCTGTCAGAAGATATTCTCTACTCTGGAACAGTCGGGGGTGCTTTTTCGGGATTTTTATATGATGTTCCCGCTCTGGCTGTGTCAATGATATCTGATAAAGACAGTTACAGCAGGGGTAAATATGATTTTGAGAGTAGTGCTGAAATTGTAAAAGATGTTGCACGAAAATTGTTGTCTCTGAGTGGGCTAAAAGGTATCTATAACATGAATATTCCTTATAAAAATAATAAAAAAGTAATTGTTACTTCACTGGGGAATAAAAGATATAAACCAGATATAATTGAGCGGACAGATCCCAGGGGGAAAAAATATTACTGGATAGGGACAGGTAATCCGACCAGTACAGGAAAAAGAGGAAGTGATATATGGGCTGTGAAAAATGGATATATTTCATTATCCCCTCTACGTTTTAATCTCAATTGTTTTGAATCTTCACTTAAATTAGAAGGAATATTTGATGAAATTTAATTTTATAAGAAAATTATATGACTGGGTATTAAGCTGGGCGGAAAAACCTTCAGCAATGTATGCCCTTTTTGTATTGGCATTTATTGAGAGCAGTTTTTTCCCCGTTCCACCTGATGTGTTGTTGATCCCGCTGGTCCTGGGATTCAGAAAAAAGTGGTTTAAACTTTTTCTGACTGTTACAATTGCATCAGCTCTTGGAGGAGCATTCGGATACTTTATCGGATACAAACTCTGGTGGGTGAATGCAGGGGTCTATTCAGGAATTGCAAACTTTTTCTTTGATTCAATTCCGGGATTTTCCGAGAACGTTTTTTCTGCAATGAAAGTTAAATATGATCTCTATGGATTCTGGATAGTTTTTACTGCCGGATTCACACCTATTCCATACAAAATATTTACAATCTCTTCCGGTGCTTTTAACCTGAATTTTATTACATTTATGATCGCCTCTATTATTTCAAGGAGTGCCAGGTTCCTGATAGTATCATATCTTATATACAGGTTCGGTGAACCCATCAAAAAGGTTATAGACAAATATTTTAACTGGCTTGCTCTCGCTTTTACAGTTCTACTGATAGGTGGTTTCGTTGTTATTAAGAATTTTCTTTAAAAAAATATTCCTCTATTAATAAGTTTTTAATGTTTTGGGAGGGAGAATGAATGAACTTTTAGAAAGAGCCTTTGACCCGGAAAATTTCAGAAAGAACGGGCACGAACTAATAGATCTTCTTTCCGATTACCTGGCTGCATGCAGATCCGGAGAGGTCCGGAAAGTTCTTCCCTGGAAGGATCCTGAATCTTTAAAAAACGAGTGGGTTGAATATGATAAGAATGAAGAAAACAAGACCCCCGTTTCTTTGTTTAAAAAGATCATAGATGGATCTATTCACCTCCATGATCCGAATAATATGGGCCATCAGGTTGTCCCTCCTGCTCCACTTGCAGCATTGGCAGACCTGTTAGAAGCAGTATTGAATAACAGTATGGCGGTATATGAAGTGGGGCCTGCCTCTACAATAATAGAAACCATTGTTATGGACTGGCTGAGGGTAAAACTGGGATTGGGAGAATCTTCAGGGGGAGTTTTGACATCAGGTGGTACAATTGGGAATCTGACAGCATTATTGACAGCAAGGCAGAATAAAGCGGGCTACAATATTTGGGAGAAGGGATATGATAAACAGAAGCAGCTTTCAGTTATGGTATCTCCCGAGTCCCACTATAGTGTTTCAAGAGCATTAAAGATCATGGGGATGGGGGAGAATAGCATCATTAAACTTCCAATAAACAGCGAAAGAAAGATAGATCATGATCTGCTTGAAACAAGTTACATTAATGCAGTTAAAAGTGGGAAAAAAGTTATTGCTATTGTTGCAAATGCCTGTACCACCTCAACAGGAGTTTATGACCCGTTAATGAAAATTTCAGAATTTAGTAAAAAATATGATATCTGGTTTCATGTAGATGCTGCACACGGCGGGGGAGCGGTATTATCTGAGAAATACAGATATCTGACCAAAGGGATAGAGTTTGCCGATTCAATTGTTATAGACTTTCATAAAATGTTATTGACTCCGGCATTAACAACAGCTGTGGTTTTCAGGAAAGGAATAAATGCATATGAAACTTTTTCCCAGAAAGCATCATACCTCCTGAATGAACAGAAACAGAACTGGTATGATATAGCAGAGAGAACTCTGGAGTGTACTAAAAAAATGATGGGTATTAAAGTATATACCCTGATAAAGATCTATGGAGATAAACTATTTGAAGAATATATTACCAGGGCTTATGACCTTGCATCTGAATTTGGAAGTATATTGGAAAAAAGCAGGGATTTTGAACTTGCTGAAACTCCGGAATCAAATATTGTATGTTTCAGGTATTTGAACCCGGACCGGGATAACATTGACCTTAATACTGTTAATAAAAGTATACGTGAAAGAATAAAAAACCATGGTGAATATTATATTGTTCAAACTGAAATAGACGGTGATACCTATTTAAGAACTACACTGATGAGTCCCTTTACAACTTTAAATCATCTTAAAAAATTATTAAAGAGAATAAGGGAAACAGAAATACAGAATTAATTTAATTTTGATCTGTTATAGAATTTTTATGCAAGTGCAGATGCCAGAACAATTGAATAATATTTTGAATCATCATCGTCTGCTCTTGAAACCAGAACTGTCGGGAACGGAGTACCGGTTACTACCCCTGCCAGTTTTGCTTTTCCCAGAATTGTTGTAGTTTTATAAAAAACATTCCCTGTATCAATATTAGGAAATATAAGAATATCCGCATATCCGTCAACCGGAGATTTAAGCCCTTTAATTTCACAAGCTCTTTTTGAAAGTGCCACATCCAGTGCCAGGGGGCCGTCAACAATTGCACCTTTGATCTGATTCCTGTCTGCCATTTTTGATATTGCAGCAGCTTCAATAGTTGATTCCATTTTATCTGAAACTTTCTCATTTGCTGAAACCAGGGCTATTTTCGGATTCATGATATTTAATTTTTTGGCAATAGCAATATTATAATTGATCATCTGAACCTTTTGACCCATATCCGGATATGGGATCATTGCTACATCAGACGTTATTAATAGTTTGTCATAAGTAGATATTTCTATTATTGCGGTATGGGAAAGTACTGACCCCTTCTTTATCAGATTGAACTCTTTGTTAAGTATGGCCTTTAAAAAATAAGGTGTCGATATCAACCCTTTCATTATGATCTGGGCTTTGCCTTCAATGATCAGTTCCACAGCCTTAAGTCCGCTTTTCTTTTCATCAGGTTCATCAATTATTTCAAAAATATCAGGAGATATATTCAGTTTCTTGCATTTATCAAGAATAAGCTGCTTATTACCGATCAAAATAGCATCCACGATCTTTTCTTCCACTGCTCTTTTTGCAGCAAGAATTGTATCTTCATCCTGAGCAAATGCAATGGACATTTTTGGTGTTTTTTGATCTTTTACAAGCTGTTCAAGTTGCTTTAAATTTTTAATTTGATCCATTTACTGTCTCCTTTTTTCTCCATATTTTTGAATGCTCCTCGCCTCTAAGTACTCTCAAACCACCTTTAGCAAGAGCTGCCATTTCATCTTCTCCCGGTAAAACTATAACAGGAGAAATATATTTTATTCTATTCTTTATTAGTGATACAAATTCTTTGTCAAATGCAAGTCCCCCCGTAATGACCACTGCATTAACCTTTCCATCTAATACGGGAGCCATGGCACCTATTTCCTTTGAGATATTATAAGCCATTGCTTTGTAAACCCTTTCAGCTTTCCTGTCACCATTTTCGATCCTGGCTTTTACTTCCCTCATATCGTTGGTACCGAGATGGGCAACGATCCCTCCCTTCCCTGTTATCCTTTTTTTTAATTCCGGGAGTGAATATAATCCTGTTGTCGCCCACTCAATTATACTCCAGGTGGGTGCGGAACCGACCCTTTCGGGAGAAAATGGCCCGTCTCCGTTAAGTCCGTTATTAACATCCACAACTTTCCCTCTCTTGTGAGCTCCCACTGTTATTCCGCCTCCCAGATGAGCTACTATGAAATTCCCTTCCCTATATTTTATTTTCAATTTTTTTGCTGCTTCTCTTGCAGCTGCTTTCTGATTCAGAGCATGAAAAATACTAACTCTTCTGATCTCGGGAATTCCTGTTATCTTTGCTATCGGGTCCATCTCATCAACAACTACAGGGTCTACAATATATGCTTTCACTCCGATCTTTTTTGCCACAAGATCTGCAATGATCGCTCCAAGGCTGGATGCATGTTCCAGAAGATTGTTAATAAGAAAATCTACCATATCGTTGTTTACTTTATAAGTACCAGAGCGCATCGGTGTGAGCATTCCGCCTCTACCTATAATTGCAGATAGTTTTGATATCGGGATCTCACATTTATCCAGAAAATCAAGAACTAATCCGGCTCTGAAATCTCTCTGATCCATTATTGAATTGAATCCCGAGAGGTCTTTTACAGAATGATTTATAGTTTCGGACAGGATCTTTTTTTCATTCATAAAAACAGCTATTTTTGTTGAAGTAGATCCAGGGTTAATGGCAAGAATATAATATTTTTGCATACTATAATTTACAGCAAAATCCGGTTTTTTTCAAGTAAGAAATATAAAATCTTCTCCTTTATTTACAAATAATCAGTATTTCTTATATCGATATTTTCAATGGTAAAGAGTGCCATACCTTAACTCTGACACCCATTTTAGTTGCAGAGGTAAATTTCCATTTCTGAATTGATTTTTCGATAGTTTTTTTTATTTCCTTTGGTATAGAGCTTAATACCCTTGTGCTAACAACAGATCCGTTCTCATCTATAAGACACATAACCCTGGCTTCAAATTTATTTCCACGATATCTTGACCTGATAGAAGGAGGAAAGACGGGAGATTTACCGGAAACTTTCTGAGGTTTTTTATCGACTGCCTGAATCGCAACAAGTTCACCAAGTTTTGGTTTTAATGCTTCCAGTGCTTTCTTTTTCCTTTCTGCTTCATCCTTTTTTTTCTTTTCATCTTCAGCGATCTTTAATTTTAAAGCTTCCTCATCCTTTTTTTTCTTTTCTGCTTCTTCCTTTAACTTTTTATCATCTTCAGCTTTTTTCTGAACATCTGCTTCTATCTTTTTTAACCTTTCTTTTTCCTTCTTCTCTTTATCCAGTTCGTCAAGCAGTTTTTGTCTGTCTTCTTCCTGCTTCTTTTTTTCCTCTTCTGTAGCTGCATTCTGTTCTTCAACTGCTTTTAACCTTTTCAAAAGTTCCTGTTCCCGCTGATTTTTCTGTTCCAATATCCGGGCCTGTTCCTGTTTACTCTGTTCAGCCTTTTTAGCCTGTCCTGACTGAATAAAAATAAACACAATAGTAGCCACAGCTACGATCAGGATCGCTCCAATTATATAATATAGCTTTGATTTGCCTCCCTTTTCGGCATTATCCAATCCTTCAAGTATTGTTTCAACAAGTTGACTGTCAACTTCTGCAGGGCCCGAAGCAGTAACTTTTTTTACAGGAGGAACATATTGTTTCTCATTTCTGAATTTTGTAAGTTCTTCATCACGTGATTTACCATAAAGTGAATCCATAAAATATGCCAGGTTAAAAGTAACCGAAGATAATTCTTCCACATGGAAAGTTGAAGAAATATAATCTTTGAACTCTTTGCTGTTTGCAAATCTTTTTTTTGGATCCGGATTGAGTGTTTTCTTGAAAAATTCTATCAACCCGTTTATATAATCTTTATTTGTATCATGGATATGTTGTGAAAAGCTTATTGAAGCAAGTTTTGCTTCAAAATCTTCCCCTTCCGAGTAAGAAAAATATTTTCCTGTCAACATTTTGAATAAAAGGTATCCCAGATGAAAAATGTCTGATTGGGGAAGAATGTTTTCTCTACGGATAAATTCCGGGGCCAGCCAGGATCCATATTGTTTTTCCATTGTGGAAAAGATCTCTTCATCTTTGTCTAGGTAGGGACAAATACCATAGTTCTTCAGATATATTTTACCCTCAAAATCTATAAAAATATTATCCGGTGTGAGAGAGCCGTGGAATGATTTTTTTCCACTTATTACAATTGATGATCCTACATCAAGAAGATCTGCAATTGCTATTGCGATTGAGAAAGCCAGATCAAAATTTATCGGAATATTTTTCTGTGCTGAATCTTCAAGGATCGAATCAAAGTTTTTATAATGTATGAAAGGGAAAACCAGCATCTGTTTTTCCCCCATGGAAAGAATTTTGTCCGGGGAATATAGTCCTGAAATATTTGATTTTCTTATTCCTTCAAGAAGAAGTACTACTCTTTTCCAAAGTTTCGGTTTTTGATAAAGTAATGGATGAACTTCAGATAGGATCTTGAGATCTTTAACCTTATCATTTTCAAGTTCACCGGTTCTGAAATTGGTTCCCATGGAGTCCGCATTGGTTTCTTCAAAAAGAAGATAATTTCCTAATCGCTTATATTCTGTCATTATTTCACCTCACTCATTTATGATATAAAAATATCAAATAAAATTCAACAAAAAAAATTTTAAATTAATCACCAAAGTTTGTCCCCACTGCTTTTGCTGTTTTTATAAGATCAGAATCCGGTTCAACTCGTCTTGGAACAGCGATTGCGTCCTTTATCGGTGTTGTTTTTATATCAAGGCCTTTAAGCCCCACCATAAAACCGAATTCTTTTTTCAGAACAGCTTCAACTGCATGATAACCGAATCTGGTTGCAAGGATCCTGTCAAAAGGTGTAGGGCTGCCACCCCGTTGAACATGCCCCAGTATTGTATATCTGGTTTCAACTCCGGTAAGGTCTTCGATCCTGTTGCCTACAACAACTGAAATTCCGCCCAGTCTGAGTGGATCATTGGGATCTGATACTTTTCTGGCAGCTACCAGCTCTTCTCCCTTGATCTTTGCACCTTCTGCCACGACGATCAGTGAGAACCTTTTTCCTTTTGATAATCTCTGTTCTATCTTTTCAGCGATCTTTTCCATTGTAAAAGGTATCTCCGGGATAAGGATAACATCTCCTCCCCCTGCAATCCCGGATTCAAGAGCGATCCATCCGGCATATCTTCCCATAACTTCAATGACCATGATCCTGTGGTGAGATTCTGCTGTTGAATGGATCTTATCAATGGAGTCTGTTGCAATTGTGAGTGCAGTATCAAAACCGAATGTAACATCGGTCCCTCCCAGATCATTATCAATTGTTTTTGGTACTCCAACAACAGGGATACCGCATTTTTCATAGAGTTTGTCAGCAATAGCCTGAGTACCGTCTCCACCAATGGTTATAACTGCATCCAGTTCATTATATTCAACAGTTTTTATTACTCTCTCTGATACATCAATATATTTTTTTTCTTTTGCATCCGGATCTTCGGGATATTTAAAAGGATTATCCCTGTTTGAAGTACCCAGGATAGTACCGCCTCTATGAAGTATGCCGGAAACATCATTAAGGGTCAGTTTTTTCAGTTTTTTATTTATTAAACCGGAATATCCGTCTGAAATTCCATAGACCTCTATTTTGTGGTTTAAAATGGAATGGTCTACAACTGCTCTGATCACAGCATTTAATCCCGGACAATCACCACCACCGGTTAAAACTCCGATCCTTTTAATTTTTCTGTTCTTATTGGTCACGTAAATACTCCTCTGGTTAATTAGTTTAATTCATAAGTCCCTTTTCAAGTTTGTCAAGTTTTGATTTTAGAAGGGCTTTATAATCTTCGGTCTCATTTGCAGTTATTTTAACGGGGATATAAACAGGTTTGTCATAGGCAAATCTTATCCTGGAAAAGGGCAGCGGGATCATAAATTTGTCCCAGCTTTTTTCAAATACTTTAACCTTTGATGCATACCAGCTTATGGGGACAACTGCTGCCCCTGTTTTACCTGCAAGTTTTATAGTTCCGTCCTTTAATTCTCTTAATGGCCCTCTTGGCCCGTCTGCTGTTATCAGAATTTTTGAATTCTCTTTTTTTATTGAGTTCATGATCTTCAGAAATGCTCTTGCCCCGCCTTTTGAAGATGATCCTCTTACAGGATCCATCCCGAATTCATCTGCTATCTGAGATACTATTTCTCCATCCGGGGAAAATGATATCAACGGCCTTGCACTGCTTTTCCTGAACCGGTATATGGTAAAAAAAATATGTCGGTGCCAGAAAATGAATATAACCGGTGATTCTCTGTCAGTAATTTCTTGCAGATATTTTTCCCCTGATATGTCAATTTTACAGGTAAATATGATAGAACTGATAAACAGTTTTGCAAGTTTTCTTATTAAAAAAAATTTAATCTTTTTCCCTGATCCCATATTTTTTAATCTTATCCAATAGTGTTTTATAACTTATATTTAATATGTCGGAAGCTTTTTTTCTGTTAAAATCGGTTTCATCAAGAACTTCACTTATCTTAAGTTTCTCAACTAATCCTACAGCACGGGATGTAACTTTCTTAAGGTCACCGGAAAGACTGATAGCATCAGGTTTGAAAAGGTCTTCGGATGGCAGAATGATATCATGTTTTTCAATAACATCATTTTTGCAAAGAATGAGAGCTCTTTCGATTGTATTTTGAAGTTCCCTTACATTTCCCGGCCAGGTGTATTTCTTCAGTCTTTCTTTTGCACCCTGTGAGAGGGATAATTGATCTTTTCCTATTTCGAGGGAAAATTTTTTTATAAAATATTCAGCAAGAAGGACCACATCTCCTTCTCTATCTCTTAATGGGGGGATAGTTATGGGAAAAACATTGATTCTGTAATAAAGATCTTTTCTGAATTTTTTTTCATTTACCGCATCTTCAAGGTTGATATTTGTAGCAAAAATAAATCTTATCTCAAGCTCTATCTCGTGGCTGCTGCCAAGCCTGCTTACTTTTTTTTCTTCAATAACCCTGAGTATCTTACCCTGCAGGTTCAGAGGGAGGTCTCCTATCTCATCAAGGAAAAAAGTACCTCCCTGTGCTATTTCAAGTTTGCCTATCTGTCTGATATATGCATCGGTATATGACCCTTTTTCATGCCCGAACAATTCGTTTTCTAAAAGATTTTCGGGTATGGAAGCAGAATTGACAGCAATAAAAGGTTTATCACTTCTATTACTGAGGTTGTGAATTGCCCTCGCAAATAATTCTTTTCCCGTACCGCTCTCTCCAAGCAGCAGGACAGGAGTATCTGTAACAGCTACCTGCTTAAGTTTTTCCCCCTCTCTTAAAAGAGATTTGCTGTTCCCCACTATTATCCCGTCATCCATCTCAGATCTTAAGATGCTTTTCAGAAAAATATTTTCCCTGAGGATCCTGGTTGATTCAATTGCTTTATCAATAATGAGAAAAAGATAATCGGGATCCACCGGCTTCGAGACAAAGTCAAATGCTCCTTCCTTAATTGCTTCCACGGCAAGTTCTATTGATCCGAATGCAGTGATAAGTATAAACGGGATTCCGGTTTTTTTTACTTTTTTAAAAAAAGAGATCCCGTCCATATCAGGGAGCTGAAGGTCAGAAAGTATAAGGTTGAATTCAAATTTTCTGATCTTAAGTAGTGCTGTTGACACATCATCTGCAGTATCAACCTGATAACCTTTTTCAGAAATTATGTTACTGAGCATATCTAACATGGCACGATTATCTTCAACGATCAGTATTTTTTCCATCCGGATATATTATAGATAAAAACAGTAGTTAATTCAAAGATTTCTTACCGGTAATTTAATTATTGTAATGATCTTCATATTAATTTAAAATCTCATTTATCATCTTAGATGATATTTGAATGAAAATGATAAATGAGATCTTTTCAAAAAGTTTAAGGGAAAAGTTTTCCTCTGCAGACAATACCGAACTGAATAATATAGAGAGTGAACTGGAAGGCCTTGTTGTTGCGGGAGTTTCAGCGGGATGGAGAGGCGATCTGATATGGGTAGTTAAAGAAGGGACTGATCTTGAGGGCCTCAGGCAAAAGCTGAATCTCTGGCTTGGTCTGATATCAAATGATACTCCGGTTATTCTTTATCCACTTCCATTTGCCGACCCCTATATAAATAATAAGATCTTTTTCGAATACCATGTTGAGAAAATGAAATTGTACGATGTCTTGAAAGCGGAGAAAAAAATTATTATCATCACAACTTTTCTCGGGTTGTCTATCACATGCGAAAAGCTGAATGATATAAAAAAAAGTATTTTAACAATTAGAACCGGGGACAATTTAAAAAGGGATGAATTTATCACCAGGCTTTTTTCCATGGGCTATTCCCACGAACATTATGTGGAAAATCCGGGGGAAATGAAAAAAAGGGGAGGAGTGCTGGATCTGTTCCCTGCAGGATACGACAACCCGGTAAGGATCGAATTTTTCGGAGATAAGGTAGAATCTATTACCGGTTTTAGCAGAATATCCCGTTATTCACTTGAAAAAGAGGAAAACTGCAGAATTGTACCGGCAGGCCTGTTTGGAAATGAAATGAAGTTCAGTGACCTGTATCAGAAAAAGAATAAAGTGAATATTACCGGATTATTAAAAGATCCGAAACTGGTATATTCAGGAAAAGGTGAAGTTAATAAAAGAGGAGATGAACTTAAATCCGGTTTTGAAAAGATCTATGAAATAAGTGAAAATAAAGAATTACCACATCCGGAAGATATTTTTAAACAAAAATCAGGAGAATTTTCATACCTGAATATTACCAGAAATTTTGACGAAATATCTGAAAAAAGAGAATTGATCAGAAATAAAAAAGATATTCGGGAATTTAATACAGAAGACCTGGAAAAATTAAAACTGGATTCAAAAATCGGGAAGAAAATATTTATTTTTTCAGAGAGCAGTAAGTTGACTGATAACCTAAAAGATGTGGGAATCTGGTTTGAAAGTTTTAAAAGACGCATCCCTGCCTCCTTTCAGAATCTTGTTTCATCCTCAATATTCCTGACCGAAAAGAGGTTTAAGCTTCAAGAAAGAATTATTGAAACAGATGAGATCGAAGGGGAAAAACTTTTACGGACATTAAGAGAGGGAGATTTTGTTGTTCATTCCTCACATGGTATTGGGAAATTCACAGGATTTACTTTATTGAAAACAGGAAGGTCAGAGCAGGAATTTCTTAAACTTGAATATTTTAATGGTGAAACACTTTATGTACCTGTTTACGAAATAAATATTTTAAATAAATATTATTCATTCAAAGGCGACTCTCCCAAACTTGACAGGATAGGAGGGAAAAGCTGGAATCTTAAGAAAACGAGGGCCAGAAAAAGCATTATTGAATTTGCAAAAGAACTTCTTGATCTTTATGCCTTAAGAAGGTCCATTGAGGGAAATTCATTTTCGGGTGACAGCAGTATGGAAAAACAGCTTGAAGATTCGTTCCCTTTCATTGAAACTGAGGACCAGTTAAAATCTATTAAAGATGTTATGGCAGATCTTGCCGAACCATATCCCATGGAAAGGCTTGTGTGCGGAGACGTCAGTTTCGGAAAAACTGAAGTTGCAATAAGGGGCGCATTCAAAGTTGTTACCAGTGGAAAACAGGTGGCGGTATTGTGCCCCACAACGATCCTTGCTCTTCAGCATTTTAATACTTTTACAACAAGACTGGGTGAATTCCCTGTGAAAATAAGGATGTTGTCCAGGATGGTTTCAGCGAAAGAAAAAAAAGAGATAATTTCTGATCTTCAGGAAGGAAAAATTGATATCCTTATCGGTACTCATTCCATATTGTCAAAGAAACTTGAATTCAGGAACCTGGGCCTTTTTATAATTGATGAAGAACAGAGGTTCGGTGTTTTTCAGAAAGAAAAATTAAAAAAGGGGCGGGAAGATGTTGATGTTCTTATACTATCAGCAACTCCGATACCAAGAACTTTATCTTTATCCATGGCGGGCCTTCAGGATATTTCAACTATCAGAACTCCTCCCAGGGGTAGAATAGCTATTAAGAATTTTATCGGTACATTTTCAAGGGAAATAATTGTTTCAGCGGTACTTAAAGAGACCGAAAGAGGGGGGTCGGTTTTTATTATCTACAATTCTGTAGAAAAGATATTTTCATTCAGAGAACAGTTAAGGAAATGGTTACCGGAAATTCCGGTTTCCGTGATCCATGCACAAATGAAAAATAGTGAGATCGAAAATAACCTGATGGGATTTATAAAAGGTGATTTTTCTATTTTGCTTTCGACAACAATTATAGAGAACGGGATAGATATATCAGGTGTAAATACTCTTATTGTTATAGAAGCTGAAAATTTCGGACTGACCCAGCTTTATCAATTGAGGGGCCGGATCGGCAGGGGAGACAAACAAGCCTTTGCATACTTTCTCACAGGAAAGAAAAACATTTCTGAAAAAGCGATGTTAAGGCTTGAAGGCATCAGGGATCATTCTGCTGTGGGTTCCGGATTCAGCCTTGCAGAATATGACCTGAAATTAAGAGGAGCAGGTTCCCTGCTGGGTAACAAACAGCACGGGCATATTGAAGCACTGGGTTTTGATTTTTACAACAGCCTTTTAAAAAATACAATAGATGAATTAAAAGGGGAAAAGAGAGATAAATGGGACGGAAAGTTAAATATAAATTTTAAATATTCGATAGACAAAGACTATATTGATCAGACAGTGGAGAGGATGGATTTTTATTCGAGAATAGTTAATGCTGAAAGTTTTGAGGAGATCGATAAAGTCAGATCAGAGTTGTCTGACAGATTCGGGAAACCGGGGCCGGAAGCAGAAAAGATTTTTTATGTAGGAAAATCAAAAATTATCGCCAGAGATTTTTTGTGTGAGAGTGTCGATATATATTTAAATAAAATTAGTTTTAAATTTCCTGATTCAATTTTAGAAAAAATAAAATTTCCCTCCGGATTTTCTGAAAAATTTTCTCCGGAACTTCTGGAAGATGGTGCAATAGTTTTCTCTTTTATTAATTACAATTCTTTTCTAAAAGATTTATATTCAGTACTTTTGTCTGTATAAATAGAATGTTTAAATATGAATTTTTTGATATAATAATCAAATGAAAAAAATTCTTGTCCTCTTTAATCCCTCATCAGCAGGTGGACGTTCAGTAAAAAAGAGATACAGGATCGAAAAAAAATTTATCAATCATGGTGTTCCTTATGATCTGAGAGTAACAGGGTCTGAAAATGAACTGAAGATGCTTGCCTGTGAAGGGGCTGAATCCGGCAGAAATATTATTGCGGTTGGAGGAGATACGACTTTTACCATAGTTGCTTCCGAAATACTGAAAAAAAAAATGGGAAATAAAATTAAACTTGGAATGATCGGAACCGGCTCTATCAATGATATCGTCAGGGGGATCGATCTTGAAAATATTGACAAAATGTTAAAAGCAGTTGAGGCAGGAGAATCAAAAAAAATTGATGTCGGGCAGGTTAAAATTAATCCATCAGGAAAAATTCATTACTTTCTGGGTACTCTTGGAGCGGGGCTGGCCAGTATCGTTAACAGATATATTGAACAAATGAAAATAAATAAAAACCTTATAACTAAAGTAAAGCCAGCGATGGAATTAACCGGATTTGTCAGTAGTGTGAAAAAATCTTTTGCTCAAAATGAAGTTCCGATAAAGATAAACATTAAATATAATAATACAGATCATGAAAAAGAATTTACTCTGCTTCTTTTTCAAAATACCCCGCTTTATTCACGTGGAATGAGATTAAGCCCGGATGCTTCTCCCTATGATAATATTCTGGATTGTTCAGTTATTAAGACTTCATCTTTAACAAACACCATAAGCCTTGCGGTTTCCGCATTCAGAGGAAAACATACAAACAGGAAAGAGTTAGAAGTTTTGAGATCTGTTGAATTTTATGCCACTACGGAGAAGGAAATTGATATTGTTGCAGACGGGGAGATAATCGAAGATGTAAAAGATTTTCATGTTTCTTTGCTGAAAGAAGGCCTGAATATTTTCTATCCGGTAGAATAAAAATCTATAAATTTAAAAATGTAGGAGAAAAATGTCACTTGGTTTAATAGATATTTTAGCTTTTGGAGGTTTTTTTGTTCTTGTTATAGGGATATCGCTGTACAAGTCCAGGGATGAAAAAACATCGAAGGATTATTTTCTTGCAGGGCGCGGATTGGGGTTGTGGCTGATAGGTTTTTCATTGATAGCCTCAAACATTTCTACTGAACATTTTGTCGGAATGGCCGGAGCAGGTTTTGGAAGTTTGGGCATGGCTGTTGCAAGTTACGAATGGATAGCTGCTATAACACTGGTATTTGTTGCATTATATTTACTTCCCAGATTTCTGAGAAGTGGCATCTATACTATTCCTGAATTCCTTGAATACAGGTATAACCCTGCCAGCCGGGCTATCATGGCAATATTTATGATGATAATGTATGTCGCTGTCGCACTTGCATCTATTTTATATTCCGGTGCCATAGGGTTAAAAACGATTTTCGGTATGGACATGATAACAGGTGTCTGGCTGATAGGATTAATTGCCGGAGCATACACTATTTACGGAGGCCTGAAAGCTGTAGTCTGGACAGACCTTTTTCAGGGAGGAGCTTTATTGATCGGGGGAGCAATTGTTATGATTCTGGGTTTCAGAGCAGTGGGAGGTTTTTCCGTATTTTTTGAAACAAATGCCGATAAATTACATATGATCCTGCCTGCATCTCATCCTGAGATCCCATGGCCTGCATTATTATTGGGTCTTTGGATCCCGAATATATTCTATTGGGGGTTCAATCAGTTCATTGTTCAGCGTACATTGGGAGCAAAAAGTCTTCAGGAAGGCCAGAAGGGGATCATGCTGGCTGCCGGTTTAAAATTGCTTATTCCATTTATTATAGTTTTTCCGGGAATAATGGCATTCCAGCTTTTTCCGGAACAGATTGCAAGTGGAGACCAGGCATATCCGGTTCTGATCAGGGAGATTTTGCCTTTGGGTTTAAAGGGGATTATGTTTGCCGCCCTTTTCGGTGCTGTATTAAGCAGCCTGGATTCAATGCTGAATTCTGCTTCTACAATATTTACAATGGATCTGTATAAACGTCATTTCAGGCCTGATACTCCACCTGAAAAACTTGTTAAAGTAGGCAGGTTTATGACAGCGGTTTTTGTACTTACAGCATGTATAATTGCTCCCTTTTTAGGCCACCCCAAATTTGGAGGTATTTTTAAATATATTCAGATGTTCCAGGGCTTTATATCGCCTGGCATAGTTACCGTCTTTCTGTTCGGGTTGATCGTAAAGAAAGCGCCACCTTTAGCTGCAGTTACAGCAATGTTAGGTAACGTTATAATGTATGGAATGCTGCTTTGGCTGTTCCCGGATATTGCATTTCTTAATCATATGGCAATTACATTCATTGCTCTTGTTATTATAATGGCCGTTATTACAATCATAAAGCCGCTCCCTGAACCTGTTAAGATGCCGGTGAATAAAGAGATTGATGTTACACCGAGTTTTCAGTCAAAAGTTGCCGGCATAGTGATCATAGTTATTACAATAATACTTTATATTATTTTCTGGTAACAAAATAAGTAATTCTATATTAAGGTTGCGGCCTGAATTTTTTTATAGTGTAAAATATGATATATTACAATTTATTTAATATTTATAGTGGAGATAGAAATGAAAAAGATTAGATTATGTATTGGAACAAATGATGAAAAAAACATTGCTGATTCCCATATGGGGGATACCGAAATTTTTCACATCTATGATATTTTTGAAAGTGCAGAGAAACAATTTGTTGCTAAAAGGATCAATAATGCAAAAGATATGGAACATGATAAAGTCGACAAAATGAAAAAGATACTGGAAATAGTTAAAGATTCAGATGTATTAGTTGCAGGGAGGAAAAGCCCGAACTTTGTAAATATTGCAAAAAAAACAAAATATCAGCCGGTAATTGTTAAAACAAAAAAAATTCCGGCTATTCTGGATTTAATATCTCAAAAATTTAGTGAAATAGATTTATATGTGGCAAAACGACAAAATGGGGAAATTTTTGAAGATATACCTGTATTTTAGATTTTAACCTTTAAATAACCGGAAATATAATACTTAATTAGAAAAAATAAAATTCCACATATCATTTTGACTTTTTTTTTGAACAATAATATAATGATTGAAGATGAAAATGAAAATCATTATCATTTATGATAATACTAGTTTGAAAGCCGATCTAAAAGCTGATTGGGGTTTTTCAGCCTTGATCGAAGCTCATGGAAGAAAAATTCTTTTTGATACCGGAGCTAATGGCAGAATTCTTCTTGAAAACATGTCTGCTCTAAATATTAATCCGAAGGATATCACTGATATATTTATTTCTCACTTTCATTTCGATCATATTGGAGGATTATCCCATTTTCTTAATGAAAATAATAATATTGTGCTTCATTCTCCTCCTTCTTTCCGGGGAGTACGGTATGCCAGGGAAGTGCATTATTATAATAAGCCCCAAAAAATTTATAAAAATATTTATACTTCCGGTGAGCTTGCTGAGATAGAACAGTCAATGGCATTTGAAACAGAGAAGGGGTTGATGATAATAACAGGATGTTCTCATCCTCCAATGAAGAAAATATTAGGGAGATTTTCTCAATTTGGTACTGTTTTTGGAATTGCAGGAGGATTTCATGATTTTGAAAAATTTAAGTTGTTCAATGGCATGAAATTAATCTCACCTATGCATTGTACAAAAAACTTAAGTAATATTCGTCTTTTATATCCGGAACAATTTATTTCCGGTGGTGCAGGACAGGTAATTGAATTTTAATAAGATAAAGTTTAAATAAGGAGTAATAATGCAACTAAAAAATCAATTTATAATGGCTCCCGTAAAACTGGGTTTCAGTGAAAATAATGGAGAAATAAATCAGAAGCACATTAACTTTTATAAAAGACGTTCTGCTTATATTGGTGCTGTTACTCTGGAGCCGCTTTACCTCGATAAAGGCCTCAGGGAGATCCCCACTCAGATCGGTATTGATGACGACAATAAGATCGAAGGTTTGGAGAGGCTTGCAGAGCAAATACACCGTGAGGGTGCAAAAGTAATTGCACATTTAAATCATCCGGGAAGAATGGCCAATCCGAAATTGCCCGGAAATTATTTTTTATCATCCACTGACAAACCCTGTGAAAACGGGGGAGCAACTCCAAAACGTATGAATGAAGAGGATATGGAGAAGGTCAGGAAACTATTTGTTGAAGGCGCATTACGTTCTGAAAAGGCCGGATTTGATATAATTGAACTTCAGTTCGGACATGGATACCTGTTAGCCCAGTTCCTTTCAAAAGAAGTAAATGATCGTAATGATGAATTTGGCGGAACTTTTGAGAACAGGCTCAGATTTCCACTATCTGTTTTTAATGCAGTTAAAAGGTCTGTAAATATCCCTGTTATAGTAAGGGTTAGTGCAGAAGAGATGACTCCGGGCGGGATAAAGATTGATGAAACG
Organism: Acidobacteriota bacterium; assembly: GCA_039714255.1. Classification (GTDB taxonomy): domain Bacteria; phylum Acidobacteriota; class Aminicenantia; order UBA2199; family UBA2199; genus UBA647. The sequence goes on from JBDLJQ010000038.1 coordinate 21,740, forward strand.
ATAAAACTATTAAAGATCCTGGAGGATAAAGGTGTTGCAGCTGCCCACATTTCTACCGGAACAGTCTGTTCAACTCCCCCATGGTATTTTCAACATATGTTTGTCCCGAAAGGTAAATCATGGAATTTTGCATCTGTAATAAAAAAGGGGGTTAATATACCTTTGATTTTTGTCGGAAGGGTAAATTCCATAAAAGATATAAATCTTTTAAAAGATGAGTTTAAAGCAGATTATATTTCCGTTGGAAGAGCAATGGTAGCAGATCCCGATTTTATAGGGAAATATGAACAAAAAGTTTTCGGTAATATCAGGCCATGTCTTGCATGTTCGGAAGGATGTCTGGGTGGTGTTCGTTCAGGACGTGGACTTGGCTGTGTTGTAAATCCCGTTGTGGGAAGGGAATATGAGCCCATACTTAAAGCTGAAAAGAAAAAACGGTTTGCTATAGTTGGAGCCGGGCTTGCCGGGTTGGAAACTGCTCTGACCCTGAAAGCGAGAGGGCATGAAGTTACTCTCTATGAAAAGGGAGAATTTGGGGGCCAGTTCAATTTAGCATGGCTTCCTCCAAATAAAGAATCCCTTAAGGAGATCATTGATTACTATTCAGATGAACTTGAACAGGATGGTATAAGTATAATTCATAAGGATGTAGAAGCACCTGAATTGATAAATGGAAAATTTGACGGTGTAATACTTGCAACCGGAGCCGTTCCTGTTGTACCTCCCATTAAGGGTTTATCAGAATATTTCTGGGCGGAATTTATGCATGAAGAGAACATTCCTGAAAATAAAAAGATAGTTGTAATTGGGGGAGGCCTGATCGGAATAGAGATTACATCCAGGCTCATTGATAAAAATAATGAAGTTTTTGTAGTTGAGATGCTGGAAGAAGCGGCCCGGGGGATGGAGATGATTGAAAAAACCATGACATTGAAAAAATTAAAATTGAAAAATGTCAATATTTATACTGATACAAAGGCCGATGAAATTGATGGAAATAAAATTTATCTGAAGGGCAGGCATGATATTATTATTGAGGATATAGATCATTTTGTGGTTGCAACCGGAATGAAAAGTTATGTTCCCCTGTTTGATCAATTAAACAATAAAACTCCGGTTCATCTTGTCGGTGATGCTAAAATGGTCGGGAAGGCTCAGGATGCAATTCACGATGGATATTTTACCGCGATGGAACTTTAAAGATCCGAAATGGATATTCTAAAGATAGCCGTACCTTCGAATGACGGGGTCACTATTTTTAAAGGTATGCTGGGAAGAGCAGAAAAATTTTTAATATTCGAAATGAGAAAGGGCATAGGTGTAAATCTTCTGGAAATCAGAGATAACCCTTATGCTGAAACCCTTCAGCACCTGAAAACATTAGATGTATATTCCCTTATTGATGATTGTAAAATAATTCTTTCTGCAAGTATAGGGAAGAAGGGGATAGAGAGGCTGGAAAAACGTGAGGTAAAACTTGTGTTTGGAAAAGGTAATATATCAGATCATATTAATAAAATTTCCATATAATGTAAGTGGAGAATTTTAAAAGTAAAAAAAAGGGCGGAAGAATTTCCGCCCTTTTTTTTGTTTTTATAGATTTCTGATTATCTCGTCGGCAATTTCTTTTGTTGAAGCTGCTCCCTGATTAAGAGCTTCCTGGGAACCTTTCAGTTTCATCATATCATATGATTTGACTTTCCCCTCTTCAACCACCCTGGCAATGGCGTTTCTGATCTTTTTTGCGATCTCTGACTCATCAATGTGCTCCAGCATCATACAGGAAGTTTCAATCATTGCTATTGGGTTAACGATTGAATTTTCATATTCTGCATATTTTGGAGCAGAACCGTGAGTTGGTTCGAATACACCAATACCTGTTTCCGGGTTGAACTGAGCTGATGAGGCGAAACCTAATCCACCAATCAAACCTGCAAAACCGTCAGAAACAATGTCACCAAACATGTTGCCGGCTACAATTACACCATAATCTTCAGGGTTTTTAGTTAACCACATCATCTGTGCATCTATGTTTGTGTTCCATAACTGAATCTCGGGGAAGTCAGCTTTCTGGATTTCCTGAGCCATTTTGTACATCATTCCTGATGTTTCTCTGATTACGTTTGGTTTCTCACATACTGTAACTGATTTGTAACCATACTTTTTAGCGTGGTTGAAAGCAGCTCTGAGAATTCTTTCAGTGAATTTCTTTGAGAAGATACGAGTTGAAACAGAGAGATCTTCAACCGGACACCAGCCAAAGTTCTTTGAGAATCTTGGATGTGTCATTAATGCTTCATAAATATGTGAAGGAGGGTTACTCCATTCAACACCACCGTATAAACCTTCAGTATTTTGCCGGAAGATAACTACATCAACCATAGGTTCTTCGATTGTGTCATTCGGCCCTCTTCTGATGAAGTTTAGCGGGTTTCCCTTGTATGATTTACACGGACGCATACAAATATCAAGGCCAAAATGCTGACGTAGTCTTACGATTGGACTGGCATATACCAAACCTTTGTCTTTCAGTTCAGGAGAAAGCTCTTCAAAAGCTTCGTCCTTTGGTTTAGAAGTAATAGCTCCAAATAAAGAGATCTTATGCTCCGCAATCAGATCGATAGTTCTTTGTGGAAGTGGGTCACCCTCTTTGCGCCAGAATTCCCATCCAATATCTGCTTCCACATAATCGGCATCAAATCCTGCCGCCTCCATTACCCTTACAGCTTCTGGCAGAACGGTCTGTCCTATTCCGTCTCCAGGCAATAATACAATTGTCCTTTTTGACATTATTCCTCCTGACCTTAATGGTCATTTTTTATTTATTAAACTTCCCTTAACGGGAATTGTTATCATTTAATATTAGACTTTATATAATTTATCAATCCACCCTTATCAAGGATTTTCATGACTGTTTCAGGGTAGGGTGGAAAATCAAATTCCCCTTTATTGGTAATTATCTTACCATTTTCCATGTCAACTGTTACCTCGCTGCCATTTTCAATTGCATCAACGGCTTCAGAAGATTTAATAGCCGGCATTCCCGCATTTATTGCATTCCTGAAATATATTCTGGAGAATGACCTTGCAATAATTACACTTATTCCTGCATATTTTATTGCAACTGCAGCCTGTTCCCTGGAAGATCCCATTCCGAAATTTTTCCCTGCAACAAGAATATCCCCGTTATTTACTTTAGAAACAAAATCGGGATCAAGGTCTTCCATTGCATGTTTTGCCATCTCTTCGGGTTCCATTTTCTGGTAAGTATATTTCCCGGGAAAGATCACATCAGTATTTATATTATCTCCGTACTTTAGAGCTTTTCCTTTGAATTGATTAATCATTTTATCCTCCGGGGGTCTGTTATTTTTCCAGTAATTGCCGAAGCAGCAACGGAGGCAGGAGAACCAAGGTAAATATCTGCATCTCTGCAGCCCATTCTGCCTTTAAAGTTTCTATTTGCCGTTGAAAAAGTTACTTCGCCGGGGGCCATTACTCCCTGATGAGCTCCCAGGCAGGGTCCACATCCGGGATTCATAATAATCGCTCCGGCATCAATCAGTGTTTCAATAGTTCCGTTCTTAACAGCTTCCAGTAACACATTTCTGGAAGCAGGAACTATTAATGTTCTGACTGAAACCTTATTATCTTTAAGTATTTCAGCAGCCGTTTCCAGATCTTCCAATCTTCCATTAGTGCATGTCCCTATAAGAGCCTGGTCGATTTTTATACCTTCAACATCAGTTATCGGAGAAAAATTATCCACAGTGTGAGGTTTTGCAACGGTTGGAGTTATATCTGATGCATTAAATTCGATAATTTCATAATAATCAGCATCATCATCCGAATAAAGCGCCTCATACTCGCTTTTTGCCACACCTCTGATAAAATCAAAAGTATTATGATCCGGATGTATATATCCGCATTTTGCCCCCATTTCGGCAGCCATATTTGTGAGGACCATCCTTTCGGGAACAGTCATTCTGCTTATTGTATCCCCCGTGAATTCAACGGCCCTGTAATCGGCTCCGTCAGATTTTATCTTTCCTATGATATATAGAGCGAGGTCTTTGGGAGTAATATGATTCGGAAGTATCCCGTTTACAATTATTTTTGTAGTTTCCGGAACTGAAAACCATAATTCACCTGTTGCCCAAATTGCTGCCACTTCGGATCTGCCTATCCCTGCTGATAAAGCACCGAGTGCACCGTATGTTGTTGTATGGGAATCTGAACCCACTATAAGTTTTCCAGGCATCGCAAATCCTTCTTCTACAAAAATCTGGTGGCAGATACCGTTATTAATATCATAAAAGTTTGGAATATTCTGTTCTTTGACAAAATTGCGGATCTCTTTATGATTTATCGCACTGGATTCTTTGGGTGCCGGTATCTCGTGGTCGAGGATGATTACAACCCTTTCAGGATATTTGATCTTTTCGACACCGATCTTTTTAAAAGTTCCGGATATGGCAGCTGCATTGTCATGACTCATTACATAATCAGGTTCAACAGAAACAATTGCCCCGGCTTTTACATCTTTTCCCGACTTATTACTAAAAACCTTCTCAACAAAAGTTTTACCCATAATAACTCCTTTTAAAGTAAATATATTAAGAGTGATAATTTTATTAAAATTTTTAATATAAGTAAAGAAAAAACAGAGATAAAATTAAGGTTTGAACTTTTTTTATTACATCATAAACTTAGATGATATTTGACCAATGCCGGGATAATGTTATAAAATCTGTCGATGAAATTGACTGATTTTGATTTTGATCTACCCGATGAGAGGATTGCCCGTTTCCCCGCTGAAAAAAGGGAAAATTCCCGTTTAATGGTGGTTGATAGAGATACAGGGAATATTTCCCATCACTATTTCTCTGATATAACAGAATTGCTTGAACCGGATGATTTTTTTGTTATGAACAATACTGAAGTGATACCGGCACGCCTTTTCGGGAGTGTGGGAAATGGTAAAGCAGAGATCCTGATAATAAAAAAAACAGAAGAACAAAGTGTAGAGGTTTTTGCAATGCCTGCCAGGAAACTTGATGTTGGGAATACTATTTTTTTTAAAAATGGCATAGAAGCTGTTGTGACGGGTAGGGGAGAGAGGGGGATAAGGGCCCTGAGATTTAATTGTGAGCTGGAAAAGGTATATGAAATAGGGTTTGCACCGCTTCCTCCCTATATAAAAAGGAAGAAGAATGAGGCTGATAAATACAGAGATTTTGATCTGAAGAGGTATCAGACGTTATTTTCAAAAAATCCGGGATCAATTGCAGCACCTACAGCCGGGCTTCATTTCAGTAAAGATCTACTGAATAGTATTTCAAAGGATCATGAAATGCTGGAAATAACCCTCAGTGTAGGCCCTGCAACTTTTCAAAAGATCGAAGTTGATAATATCCGGGACCATAAAATGGGGAGCGAATCTATAAAAATTGAGAATAATATTTCCGGCAAAATAAAGTTTAAGAAAAAAGCAGGTAAAAAACTTGTTGCAGTAGGTACAACGTCAGTAAGGTCGCTTGAAACATTTGCCCGGTTGAGTGAAGAAAAGGAATCTTTTGAATCAGAACTTTTTATCTATCCGGGATTTGAATTTAAAATGATCGATAAGATGATAACCAATTTCCATCTGCCAAAATCGAGCCTCTTTATCCTGGTGTCAGCATTTGCAGGTATAAACCTTATAAAAGAGGCTTATGAAGAGGCAATTAAGGAAAAATATAATTTTTTTTCTTATGGCGATGCAATGTTCATTAAGTGAATCAATTGCAAAAATACATTTGACTCAGGTAAAAAAAAAATAAATATAATTATTTTAGTATTAAATGGTTGCACAGTCCCATAAAAAATAGTATAATCCCTCTGAAAAAGTGGTATTCCCTTTTTCAAAAATATTGACACATCTCTTATAGGTGTGGTATACTCATTGCGTTTTTTTGCTGGCGTAGCTCAGCTGGTAGAGCAGCTGATTTGTAATCAGCAGGTCGGGGGTTCAAGTCCCTTCGCCAGCTAGTTTTTTTATGTACGGGTAGGTTCCAGAGCGGTCAAATGGGATGGGCTGTAAACCCATTGGCTTTAGCCTTCGGTGGTTCGAATCCGCCCCTGCCCAATTTAAGCGGGAGTAGCTCAGTTGGAAGAGCTACAGCCTTCCAAGCTGTAGGTCGCGGGTTCGAGCCCCGTCTCCCGCTTTTATGCCCTCGTAGCTCAGATGGCAGAGCACATCCTTGGTAAGGATGAGGTCATCAGTTCAAATCTGATCGAGGGCTTTTGTTTTGATTTGATAAATTTTTATAAATAAAGGAAAGAAAATTTAGGAGGATTGTATGAGCAAAGAAAAGTTTGACAGAAGTAAGCCCCACTTGAACATAGGAACCATAGGGCACGTAGATCATGGAAAGACGACCTTGACAGCTGCGATCAC
>JBDLJQ010000039.1:0-28076 GCA_039714255.1 Acidobacteriota bacterium
TTTGATTTTTAAGTTTAATTCTGAGATTAAATTGTTTTTTTTGAAAAAAATGAGATTTTTCTTTAAAATTTTTCAATTAGATATTATTATATATTAAAGGATTGATAATGGAGAATAGAAGAGAAGAGAGAGTATACGGACTGAAAAACCTGATTATCAGGAGTGAAGACAAAGAATTTTCTGCTGTTATGACAAGTATTTCAAAAACAGGTGTTTCTGTAATAATTGATACTGTACTTCCCACATACAAGGAAATATTAATGGATTTTGAAATTGAAAATAATAAAATCAATGTTAAAGGTTCGGTAAGATGGGTTAATGACCATATGGCCGAGCCGGGATCGAACCTTAAAGAGATCGGAATTCTTTTTTTAAACCCTCCTGATAATTTTATTGAATATTTGGATAAAATCCTGAAGTAATTGAATTTTTTATTTATAAATAGTTTAATATATAGAGATGTTTTTTAAATGTCTCTGTTAAATATATTAATTTGAGAATATTTATGGATAACAGAAACGAAAAAAGAGTTTATGGCTTAAAAAAGGTCATTATTAAGAGCGAAAAAAAGAGATATTCTGCAATTATAACCAATGTCTCATATAACGGAATTTCCGTTAAATCTGAATATCCATTCTCATCATCGGACTTTATTGATATGGAAATAGAGATAGACAGGAAACCTGTAAGTTTGCAGGGATCTATAATTTGGGTTGATGAATATCCGTCCCATCCTGAATCTCCGTTAAAAGAGATCGGGGTCGCTTTAAATGATCCACCTGATGATTATTTGAGTTATATCAAAGGGATTTCGGAATAGTTGTAAACTCAATCAATTATTTCTTCAATTATTATCGGTATAGTTTTATAATATACAAAAACTGATTGTCGGAGTACTAAAAATGTTAATGAAAAAAGAGTGTGTCACCTGTATCCTGAACCAGATCACCAGAGTTACTGAATATCTGGACCTGAATAATGATCTTTCTGAAAGAATTTTCAAAAGAACATTGTCAAAGTCTGATGAACTTGACTATTTTTCATTTTTACCTCCCCTGTATTCAGAGATCATATATAAAGAATTAACAGATGAAACGGGGATTCCGGATCCTTATAAAAAATTAAGAAAGGAACAAAATGACCTGATATTGAATAATATTAATGGTTTCAGAAGTAAAATAAGGAGTTCAGATGACCCTTTATTTACTTCACTTTATTATTCACTGCTGGGAAATATTATAGATTATGGCGGAGTAAGAATATTTGATATTGATGAGATCTTTTCAGAGACAGAAGAGCAGTATCTTACTGTAAATGACTATGTGAAGTTCAGGAACCGGCTTGAAACTGCCGGGACATTACTTGTTATTTCCGATAATGCCGGAGAGGCTGTTTTTGACATGCTTTTTCTGGAACAGATCAGAAAATTTTACCCCGATATGAAGATATGGTATGGAGTAAGATCAGGCCCGGCCATAAATGATATAATCATTGAAGATGCTATTTATATAGGGATAGATAAATATGCGGAAATTATTGAGACAGGGTCAACTTATGCCGGTACTGTTATTCCGATAAGCACTCCCGAATTTATATCTGTTTATAATAAAAGTGACATTATAATTTCAAAAGGACAGGGAAATTTTGAGACACTGGAGGGAGAAGATAATAAAAATATCTTTTTTATTTTCAAAGTTAAATGTGATGTGGTTTCCGGATTTACCGGCCTGAAGACCGGTTCTCTTGTCCTTGGATACAGGAATTCACTGACGGGTAAACTTTGATAATTCTCCTTATTTGATTGAAAAAATTATCCTGCCGTCCATTATGGTCATGAATACCGGTACTTTTAACAGTCCCCGTTTGTTCTGATTTGACAGTTCCATCAGATCACCATCATATATTGTGAGATCTGCCAGCTTACCTTTTTCTATTGAACCCAGTCTTTTTTCATTAAAAGAAGCATATGCGGATCCGTATGTATAATATTTTATTGCATCAGTTATGGAAATTCTTTCTTCCGGGAACCATTCGCCTTCCGGGATGTTACTCTCAATGTTTTTTCTCTCAACTGAAGAGTATAACCCTCTCCTCGGATCGAGGGGTTCAACCGGCCAGTCTGTCCCGAATGCAAGCAATGTCCCCTTTTTTTTGAATGAGTTCCATCTGTATCCCTGGCGGGCACGGTCTTTTCCAACCCTTTCCTCCACTACAAGCAGGTCTGATGTACAGTGAGTAGGCTGCATTGATGGGACCATCTGCAGATTGTTAAATCTGTTCAGGTCATTATCGATTATAAATTGTGTGTGTTCTATCCGGTGACGGAGCCCTTTAACCCCATATAGTTTTTGAGCTTTCTCAACCGAATCCAACACAATATGAACAGCTCTGTTCCCTATGGCATGGACACCCACCTGCCAATTGTTCTTATGGATCTTTTTTATTATATTTTCAAGTTCAGGGACTGGTTGTATAAGTATCCCTCTGGAATCAGGGCGGTGAAGGTAGGGCTTGAAGAAGGCTGCAGAAGCTGATCCGACAGAACCATCAGAAAAAAGTTTTACAAAAGATATTTTTATTTTGTCAGATCCCTCATTGAATCCTATACCTTTATTTATCAAATTATCCATCTCTTCAGGGGTGATCCATACATTAAACCTCAATGAAAGTAGCCCTTTTTTTTCCAGGGTTTTCAAATGTTCTATCAGTTTAATTCCGCCTGAAGTAGTAACAGATGTGAGCCCCAGTTTATTTGCATATTTTATTGCATTAAGAATATGGTCCTTCCCTCTGGCTCCGGGAACTACCATTTTCGGCCCATTAATTTTGTTAACCAGCATTTCAGCATTTTCTTTAAGTATCCCTGTAGGGGAATTATCTTTAAACCGGAGTAATTCTCCTCCCTGAGGATCCTTTGTGTCCCTGGTTATGCCTGCCATTTCAAGTGCTTTTGAATTAACCCATATGGAGTGGCCGTCTACCCTTGTTACGATCACCGGATTTTCAGGAGATACCTTGTCAAGATCATACCTGTCCGGCCATTTTTTATCTTTAAAATATGTCTGGTTATAACTATATGCTCTTATCAATGCCCCTTCAGGTGATATCTTTACCGATTCCTCTATTTTTTTCAGTATCTCTTCTTTGTTTAAAAATCTCAGGTCTATCCTGTTCAGGATCAGGTTTGCCCCTGACTCAAAATGGAGATGGGCATCATGAAGCCCGGGAATTATAGTTTTTCCCTTTAAGGAGATCACTTTTGTCCTCTCTCCTTTCAGTTTTAATAATTCATTGTTTTTTCCTGTTTGAAGTATTTTGTTATTTTTTATGGCGACAGCTTCAGTAATTTTCAGTCCTTTGTCCATTGTCAGAACTTTTCCTTTGATCAGTATAAGATCGGCATATTTATCAATTTTACCGCCTGATAAAGGTAATATTATTAAAAAAAGTATTAATGATCCTGTTAAATATTTCATGGCTCCTCCGGAGATAATTATAACATTATTAAATTTAAGTGGAAAAAGAAAAATATTTCAGATCAAAATATTGACTTTTTTTTTTGTAAAGATTAATAAATATTTATAGAAAGGAGAATAATATGAAAAGTTTAAAAGGGACAAAAACTGAACAAAATCTTTTAAAGTCCTTTGCCGGGGAATCCCAGGCAAGGATGAGATATGACTATTTTGCCAAACAGGCAAAAAAAGAGGGGCTGGAACAAATATCGGCACTTTTTGCTGAAACAGCTCTAAATGAGAAAGAACATGCAAAGAGGTTTTTTAAATTCCTGGAGGGGGGAATGGTGGAGATAACAGCAGCTTATCCTGCCGGAAAGATTGGAAATACACTTGAGAATCTGAGAGCCTCGGCTGAAGGTGAAAATGAAGAGTGGACATTGCTCTATCCTGAATTTGCAAAGGTTGCAGATGAAGAAGGTTTCCCTGAGATCGCTGTAGCATACAGAAAAATTGCAGAGGTGGAAAGAGCTCACGAAGCCAGGTACCTGAAACTTTATGATAATCTGGAATCAGGTAAGGTTTTTGAAAGAAGTGGAAGTATAGTATGGAAATGCAGGAATTGCGGTTATCTGCATGAAGGGGAAAAGGCCCCTGAACTATGCCCGGCCTGTCTCCATCCTCAGTCATATTTTGAGATCAAAGAAAATAATTATTAGAAGAGCGTTAGATACACCCACTTTCTGATTTTGAGTTTTGAATTAAGACGGATTTTAATATATAATAAAATGATGTTGAAATATTTTATAGTATTATCGAATAGAGTGGCTATACTGATTAATGAATAAAAAAGAGATAGCCCTGATAAAAGAGACCAGGCAGAGTAAATTTTTAAATAAGATAATGGAAACCATTTCACCCCATATTAATATTAAACCATCTGATAAAATTGCAATCAAAATAAATTTATCAGGTTCGAGGGAAATATATGCAAATACTCATTATGAAACTGTTGAGGGGCTTATAATCTATCTGAGGGATACATATGGAGTATCTGATATAACCGTTATCGAAGGATCGGATGGAGCTTATCAGATAAAAAAATCGACATGGGATATTTTCTATAAATTCAGGTATAAAGAGGTTGAGCTGATGGGAGTAAAGCTTGTTAACCTGGATGAACTTCCCCACGACGGGAAATTTGAAGCAAAAACACTGACAGGTTCAAGAGAAGTTAGTCATGCAACCTTCGAATCAGATTATACCATTACAATAGTCCCGCCAAAGACCCATCATCTTTTTCCTGTTTTCTTGTCTATCCCGAATATGACAGGTTATGTTAAAGCCGAAGAGAGGGAATTCCTTTATGGTTCGGTTATTAGTGAGAGCAGGAAACTGAATATGGGAGAAGATGAAAAATTTTTAAAACAACTTGATTTTGCAGGAAAAAATTTTGCTGAGCTTTTGAAAAGGGTATCGCCTTCACTGGTAATTGTTGACGGCCTTTACGGGATGGAAGGAAAAGGGCCGGTCAAAGGCAGTCCTGTCTTTCACGGGTTTGCAATTGCTTCCGAGGATCCCGTTCTTGCTGATGCTCTTACCACCTATATAATGGGTTTTGATGTTGAAGATGTGCCTTACATCCATTACAGTAATCTTGCAGGGCTTGGAAATATAACATGGCAGAATGTCCTGGGTGTAGACCCGGTTAAAGTTAAATTTCCATACAGGCCGCACCCTAATTATCAGAAACAGAAACAGTGGAAGGCATCAGGGTCGAGAAAGAACGGGGGAAAATCCGGTAACGATAGAGAAAAAAGAGGTTTCAAAAATCATGGAGAACAATATAAAAGAAAAGATAAAACTTCTTAAAGAAGGGAAGATTTCTGACAGTGAGTTCTTATCTTTTATCGAACATTTTCCCTATAAGGACCTGGGAGATATTAAACTGGATTTTCACAGAAAACTGAGACGGGGCCTCCCTGAAGTTATATATGGCAGTGGGAAAAACCTGGACCAGTTAAAAAAGATCATTGAAAAATTTGAAGAACTGAATGAAAATATTCTTATTACCCGGATAGATGAGGAACGTGGAAAAATTCTAACCGGGATATATCCTTCTCTTAATTATCATGAAAAAGCCCGTATCATAACTTTCAGAAAAGAAATCAAACCTGAACTTGATGGAAAAATTCTTGTGATCACGGCAGGAGCTTCTGATGAAAATGTTGCAGAAGAAGCATTTGTTTCTGCTGAATATCTGGGTAATAAAGTGGAGAGGGGTTATGATGTCGGGGTGGCATGTATAAATCGTATCCTTGATATGAAGTCGAAATTAAATGATTATTCTGTCCTTATTGTTGTTGCCGGGATGGAAGGGGCCCTGCCTTCCGTGGTTGCCGGCCTTACATCAACTCCTGTCATTGCAGTTCCCACTTCCATTGGATACGGGGCAAATCTTAATGGTATTGCTGCATTATTATCGATGCTTAATTCCTGTGCCGGTGGTTTAAGTGTTGTTAATATTGATAACGGATTCGGTGCAGCATTTCAGGCAACTCTTATAAACCGTAAGATCAACGGAAAATAGAACAGGCACAAACAAATTTTTAACCTGAAAAAAATTTATTCTAAAAAACCATAAAAAATTAAATTGTTAAAAAAATTATATTTTTTAACAATTTTACATTGACTTGTCGTGAACATAGGCATAAAATTCATTTTTTAGATTTTCGGCCTCAGATATGAGCTGAAGGCTGAAGGAGGTATTTTGCAATGTATAAAAAAATAAAAATGTCTGTAATGATCATTTCGCTGCTATTTTTAATGTATTCGTTCAGTGAGACAGCTCCTGCAGCCCACGAAGTGAACAATCATACACATTATGAAATTTTCAAGAAGAAATTTGATAAACCGGAAGATGTTACAAAAGCCTGCCTGACATGTCATACAGAAGCAGCCAGAGAAATAATGAAAACCTCTCACTGGACCTGGTCAAACAAGACAGATAAACTTCCGGGAAGAGAGGGGAAAACTTTTGAGGTAGGCAAATCAAAAGGGCTGAATAATTTTTGTATTTCCATTCAGTCGAACGAAGAGAGATGTACAAGTTGCCATATCGGATATGGCTGGAAAGGTAAAAACTTTGACTTTTCAGATGAGTCAAAAGTTGATTGTCTGGTATGTCATGATAAAACAGGAACATATAAAAAATTCCCTTCAGGTGCCGGCTACCCCGTAGGTGGAGATTTTGGTTCCCTTTCAGGCAAAGATTCTGTTGTTTTTAAAGGGAACAAAAAAGTATATTATAAACCGGATTACAATTTTATAGCTCAAAATGTAGGAAAACCGGGCAGAGAAAATTGTGGAGTATGTCATTTTTATGGAGGAGGAGGAAACGATGTAAAACATGGTGACCTGGATAAATCCTTACTAAATGCAACTCGCAATGTTGATGTTCATATGGCAAAGGATGGTGCAAACATGGCCTGCACCGATTGTCACCCTGCCCGGAAACATGATATCAAAGGTCAATTGTATTCTGTTGAAACAGAGAATAAGAACAGGGTCAGCTGCGAAAAGTGTCATACTGAAAACCCACATACAGAAAGATTATTTGTAGATAAATATGACTCAAGATACAATAGTAAACTCAGAGAAAGAAAATCACCGGAAACAACCTTCGAACATCTTCTTCTTGACAGGCACAGCAAAAATATAGCATGCCAGACCTGTCACATTCCGCATTACTCAAAGGTTTATAAAACAAAGGTTTACTGGGACTGGTCCAAAGCCGGGAAAAAAATAACTTCAGGGCCGGACAAAGGGAAACCACTGGTTAAAAAAGATAAGGATGGTAATGTCATTTATAACGGAAAAAAAGGTGAGTTTAAACTTGCAAAAAATATTGTTCCCGAATATTTTCTTTTTAATGGTATAGCAGGCCACACAGTTATCGATGACAAGATAGACCCGTCAAAGGTACCGGTAGAACTTAACAGGATGTATGGTGATTGTAATAGTGATACTACAAAGATATGGCCAATGAAGGTAATGAAAGGTAAACAACCTTATGATCCGGTGAATAAAAACTTTGTTTATGTAAAACTTTTTGGAAAAAAAGGATCCGGTGCATACTGGTCTGACTTTGACTGGGAAAGATCTGCTGCAGAAGGGATGAAATATGCGGGGAAACCTTTCAGCGGAAAAATTGATTTTATCGAAACAAAAATGTACTGGCCTGTTTCACACATGGTCTCACCGAAAGAGGATGCACTTAAATGTTCCGAATGTCACTCAAGGAATGGGCGTTTGAAAGATATGCAAAGCTGCTGGATTCCCGGAAGAGACAGGATAAAGATCCTTGACACAATTGGATTCCTCTCAATACTGGGTGTTATATTCGGTGTTATGATCCATTCATCTTTAAGATTGTTTTTCGGTAAGAAATTAAAAAAGTAGGAGCAGAGAATGATAAAAATTAAATTATATTCCATATTTCAAAGATTTTCACACTGGTTTCAGTTTCTCCTTATTTTCATTCTGGCGATCACCGGATTTGAGATACATGGGAATTTTGTACTTCTGGGATTCAGTTCTGCAGTAAGAATTCACAATCTTGCGGCTCTGATCCTGATTTTTCTCTATATGTTCATTTTCTTCTGGTTTGCAACAACAGGTGAGTGGAAACAGTATATTTTAACGAGAAATAAACTAAAAGATATGATTATGTACTATAGCAGGGGAATATTTTTAAATGAACCTCACCCGGTGAAAAAATCAGAACTAAGTAAATTGAACCCTCTCCAGAGGATCACATATTTTACTTTCAGATTCATACTGATACCACTTATGGTAGTAACAGGGATCGTTTATTTCTTTGCCAGCATTAACATGGGAGTTGAAGTGGGCCCGGTAAAACCCATAAGCATAATTCATACTGCCGGAGCTTTTATCATAGTTTCATTTGTTATTATCCATGTTTATATGACAACGACAGGACATACAATATTTTCCAATATAAGAGCAATGATAACAGGATATGAGGAAATACCGGAAGAAGAGGAGAACCATTCCTGAAGTTGAATATAACTGTTTAAAGCGTAAATAAACGGATATTTATTAAGTTGAATTTTTTTTGATCTTATAATAAAAAATTCTTTCCCGGTTTCTATATTTTTTGATCTCTCAGGTTTTGTATTTTTCTTTCAGTTTTTTGTCTACTATTTCCGGGACCATCTCTTTTATTTCCCCGCCGAACTTATAGATCTCTTTAACCAGTTTTGAGCTTAAAAAAGAATAAGAAATTGAAGGTACCAGAAAGATGGTCTCAATTTTATCCAGAATGCTCCTGTTCATCAATGCCATCTGGAACTCTATATCAAAATCGGAGATAGCCCTTAATCCTCTGACAACGGTAAAGGTTCCCTTTTTTTTAAGGAAGTCTGCTAATAATCCTTCAAAATAATCTATTTCAATATTCCTGTTATCTCTGAAAGTTTCTTCCATCATTGATAATCTCTCTTCAAGGGGAAAAAGGTAGGTCTTTGCAGGGTTTTTCAAAGCAGTTACGATTATTTTATCAAAGATCTTTAATCCCCTCTCTATAATGTCAATGTGCCCGTTGGTTAACGGATCATAAGATCCGGGATAGACTGCAATTTTATTAGACATTTTGCCCCTCCGTGGAACTTAAAATTTTAATGACTTTTTCCTCAAGTTCATTTAAAGTTCCGTCATTTTTTATGAAAAAATCTGCCATCTCTACACATTTTCCCACCTGCTGGCCACCTGCAGGTTCACCTATTCCCCACTCCCTGTTCAGCCTTTTTTTCAATTCAGTATCATCTGCAATATCAGTATCACGGCTCCTTTTTCTAAGCCTCTTAAGGATCAAATCTTCAGCAGAGTTGATTGCTATCAGGTGGAAATTGCCGAGTTTTTTCAGTTCATCCACTTCTGCCGGGTTGCGGATCCCGTCTATTACCCATTTTATAATTAATGATTCTTCTATTTTTTCCTTTACCTTTCTGCCAAGGACCCCGGATCCTCCTTCTTCTCTGAGCCTGTTGCCGATATCCTGCATCTCACCTCTGGTTACAACACCATCCGCTTCCGCCTCTTCCCTCACAATATCAGAAAGTGATATATATTTGTATCCATGATTTAAAAGAATGTTTACTATTTCACCTTTCCCGGCTGCCATCCTGCCGGTTAATCCTAAAAAATTCTTCCCCTTTCTGTTCAAAATTTACCCCTTGTATTTATATTTGTCATCAATTATATCGTTCTTCTGCCATTCCTCTATCCACAGATCACCGGAGAAAACTTTGTATTTTTCCTTCTCATCCTGAACTGAACAGATTATTTTTTCTATTCCGCTGTTAATTATCATTTTTTTACATATGAAACAAGGGAATGCATTTATAACTTTTCCTGAAATTCTTGACTCTCCATAGATATACATATCTCCGCCTAAAAGGCTGACACCGGCTCTGGCAGCGTTTATTATGGCATTCTGTTCCGCATGGACAGAACGGCACAATTCATACCGGGAGCCGGAAGGGATCTCAAGTTTCTGCCTGAGACAGAATCCGTGTTCCAGGGAACTTTTGGTCTTTCGCGGTGCGCCCACATATCCGGTTGCAATGATCTGATCTTCTTTTACAATTATAGCTCCGATGAGTACTTTCAAACATGTGGATCGGGATGAGACAACTTTTGCAATATCAAGATAGTAATCGATTTTTTCCGGCCTTGAAACCATAAAATAACCTCCTGTCCCGGAAAATTTATAACCGGGATGTTCAAAAAATTATAACATAAATGATATGTTATTTCCTTTTCCTGCAAATACATTTTTAAACTTTCATTAAAGAAGGAAAATCCATTCCAAAATTTTTCAAGACAACTAATTTGAAATAAAAATTTTTATTTTGTATTATTCAAAATAATTAGTATATTACTATCAAATGAACTCTACAAATTGTAAAGTCAAATTTTTTTTAAGTCAGTTAGTAAAGAAGGATTGCACAGGTAGAGAAAAATAGATGAAGAAAGGTAAAAATAAGAACATTGTAGAAAAGACCGGAAATGTGAAGGGATTAAATGAGTTGTTAAATTGGAAAAGCCTTACAGAAAATATCCCGGAATATATTACAAATTTAAGTCTGGACGGAACGATCTTGTATGTTAATAAAACCTTCACTGAAATCGATAAAGGCAAAATAATAGGAAAAAATCTTTTTGATTTTCTATCTTCAAATCAGAGGGATATCTTAAGGAACAACATTAAACAATGTCTGGATTTTAGAAAAGAGGTTGAATTTGAATCGGAGATTCTCACTCTTAACGGAGATAAAAAATTACTTTTTAACAGGATTCTTATCATTCCGGGGCCTGACAATGAATTGATACTGAATATAATTTCAAGAAATGTTTCCGATAAGCTCGGGGAGATCCTGGATACTTCCGGGAAAAAGGGCAAATTTAAATTAGGGAAGGATCAGGTTTCCCCCGAATCAGGTGACAAAGCGAAAAAGAGATTAGGGAATATCGCTGAGATCAAAGATCTAAGTGGCCAGAAAAATCTGGAAAACATATTGAAGAAGAAGGCTGACGAATGGAACAGAACTTTTGACACTATGAATTCAAGTATTGCATTACTGGATAAGGATGGAGTTATAATCAGATGTAATAAATCTATGTTAAAACTCACAGGGCTTACTTTTAAGGAAATATTGGAGAATAAGGTTTGTGAAATTCTGAACCAGAGAATAAAGAACTTTAAGGATTGTTACGTTGAAAGTGTAATGAAATCAGGGAAAAAAGAAGAAAGAGTTCTTCAAATAGATGAATCCTGGTTCAGATCAATAATGGAACCTTTGATATCGGAAAATGGAGAACTAACAGGTAGTGTACTTGTATTATCCAATATTACTGAAATGAAAAAAAAAGAGATCATACTTGAAGAACAGAAGAATTTTTTTCAATCTTCAATTGATTCTCTTCCTCTCCCGTTCTATGTAATTGATACAGACTCCTTCAAAATAATTTTTAAAAATAAGGCGACAGATCTGATATTTCCCAACAAAAAATCATTCTGCTTTAGAATGGCTCACGATAAAGAATCTCCATGCAGTGAAGATCAGATATGCCCGATAATTGAAATAAAAAAGACTGCCGGACCATTCATTTCCAATCAAACTTTTTGCGCAGCTGTTGATGGAAATAAAATATATGAAACACACAGTTATCCTATTTTTAACAATTCAGGAAAAATAATTCAAATGATTCAGTATTCAATAGACATTTCTAAAAGAATGAAGGATGAAGAGGAAGCGGCAAAACAAAAAGAGATTCTCCTCCATGCAGACAGAATGATCAGTCTGGGAATTCTTGTTTCTGGTGTTGCACATGAGATAAATAATCCAAACAATTCTATTCGGCTCAATTCCTCTATCCTTTTTAAAGCATTCAGGGATATAATTCCAGTGCTTGATGAACATTATGCGATGAACAGGTCTTTAAATATAGCCGGCTTAAGTTATAATGATTTTAGAGAAGAAATTATCAGTATTTTAAACGGGATAATAAAAAATTCAGAGAGAATAAAAAGCATAGTTAATGAACTTAAACTATATTCAAGAAAGGAAAGATCCTCATTCATTGAGAAAATTGAAATAAATGAGGTTGTTAAATCTGCAATAGACCTCCTCAAAGGGATGATAAAAAAATCTACGGATAATCTCCAGGTTTTATTTGCAAAAGATCTTCCGATCATTTTCGGGAATTTTAAAAATCTCGAGCAGGTAATGATAAATTTAATTCAGAATTCATGCCAGGCCTCTTCTTCAAAAAAAAAATCCATATTTATATCAACTTCAGTTGATGAAAGAAAGGAATATGTTATTATTAATGTCGAAGATGATGGGGGAGGTATTAACGAAGAAGACCGGAAATATATTATGGAACCTTTCTTTACAACAAAAAGGGAAGAAGGAGGAACAGGGCTGGGATTATCTATCTCTTCAAAAATAATTAAGGAACATAACGGTTCTATGGAGTTTTTTTTTGAAAAAAATAGTACAAAAGTAAAAATCACACTTCCTATTACTAAAACTAATCCTGCCGGAGAAAAGAAATGAACACTTCATTGAATCCGAAAAATCCGATATTACTGGTTGATGATGACAGGTTCATCCTGAAGAGTTATGAGATCGTTCTGAAATCAAACGGATTTAATAATATTTTAAGCTGCTTTGACAGCAGAGATGTAGTTTCATTGCTTGATTCCAAAAAAATTGAATTAATAATACTGGACCTGACAATGCCCCATCTGTCAGGAGAAGAACTTCTTCCTCAGGTCACCAAAAATTTTCCGGATATTCCTATTCTGATCATTACCGGTAATATGGAGATGGATTCAGCGATCAATTGTATTAAGGGTGGAGCTTTTGATTACCTTGTAAAACCCATCGATGAAGACAGATTTATCTCATCTGTTAAAAATGCACTAAAGAGAAAAACCATAGAAAAAGAAAACAAAGCATTAAAGGAACAACTCTTAAGTTATACATTCTCCAAATCAGAAAATTTTTCAAAGATCATAACCGATCATCCCCAAATGATATCTATTTTTAAATATATTAGTGCGGTTGCAAACACCTCGGAACCGATCCTGATCACCGGAGAAACAGGTGTCGGAAAAGAACTGGTGGCTGGAGCGATCCATAAAGAGAGCAGCCAGAAGGGGCCATTTATTCCGGAAAGCGTCTCAGGGCTTGATGATAATATATTTTCAGATACATTGTTCGGACATAAGAAAGGCGCTTTTACTGACGCAGGAGAGAGCAGAAAAGGACTTGTCGAAGAAGCAAGGGGGGGAACATTGTTCCTGGATGAGATTGGTGACCTGAGTCAGAATTCCCAGATTAAGTTGTTACGTTTATTGCAGGGAAAAGAGTACCGTCAATTGGGAAGTGACATAATTAAACATTCTGATGCTAAAATAATTGCAGCCACAAATTGTGATCTGAAAAAACTTACAGAATCAGGAAAATTCAGAAAGGACCTGTACTACAGACTTGATGTTCACCACATTCATATCCCTCCTTTGAGAGAACGTTTGTCAGACCTTCCCATACTCGTTGAACACTTCATAGAAGAAGCAGAAAAAAATTTTGGAAGAAAGGGCATCACCTACCAGAAAGAAATACTCTCCATGCTTTCGAACTATTCATTTCCGGGTAACATAAGGGAGCTCCGATCAATTATATTTGATTCCTTTAGTAAAATGAAAGGAAATCAACTGAGATCAAATGACTTCAAGATCATGAAAAAAATAAAAGGGGATAATAGAGAACCCGATCCGATGAATATAAATCATGTTTATAACGGCATTAATATTCCTACCCTTGCGGAGATTGAAAAAATTTTCATAAACAAAGCCCTTATCCATACTAATGGAAATCAGGTGAAAGCTGCAGATATTCTCGGAATCTCAAGACAGACCCTGATAAGAAAACTGAAACAATCATAATAAAAATCCTGTTCCCATAATAATCATATTGTTACAGACCAATATATGATCAGATGTAATATTTTGATATAGAGCAATATTTATTATAGTTAAATAATAAAATTATTTTTTTTTTAGTATCTCAAAATCATTAATACCATACAGGCCGTTTAAGTTTTCCGCCGGTTAAAATCAGTAAGAATTATAGTTAAAACACTATTTGGCATTATTATTGCTAAAAAGAGTTTATGAAAGAAATCATTTTTTTTTGTTCAGAAAGTATAATAAAGGAGATGGAAAGATCTGATGACTAAACTTTTGCTGGTAGATGATGAGAAAATTTTTTTGGAAAGTTTAAAAACCGGGTTAAAAAAATTTGAGCATTTATTCCAGACAGATATATGCTTTTCCGTTAATGAAGCAATAAAAAATATTAATAAGAATGAATACGAACTGGTAATTACTGATCTGAGAATGCCGAAAAAAGATGGCATTGACCTGCTACTCCATTTAAATAAAATAAATTTCAGAGGATCTTCAAAAATAATGTCTGCTCATAATACGGAAGAATCCTTGAAAAAAATTAATGAATTGGGATTTATAGATGTTATCGCAAAACCATTTGACCTTGAATGGTTTGAAAATATGATAGTTGAATTTTTCAGAGAGAAAGAGGAATTAGAGAAAAATTTCGGAAGTGTAGATATTGTTATCAGAGATATTTGCAGAAAATCCTGGGGGAGTTCATCTTTAAGCTTCGAATCTGTAGACTTGATATCGATTTTGCAGGTTGCTAACGTAGATAGAAGAAGTGCTACATTTAATGTAAAGGTTAACGGAAAATCAGGCAGTATCGATATGCTTGAAGGTGACATAATAAATGCCGAGTATGAAAAATTGAAAGGTGATGAGGCAGTATTAAAACTGATTAATGCAAAGGAAACAAGTATAGTTGTGAATAGCAAAAAGAAAAAAATTGAAAAAATTATTGACATGCCATTTATTGATTTTATGAAGGGCATTTTAAAAAGGTTTAGAAGTAATACAGACAATTTTGAGGATGATTTTACAAGTGATGTCCTCAGTGAAGATAAAAAAACAAGTTTAAATTCAAATTCTAAGGAGGAAAAAATGTCGACTATGAATGACATGCTAACTATTTTAAACAATGAAGTTAATGGCCTGCAGACTGCATCAATTTTCGGAAAGGACGGACTCCCGCTTGCTCAGGAAAATCCGAGTGGGATTGATATTGATGCCTTTTCAGCAAAATTTGCAATGGTCAAGGCCCTTGTATCAAAAACAGTTAAGGATTTATCAAATGGAACCCTTAACGAAATTATTGTGGAAGAGGAAAATGGATGGTTCATATTAAGGCCTCTCGGCAATTCAGGCCTTAGCCTGTTTATTGCTGTTGATACAAATGCAACATTGGGAAATCTAAGGCTCGTTGCAAAAAAACTTGCAGCAGAAGCAGAAAAATTAACTTAACTTAAAAAAGGAGGAAAAGAATGGCTACTGAGGAAGAAAAAAAACAACAATTAGTTAAAGTTTTCACTTTGATGATTGAAGGATTGGCTAAGGGAATATATGATCTTTTTGAAGATTCTGCTTACTCGCTAATGGAAACTGTTGGAAAAGATATGGTTGAGATTATGCAGAAAGAGATGGGGTTTGAGATCGAAGGTGAAACTGCTGATGAAGTATTAAAAGAATTAATGCGTATATGGGTGGATGAGATAGGATTTTTTGAAGATGCAAAAGTAGAAAAAATTGACGGTGGATGGGAAATTGTAGGATCAAAATGCAAAGGGTGGAACCTTACGCAAAAAATACTTGCAACAGGTGTTAATGAACCTTTCACATGCCCCGTAATGAACACCATGCATGCCGCTCTTGAAAAAGTGGGAGTAAGAACTCACATGCATATTGAACCCCAGAAAGACATAAAAGGTACTAAATTCACATTGAAAACTGAAGGATAATTATACATTGTTTTTCCCTATTTTGGGATTTTGACCTTCATATGAAAGATCTCAATCTAAATTCGTATAATATCGAATTATCTTTCCCCGGGTACGATGAAAAGTATGCAAACAGGATCTGAAAAAACCGATAGTATCAGACTCAAATCAGAAGAGGTACTGTTTTTTGAACGTAAAGATGTTTTGTCACATAGACAGGATGATTATTATCAGGACCTGTTTTACCGTGTGTTAAAGATAGGCACAGAACTGGAATGTGCCCGTCCGAGAGGCGTTGATCCTGTAGATTTTAAAAATGAAATAGCAGATCTGATGAAGCCTTCTCTGGACCTTGAAAATCTGGGAGAACTAGGCATCTATGATGTTGTGAAAGAACACTGTGGAGTCGAACTGCAGGTTATAGGAAGACATCCTCAATGGAGCTCGCTTCATGAACAATACAACAAGATAATTTCAATCTTACTGGAAAAGGAAGTGAGAATGAAGGCCACTTGTGGCCTTCATTTTCATCTTATTGCCATCGGTCTTGCAGAGACCATCCCTGAGATAATCCTTGCAAATCTGTGGAACCTGATCAGACGTCATGCTCCCGGATTAAAGTTTCTGTTCAGTGGAGGGAATGTTCCTGAAGGGATATGCAGAAGGCGTCAGCACAATGCACATCAGGAATTCGTATCAATATCCCCGGTAGAAATGAAAATGGGAACAATAAAAGATAGGCTAAAGGAAAGTATCATCGTACCGGAACATCAGAATTTCTTTAACCTGGAACATTTGAAATTCAACAAGAACGGAGATCTTGGAAATTTCCATATTGAACTTCGATTCCCGGACGGAGATCTCTCTCCCACTTCAATTGTTGCAAAAACATATCTGTTTTTTGCGTTGGTTCTTAAAGCTGTTGAAATATCCAAGTACGGATTAATCTATCCAGGTGGGAAATCGCAATGGGAAAGAAAAAAAGAAATAATGGACCTTCTAAGTAATAATGATGGAAATTTGGCCAGGAGCGATACATCAAAAATAAGAGAAAATGAGATTAGGGAGCTTCAGCAAAATGCTTCAGATCTCTTACATTTTTTAAAGTCCATTTTCAACAAATTTACAAACCCTGCATATGCAGTTCTTAAAAGCCTTGTAGAGAAACCCATATCATTAAGAAGAATTGAAAATGACAATTGGGAAATGATAGAAAATGACCTCAGGGCAACAGCATATTATCCTGATTTCATTGACAAAAAAGATTATGCGATCATAAAGATCATTGAGTTGGGACTAAAAAAGAACAAAAGTTCAATATCAGAATGGTTGAAAGATGTCTCGGAGAAAACTGGAATACCGGCAAACGAGATCAAACAAAGAATAGATGGATATATTGAAAAATACCCGGTATGGGATAAAGAACTGGGTGCATTTGTTTTCCAGAAGTAAAATATAAAATGTGTGGACTTATCGGAATTGTAGTTGGAAAAAAGTACAAACGGGATGAACTTGAAAAGGTTAAATCCCTCTTTACTCAGGTCCTCATTGAACATGAAGAAAGGGGTAAGGAAGCTACCGGAGTAGCAGCTGTCTGGCCAGACTCTAGCTATATATTAAAAAAAGCCCCTATAGCCGCCAGCACATTTGTGCAAAGCAAAGGCTATTTGGAATTCTTAAAAAAAATTGACTCAAATGTAAGTATTATTCTCGGCCATACAAGAAAACCTACAAAAGGTGATTTATGGAATATGGATAATAATCATCCGATAATTGCAGGTGATATTGTTGGGGTTCATAATGGAACTATAAAAAATGATGATCATCTTTTTAGTTCTGAGAAGTTAACAAGGCAGGCTGAAGTTGATAGTGAGATAATATTCTCAATACTTAATGAAATAAAATTTGATGAACATTCTGAGAGTTTTGCTCATTCTATTCAGGATGCAACAAAGAAACTTACAGGATCTTTTACAACTCTCTCAGTCAATTTAAAATATCCCGAAAAAATACTTCTGTTAAAATATAACCAGCCGATGTCCTACCACTATTCAAAGTCCCTTGAAACACTATTTTTTACTTCAAAATATCTTTTTCTTAGAAAAGCATTCGGGAGATCAGTTATTACAGAAGCATTGCCAAGCAGGACAGGTTATATGTTCAATCTGTCCTCAAATTCAGTTCCCAGGGGAGAACCATGTATGAAGTTTCCGATTGATTCAGGAAACGGTTCATAATGACTAAGGAAATTTAAGATTTATGATAAAAAGGATGATATGATACAACAAACACTTGATAAGGAAACAGCCATTTTTAATATTCTCAATAAAATTGAAGTAGGTATACTCGTGCTGGACAAATCTGAAAATGAGATTGTTTTTCTTAATAAATATTTTATAAAGCTTACAGATAATAATTCTCAGCACATAATTAAAATAATTCTAAACTCTTTTGATACGGAAGAAATAATATCCACTGATAATGAAATTGAAATTGACGGGAAATTGACATATGGGTATTCATATTATCAGATAGAGGGACAACCTGACAAATTTTTTGTTCTGATAACAGATATATCTTCAAAAAGTGTCTATATGGAGATAATTAATGATAAAAACCATTACAGGAAACTATCAAGATTTGCTTCAGAGATTACTCATGAAGCGGGAAATCCGCTTACATCTGTTATTATGACCTTACAGGTACTTCTGGGTAATATGGATCAATGGGAAATGGATACAAACAGGGAATACTTAAAAACTTCAATAAGTGAACTTAAAAGGCTTTCAATTTTTATTAAAATGGTACGTGATATTTCAGTAGATCAAAAGATAAGGTTGGAAGAGACCAACTTAAAACAATTTATCCAAATGTTTATTCACCAGAATAAACCTGAATTAGAAAATAAAAATATAGTAATTAAAGAAAATATTAACGAGAATATTACAGTTATGGTTGATCAGGAAGTATTTATTAAAGTAATTAATGATCTGACTCAAATAATACTTAAGTTTAATCCTGAAGAAACTCAAAATATTATTATTGAAGTGAACGAGGTTAGTCATTTTTTTTTAAAACTGGTTTTTGAAAATAATGGTACTGTAATTCCAGAAGATATCAGGGAGAAAATATTTTTACCGATAATATCAAACAATCCCGATGAGCATGAAACCAGCCTCTATTTTTCCCAGAAACAAATGATAAAGATGGGTGGAACGATCAAACAGGAGAAAAAGGAAAATGGTGCAGGTGAAAGATTTGCCGTTTATATTCCAATTTCTGTTTAAAAAAATCTGTCGATTCAAATTAATTTAAACACGAACTCTGTATTAAACTATACAAATATTACCACGGCGGTTGTATTTAGCGGGATTGTTCTGTATAATTGTCTAACTTATTCAGGGGAAAATTATGATAAGTTTTCTGTTAAATATACTTAAAGAGATATATTTTTTATTTATAGATATAAGCCCGTTTTTATTGATCGGGTTTTTGTTTGCCGGCCTTTTCCATACTCTTCTGGGAGAAGGTTATATAAAAAAACATTTTTCAAAAAGCGGCATATTTTCAACTATAAAGGCAACGATCCTGGGCATTCCCCTTCCTGTATGTTCATGCGGGGTGATCCCCATAGCAGAATCCCTGAGAAGGGACGGAGCATCAAAAAGTTCAACCATGGCATTTCTTGTTTCAACCCCGTCAAGCGGAATAGATTCAATATTTGCGACCTATGCCCTGATGGGCCCTGTTTATGCGGTCTTTCGTCCCCTTGCCTCACTTTTTTCAGGAATTGTTGTAGGAATTGCAACTCATTTTGAAGGAAACGGGAAAGAAGAAAAAATATCAGTTACTCCTGAAAAAAAGGCAAAAAAGAGCTTTAAGGATATTTTTGTTTACGGATTTAAGGTGCTCCCTTCGGAAATAGCCCAATGGCTTATTATAGGTGTTGTAATAGGGGGGATAATATCAGCCATGCTCCCTTCTGATTTTGGTTCTTCATACCTGACAACACCTTTCCTCCATTATCTGATCATATTGCTTATCTCCATACCTGTTTATGTTTGTGCAACGGGTTCAATTCCAATTGCCGCCTCGTTGCTGATCAAGGGGATCCTCCCCGGTGCAGTACTGGCTTTTCTTATTGCTGGCCCTGCAACCAATACGGTAACAATGTCTTTTGTATATAAAAGGCTCGGGAAACGGGTGGCCGTTGTCTATTTACTCTCAATTATTTTAGTATCATTGGGGCTTGGGCTTATTTTTGACCGGATCACAGGATCAATGGATCTTGATATTCTTATCTCCGTATCTCACGGGGGAGGCCTTTCCCATACAATCAAAGTGGTATCTGCAATAATTATGCTCCTTCTGTTCCTGAACAGCAGATACGATATGGCTGGAAAAATGATCCGTGTTAAGGAGAAAGATATGGAAAGAATAAAGGTCAGTGATATTACCTGTGATCATTGTAAAATGGCTATAGAAAAAACTCTTGGATCTATTCCCGGAATAGGAACATTCCGGGTTTCAGTTGAAAACAGAGAAGTTGTTTTTGACGGGAAAGCCGGTGTAGAAGATGTGAAAACACAAATAAAGGAATCCGGATATAATCCTGAATAATTCTATTTTTTTTCAAGCAGGTCTTTGGGAATTGTAAGGAACGGGTTGGTGTCATCTTTTTTCCCTTTTTTCTTCTCTTTGGGTTTATCTTTTTTGTCAGATTCAAGAATAACTTTGATATCCTGCTGCATTATTTCCAGTTCATTTTTTAATTTTTCCAGTGCATTGTTATCACCGGTCTCCAATTCTTTTTTTATTATCCCAAGCTGGTTACTGCATTCATCCTTTATCTGATCATCAATATCAGGGTTTTTTATACAAACTTCAAAAAAATATCCTATCAAATTGATCTCTTCTCTTAAATTTATTGAAGATTCGGGCTCTTCCACTTTTTCAGATTGTTTCTCATCTTCATATTTTTCCCTGATCTGTTCCTTTTCTTCAGAACTCAGAAGCCCGGAATGAAGAACTGCAACCTCTTTTGAATTTTTTGTGGAAAGGTCTATTGCTGTTACTTTTAAAATACCATTTATATCAATATTAAAAGATACTTCGATCCTGGGTTCCCCTTTGGGTGCCTGCTGGATACCTCCGAGAATGAACTTACCAAGTAGCTTATTTTTTTCAACTTTGTTGTTCTCACCCTGGAAAACATCTATCTCAACTTCTGTCTGGTTATCTTCGGCAGTGGAAAATACCATACTTTTTGTTATGGGAATTGTTGTATTGGATTTAATTATCTTTGTGAAAACATCACCAAAGGTTTTTACCCCCAGGGAAATTGCGATCACATCAACAAGAAGAATATCTCTGCTTTCACCTTTTGCAATTGAACCCTGAACAGCTGCTCCAAGTGCAACTATTTCATCCGGATTAACCCTTTTGTTAGGTTCTTTATCAAAGAATTTTTTCAGTTGTTTCTGAATACAGGGAATCCTTGTGGTTCCTCCCACAAGGAGTACTTCATCAATATCCTTGATCTCAAGATTGGAAAGCTTTAATGCTTTGGAACATATTTTTATTGTGTCTTTCACTTTGGGAGCAATCAGGTCTTGAAATTCTTTTCTCTTCAGTGTCCGTTGAAAACTTACCGGGCCGTTTGAAGATTCAGCAAGGAACGGAAGGTTTATTTCGTACTCATCAAGAGTGGAAAGTTCCTTTTTTGCCTTCTCGGCTTCATCACGTATCCTCTGCAGGGCCAGTTTGTCCTTAAATAGATCGACATTAAATTCATCTTTGATCTCTATAACCAGTTTTTCTGTCAACATGATATCAAAATCGTCTCCTCCTATCTTGATATCTCCTGCAGTTGCAAGAACCCTTATTACATCATTTTGCAGTTCAAGGACAGATATATCAATTGTACCACCGCCAAAGTCATAGACCAGTACCTTTGAGTTCTGTTTCATCTTTAGAGAGAAGGCCAGTGATGCGGCTGTTGGTTCATTTATAATTCTCAGAACATTCAACCCTGCGATCTCGCCTGCATCCCTTGTGGCCTGCCTTTGCGAGTCATTAAAATATGCCGGAACGGTTATTATTGCACCATCGATCGGCTCCTTCAATTTTTCTTCAGCGGATTCTTTCAGTTTTCTTACTATCATTGATGAGATCTCTTCCGGAGAATAAAGGTCTTCTTCCACCTTTATTTTAATTTTATCTCCGGTATCCTGAACAATGTTATATTGAAACTGGTGAAGGTATGGTTCTACTTCAGAGAACTTTTTCCCCATAAGTCTTTTAACAGAATAAACGGTGTTCTGATTAAGGACCATCTGGCTTTTTGCCGGATTACCAATAAGAACCTCACCTGAATTTGTAAAGGCGACCAGTGATGGCAGGATCCTGTCACCCTGCTTGCTGAGTATTATTTCCGGGCCGTTGGGGCCCATAAATGAAACAACTGAATTTGTTGTTCCCAGATCAATTCCGATTATCTTACCCATTTGTAATTTTTATCATATGACCAGTTCATTGTCAATTATTTATACATGTCCTGTGTCTCTAACTAAGTGATTTTCAATTTCAATAGAGTAAACTTTTATGTTATAATGATTACAATTGTGAGGTTCAGATGAAAGATATGAAAAATTTAAAAAATATAAATCAGAAAAAGCCGAAAGGCTTTTTATTCTGGATATTTTCAGCTGTAATTATGGTGCTCCTTTACGGAATGTTAACCGATGTTTCAAGAGGCAGGATAAAGGAAATGGATTTTTCCGAATTTATGAACAGGGTTGAAAAAAAAGAGATAATTTCCGCTTTTGTAAAGGCAAATGAGGTATCAGGAAAATTTGAGAGCACTGAAGGCGGGATCATGGAATATGAAACTGCAAAACCTGTTGAATATCCGGATTTTGTAAAAATTCTCAGGGAGAATAATGTAAAGCTCAAGGTTGAAAAGATCAATAAGAATGAATGGTTATCCTATATTTTCAGCTTTGCCCCTTTTCTTATCCTCATTGCATTCTGGGTGATGATGATGAAACAGCAGGGTGGCGGAAAAGCTTTTTCCTTTGGAAAGAGCAAAGCAAAAATGTTTGCAGGCGAAAAAAATAAAGTTACATTTAAGGATGTTGCAGGAGTTGTAGAGGCAAAAGAAGAACTTCAGGAAATAATTGAATTTCTGAAGGAACCAAAAAAGTTTCAGAGGCTTGGAGGAAAGATACCAAAAGGGGTTCTGCTTGTGGGAGCTCCGGGGACCGGAAAAACCCTCCTGGCTAAAGCAGTGGCAGGGGAAGCAAATGTTCCGTTCTTTTCAATATCAGGTTCAGACTTTGTTGAACTATTTGTCGGTGTTGGAGCATCAAGGGTGAGAGACCTTTTTGATGAAGGAAAAAAACACTCCCCGTGCCTTATATTCATAGATGAGATCGATGCAGTAGGCAGGTCCAGAGGAGCAGGGCTCGGCGGCGGGCATGATGAGAGAGAGCAGACACTTAATCAGTTACTTGTTGAGATGGATGGATTTGATCCGAACGAGGGAATAATAATAATTGCTGCAACAAACCGTCCGGATATACTTGATAGTGCTCTTTTAAGGCCGGGAAGGTTTGACCGGAGGATAATGGTTTCTTCACCGGATGTAAAAGGGCGGGAGATGATCTTCAAGGTCCATACAAAGAAAACACCTATGGCTAAAGATGTAGATATAAAGGTACTTGCAAGGTCCACACCGGGTTTTACAGGAGCGGATATAGCAAATATGGTTAATGAGGCAGCACTTTATGCTTCAAGAATGGGTAAGAAGAAAATTGAAATGTCAGACTTTGAATATGCGAAGGATAAGGTTCTGATGGGAAGCGAAAGAAGGAGCATGATAATTTCCGAAGAAGAGAAAAAGATCACGGCTTACCATGAGGCTGGCCATGCACTGATGGCTTCAATTGAAGATGAAGCTGATCCTCTTCACAAAGTTTCAATAATTCCCAGAGGAATGGCCCTGGGTGTTACCCAGCAGCTCCCTATAGATGACAAATATACTTATTCGAAAGAGTATCTTGAGGCCCAGTTGTCAGTTCTCCTGGCAGGAAGGATCAGTGAGAAATTATTCCTCAATAAGATAACCTCAGGAGCGGGAAATGATTTTGAAAGAGCTACTGCAATTGCCAGGAAAATGGTATGTGAATGGGGGATGTCTTCAATGGGGACTCTGAGTTTTTCAAATAAAAATGATATGATATTCCTTGGCAGGGATATGATGTCACATACCGAATATTCTGATGAGACTGCCAGAAAGATAGATCAGGAGATTAAAAATATTGTTGATAAAGCTTACACAAATAGTGAAAAAAAGTTATCGGCAAATAAGGGAAAATTAAAACAGATCGCTTTACTGCTTCTTGAAAAAGAAGCTCTGACATCAGATGAGATAGATGGAATTCTAGGGAAAAAAAAAGTAATAAAGAAAAAAACTATAAAAAAAACTTAAGGGAGTGATATAACGGTCTATGATATTTGAAAATTTTGTTAATGCTTTTTCAAAGTTCGGTATCATTGATATTATAGATCTGGCATTCCTTTTTATACTTTTTTATTATCTTCTTCTTCTTATTAAAGGGACAAAGTCATATCAGATGGCTGTAGGGCTTCTGTTGATCGGGGTTTTTGCCTTTATTACAGGATTATTGAAGCTTACTGCATTTTCCTTCATTTTAAATAACTTTCTGACATATCTGATCTTTGCCATTATTGTCCTGTTCCAGGATGAATTAAGAAAGGTATTAACAGAGATCGGAAGCAGGATCAAAACAAAATATTATCAATATCAAAAATCGGAAGTAACAGATGAAATAGTAAATACAGTTGTTGCTCTTTCACTATCAAAAATAGGTGCTATTATTGCTATTGAAAGGGAGAACAAAGTAATTAATTATGTAAATAAGCCGGTAAAACTGAATGCCCTGGTCAATAAGGACCTTCTCCTCACGATCTTTACACCGGGTTCACCTTTACATGACGGGGCAGTTGTGATCAGCGGGCAGAGGATCGAAATGGCAAAATGTTTTTTCCCTCTTCCTCCATTGCTGGAACTCAGCCCAAGCGGGACAAGACATCTGGCTGCAATAGGAATAACGCAACAGACAGATTGCGTGACCATTGTTGTTTCGGAGGAGACGGGAAAGATCTCACTGGCTGTAAATGGTGAACTGATCAGGGGAATTGACAGGGAAGGCCTGAAGAGCAGGCTTAAAAGCTATAATTTATAAAATAAAATGAATATAAAAAAGATCTTTTTTAATAATAAGGGACTTAAAACTTCTGCATTTTTACTTGCCTTATTTGTCTGGGTTATGATATCAGGAAGGGAAAGAACTTATCTTGAACGGAGTTTTGAGATCAATGTGGAGAATCAGAATGTTTCCCAGATGATAGATGTGCATTGCAGGCCTGCAAAGGTGAGAGTTGTTATCCGAGGTACGTCCAAAGAGATAGGGGATATAACCGGAGAAGATCTTAAACTTCACCTGGATCTTGATAATGTAAATGATAGTACAAGGTTCAGTATATTTACTGAAGACTATCTGAAAATTCCGGAAAATATTGAAATTGTTTCAATTAATCCTAAAATGATCGAAGTGACAGTAAAAGAATTTTATTATAAGGAAGTTCCTGTGAGGGTTCTGTATTCGGGAAGGATGCCGAAAGGAGTTTCATTGATAGAAAGAAAGATAATCCCTGAAAAGGTCAGAATATTCGGATATAAATCTCAAATAATGAATATTAATACTGTCTTTGCAGTTGACAAGATAGATCTGTCAAAGGTAACGGAAAATAAAACCCTGACCATTCCTCTGGATAAAGGGAAAGGGATCCTGAGGTTTGAAGATTCGGAGAATGTATCTATCTCCCTTATAGTAAAAAATATCTATGAGAAGAGAAACAGTAAATAATCTTTTCGGAACTGACGGAATCAGGTCGAAATTTGGAGAATTTCCTCTTGAACCTTCTGCTATCAGGAAGATCGGAAATGCCGTAAGCCAATATTTCAACCCTGTTTCTGTTCTGTTAGGGCGTGACACCAGAGAATCAGGTGAAAGGATAGCTCATTTACTTTCGGAGGGCTTTAATCACGGCTGTAATATTGAGGATGCGGGGGTGATCCCCACTCCGGGTCTCTCCTGGCTGATACAAGAAGGTGTTTATGATATAGGAATAATGATCACAGCTTCTCATAATCCATGGTTTGATAACGGTATAAAAATATTTGGTTCTTCAGGTGAAAAGATCACTGATGAAGAAGAAAGAGAGATAGAAAAACTGTTTTTTACTGATACTATTGAGACCGAACATAAAAAAAGACCTGAAACATTATCTCCGGTAGATGTTTCCGGATACAGAGATTTTCTCGTTCATAAGGGAGTAAAAGGGAATAACAGAGACCTGAAGATATTACTTGATTGTGCCAATGGAGCGGCTTCCGGTATTGCTCCGGAAGTGTTTGAAAAGATCGGCTATGATACCTCATCTTTTAATACCGAACCTGACGGGATAAATATTAATGACAGGTGTGGCTCAACTTTCCCAGGTTTTTTAAAACAAAAAATAGCCTCGGAAAGATGGGGCCTTGGAATTGCATTTGATGGAGATGCAGACAGGATCTTAATAGTTGACAGGAAAGGAAGGATCATAAATGGTGATCTGATCTTATTTATACTTGCAAAATATTTTAAAAAGAAAGATAAAGATTTCCCTGAAACTGTTGTGGGTACCATTATGTCAAATCTTGCTCTTGAAAATGAGTTAAAGTCACTTGGTTTCAGGTTTATCAGGAGTAATGTCGGGGACAGGTCTGTTTATAAAGAGATGAATAAATTCGGATCAGCTCTGGGTGGAGAACAATCAGGACATATAATTATAAGAAATCTTCAGAAAACAGGAGATGGCATATTAACTGCAATTATTTTTCTGAATGCTCTGAATTATCTTGAAATTGGCCCGGATGAAATATTTGATCTTTTTATTCCTTTTCCACAGCTGACAGAAAGTATTAAGATAAAAGAAAAAAGAAGCATGGAAAGCTGGACAGGGCTTAATGAGAGAATAAGGGCCTTCAGGGAAAATCATGGAAATAATTCCCGGATCATCGTGAGATATTCCGGAACAGAACCAAAGATCAGGCTTATGATAGAATCAGAGGATATGGAGATTATTAATAAAAATATGGAAATTTTTAAAAATTATATTATCTCTGAGATAGGAGAATAAAATGAGATTAGGTGTAAATATTGATCATATTGCTACAATAAGACAGGCGAGGATGGCAGATGAGCCGGATCCGATCTATGCTGCAGTTGTGGCTGAACTGGCCGGTGCGGATGGGATAACTATCCATATGAGGCAGGATAGAAGACATATTCAGGAGAGGGATCTTGATCTTTTAAGGAAGATCATTAAAACAAAACTTAACCTGGAAATGGCTGTATCAATGGAGATGGTAAAAATAGCTTTAAAACATAAACCGGATACCTGTACCCTTGTCCCTGAGAGTCCGGAAGAAGTTACCACATCAGGCGGGCTTGATATGCTGATGTTCGGGGAAAAAGTTCAGGAAGTTGCAGGAAATTTGAAAGCGGCAGGCCATGAGGTTTCTATTTTTATTGATCCGGATATTGATCAGATTAAAGTATGCCACAGAATGGGGATAAAAATGATCGAGATCAATACCGGTGAATATGCAAAGAATTGGAGAACCAGTTTTGCGATGATAGAACTTGAAAAGATTAAAAAAGCTGTCCTTTATGCAAAAAAACTAAATTTTAAAATATATGGTGGCCATGGGCTTACTTATCAGAATGTAAAAGAAATTGCCTCGATCAGTGAGATCGAGGAACTGAACATCGGCCATTCCATAATTGCAAATTCAACATTTGTCGGGCTTGAAAAAGCCATAATGAAAATGAAAGAACTGATCGCTTGATCTGTAATGGAGGATAAATGTATGATCTGATATTTTTAGGAGGAGGCCCTGCCGGTTATGAAGGAGCAATAGCTTCAGGAAAGAAAGGCCTTAAATGTGCAGTGATCGAAATGGATAAGCCGGGAGGTACCTGCCTTCAGAGAGGGTGTATTCCAACA
>JBDLJQ010000040.1:0-27859 GCA_039714255.1 Acidobacteriota bacterium
GTACATTCATAGGCGTGGTCATTGGTATAACGTCTCCCGAAAAAGAATCCTTTGCCGAATGATCTCAATGTATCTGTATGGGGATCATAATAAGTTTGAGCATTGTATTGTTCTATCTTATATTCATACCAGCGGCTTATATAGTCTCCGGCCGGATCTGTATAGTTTGTTTCTGAGTTATAGTCAGGATGAAAAACAAGGTTATTCATTGAACCGGAAGTATCCATCAATATCATTACATTGGGTTTCATTATGGAATAGGTGGCATTTCCGCTTGTGAACAGTGTTTCGTCATCCCAGCCCCTTACGGGATAATTCAAGGCCAATATAAATACAACAATTAAGATGAGTGTAATATTCTTTTTCATTATTTCCTCCTAATATTCGGATGACAACAAGACCACAACCGAAGTTATTTCCTTTCTTGCATTGTTCCCTTTTCCGGGAGTTTTTATTGATGAAGAAGATGTAAGGATCCATGGTGTTACAGCAACACCCATGGAGCCGCTTGTTTCGAGGGATATACCTATAGGCGGGGGGGGAGTAAAAGAGAGAAAAGCAGTAACATACTGAGGGTCTGTTATACTGTATCCATAATTATCATAAAGAGCCCCGCTCCTGAATGTATTGTTGCCGTCTGTTACAGGGCCGAATATAACTGATGGGGGATCAATGGAAAACCTGAGCATGTTGGTCCCCATGCTTAGCCCGCTCTCTGCGGTAAAGAATGCAGTTTTATCGGCGGTAAAGTTCCTTGTTATACTTATCTCGGTCTTACTTTTATTCAAACCCATGATCCCGATCAGTGAAAGTATTATCACTCCGAAAAGTACAAGAACAAGTATTGAACCTTTTTCCCCGTTTATCGTTTTAATTTTTCTCATGTCAATTCTCCTAATAAACTATATTATAATTCCTGATGAACACTTCATAGGTGAAGTATGTATAGTGAAACCTTCCTGCCGGGAGTACTTTTGCGATCGCATCTCCCATCATGGGCTTTGAATATGATTGGCCGACCCCTTCCTTTTTATGTTTATCCTCTGTTTTAAAAAGTACAAATATCCTGACAGAAGCAAAATTTTTGTTGACAAAGTTCTGAATGAAATTTGTACAGCTTGAAGTTCCGGAACTCTGGCAGGGGTCATCATAATTTGTATTGGTTGTTGAAATTGAAGCCCATAACTCAGGAGGATTGTCTTTTGTTATGTATTCTATCTGAATATCTTCAAGATTAGGTACGATAGGTACTGCCCTGGCTGTTGTCATCATTCCCGGAGCAAGGACATTTGCTACTCCCTCTGTATCAGTTGTAAGTGTCAGTGTCTTTGATCCGTCAGTTTCGGTTTTTGTCAGAAAGATATTAAAATAGTTCAGCCTGAAAACCGGGCTGTCAGTGGCATAAGTCCCCGAATTTCCCAGGGTTCCCAGATGGGATGCACTGAAATCGACATATTTCCCCGGAACATTCAGAAGTCCTGAATAATAAACCGGTGTTGCTCTGACTGTAAGTGTTGTATCACCCAGTCCCACAGGTGCGGTAACTTTAAATACATAATAACCGTCCGCTCTCACTACGATCCCCAGATCATTTTGTGCCCAGGCTGTAGCCGAATTATCCTGGTTATTTACAGTCCCCACATTGATCAATGAATCTCCGGGTGTAAATGATCCGGAAGCGACCTTTGTAACTGCATTCATGTCTCCGGAAGTGAGAATTATCCCGTCCGGATATGTTTTGTTATTTAATGGATAGATCCCGGTGAAAGGAGCAGGTGCTTTAAGGAAGGGGGGTGTATGAAGTAATCCGAGAACTGATCCTGAATTCCGTATATTTTCACACAGGATGAGATCTATGGCCCTTGCCGCCTGGTTCATGTCCAGTTTGTTCCCTTCAGTGACATGAGTGGACTGGGTCTGTAAGATCAGTGTATAGATCGTCATAACAACGAACATGAGAATAACTGATGTGGTCAATGCTTCAATTAATGAAAATCCTCTTGAATCATATTTTTTATTTTTCATTATCTTGTCCTCAATACTGATAAAGTTATGGGAGCTATTTCCGCCCTCGAACGCTCCTGCCATGTTACGGAAACATTGATCCTCTTATTTTCCGCATCAATAGTTGTGATGGTCACAGTTCTTGAATAGACCGGAAAGTTTTCTATTGCACCAAAACCGTATGTCTCACCGGCCAGGGTGTCAAAATCTTCTCTCATTTTTCTCTCAATGGCCTCTTCAGCAAGTTTGACCGCTTTTGTATGGTTGATCTGATTGAAATTGGTTTTCATATGGACTGTGGTCATTGTCAGAACGCCTGATATCACAAAGATAAGAATAGTTATGGAAACGAGTGTTTCCACAAATGTAAATCCACTGTTTTTTGCCTGTTTTAATGTTTTATTTTTCATTAAAATGCTCCATATTCATTAGAATCTCTCCAGGAGTTTTTTGATTGTATTCCTCCATAGGAAAGGACTTTAACTTTTATTCCTTCACCCTGATCCGACTCAAGGGTAAGGGTAACATTGGTTTTGATCATCAGTGTTATCGGATCTATCAGTATTCCTCTTGAATTAAATGCAAGATTTGTATAATTTGTAATGGTTGTTTCAGAAGCGGTTTTTCCTTCCGGATTTGACTGATCGCCCAGATCAGGGGTCCAGACACCATTCTCCCAGAAATGTTGTTTGTATGAAGTTGAGGAGAAAGTTATTGCAACTGACCGGTTCTCTTTTGCCGCTCTGGATTTGACATTATAGATCTCACCAATGAGCTTGTTGGCACTCCCTTTCAGTCCTGCTCTTCCAACCTGATCCCTGCTCATTCCGAGGATCATTAAAAACATTATTGATAGAATAGCTATCACCACAAGTAATTCAATTATTGTAAAACCATTTTTTCTTCTCATAATTATCCCCTAAATATTAAGAGTAGTATATCCTAAAAATGTAACTATGCAATTAGTCTGCCAGTTATTTTGAAAATAACCGGAGATGCTGTATTGATTTTATATTAATAACAAAATATTGTGTATAAATACTATACACATGTTGTGTTTGTTTCACATTTTGATTGTATCTGTTGCGATAATTAAGGTTAGGATATATAATAGATAAATGAAATTCAGCAGGCTTTTCCGTTCATCTATAAATGAAAAACTTGAAAAGGTTTTTAAAACCGGAAAAGAGCGTGATGAACTATTTGAAAATATAGAAGAACAACTTATCCTTTCTGATATCTCTGCTAAGTTAGTTGATGAAATTGTGGATAAGGGGAAAGAAAAGCTGAAATCAACTTTTACCAAAGATGATTTTCTTTCCGTTTTCAAAGAAGAGATCCATAATATTTTTGAGAGAATAAGTGAGAATCAATATGTTCCTGAAAGTATTCTGCCTCTTTCAAAACTTTCGATCCGGGGAGAAGATCCTGAAGAAGATGGCAATAAGAGGATCATTTTTCTCGTTGGTGTTAACGGAAGCGGGAAAACAACAACAGCTGCAAAACTGGCAAAAATGTTCAGTGATAAGGGAAAAAAGGTTCTCCTTTCCGCCTCTGATACATTCCGGGCAGCCGGTAGTTCACAATTAAGCAAGTGGGGGGATAAATTAAATATCCCTGTTATTGCAGGCGAGATGGGTACTGACCCCGGCTCTGTTGTGTTTAACAGTGTAAATTCTTTTGTAGAAAAAAATTATGATGTACTGATAGTAGATACGGCAGGAAGAGTACAGACTAAAGATAAT
This sequence comes from Acidobacteriota bacterium, assembly GCA_039714255.1. Taxonomy (GTDB): domain Bacteria; phylum Acidobacteriota; class Aminicenantia; order UBA2199; family UBA2199; genus UBA647. The sequence continues at coordinate 3,750 of JBDLJQ010000040.1, forward strand.
CTGATGAGGGAACTTGAAAAGCTGACAAAGATCGTTAAAAAATTTGTTCCGGGGGGGCCGGATGAAACCTTCCTGATAATTGATGCCACAATGGGGCACAACACACTTGATCAGGCAAAAAAATTCCGGGAATTTTCCGGAATATCGGGAATAATTCTTTCAAAAGTAGACGGGACGGCGAAAGGCGGTGCAATTCTAAGTATTGTTGATGAGATGAAAATACCTGTTAAATATATGGGTACGGGAGAAACCGAGTCAGATATTGAAGTGTTCTCGGTTAAAGATTTTATTGATTCACTGGTTGAAAAGTAAAATTACGGAGGGTTAGGATTTTGAAGGATTTTAGTGAATTTTCCACTGAGGACCTGAAATTTATGGACCTTGCGATAAGGCTTGGACTCAAAGGAAAGGGTTTTACTGAACCTAATCCCAATGTGGGGGCAATTGTGGTCAAAGACGGTGAAATAATTTCAACCGGATTTCACTCTTCTTACGGAGAAGATCATGCCGAGAGAGCAGCCTTAAAAAAAACCGATATTACCGGTGCCACATTGTATGTATCACTGGAACCATGTTCTCACCGGGGGCAAACACCTCCCTGTACAGATATTATTATAGAAAAGAAAGTTAAGAGGGTTGTGATACCATTCACCGACCCGAACCCTAATGTAAACGGAAAAGGGGTAAAAAAACTGAGGGAAAATAATATTAAAGTAGATACAGGCATCTTAAAAGAAGAAGCGGCTTATGTTAACAGGCATTATCTTAAATATATAACTACAGGCCTTCCCTGGGTAACAATTAATGCAGGAGTAACCATTGATGGAAAACTGACCGATAAACATAGAAAATCCCAATGGATAACCGGTGAACTTTTAAGGTCTGTTTCTCACAGTTTTCGTGGAGAATTTTCAGCTATCTGCGCCGGATACCGGACAATTACCGATGATGACCCGTTGTTGACATTGCGGGAAACAGGATGGAATAATAAAAAGCTTGTAAGGGTGATCCTGGATTCAGATAACAGGTTGAAGAAAGATCTGAAAATATTTGATAAGGTGAACCGATTCCCTGTTTTTATATTTTCTGAAAAAGGGACTGAATCAAACGGGAAAAGAACAGATAACCATTTTTTTGTTGATAAAGGAAAAGACGGATTAAAACTGGAGAAGATCCTGGAAAAACTTGGGGAATTGAAAATATCATCTCTTCTTGTAGAAGGGGGTGGATCTCTTATAAGTTCTTTTTTAAAGAAAAGCCTGGGTGATGAAATTGTCCTGTTTACATCTGACAAGATACTTGGAGGAAAAGATTCGGTAGAATTGTTCAGTGACGGAAGGCCTTTAAAAGACCACATTGTTCTGAAAAACAGGGAGATCCTTGATCTGGATGAAGGATATATAATAAGGGGGCAAATCTGATGTTTACCGGAATCGTATCAAAACCCGGAAATTTTATTTCACTTGAAAAAAGCGGAGATCCGGTTTTAACCATTGAGATGGAAACCGGTGATATTGTAAAAACCGGAGATTCGATTGCTGTAAATGGAGCCTGTCTTACTCTGATAGAAAAAAAGGGGAAGAACCATATATTTAATGTCAGTTTTGAAACATTGAAGAAAACAAATTTTAATGATCTGAAAAAGGGGGATAAGATGAATATCGAATTACCCCTGACCTTAAATGATTTTGTGAGCGGCCATCTTGTGAGCGGACATATAGACGGAACAGCCAGAACAAGGAGTATTTCAAAAGGGAAGGGCAGTGTGAAATTCACATTTACATTCAGTGATACAGGATGGAGAAAATATATTGTCCATAAGGGCTCTGTTTCTGTGAACGGGATTAGCCTTACGGTAACAGAGATCAGTACCTCCTTCTTCTCAGTTGAAGTATTGCCCCTGACACTTGATGTGACAAATCTGAAATATCTGAAGATCGGTGAAAGAGTTAATATAGAACTTGATTTAATAGGGAAATATCTATATAATCAGAAACCGGAAAAATAATATTTGAAAATCGAAATAATATAAGATCCGGAATAAAATAAAGAGGAAAATATGAACAATAAAAACCTTATATCTGTACCGGAAGCTGTGAAATTTGTCAGAGAAGGGAAGATGTTGATAATTGTAGATGATGAGGACAGGGAAAATGAAGGAGACCTGATGATCGCTTCGGAGAAGATCTCTCCTGATGCGGTTAACTTTATGGCCAAACATGCACGGGGCCTGATCTGTGTTTCTCTGACAAAAAGGAGAAGCGATGAATTAGACCTCCCCTTAATGGTTGACGATAATACTTCAAAGTATGAAACACCTTTTACAATATCAGTTGACGCTAAGAACGGAACCACAACGGGGATCTCGGCTTTTGACAGAGCTGAAACGATCAGATGTATCATAGATGAAAAAACCGGGCCTGATGATCTTGTTAAACCCGGGCATATATTCCCTCTGAGGGCTCGCAAAGGCGGAGTACTTATCAGGGCGGGGCAAACAGAAGCCTCAGTTGATATTGCACGGATCGCCGGCCTTTATCCATCAGGTGTCATTTGTGAAATAATGAAAGATGACGGGGAAATGGCAAGAATGCCTGACCTGATAAAATTTTCGGAAGAATTTGATATTCCCATCATTACTGTTGAAGAGATAATAAAATACAGAATGAAAGAAGAGATGCTGGTAGAAGAAAAGGCTGAAGCAAATCTGCCTACAAGATGGGGAATGTTTAAAATAAAAGCATATGTTGATAACTTTAATAATGAGACACATATAGCTCTTATTAAAGGTGAGATCGATCCGGAAAAACCGACACTTGTGAGAGTTCATTCTCAATGTCTGACCGGTGATACATTCAGTTCGCTTAAATGTGACTGTGGAAGCCAGCTGGATAATGCGATGAAGATGATCGAAAAAGAGGGAAGAGGTGTTCTCCTTTATCTTCTTAACCAGGAAGGGCGTGGTATCGGGTTGATAAATAAGATAAGAGCTTATAAACTTCAGGAATCAGGTATGGATACAGTTGAAGCCAACCTGGAGCTGGGATTGCCTGAAGATCAGCGGGATTATGGTATCGGTGCCCAGATCCTCAGAAAACTGGGGTTAAGAAAATTAAAATTGATGACCAATAACCCCACTAAGTTTATTGCACTTTCAGGATATGGGCTTCAGATAGAAGAGAGAGTTCCCATCGAAGTTGAATATAATGATGAGAATCTTTTTTATATGAAAACAAAAAAAGATAAGATGGGACATATTCTGAAAAAAGTCTGAAATTTTCCGAAATTATTGAAATAGATATTTATTTCAAATAAAATATACCTGTTCAATAAAATGAAAAGATCCATAGCCGATAATTCAGATATGAAAGTAGTGAAAAACGGTGAGGAAGAGTACAAGAAGATCATAAATGATAATATCGGTTTTATTGAGAAGCAATGTTTAAGGGTGATCTCCATGAAGTCGGGTTCCCCGGCATACGGATCACTTAATATTGAAAACGAGAGTGATCTTTTATTTTCAACTGTAATAGATAAACTTCAGGAATCAGATTTCAGGATTCTCAGAAATTTCAAGGGAAGGTCTAAACTTTCCACCTATCTGACAACAATTATATCAAATACTGCTGTTGACTACCTCAGGGGAAAAAGGGGAAGGAACAGGGAAAAGGAGAGATCAAAAAAATTTGGAAAAACAGGAGAGCTTATTTACAGCAGGATCTTTGAAAATGGCGAGGCTATTGATGGTGTTTATAGGTCTTTAAGTTCCGAAGGTTTATTTAAGGGAGATGCTTCTGAATTTGAAAATGTTGTCCTCTCCATAAGAGGGAGGGGCAGGGACAGAGTATTTCCGGTAAATGATTCTGCAGTGAAGGCCGGATCATATAATGGCGAAAGTGGAAATTTTGTCATTCGGGATGATACAAAAGGCCCTGAATCATCTTTTATTGATGAGGAAACAGATAAAAGATCGGAAGAGATATTAAAGAAAATGAGAGATTCTTTAAGCGGTGAGGAGTCATTGCTTCTGAGAATGAAATATCCTGTTGAAGAAAATGAAACACCTGTTAAAGTAAAGGAAATATCTTTAATTCTGGGTATTTCACAGAAAGCTGTATATAAAAAAATGAACAGGATCCTGAAAAAGTGTAAAAATATCCTGGAAAGTTACGGAGTATCAATAAATGATTTTTTTTAAAATAGAAAAAAGCAATGTGTGTCCGACCAATATTACGGAAGGAGACTGTTATGAATAATAATGAAAAAAAATTCATAAAAAAATTATTCTCCGGGTCTATTCAAAATTCTCCCGGTAAGTGTCCTTCTGCTGAGGACCTTTCTGATCTTATTGACGGGGTTGTTGAGGAGGCAGAAAAAGATGATCTCATGAAACATATTTCAAAATGCAGCAGGTGTTATGAAATATATAGAACTGCTAAAGATCTGGCCGGGGAAAAAAATATTAAAAAACAAAGGATATTCAACCCCTTTTCAATTGCGGCTTCAATATTCATTGCTGTTATATCCATGATCGTCTTTTATAAGATAAATGTCAGGGAAGATATTGATCTTAAAAAAAGTATCGATTTTTCAGCCGAAGTTTCTGTAAGTTCCCCTCACATTGAAGATAAAGTTGCTCCAATAGAAAAATTTAAAGATAAAGGAACCGGAAAATTGAAGCCCGGAAAAGGAATTACCCCCCCCCTGGCTCCGTCACCGGAACCAAAAAGATTTAAAGAGGTAAAAATTACCGCTCCTGAAAAAAGGTCAGAAATATCAGGAAAAATTGCTGAAGAAGGTATTGGTAAAGGAAAAGGAGGGGTGATAAGTGAAAAAGTTGATAAAAAAAATAAAACAGATTCTGAATCCGTATTAAGGTCTGAAAAATTTGGGAAAGAAATATCTGAAAATAAGATTGCCATGAGATCGGTATTAAGTAAAAATGAAGTAAGAGAATACAGCAGCCAGGGAAGGAGCAGGGATTCCAAAATTCTACCCGGAAGTTCATATACATTGAATAAAAAAAGAGCCCCTGAATTCAGAAGAAAAAAAGGAAGCAGGGGCCCTGAATGTTATAACAGAGAAAGGGATTTTTTAAGGGTCACAGAAAAAAATAAAAGCTATCCTCTTCCTCTCTCAGATATACCGGAGATCAAAAAAATAGTTCATTTATCTGATCTTGATAATTATTCCGGTACAACTGCCGGAGAAAATATCCTTGTTGAATTTAAAATAAATCAGGAAGGAATTGTTGTACAAATATGTGTTCTGAAAGGTGGTGCGGGGAGAGTAAAATTTATCTTAAACACTCTTTCAGGATGGACATTTTCCCCCGTTGAACCGGAATTTCTGAGATTCAGAATGGAATTGCTTTTAGATAAAAAAGGAAAATTTAAAATATTAAATTAGGTCAGTGGGGGAAATTTATTTTGTCTGTCCGACTAATATCCTGAAAACAATTTGAGGAGGTTGTTATGAAATTTCAAAAAACGGTTTTAATTTTAATGGTTATAGCACTAATTTTATCGGGGAGCCTTTTTGCAAAAAAAGAAAAACCTGTAGTACAAATGGCAATTCTGCTGGATACAAGCGGTAGTATGGACGGCCTTATTGAACAGGCCAAAATGCAATTGTGGAAGATCGTCAATGAGATGGCTACAGCTAAAAAGGGTGGAAAAATACCTCAACTGGAGGTTGCACTTTATGAATATGGAAAAAGTTCCATTTCAAGAGCTCAGGGCTATATGAGGAAAATTGTGCCGCTTTCCTCAGACCTGGATAAACTTTCAGAGGAATTGTTCAAATTAAGAACGAACGGAGGTAGTGAATTTTGCGGAATGGTAATAAACAGGTCTGTAAAAGAACTTGAATGGAAGCCCGGCAGCAAGGATTATAAAGTAATTTTTATTGCAGGAAATGAACCGTTCACACAGGGAAGTGTAAATTATAAGGATTCCTGCAAACTTGCCATTTCACAGGGTATCATTGTTAATACGATCTTTTGTGGAAATTATAATACGGGGATCAATACAAACTGGAAGGACGGGGCTGATCTTGCAGACGGTAAATATATGAACATTGATCAGAACAAAAAAATAGCTCATATTACTGCACCCCAGGACAAAAATATCATAAAGTTGGGTAAATTACTTAACAAAACATATATTTCTTACGGGAAAGGGGGAGCTTTAAAGAAAGCGAGGCAGGAAAAACAGGATAAGAATGCTGCCGCTTTAAGCCCTTCGGTAATGGTCCAGAGGTCAGCTGCAAAAGCATCGAAGCAGTATAGCAATGTTGGATGGGACCTGGTTGATGCGGAAGAGTCGGGAAAATTGAAAGTAGAGGAGTTGAAAGAAGAGGAATTACCCGCAGAGATGAAAAAACTGGATAAAGAGGGAAGAAAAGCCTATATAAAGAAAAAAAGTGATGAGAGAAAAAAGATCCAGGCTCAGATCAAGGAACTTAAGAAAAAAAGAGACAAATATGTAAAGGAGAAGAGGAAAGAGATCTCCAAAGATGAAACACTTGATTCCGCCATGATCGGGGCCATAAGGGAACAGGCAAAAAAGAAGAAATATAAATTTGAAAAAAAGTGATCAAAAAAAAGGGGCAATAAATTTATTGCCCCTTACAATTTTTCAATACAGGGAGACTGAAATGATAAATAATAAAATAACAAAAAGTATTATTCTGCTGTTCTTTACATTAATTATTTCCGGCATGGTATTCGGTGACGGGTTTATTGTCATTAGTCCACGCCGCCCACACAGGCATCCGGGATTCAAACCATTTCCCCTTGAAGTAAAATACCACCATGTCGATGTAAATATAGATGATGTAATAGCGGTTACCAGGATCGATCAGGTTTTTTATAACCCTACATCGAGGCGTCTTGAGGGTTATTACCTTTTTCCCGTTCCTGAAAAAGGAGTTATTAAAAAATTCTCCATGTTCATAAACGGTAAAGAGACACCCGGAGAACTTATGGATGCTAAAAAGGCAAAGAAGATATATGAAGATATTGTGAGGCGGTTAAAAGATCCCGCCCTTCTTGAATATAGCGGAAGACGGCTCTTTAAGGCCAGAATATTCCCGATAGAACCATATTCGGAGAAGCGCGTTAAGATATCATATTCCGAAACATTGTATAAAGATAATTCGACGGTGGAATATATTTATCCTCTGAATACTGAAAAATTTTCTGCAAAACCTCTTCACAATGTAAGGGTGAAAGTTGAAGTTAAGTCTGCCGGAAATATCAGGAATGTTTATTGTCCCACTCACAATGTTGAGATCATTAGAAAGGGGAAGAACAGGATTATAGCTGCTTATGAAGAAAAAAATGTGAAACCTGATATGGATCTTAAGTTATATTATGACACCGGAAAAGAGGACATCGGTGTTTCATTGCGTACATATAAAAAACGGGGAGAAGATGGTTATTTCTTTTTAAGTATGAGCCCCGGTTTTGCAAAAAATAACAGAAAGTTCCTGCCTAAGGATATAGGATTTGTCCTTGATGTATCAGGAAGTATGTCAGGAGAAAAACTTTCCAAGGCTAAGAAAGCGTTGAAATTCTGCGTTGAAAATCTTAATCCCGGCGACAGGTTTGAGATAATAAAATTTTCAACCGAAGCAGAATCTCTGTTCTCTAAACTTGAGAAAGTGAATATAAAAAGTAAAAGAGAAGCAAAACTGTTTATTGATGATCTCAGAGCTATTGGAGGCACCAATATTGATGAAGCATTGGATATGGCACTAAATGTAAATATTAGCGGAAACAGGCCTTATACCATAATATTTATCACAGATGGAAAACCGACAATAGGTGAAACAAACGAAGAGAGGCTCCTGAATAAACTTAAAAAAAGAAATATATCAGACACTAGAATTTTTACTTTCGGGATCGGTAATGATATTAATACCCACCTTCTTGATAAGTTGACAAGGTTAACAAGGGCATTTCGAAGCTATATAACTCCGGAAGAAGATATTGAAGTAAAGATATCCGGATTTTTTACAAAGATAGAATCACCTGTCTTAACAGATCTGAAACTTGGCTTCGGACGGGGTATTAAGGTAAGGAAAGTTTATCCTCGTGGCCTGCCTGACATTTTTAAGGGAAGCTCCATACAGATATTCGGAAGATACAGCGGAAGCGGAAGTTCAAAAATAGTTCTGGAGGGGAGGCTGGCAAACAGGAACAAAAAGTTTATATATGAAGGCGATTTTACCGGATTTTCCTTAAGTGATGATTTTATACCGCAATTATGGGGGGCCAGGCGTATAGGTTACCTGCTCGACCAGATCCGGCTTAATGGTGAAAGTAAAGAACTGAAAAATGAAATAATAATACTGGCAAAAAAATTCGGTATTATCACCCCCTATACCAGCTATTTAATTGTGGAAGATGAAAAGATACAGGTTAGAAGGCGTGGCCTGGACCGCCGCCACCAGGTACTTGCACCTGCAACTGCAGAGTATGACGGGTTCGGAAAAAAGAGCGAGGGAGAATTCAAATCCATGCAAAAAAAGAATGGATCCAATAGTGTCAGGGCCAGTAAAGAAGTTCAGAATCTTAATAAGGCATCTAATTTTGCCCAGTCGCGCCAGGGAGAAGCCAGGCTCATATTCAAAGATAAACTGGGAAATTTGAAAAACCTTGCAAGGCAGTTCAGGAATGTTCAGGGCAGAGCAGTATACAATAGCGGAAGATACTGGGTTGATTCGCAGATACAGGTTGAAAAGCCCAAAAAAAATAGAAAGATCCAATTTGCAGGAAAAGAATATTTTGATCTGTTACAGGTTTATCCTGAAACAGCTCAATTCCTTGCCCTTGGAAAGAATGTAATGTTCATCTACAAAGGAACGCTATACGAGATTCATGAGTAGTATTTCCATTTTGTACTTTGGAATGGCTGCGCCGAATTTTATAAAAATGACTTATGATCTTCTCTGCTGTTGCAAAGAGCCCAACTTTTATGTAAGTCCTGGCGTTTCCATCCTTCTGTTACAGCGGGCCCCGGAATGGTTTCCGCTAATATCGGAAACCATGAGGACAGGCAGCGGATACGGATGAGAGCATCCGGAGCGGGAGCGTAACAGATGATGGATGAAGCCATTTCCAATTTAAACCTGAAATCAATAATTTTGAATTAATTATTGGAGAAATATCAACAATTTCTTCATCTACCCCCAGGGCACTTCGCACCACTGCGGGTTTGACCGGTTATAATATTCGGGGGTATTAAATGCGGTGAACTCACCCACCTGAAAAATGCGGGTTCAAACATCACCCATTTTTCTCCGAAACACACCCCCTCGATATTAACCGGGGCCCAATCCAGCCCAGGCTGCCCTCTCTTCGCCAAGGCGAATTCACCTTGCCTCCGTTTCGTTACTTCAGAAAATGATTGATATTTGAAGTACCGAGATAAAAAATTATGGTTTTCAGGTTTAGTTTTTTTTCTGACTCCTGACTTCTTACTTCTGTCTCCTTATTTCAATAAAGTTCAGCAAGGTGAATCTGAATTTTATAAAAAATCTGCTAATTGAAACTTTTTTTGGGATCTTGTTGTCTTAATGGGTGAAAAAGGAAAATCCGGAGGTAAAAAATGGATAATTTTAAAAGTAAGTTTTTAAACAAAGGCGTATTATTTTTATTGGCGATTGTTATGATATTTGCGGGAACTGTTTCGCAGGTTATGGCCGGTAAAGGGGAAACAAAAGGTTTTCTTGGTGTTAATATAGAAAAAATGTCAGGAGATGACAGGGAAGAGTTCGGAGTATCATTCGGAGTTCTTCTGACCAGTGTTTCAAAAGGCGAAGCAGCTGAAAAAGCAGGATTAAAAAAGTATGATGTCATCCAGTATGTGGATGGGGAAAAAATGAGAAGGCCCGATGACCTTGTAAGTGTTATAAGCAAAAAGTCTCCGGGGACAAAAGTGAAGATCGTATTTGTCAGAGATGGTAAAGAGAAAAAAGTTTCTGCTGTTTTGGGGCAGAGAAAAGTTGTAAAGTATGATTTTAAGAAAAAATTTGATCTTCAGAAAGATTTTGGTAAAAGAATATTCAAATTTAAAGGCGGTGGAGGATATCTCGGCGTTCACTTGATGACAATGAAAAGTGATCTTGCTTCATATTTCAGTGTAAAAAAAGGGGAAGGAGCACTTATAACCGATATTGAAAAAGAATCCCCGGCAGCAAAGGCAGGCCTGAAAGCAGGTGATGTATTATTGGAGATCGGTAAGGATAAGGTGAAAAATGCAGCTGATGTATCTGAAATTATCGGTGATTATAAGAAGGGAGATAAATTAAAGATAACATATTTACGTCATAAGAAAAGAGGCTCGGTAATAGCAGTTCTGGGTGAAAAGAAATGGAACAAATTTATTAAAATAGCTCCGGGAAAGATCCATTTTGATATCCCCCGTTTTGAAAAGGAGGTACATATCTGGACTGAAAAAGATAAAAAAAAGTTTAAGGAACAGATGAAAAAAGAACAGTATCAAATCCAGAAACAGATGAAAAAGATGAAAGTTGAATTAAAAAAAGTTAAGGAAGAAGAAATAAAAAAGATCAAAGAATTAAAAAAATTAAAAAAGATCAAAGAAACAAAAGATCATATTTATATTTAAAACCCCAAAAAAGGCGGGGGGTAACCCACCCCCCGTTTTTTTTATTTAGTAACCTTTACTTTCCCCTTTACGGAAGATCCGTTCCCTGTAACAGTTATCTGATATAAACCCTCTTTAACAAAAGGATCTTTCTTTTGTGGTTTTTCCGGCTTCAGATCCCATTTTATAAAATTCAACCCTTTCACTCCCGCTTTCTTCAATCTTTTAATAACCTTACCGTTTTTGTCTTTAATTTTTACTTCTACAGTGGATTCTTTTTTCAGAAGGAATGCTATATTTGCTTTTTTTATCCCTGCCCAATACCACCATCTCCAATAGGGAAGTTTTGCATCGGAAGTGTTAAAAAGGTAAATTTCAGATGAGGTGATCTCCGGTGTTATCTCCTGGATGAATGAAACATCAATTGCATAAACACCACGGCCGTGTGTCCCTGCCACAAGGATATTGTCCCTTGGATGGATCACAAGATCCTGAACATATGTTGTTGGCAAATTGTTAGCAAGGACTTCCCAGTTCTTCCCGCCGTTTAAAGTCACATAAACACCAAAGTCAGTTCCGACATACAACACTTTGCTGTTCTTCGGATCTTCCCTGATAACATTTACCGGGCCGCAGGGGATATTTGAGGAGATATCTTTCCAGTTCTTTCCCTGATCTGTTGATTTCCATACATAAGCTTTAAAATCATCATCTCTTTTACCATTCTGGGTCATATAAACATTATTTATATCATATTTTGATGCGGTTAATTGAGAGACCCATTTCCGGTAGGGGAGCCCTTTAATGATCTCTTTCCAGGTTCTGCCGCTATCTTTTGTTATATGTACCCTTCCGTCATCTGTCCCGGCATATATTAATCCGAATTTTAAAGGAGACTCCGATATGGAAAAAATGGTCTGGTAGGGGATGTCACCTTTCATACTTTCTTTATTATATGTAAGGTCAGGGCTTATCTTTTCCCAGGTGTCTCCTCTGTCCATTGACCGGAAAAGAAAGTTCATCCCGTGGTAGATTATCCCCGGGTTGTGGGGCGAAATTATAAATGGAGCAAGCCACTGCCCTCTGTATTTTTCTGCTCCTTTCGGAGGTTTGGGAACAATAAGTTTTCTTGTCTTATCCTTAAGGTTGCTCCTTGTCAGGCTGCCGTAAAATCCTGCCGAATAAACTGTATTTGTATCTGTGGGATCAATAAAATGATTACTCCCTTCACCTCCGGGGGCTCCTTCCCATTTTTGCGGCGGGATGTTATCCCTCCCCTTTGAGAGGTCCACTATTGATCTGTAACTCCCATGATCCTGAACCGATCCGTAAACGTGGAAGGGATCTGCCATATCATATTGAATGTTAAAGAATTGCACCAGGGGAAGATTGTCATAAAATGTCCGGAAGTTTTTGCCGCCGTCATATGATATCGCAACTCCGCCATCATTTACATTTACCAGATAATCGGAATTATCCGGGTCAATCCAGAGGCCGTGGTGGTCTCCATGCATTCCCCTTAAACGGCGGAATGTTTTCCCGCCATCTTCGGAAAGGTTGAGGGCCAGCCCCATAACATAAATTTTATTCTCATTGTTGGGGTCAACACGCATCTGCCCGAATACCCAGCCGTAGGTTGATGAAAGGTTTTCCATATAATCATTATTGCTGCTTACCTGTTTCCAGTTCAGGCCGGAATCATCACTTCTGTAAACTGTGGCACCTTTTATCTTTCCCCCTTTGGGCCGGCCGTATGAGTCAACAACTCCTTCGTCCCATTCACCGGCAATTTCATAATTGTCAACAAATGCATAGATCACATTCGGTTTTGACCTGCAGAGGTCGATCCCTATTCTCCCCCTGTGATGCGGTAATGGCAGCCCTTTGTTTATCGGTTCCCAGTTTTTCCCACCATCAGTTGTTCTATAAATACCACTGTGTTTGTACCCCTTTTCTATCCTGGGATCATTCCATTTTCTCCTTATCCGCTGCCAGAAGGAAGCATAGAGGATATCCGGATCAACGGGATCCATGACCAGATCACTGGCCCCGGTCCTCTCATTTATATATTTGATCTTTACCCAGTTTTTCCCACCGTCTGTTGTTTTATAGATGCCCCTCTCGCTGTTATCCGTCCATTCATTCCCAGATGCGGCCACATAAACAATATCGGGGTTTTTCGGATGAACAATTATTCTTGAGATCGTATTTGTATCTGTAAGGCCCATATTTTTCCAGTTTTTTCCGGCATCATCTGATCTGAAGATCCCTGCCCCGGCCTGAGAACTTCTGAAAATATTTGCTTCCCCTGTTCCCACCCAGATAATATTCTGATCTGTCGGGGCGATGGCAATATCACCAATTGATGTGGATGGTGCATGTTCAAATATCGGTTTCCATGTAGTACCCTCATTTTCCGTTTTCCATACACCGCCCGAAGCACCGGCTACATAAATCGTGTAGTTCTTTCCCTTCGGGGCTACAACTTCCACATCTGTCATCCTTCCGCTCACATTGACCGGCCCGATGAACTGCCACGGCAGGTTTTTAAAAAGTGAACTTTCCTTCATTGAAACATGTTGCTGATACCACTTCAAACGGAGAGCCGGGTCAGTTTTTTCAATGACTTTTTTCCCTGAAAAAAGTTGAATATTTAATAATAAAATAATAGAAAACAATAAAATAAACGTTTTTGTTAATAATAGTGATCTTTTTTGATAAATCATTTCTTCTCCTATGATGTAACAATAAATTCTATATATTACAAATAATTTTATCAATAGGTGGAGATATATTAGAGATTGTCATTAAGGACTTTCATGAACTTGTCATTAAACAAATTGATGTTGTCATTGGAGAGCTTTCATGATCTTGTCATTGGTAGTCATTATTAGTCATTTACTCGCTTTGCTCGTGTCATTGAAAGAATATAAAGATTGGTTAGAGGTAAGAGGAAAAAATGATATCAGATTTTATTCTTTCCTACTGACTTCTTGCTTACAACTATGTCTCTTTACATAGTTGCCTTCGGTTCCTTCGTTACACTCAGTCATGCAAATTTACCTGAGGCCAAATTTGTCTGGCTTCTGACTTCTGAACTTAGGCAACAGGGGGCCTTTCAATTACTCATCCACTCAACTACTGTTTTTGGTCAGAGGTTAGGGGGAAGAGGATAAAGGATAAATCCAAAGCAAATGTACTTTTAAATGGCTCTCACCGATATTACTTTTGTTACCGCGGAAAATGTTCTCATTTTCCCAGCTGGTGTATTCATCGTTTTCAAATATGGCATCCAGAACTACTAAACCTGAAACTGTTAATAAAAAAATAAAAAAAGTTGAAGGTTCTGATTGATTCCATCTGATTATTATGTTAAAAATATAATTTTATTTTCGGAGGAAAAATGAAGATGGATAAGAAGCTGCTTAACCTGGCAAACAGGAAGGAAAAAGCCAGGGCTGCCGGTGGTGAAAAGAGGATAGCAAAGCAGCATCAGAAAGGAAAATTTACTGCCAGGGAGAGGATAAAAAAAATTCTTGATCCCGGCAGTTTTGAAGAATATGATATTTTTAAGACACACAGATGTACCGATTTTAATATGGAGGAGAACAAACCTTATACAGATGGTGTTATTACCGGATACGGAACTATAAACGGTAGGCTGGTTTTTATTTTCTCACAGGATTTCACTATTCTGGGTGGTTCTCTGTCAAAAGCATATTCTGAAAAGATCATTAAAATAATGGATATGGCGGCAAAGACCGGTGCTCCGGTTATAGGGCTGAACGATTCGGGCGGTGCCAGGATACAGGAAGGGGTTGATGCTCTGGCAGGATATTCCGATATTTTTCTGAAAAATGTTATCTATTCCGGGGTGATACCACAGATCTCACTGATCCTCGGCCCCTGCGCCGGAGGTGCTGTTTATTCACCTGCCATTACAGATTTTCTATTCATGCAGAGGGAAGGGTCCTATATGTTCCTGACAGGGCCGAAAGTTGTAAAAAAGGTTACATCCGAAAATGTTTCAACTGACCAGCTCGGAGGTGCTTCGGTTCATTCAGAAATAAGTGGTGTTGTACATGGAGTATATGAAGATGAAGAGTCGATCTTTGAGGGTTTGAAGGAACTTTTATCCTATATTCCGCAGAATAACAGGGAAAAACCTCCGAAAATTTCTACAGAAGACCCGGTTGACCGTATTGAGGAAGATCTGAACTATGTTATCCCGGACGATGCCTCAAAACCCTATGATGTAAGGGATGTTATAGAATTAATTACTGATGATAAAGGATTTTTTGAGATCCAGAAAGATTTTGCAAAAAATATAGTTATCGGATTTGGAAGACTGAACGGATGTTCCGTGGGAATTGTCGCAAACCAGCCGAATCATATGGCAGGAGTGATAGATAATGATGCTTCAATAAAGGCGGCAAGATTCATCAGGTTCTGTGATTCCTTTAATGTACCTCTCGTGGTTTTTGAGGATGTCCCCGGATTTATGCCGGGAACAAAACAGGAATATGGAGGAATTATAAGGAATGGTGCAAAATTGCTTTTTGCATTTGCAGAAGCAACGGTCCCTAAGATAACTGTGATATTAAGGAAAGCTTACGGGGGAGCATATTGTGTAATGAACTCAAAGCATCTCAGGGGAGATGTTGTGCTGGCCTGGCCCACTGCAGAGATAGCAGTTATGGGGCCGGATGGGGCAGTTGAGATAGTATATAAAAAAGAGATAGCAGAAACAGAACCTCAAAACCTTGAAGAAAAAATTGAAAGTTTAAAAGATGAATATGTTGAACTTTTTGCCAATCCCTACAATGCAGCTGAGAAAGGTTATATAGACGATGTTATTGTTCCGGCCAACACACGGATGAAACTGATAAAATCCCTGCAGATGCTTTCGGGAAAAATTGACAGCAACCCTGAAAAAAAGCACGGGAATATACCACTTTAGAAAAAATGGAAATTTCACCGGTTCTTCAGGGGCTTGAAATAACAATTATAGGGATCCTTATGGTCTTTGCAGGATTGATCTTAACCTTTGTAATGATAAATCTGTTTTCAGTTATACCATCGGTTTTAAAAAAGATCCAAAAAAAAAGCTCCGGAAATAGAGAAAAAAATATTAATTTAAGTGAACATTCAATCCCTGACGATCATCTGGCCGTTATTGCTGCAGTTCTTAATATAGAAAAGAAACTTAAAGTTCTGAAGGAACAGGGGCGTTTCACTTTCAGGGATTAAAATGCGGAGGAAAAGATGAAAGAGTATGTATTGTCTATCGATGACAGGGACTACAATGTTGAGGTAGCTGATATAAATGATGATACAGCAAAGATTTCGGTGGATGGAAAATTATATAATGTCAGATTAAAAGAGTTCGGGCCGAAAAATAATGGTGATCCGGCCGGAGAAAAGAAAAAATATTCAGTGAAAGAAAAGCCAGGCAAAGTTTCAACTGTAAGATCAGCAGAAATTAGATCATTGGGTACAGGGGACGGGATAAGAGCTCCCATGCCGGGAGTTATACTCGGGATCCATGTTCGGGAAGGTGAAAGGATAAAAGCCGGAGATAAAGTGTTTACTATTGAAGCTATGAAAATGGAAAACCTTATTCAGGCTCCTTATGATGGAATAGTAAAAAAGATCCATGTCAATTTAAATGATGCGGTTCTGGAGGATGACCTCCTGGTTGAACTGGCAAGGCCGGAAATGACAACATTATAGGTGAATAAATGAAAAAAAAGTCAATTTTTCTTTTATTTTTTCTGCTTCTGATCTTAAATTGTTTTCACGGTTTTGCAGATGAATTAAAACCTGTTTTCAACAGGGATGGATATATTATTTTAAGAGATATACGGGATATTACATCCGGGTCTTTAAAGGTTGTTTTCAGTACCGGAAAAAATAATGCTTATGCAAGATTGGTAGATAAGAACAAAAACGAAGCCCTTTTTTCGATCCATTATGATCTGAATGCTGTCTGTGATTCGGTTCTGAAGGTGGGGGATAACGGGCAGGGAGAGATCCCCGGAAAAGGGAAATATAAAGTTGAAATATTAAGAGGAGATAAAAATTTTCTTTTAAATACAGGCAGTATCAATGGTATTGGAGCAGGAAAAAAAGGTAACTTAAAAGACAGGAGAGGCCTTCTGCTTGCACTTTTTAAGGTTAGATTCAGTTTTAGAAATTTTTGTATTGCAGAAACAACCCACAGGTCTCCAGGTACCATCCTGAAAAATTCAACTAAGGTTGTGTTCCCCGGAATAGTTAATGAGATCCTATCAGGGACGGGGTTTGCAAACATTTCATATAAAAATGTGATCATGATCCTGATCGGGATATTTTTCATCTATATTGCAATAAAGAAAGAATATGAGCCGCTTCTTCTTGTTCCCATAGGTTTCGGTATTATTTTAGGTAATATTCCGCTTCCGGTTCAGATATTTAACAATATTTCTGTTTATATGATAGACCCTGTGACTGCGGAATATACTTTTAATACTTCAGGTAACAGTGTTTTGGGGATCTTTTATTATGGTGTCAGATATGGGATATTACCACCTCTTATCTTTCTTGGAATAGGGGCTATGACAGATTTTTCAGCTCTCCTTTCAAACCCTAAAAGTGTTCTGTTGGGAGCTGCCGCTCAGATGGGAATATTCCTTACATTTATGGGAGCAATAGTTCTTGGATTTTCACCCGCCAGTGCTGCTGCAATAGGTATCATAGGGGGTGCCGACGGTCCCACTGCTATCTTTCTATCTTCAAAACTTGCACCTCAACTGATAGGGCCTATTGCTATTGCTGCATATTCATATATGGCGATGGTTCCCATAATACAGCCTCCCATAATGAAATTACTTACAAGCAGAAGAGAGAGGCTTATAAGAATGAAGGGTGCAAGGAAAGTTAAAAAGATCGAAAAAATAATTTTCCCTGTAGCAGGTTTTATCCTCACCACAATGGTTGCACCAGGTGCAATACCATTATTGGGGATGTTGTTCTTTGGTAATCTTTTAAAAGAATCGGGAGTTACAGGCAGGCTGGCTAAAACTGCATCCAGTTCCCTAATCGACATCTCAACAATTCTCCTGGGGATAGCTGTAGGAGCATCAACAACGGCCCAGGTTTTTCTTAATAAAACGTCAATGATGATATTTTTGCTGGGAGTAATTTCTTTTGCCATTGCAACTTCCTGCGGAGTCCTTTTTGCAAAATTTATGAATCTGTTTCTTAAAAACAAGATAAATCCTCTAATTGGTGCCGCAGGTGTTTCCGCAGTTCCAGATTCTGCCCGTGTCGTCCACAGTGTTGCCCGGGATGAAGATCCTGATAATTATCTGCTTGTACATGCAATGGGGCCCAATGTTGCGGGTGTGATCGGGTCGGCAATTGCGGCAGGAGTTTTTCTTGGAATATTCTGATAAAAAAAAGGAGAAAAATAAAAATGGAAAAAATAATATCTGTTATCCCCAACCTTTGTGAGGGTAATAATAAAGAACTTATAGAGGATATTGCGGAAAAGCTGAGGTTAATTGATGGACTGGTCCTTCTTGATGTATCCATGGACAGCACAAGGAACAGGACGGTGTTTGCTTTCTCCGGAAATACGGAAGCTATATTTCAGGGCGGGTTCCTCCTCTATGAAAAAGCGGTAAAAGAGATTGATATGAGAGAACATAAAGGAGAATATCCCAGGATTGGAGCTCTGGATGTTTTTCCTTTTGTCCCAATAAAAGATATCACAATTGAAGAGTGTGTTGATATATCCGTTAAATTTGCAGAAGAGATAATGAAAAAATTCAATATCCCTATCTATCTTTTTGCAGAGTCTTCAAAAAAACCTTTGAGAAAAGATATAGACCATATCAGGGAGTGTGAGTATGAAGGGCTGGAAGAGAGGTTAAAAGATCCACGCTGGAAACCTGATCTTGGCCCTGATGGTTTTAATCCCGATTTCGGAGCCACAATAATCGGGGCACGCCACCCCCTTGTAAGTTTTAAAGTTTATCTTGATACCAAAAATATTGATGTTGCAAGGTCTTTATGCAGGGAAATTCAATATACAACCGGGGGGTTGAGGCATGTCAAGTCACATGCCGGTATTGTAAAAGAGACAGGTTTTGCCGAAATAACGATCTCAGTGTCAAATCATATTGTTACTTCTCCTTATAAAGTTATAGAACTTATCAAAGTAATGGGAAAAAGATATTCGGTAAATGTGAACCATGTGGAGATGATCGGCCTGATACCTGAGAAAGTATTTATTGATGCCGCCCTCCACTATATGCAGATCTCGGACTTTGAACCCCGGAGGATCCTGGAGAAAAGCATAAAAGATCATTTTTAGGGATCTGAAAGGAAAAATAGGGAGTCAGGAGACAGTAAAAAATAAAAATGACAGAGAGAATTTCTGGATCTTAAATCCTGGAATTCAGTTGAATTAAAAAAAATGAGATTAATGGCCCATATCTTTTATAAGTATAGTGAGTAGATGGACAAAGGAGAAAAAAATGAGAACAAAAAGAAAAGAATTATCAACAATATTGTTTGTTTTATCGTTGTTTGTGCTGATTTCGGTTTTCCCTCTGTCAGCAGTGGAGAAAAAGCTGACACCGGAATTTGAAGAAGCCTATGTTAAGATCACAAGCTCTTTGAGGCCTGATCAACTGACAAAAGTAAAAAGTGCTTCCCTTAAGTTTATGAAAGATGCAGGCCTTTTCACTGAGGGTGCTGATATTTTAAAGATGGCTAAGAGTGCTGCGGATAGTTCGGGACTTGGCAGCCTGGGGAGTCAGAACGGGGTAAAATTTATACTGGCACACGGGGCTAAAGTGATCGGGGAAGATATAGGTGAGGTGAAGAATTCACTTGATGAGATCGGTATAGTGAAGACAAACCTCAAGAACTATATCAAAAATCTGAATGAACGGATTGCAGATAAAGGGGGAGCCGACAAGGCAAACTTGAAGAGGAAGAGGCCGGGAAGGGTCAAAGGGTTTGGCGGACCGGCTGAAAGCTTTTTTCAGAGCCGAAGGTCAAAGAACTACAATATTGAATATTTTTCCCCTTCAAAGCTGGAAGCCCCTAAATTTCTCGGGAGAAAGGATCTGAAGGAACTCTCAATGCTGAAAGTAAAGTATGAAAAAATATTGAGGGAAGTAGAATCAAAAGAACAAAAGACAGATCTGGATCTGCAGAATGCAATGAGTAAACAGACTCAACTTATTCAGGCAGTAATGAATACTATAAAAAGTGATCACAATACCAGAATGAGAAGCAAAAAAAATATTCGCTGACAATAAAAACCGGGGACGGAGGCTTACTTAGTTACTTTAGAAAAAGTAAATATCTGATATCTTGACACCTGGGATCCCTTTTTTTACAAAATTAAAGAGTGCCTGTCCCCATTTTTTCCCATTTTTTCCTGAATATATTGACATCAGGAATTCCTTATCCTAAAATTTCATTTCATTTATTATAAATATTTTCTTTGTATAATTATTATAGAATGAATTTACAATGGAGAGATAATGGCAGAAAAAATATTAAAACCCTCGGTGATAGAAGCAGCGGGAAATAAACCGAAGATCATTGAAGAGTTCATAGGGAAAGTAAATACCGGAAATTCTGATATAAGTATTGCAAAAATGAAAAGCCCGGGCGGATGGGTAGAACCGGGACAAAAACCTGAATTTGATGAATATACGGTGGTTCTGAAAGGGATGCTCAGAGTTGAGACAGAGAGTGAAACTCTGGATATTCATGAGGGAGAAGCAGTTAGAATAAAATCAGGGGAGTGGGTCAGATACAGTTCACCCGGAGACGAAGGGGCAGAATATATTGCAGTTTGTCTGCCTGCATTTTCACCTGAAACTGTCCACCGCGATGAATAGATATATAAAATGAAGATCCTTACCTCTGCATGTCCACGTGATTGTTACAGTACCTGTTCATTCCGGGTCTCATTGAGAGATGGAAGGATCGGCCTCATCGAACCTCATCCCGGTAACAAAGCAACCGGGGAAGGGGTCTGCCTGAAAGGGCTCAGTTATGCAGAGCGTGTCTACCATCCGGATAGAATTCTCCATCCTCTGAAAAAAACAGATGGAACTTTCAAAAGGATAAGCTGGGATGAAGCCTTATCAGATATAGAAAATAATATCAGGGATATCCATAAAAATTACGGACCGGGATCAATACTTTATTATGCTGCCACCGGTACAAAAGGAATTCTCAACGGAGTGGGGAAAAACTTCTGGGAAAAAACCGGAGGTTGTTCAACAACCTATGGTGACCTGTGCTGGCCTACAGGACTTGAAGCAACCCGCCTGACCCTTGGAGATAATATTCACAATGCCCCATGGGATATAGAGAATGCCGGATTGATAATAATGTGGGGAAAGAATGGTGCGGAAACAAACGTTCACCAGATGAAATATATTGAGAAGGCCCAGTCAAAGGGGAGTAAATTTATTGTAATAGATCCCCGGAGAACTGAATCTGCCGCACGTGCAGATATGCTGATCTCTCCCAAACCGGGCAGTGACGGTGCCCTGGCATTGGGGATAGCTAACCTTCTGATAAAAAAAGATCATGTTGATAATAAATTTATAAGTAATAATGTTTACGGTTATGAAGAGTTCAGAACACTGGTCGAAAAATATTCACCTGAAGTTGTTTCTGAAATAACTGATGTTCCTGAGGTACAGATATATGAAATTGCAGAGATGATCGGTAAGATCAAACCTGTTACCATTTCTGCCGGATTCGGAATGCAGCGGTACAGCAACAGCGGGCAGACGATGCGTTCAATGATATCTCTGCTGGCGATTACGGGGAATATAGGGATCCCCGGCGGAGGCTGGGTTTATGCAAACCTGCAGAGCCATATTTTTGATGAAGTAAAAGATCCTCTGGCATTTTATCCTCCGGAGAAACAGGCCGGAAATATAAATTATTCGGTTCCGGTTGCATCAGTTGCTGAAACAATATTAACGAGAAAAGATCCGCCGGTTAAAATGATATGGGTGGAGAGGGGAAATCCGATTACCCAGAATCCGGATACTAACCTCATGATAAAAGCTTTCCGTTCACTGAACTATGTGGTTGTAATAGATCAGTTTTTAACGGATACGGCAAGAGAAGCTGACCTTGTACTGCCGTCAAAAACCATGTTTGAACAGTCAGATATAATTAATGCCTACTGGCATAGCTATATCCAGCTGAAACAGAAAATAATTGATCCTCCGGGAGAAGTTAAACCGGAATCGGAAATATATTATCTCCTGGCAAAAAGGATGGGGATAAATAATGATGAATTAAAGGGGAAGATACCCGAACCCAATGATGAAGCTGTTGAAAACTTTTTAAAAGAAAAATTAAAAAAATTTCCCGGTATTACATTGGGGGAATTAAAAAAAGGGCCTCTGCCTGCTCCCGGAAGTAAAGATGTGGCATTTGATGACCTTATATTTAAAACCCCTTCGGGAAAGATCGAAATATATTCTGAAGAGGCTGTTGAAAGGTGGGGTGTAGATGAACTCCCTCAATATAAAGAACCCGATTTTTATAAAAATAAAGAAAAATATCCCTTTATGTTCATGACCCCTAACACAAAGAACAGGATTCATTCACAATTCGGAAATTTATCTCATATCAGCCAGTTTGCTTCCGGCATCTCTGTTTTTATTAATCCGATTGATGCTTCGGAGAAAAACATTCGGGAAAAGGAAGACGTTACTGTATTTAATGACCGGGGTGAATTAAAGGGGAAAGCAGTTTTTGATTTTGGCCTGAAAAAGGGATGTATTGTTGTCACAAATGGCTGGTGGCTGTCTGAAGGTGGTTGTGTTAATTCACTTTCAGAGGGGAAAGAGACCGATATGGGTTATGGTGCTGCATTTCATGAAACAATGGTAAACATAAAGAGGGGCGGATAATGGCGAAGGGTTTTAAGATCGACCTTAATAAGTGTGTGGGATGCCATGCCTGTGTTGTTGCATGCTCTATTGAGAACGGCCTGGAACCGGGAGAAAGCTGGAGGTCTGTCCACACATACAACCGGGGGGAAGTGTCAGATATACCTCACTTTCACCTTTCATTATCCTGCAATCACTGTAGTGATGCCCCCTGTATAAAACAATGTCCGGCAAAAGCTATTTCCAGAAATAGTGATACAGGTATAATAGAAATAGATGAATTAAAATGTGTCGGATGTAAATTCTGTACATGGGTCTGCCCCTATGATGCTCCGAAATACAAAGAACAGGCCGGGGTCATGGGAAAATGTACAATGTGTTCCCACAGGGTCAGTGAAGATCTGGAACCGGCATGTGTATCGGTCTGCCCGACCGGGGCTCTGGAATTTGAAGAAATTGAGGATCAGGTTATCAATCCTGATATTCCCGGTTTTCCCCAAAGGGGCCTGAGCCCGGCTTTGAAAATAAAGGATGTGGATCCATCCAGGCTTTATCCGGAACAATATGTAAACCCATATCCTGATGAATTGTTGAAACTATATGGCTCTTCAGTTGACGATACAAGTTCAAAAATATCACTGAAAAAAGAGTGGGTACTTCTCGTTTTTACACTGATGTTTACCATCCTCGGAGGGTTGTTAAGTTCTGCTGTTTTTAAAGGAGTACAATTGGAGCCTCTCCTGTTCGGAATTGCAGGAATCGGAGGTATGGCCCTTTCTTCTGTTCACCTGGGAAAAAAATTCAGATCCTTCAGGTCAATATTCAATCTCGGGTCATCATGGTTAAGCAGGGAAATATTCTTTTATTCGGTATTTATCGGATCTTCCCTCCTGTATCTTTTTTTCCCTGATATGAAGGCAGCCGGATATTCTGCAGTTTTTTTCAGTTTGATCTCGGCATATTCAATAGATATGCTGTATCATTCGACAGCTTCAGAAAACCCGGAACTTTTCCATAGTTCCCAGATAACTTTATCATTGTTGTTCCTTATCTTTTATTTGAATAATTTTATCTTTGGTTTTACATTTATTGCTGTTTTAAAAGTCACTCTCTATATTAAACGTCATATAAGACGGGAAGCCCGGCCTTTAAAATATCTTTTCCTGCCTTTTCTCCGTATCCTGTTTTTAGCTCTGCCTGTTGTCCTCATTTTTATCCCTTCTCCATGGTTTCCTGTTCTTTCTATGGTATTTTTCACTTTAGGAGAGATCATAGACAGAAGTGAGTTTTACATCGAATTGGATATAATCACACCGGAAAAAGATATGGAAAAAAAATTTCAGATAGCTTTGAAAAAGAAATAAATACTTGTCATTAAACGAATTGATGATGTCATTAGAAACAAAAAACTTGTCATTGAAAGACTTTCCTGAACTTGTCATTGGTAGTCATTGAAGTACTTCCAGAACTTGTCATTAAACGAATTGATGATGTCATTTGGATATAGGATTTCAAGTTTACTAGAAATGGCGCAGCCGTCCTTCTGCTAAAGCGGGCACTACAG
>JBDLJQ010000041.1:0-26560 GCA_039714255.1 Acidobacteriota bacterium
TTCATCGATCCTCGGGGAATCCCTTGAAAAAGCAGCTTCATTCTTAAATCAGCCCGATGCAAATAATATCTCTCTGGATATAAACATTCTGGATAAGATCGTCCTTAGGAAATTTACCCCTGACAAAATCCCCTATTATCTGATGGTTATTGCTCCTCAGAATATTGATGAAAGGGCCGAAATAGAAATTGTGATCAACCAGGTTTCTCAGATATTACAATAATTGAATATTTGATCGAATATAGATCTTCACAAAGAATAAACGAGTATAAAGGATGTTTCCATGGCAAAATCAAAAAATAACATGAAAGATTTCGGATTCGGTGAAATGACAGATAATATTCCGATCGGACTCTACAATTCAACTCCGGATGGGAAGTTAAAAAGAGTTAATATCTTTTTTGCAAATATGTTCGGCTTCGATTCAGAAGTTGAAATATTAGAATGCGATGTTTCCACCCTGTATTATACAAAAGGAGAAAGAGAGAAGCTGATCCGGAAATATAAAAAATCAGATCAAATTAAAAGTCATGAAGTTATGCTTAAAAAAAAGGACGGGAGCCCGTTTTACGGATCTGTTACTGAAACAGCTGTAAGGGACAAGTCCGGAAAGATAATTCATTTTTTCGGTATCCTTGAAAACATATCCGATAAAAAAGAGAAAGAAGAGGAACTGATCAAGCTTGCCACCCTTGTTGAACAAGCTGCCATATCAATTGTACTTACTGACATTGAGGGAAATATCCAGTATGTTAATCCCTGGTTCTCACAACTCACCGGTTACACTGCAAGTGAAGCGAAAGGGGAAAATCCAAGATTATTAAAATCTGAAAAGTCATCGTATCCGGATAATTATTTCAAAACTATGTGGGAATCAATCAAAAACAGGGAAATCTGGCACGGTCAGTTTACAAACAAAAAAAAATCAGGTGAGGAATATATTGAAGATGCCACAATTTTTCCAATCCATTCCGGAAATAAGAAAAAACTGTTGGGTTTTGGAGCAGTAAAAAAAGATATTACCAGACAGATCGAACTTGAGAGAGAACTGGAAAACTCACTCAGAGAAATGGAAGTATTGAAAGAAAAAGCAGAATCAGCATCAAAATTCAAATCGATCTTTTTAGCAAATATGTCTCATGATATAAGAACTCCAATAAACGCTATTACCGGATTTTCCCGCCTTCTAAAAGAACATAAACTGGAAAACAAACTGGACGGATATGTGGATAATATTATCAGATCGGGGAATATTCTGTTAAACCTGATAAATGATATTCTGGACCTCTCAAAAATTGAGGCCGGCCAAATGAATATTATTCAAAACACATTCTTTTTAAATGAAATGATTGAAAACATCAATTCTATTTTCAATTCTCAATTCAGTAAGAAAGAAATAAGTTTTCAGATAAATAAAGATGAAGATCTTCCTGAAAAAATTTATAGTGATCAATCCCGGATCCAGCAGATCTTAATAAATCTGCTGTCCAACTCTCTCAAATACACGTTGAGGGGAGAAGTTATTTTAAAGATAAATTATAGTAAAAAGCTGGACCTGATAGAGTTTTCAGTAAAAGATTCAGGAATAGGTGTTCCAGAAGAATTTAAAGATAAATTATTCACCCCTTTCTTCTCCAACAAAACTCTTCATGATATAGATGAATTCAGTACCGGGCTGGGACTCGCAATTTGTAAAAACCTTGCAAATCTTTTAAAGGGAAATATTAAAATGAAATCTGAATTTGGTGTCGGTTCTGAATTTATTGTGGAAGTTCCTGCAAATTCATCTGATGTCGAAGAAATTTTGCAACTTAAGGAGAGCCATTTCAGTATCGAAGGGAAGGATATAACTGATCATGCAAACAAGAAAGTTTTGATTGCTGAAGATAACATAGTGAATGCCGAACTTCTTTTTGAAGCACTCGAATTAAGAGGGTTCAGAAACATAAGTATTGTAAAAGATGGTGAAGAAGCGATCCAGGCTGCAATAGAGGAATCACCTGAATTGATCATAATGGATAATAAAATGCCTAAGTTATCAGGCCTTGAAGCCTTGAAGGTTCTCAGGGAGAGAGGATACGAGAGTCCTGTTATTATCCTCACAGCTGATACTTTTGAGGAATTACAAAAAGATGAAATCAGTATTATGCCGGAAAGTTTCCTTACCAAACCGATAAATTTTGATTTATTGTTCAAAAATATCTGCCAGCTGCTGAATATCAGTAAAAATACTACAAAAAAAATATTAAAATCAGATTCAGGCCTCCGTTTGAAGATCAGTGATAAAGTCTCTGTAAATGTAAAGAATGTACTCATTAAGGATCTTAAAGAGAAGCATAAGTACCTCAATATAATCATCCGGGAAAATAAAATAGGTAAAGAATTTGAAACCCTGTCGCTTATTGCACACACTTACAAAGGAAATGCCGGATATTTCGGACTGGATTCCCTTGAAACTCTGGCGAAAGAACTTGACATTGAGTTCAAGAATAAAAGATCAGAGAAAAAAATCTCCAGCCTCATTATATCGTTAAACAAAGTTATTGAAGATATCATTTCAACTAACAAATGAGAACTCTTCCCTGATTATTATTTTGAATTCAACCTGATGATAGTTTATAATGCAACCATTATGAAAGCATGTAATACAAATCCGTTAATAAAATATATAAGGATCACACTTTCACTTGTGGTCATCGGACTCGGGATATACTATAAGAACTGGGTTGGAATACTCGGTATATTTACATTAATTTCAGCATTTACCGGAGATTGCGCGTTCAATGTCAGGATCGACAGAAGATCTCACGGTCCATCGGGAACAGGAAAGAACTGAACACCCAGATTTCTTGTTTCCGGACCTAAGCCCATTTTTTTCAGATTAAACACAGGATCTACTTTAATACCCAGAAAAAATTCTTCTCCTGGCACACCATTGAGCAGAATCTTAAATTCAGAATTCGAAGTAAATTTTTTACCTGCAAATTCTTTCCCGTTTATATAAATCCTCAGGTTCTGAGACTTTTCGGGCAATTTATCAACCGGTGCTCCGCAAAAAAATTTAACAGGCCCATAGTTTCCGTTTTCATCAAATTTCAATAATATCCCTGACTCATCCTTAGTCCAGACAAAGTTTGATCTTGATGATTCAGTCCAGAATCCGAAATCATAGGGCAAATCCCTGGCTGCCATAAGTTTCGAAGGATGAAGGGAACTCATTGACAAAATATTTCCTGTAATAAATATGAGCAATATAATATACAGAAAAATTTTTCTTTTTCCTGAAAAATATTTTTTTGAGACTGCCGGCCCCGTGAGTGACATTACCGATATCCAGAACAAGATCAAAAGCTCGGGAAGCCATAGAGAATTCCCTACAAACATGACCAGAAGGAACACGGCAAATATTTTAAAATACATGTCATTCTGTTTTCTTCTAAGCAATATAAATATAAAGAACAGGAATGATATTAATCCCGTTATCCCGAGCTCATCAAGAAACAGGAGGTATTGATTAAGAGGCAGATCTTCAAAGATCTTTTTTTCATAAGTTATATATTTTAAATGGAAGAGAAAAGTTCCCGCTCCGATACCTGAAACAGGATTCTCTGTGACTATAGGGACCGAATTAATTATCATCCTGACTCTTCCATTAGTAATCCTATCCATTACTTTTATAATACTCTTTGGGCGTAACTTGGAAGAATCAAAAGTCCTTTCAAGTCTTTTCACAAGTTCCCCGCCGGAAAACAGCAAGACAATGATTACAATTACAGGAATTATAGTTTTAATAATAGTTTTTATCTTACTGAATATCAGGAAGATAAATGCAAAGATCACAAAAATAAAGGCTGTACGGCTCCCGGACAGGATTATCCCGAAAAAAGATATTATAAATGAAATAAAAAAGAACAATATCTCTTTATTGTATTTAGTTTTTAACTTATCGGTAAAAATGTCGATAAGCTTCAGAGATGAATATAAAAAGATGAACCCTCCGAAAAAACCGAAACCGTTAAAATCTGAAAATCCTCCATTGTACTGATTCTTCTCATCTCCCCACCATGAGATAGACAAAAATCCGCTGTCAAATAGTTTCTGATAGAGTGCAAGAATTACTGAGCAGGAATACCCACCGATCAGCGATTTATATATCTGATCCCTTTTAAGTGAATATTTTTTTATCAATGCAACGGAAAAAGGGGTTATGGAAAACAGAAATAGCGTAATAACAGGAAAAATAATGGCAAATGAAATTCTGGGACTTATAGGATGACCGGGGCTGACCGGTGTATCGGCAAGAAACGCACCGGCCGGTATAGTTATGTTCGACCACCTTAATAATACAAATATTACCGATATCCATATAAGGGTCAGGAAAAAGAGGTAGGGACCGGACCACTCAAACTCATCAAATTCCGGGATCCCGTGCTTAAATGAAGTGCCGATTATAATTCCGGCAAGAAAAAACAGAATTGTTGCCATAAGGTTAAAGGCGTAACCGTTAAAAAATAATGCCGGTAAAGAATTTATCAGGGGAAACAAAAAAAAGAAAATTTTCAATCCTCTTCCTTCAGGTAGAAAGGAAACTACAATTCCTGTTATAAGAAAGAAAAGAGGTAGAAATATAAAACCGATATGGACAACAATTGTGTAAAAGGAGATCAATAATGCAAAAGCTGCAAATATATAGAAAGCCAGGTCGCTCCTGTTAATACGCATTCGGATCTCCCCTAACACCCTGCCATAAAGTAAGAAAGATGATCCTCAGATCAAACCAGAGAGACCAGTTCTCAATATAGAACATATCGAATTCCACCCTTTTCTCAAGATTGTTACTAGTTGAAGTTTCGCCTCTGTACCCGTTTACCTGAGCCCACCCCGTTATTCCGGGTTTCACAAGGTGCCGCAGCATATAATTTTCAATTTTATCTTTCGATTCAATATTCATAGGTATTGCATGAGGCCTCGGCCCGATCACCGACATATTACCTTTAAGGACATTAAAAAACTGGGGCAGCTCATCCAGGCTGGTTTTCCTCAAAAATTTCCCGAGAGGAGTGATCCGGGAATCATTTTTTGTGGCCTGGACAAATTTCCCTTCAGTATCCAGATCCCTGCTTCCTCTTACCATCGACCTGAATTTATAAAGGGTAAACTTTTTATTTTTTCTCCCCCACCTCTCCTGCTTAAAATGGACAGGGCCTCTTGAACTTATTTTAACAGCGATTGAGATCAGAAGTCCGAGCCAGGAATAGATCAGCAATATGAACATTAGTGAAAAAATAATATCAAATCCTCTCTTGATAACACGCCAATGCAGTTCATCAAGAGGGTCATTTCTAATATCGATCAGGAGGATATTATTAAAAAATGACACCTGGTATTTATTAGAAACTAACTTGAAATATTCAGGAATTACTCTGACCCGGACAGGAGAGCCTGAAAGTATTCTGATGATATGGTCCAGTTCCTCCGATTCTTCAGCATTCAGAGTGATCAATACTTCATCTATATCAAACTTTGCAATGACGTCATTGATATCGGCATAGGTGCCGAGAGATCCGGGTTTGTCAGTATTGGAATTCTCAGTAATGAATCCGGAAATATTGTAACCCATTGCCGATGCCCTTTCAGGCGATCCGAACAGGTCCCTCCCGAAATCACTGCTGCCTATCATTAATATATTTTTCCTTAGTTTCCCGCTTCTGACAAGCTCTCTCTTAATTAACCGGTAAACAATTCGTAAAAAGAGAGTTCCGAAAAAGGTAAATAGGATATACAGCATCAGAAAAAATCTGGATAAGAGTATATCTTTCAATGCGAACAGGATCACTACACCGACAATAAGCTGAATTGATATATTCTTCAGGAATGTAAATATCTCTGAGCCAAAGTTGAAATTTTTCAACTCGTCATAAAGAGAAGTTATCCTCGCTGAGAATAACCATACAATAATAAATATAAGGATTGTAAAAATTTCAGGGAGACCGGGTGTACCGATCTTAGACAGAACTTTTCCCGAGAGTCTGCTCCTTGAAATTATATCAGCAGCAGAAAATGAGAATAACAGAATTATGATATCAAAAAAAAGGAATATGTAGTAAAACGAACGTCTTATCCCATCCATGTTACCGTGCCCGGTTCTCCTTTAACTATTTTTCTATATTACAATTATAAAAATCACAATACCAGTCTATAAACTTTTTAACCCCTGACTCAACAGGTGTTGATGGCCTGTAACCGGTTTCCTTTTCGAGATCTGAAGTATCTGCCCAGGTTTTTTTTACATCTCCGGGCTGGATAGCCATTAACAGCTTCTCACTTTTCCTCCCCAGTTCATTTTCCATAACCTCAATAAAATCCATGAGGTTTACCGGCTTTCCCCTTCCGATGTTATAAATTTTATATGGAGCGGTACTCGATGAAGGATCAGGCTTTTTTCCATCCCATTCAGGATTCCCTGCAGGAGTTTTGAAAAGAACTTTTTCTATCCCTGTTACTATATCATCAATAAAAGTAAAATCCCTCTCCATTTTACCGTAATTATACACTTCGATCGGTTTCCCTTCTATTACATTTTTCACAAATTTGAACAATGCCATGTCAGGCCTTCCCCATGGCCCGTACACAGTAAAAAACCTCAACCCTGTAACGGGAACACCATACAGATAACTATAACTGTGAGCAAGCAACTCATTACTCTTTTTTGTAGCAGCATAAAGACTAACGGGATGGTCCACGTTGTGCCGGGTCGAGAACGGCATCTTCTCGTTCATACCATAGACAGAGGAACTGCTTGCATAAACCAGATGTCCTGTTTTAAAATTTCTCGCACCCTCAAGAATATTCGAAAATCCGTTTAAATTACTATCAATGTAAGCTTTTGGATTCTCGATTGAATACCTTACACCGGCTTGAGCGGCAAGGTGACAGACCATGTCAAATTTGTTTTCTTCAAAAATGCGGTTTACTCCGGCTGCATCTTTTAAGTCCATCTTCCGGAAAGAATAATCGGGAAATATTTCACTCCGGACAACTTTATCTTCCCCGATTTCCCCCCTGTTTATTCCAGTGTCTTCCAGCCTGGCAAATTTAAGGTTAACATCATAATAATCATTTATATTATCAATTCCTGTTATTTTCAGGCCCTTTCCGGTCAGTTGTTTGACAAGGTGATATCCAATGAATCCTGCAGTTCCTGTTATTAATATTTTCATCTGCAACTATTTTACACTTTATTTCACTTTTTTGAAATCTATCTCAGCATCAATACTTAAAAGCAATTATTCCTGTCTGTCCTGATCGTGTTTTAAGGCTATTTTGTTCACAAAAAATCCGAACAAAAAGAAAATCAATAACTCAATGAAAGCTCTCGAAATTATTACTCCTGAAACATTAAAATAATATCCCAGGATTACATTAAGAACTATTATCAATATTGATGCAGAAAACATAATATTCGACCTTGTTCTTTGAAGATCCGATGAAGAAAGAATTATTCCGGTTGAAAATGAAAAAAACCTGAAAAACAAGATAAATGATAAAAAGAACAGATATTTCCCCGAATAGTGTAGAAATTCCGGTGAAAACAATTTAACGATCAGGTTTCTACTGAAAAACAGGGTTGCAGAGAATATAAACGAAAATACCATGAACAGGAATAGCATATATTTATTGAACCTGTAAAAACCTCCACTCTTTTTATTTACATAACATTTTGACAAAAATGGTGTAAGGCTTGTTGAAATCACCTCTGCCAGGATTCCAAATGAGAAATATATCCTGAGAGCAAGGAAATATGCTCCCAGCAAAGCCCCATCTATAAAGAATGATAAAATGAGTATATCTGCTTCCCGAAGGGCCGTCTCCGACAGCCCCGTAAACCAGTAATATTTAGTTTCCATGAACATTTTTAATTTCAACTTTAGCTTTACTCGTAAGAAGTGTCCTCTCAGAAACCAGAGCTTAATAACAATTCCAATACAATAGCCAATTATTCTTAAAACAAAGATCTTTCCAATAGTGCTAAAGAAATCCCCCCAGATCGTCATTGGAGATAAAACAAGAAAAAATAAAACAAAATTACTTAATGATTCAAGCTGCATCTTCTCTTTTCCAAGCAGAACTCCACCCAGATTTCTCTCAATCCCGAGAAAATACCCTGTAAAAGATGAAAGCAGGAGCATGGAAAGGCTGATCTTCTTATAGAAAACAGATACAAAACAGGCAATACAAAAGAGATGATTATTCCGGATAATGCCAGAACAATAAGTTCATTAAAAAGCAAAGAATCCTCTAAATTTTTTTCATCATACCTTGCCACTTCCTTTCCGAAGAAAAGATAAAGGTTCATAGACGAAAATGTAGCAGAAAACACATAAAAGAAAAACAAAATCCCATAAGTGCCCAGATCTGCAATTTCGAAATTTTTTGATATAAAAAAAACAATAAACAGGTTGGTTGCTGTTATAAAAATTCTGGAGAGGACAGAGTGAAATGAAGTCGAAAGTATTCTGGAGATCATTTTACTTCTTTCGCCTTTTTTCTTCCTGATTCATATCCAAATCTAATTATTATGCTCATGATTTTATGTAAATAGTTTTATTCATTCGTTCCTGACCGGTTTTTAATTATTGCCTGATTTACTACTATGGTTGTAGAAATCCTTCAGCCCAATTATATCAAAAAAATGAATACTATTTCCCTTTATTGATTGTTTTGTAGAATATTTTTAAATACTCATCGGATATTTTTACCCAATTATAAACTTTAGTTATTTTTTCAATATTACTTTCTGAAAACCTGGTAAAAACGTCAGCATCATGATCTGAAATATTTTTTTTAACATCATCTGAAGAACTGAAGAAGTATGCAGATCCCCCCAGAACACTCCGGTTAAATATATTTTCATGAGCAGCAATTGGAGTCCCGACAGACATTGCTTCAAGTAGAGACGGGTTAGTACCGCCTACGGAATGGCCATGAAAATAGAGTCTGCAAAAATGTCTCAGATTAATAAGAGTGTTTTGATCATAAATTCCATCCATAAATTTTATATTCATTTCATTCTTATACTTTTTCACCAGAAATCCTGCATAACCGGTCTTGAGGGGACCGATCACAACAAATGGATAATTTGAGTTGGATTCTTTATATCCATCAAGGATAGTTTCAATATTATTTTCAGGTTCAAGCCTGGCAATGGAAAGAAAATATTCTCCTTTTTTCAATCCTGAACTCGTAAGGACAGATTCATCAAAAACTGCTGACAAATCAGCTCCGTAAGGGATAAAACAGCTGTCTGCATTATACTCACTAACCAGATAATCCTTAATACCGATATTATCTGAGACAAGGGCATCACTTTTTTTCACAGCTCTCTTTTCAAAATATTTTAATAACTTACGGGTCAGAAAGTTCCACTTCTCTCTCTTCCACTCAAGTCCGTCCATATTTGTTACTATTTTTGCTTTTCCTCTTTTATTTAAATTATAAAAAAGTGAAGCCGGAGAGTATCCCAATTCCAGGATTATATCGTTGCCGTTCTTTACCGCATCTTTTAAAGACAGATAGTCAAAAATAAAGACCCCGAGAAACCTGAATATATTTTCTTTAAAAAATATTTTCTTTATCTTGACTCCCTCCCATTCATCCCCCTCAAAAGGATGAGTGTCAGGGTTGTATACAGTCACAGCATGCCCCTGCTTTACAAGATTTACTGATAATCTTGCAGCGCACTCTTCAAAACCCCCATAGTTATTAGGGATTCCTCTGGTGCCCAGAATGGCAATTTTCAGTTTTTTCATATTATTTCTATTTGACATAATTTATTTGTTTGTCAGAACCAGGCTTTCATAAACAGATCGTAATTTCTTACCCGTCACATTAAAAGAGTAATTCTGCTGAACAAATTTTTCAGAGTTTTCTCTTATTCTGTTAATCTGTTTTTCATCATTTATAATTCCTGATAATACTGATCTGAGGTCCTCAACATCCCCCTTTTTAAATATCAAACCGTTAAAACCATCCTTTATGATCTCAGTAAAGAAATCCAGGTCAGAAACAACATTCACAGCTCCATAATCCATTCCCCTTAACAATACGCTGCTGTTATAAACCTTAAGGTATGGAAGCACCACAACATCCGAAGCTTTAAAAAGGAGCATGACATCCCGGTTTTTTATATATTTTTCAATTATTATAATCTTCTTCTCAAGGTTAAGCTTACCGATAAGACTCCGGTATCTGTCCATATCTGTTTTCCAGCACCTTCCCGCTATGACCAGAAAAATATTTTTATCTTCCAGTTCTGAAAATGCTTTAATAAGTATATCCAATCCCTTTGTTTTTTTGATCTGCCCGAAGAAGAGGATCATTCTGGAGTTTTTTGGAAAAGACATATCCAGAGCTTTTCTGGCTTCAGCTTTTGTAATATCCTCCTTACAGAAAAAATCAATATCAGTAGGAGGGATAATATGTATTTTTTCCTCCTCAAAGCCTTGGTTTGTTTTAATAACCTCTTCTTTTGTAAATGAGTTATGAACTATGATCTGATCTATGATCTTTGAAAATTTTTTATACTTCTTTTGACTTTTACTCTCCTTTATTTTATCAAGAGCTTCAACATCATGAATAGTCGCAACTATTCCGAATCTGAATATCCTGAAAATGAGAAGGTTGAAATACTCCAGTAAAGAAAAATGAAAAAGATGAAAATGAGCTATATTCGACCCTCTCCTAATGGAATCGACCAAAGAACTTATAGTACCCCTGATATATCTCAAACCTCTGAAGATCTTATTTGAAGGGCCGAAAACATTCTTATATGCAAGAACAACATTATAGGCGTGTTCATATTCCAGGTGCAGCTTTGTCTTGTCACAAGTATATAAAGTAGCATCTACCTGTTGTGTATAAGCAGCTTCACAAAGTCCAAGGTCATAGAACTCCAGCCCTCCATGCCCGCCAATCGGTTCAATAATAGAAACTTTCATCTTTTCCCCCTTCAAATACTCATTAAATCTAATATTATCAGATTAGGATAGCCATTCAGGCAGATCTGTGACTTTATCATTTTTCAGAATATTTTTTAATTCTTTGATCTCTAATTCATAAAGTTCCTTTAATCTGTTTTGTGATTTTTCAGAGATGTGCTCCGGCGCCCTTTCCCTGTTTATTTTAAAATAGAACTCTCTGAGATAATGCTTTAATTTTCTTTGATGGCGGAAAAAGGGCTCGGTATATTTGTTAAATAATACAATTAATTTATGTACTTTCAGATTGGATGGCATTCTTGTTCTGTTTGCAACAGTAAAGATAGACAGATCTTCATAAAATGAAGTTTCCAGATCCAGCCAGGAAACAATGTCTTTCATGAAACTGGAGGGGTCATTTTTAAGGCTCTCAAAGAAAGTGATCTTCAACTCATTTCTGTCATATAATTTCAGCCACTCCTTCAGATATTGTGAATAATAACCTTCACGGACACCTCGAACATAAATATCTTCTGATTCCTCTACTGCAGACATCTCCAGAGATCTCTCCAGAAAAGAATCAAAATCAGCATCCTTTTCCAATCTCAAAGTACCTTTTAATGACCTGTAATAAGATATGAACCTTGAAACAGGATCTCTCAAGATCAATATAAGCTTCACATTACCTAGATCGTTTTTGATCCTTTCCCCTATTATTCCTTTACCGTAAAGATAAGACGGGCTAGCCTCCAGGTTATATTTCACCTTGCCGCAATGGGAGAACTTACCAAGATAATCGTTAAAATCTGTCAGATCTCTGCCAAACCTTAAAGGAGTGTAATAATGAAGTTCTTTTTTTCTGCTTCCACAGACTTCCGGGTGAGCAGACAGATATTCAAAAACTGAAGTGGTTCCTGCCTTGTGAACTCCTATAATCAATAGATTAGGTTTGTTTTTGTTTTCCATGCAATATCCCATTCAACATTCCCCTGAACTGATCAGGTAACCTGTTTATTTTCATATATTTTATCAATCTTAAAGAATAAAAAATATTAAACAATAACACTTTAAGTACTCTTCTGAAAAAACAAGGCTCCGTTCTTTTAAGTAAAATAATATAATTTCTGCTTCTCCAGTAAACACTGAACCTGGAAAAACTCTTATCCCCGTCTCCTGCCTTGTGCCAGATTCTGCTTTCTTTGACAACTGAAAGCTTATAATTCCCCTTTAGCATTCTTTGACAATAATCAATATCTT
Source organism: Acidobacteriota bacterium (assembly GCA_039714255.1). Taxonomy (GTDB): domain Bacteria; phylum Acidobacteriota; class Aminicenantia; order UBA2199; family UBA2199; genus UBA647. The sequence continues at coordinate 12,234 of JBDLJQ010000041.1, forward strand.
CCATATACATAAAATACTCTTCGTTAATATATCCGACTTCCCGTATTACTTCAACGGGAATAAACCACATACATCCACTTATGAAATTAATTTTCTCTGACGGTATCAGGTTAGTATCCTTTTCATTCATATTGTAATGAATTATTTTTCCTGTCCATTGAGAAAAACGGCCTCCGATAAACCATATATATTCCGGCCTGTTATAATAAAGTACTTTTCCAGACACAATGCCAATATTCTTGTCAGATTCACATTTATTAACCAGCGGATTCAGGAAATCCGGATCAACAACAGTATCATTATTCAGGATCATTACATAATCAGCCCCATTTGCCATAGCAAATCTGATCCCCACATTATTTCCATATCCATAACCACCATTTTTTCCTGCCCGGATCATAATGATTTTTCCCGGCCTGGATATCCGTTCAACGCCGTTATAACTCTCGACCATCTGAATAACAAGACTTTTATTCCTGAAGTAACCGGATATCTTATGTATGGAATCGTCCTCTGAATCATTATCAACAATCACTATTTTGTAATTCGTGTATTTGGTTTTTAAAAGGCTGTTCACACATTCAACAGTATCTTCCCAGCCATTATAATTAAGAACTACAATACAAACTGAAGGTTCCCGTTGTTTTCCGTTAATCATTTATAATAATTAATCCCCCCGTTTTCAGATCTGAACCAGTAAATAACAACACCGGGTATAACAAAAGTTGCAGGATTAAACGCAATTACCCCGGTCAGAATAGATTTAAAAACCATAAATAAGAAAAAATATTTAAAATAAAGATATGTCTCGTTATTTTTTAAGCTGTCAGATTCTCTAAACCTGAAAACAATGAAGAGTTGAAAAAAAATTATCACTGCCCCTATAATTCCATATACAAACCAGACACCAACAATTCCCATATCAGTAGGGAAAAAATAATCCAACTCTCCGGAGAACCCATTGTTCCAGCGGTTACTCAAAAAACCGGAACCTAATAAAATTATTCCGGGTGCAGAATACAAAGTATCCTTAATTTTATTAAACTGGAAAATTCTTGCCGCAATAGAATTATCAGAGACAGACTTACCGGGATCAAACAATGAGATTATCTCACCAAATGATCTGAAGAAGGTAACATTCGACCCCATGAAAACATATAATGAAAAAAATGCCAGGATCATCACAAGAATTATAACAACAGTATTTCTAAATCCGAACCTGGTCTTATTAAATATAAAAGCCAGAGTGGTTAAAAACACACAGACTAACATTCCCCTGCCTTTGTCCAACAAAAACAAATAAGAACCGTAAAGAAACAGGTTGAATATTAATAAAGGCCTTTTAAATTTAATGGATTTTATAAGATAATATAAGAATCCAAAAACAATAAAATAATTGTCTATCCTGTAATGAATGCCCTTCACGGGGGAGAAGTTGATAAAACTACCTTCAAAACCGGAAGGTACTCCAAAGACATACAGCAAATAGCATCCTATAAGCGATACCCAGGAAATGAAAAGAAAGGAACTCAGAATATTCTGAATTTTCCATTTTCCTATTTTCAGCATATAAAGGATCAGTAATCCTGAAAGAGTTGTAAACCAGATTCTCTCCTTCAGAAAGCCCATAAAAACCGGTTGGCCAAAAACAAAAAATGCCCTGAATGCGCTATAAATGGGAATTAAGAGTGACAGCAGTAAAATATATAGTTCATAACTCCGGAAACCTGCACCTGATAGTAATTTCAGCAATACGAAAGCAATACCAAATGAGATCAATCCCACAATAAAGATGGCCTGTAATTTAAAGAACGCCTTCTCAAACGGGAAACCTTGAAAATATTTAACACTGAAAACAAGAAGAAAAATTACTGCTAAATTTATATTGATCTTTTTTAGTATCCCGGATGTCATTTTTTTAAAATTTCCGGCCTGAACAACAAGGCCCGAAGTGAAATTGAGAAAAAACCAAAATATTTTTTTACCAGTAAGAGCGGTATCACATTAATAAAAATAATACTGGTCATACTTGCAAAAGCCGCCCCGTTTATTCCATAAACAGGTATCATAAAATAGTTGATCAAGATATTTATGAACGTCCCTATAAACATAACGTTTTGAATAACAACCTGTCTTTTTGTAACCATAAGCAGCAGCGATACGGAACCTACAAAAGAATTAACAAACTGACCCAATAGAAGTAAAATAAGAGCTAAACTAACAGTTTTAAACTCAGCCCCGAAAATCCCGAGGAATTGATCTCGAAAAACCAACAAGATCAAAAAAAGCGGTAAAGACGCCCAAAAAATAAATGCCGTGGACAACTTCATAATTCTCTGTAATTCATCTATTTTTCCCTTTTCCCACAATTCAGTTAATTTAGGGCCGAGAATTGAATTAAACGCAATAAGGAATATGGATGATATCATTGAAATCCTCAGAGGAACTCTATACAGTCCTACTTCAAAAGTACTCCGGAATATACCGAGCATTATTGTATCGGCCCATCCCATTAGAAGCATAAGAGATTTGGTCATCAAAAGGGGCAATGCTAATTTCATAAGCGGCAAATAACTCACTTTTGAAAGATCAGATCCTATCGAACTGTCTTTGAATTTTTTTTTTATAAAATCGAATTTCCGGGTCCATATGAATAAACTCAGAACTGATGAAAGAATAACAGACAGTATATATGCAATTAAGGGGTGAACAATCCCGTTTAATAATAGAATTGAAACGCCAAGAAGTACGGATGTAAATAAGGGTACAGACAGAAAGTAAAAAAAAGAATAATATTTAATTTGCTTCAGTCCCCTTATCCTCTCAACATTAAGAAATAAAAAAACATTCGGGACAATTCCAATCGCTGCGATTTTCAAGAATGGTGTTAAATAATTTTTATTAAAAACAAGAACAGCGATCTTATCTGAATAAAAAAAAACAAAAAAACTCAGAATAACAGAAAAAGGGAGAATTATACTTAATGCGAGCCGTGACATCTTTTTAACAGAATTAAAATTCCGGTTAATCGAATATTCAGACACAAACCGCATCATCGCTGTATCTGTCCCCATTTTTCCTATCACAGTTACAATTTGCAGAAGTATCAGGCTTAAGGAGTAAACACCAAGCTCTTTGACACCAAAATTCTTTGAGATTAAATAAACCAGAATAAAGTTGAAAACCAGAGCGCCGGACCTTATGAAAAATGTCGCGGAAGCCCCCTTTAGGAGCTCTGCTATATTCACATCATCCCTGAATTTTTTTATTATGGCAATCATATCATTTATTTTCCCTTAATGAACTTTATTGCAAATCCCCCCCGGAGCAACTTTTATTTATATCACATTCAGGACAATTTTTAAATTATCCTGAATTTCCAAATCATTGTTTTTTGCCAGAAAAAACAGTTCATACTTTCCCTTATTCACATTTTTCAAAGACGATATCAGAATGAAGACCGCCATGTTGTTTTTATTGCTTTTTCCAGTCCAGAACCTCGAGATATACTTTTCCTTTTCATTCTTTAAGCCCAAATATAAATTTTCCTTTTTATACCTTCCCGACTTTCCTTTCAGATATCCTTTAATGTAAAGTATACTTCCCCTGAATATTTTCAGATCAAACTCTTCTGCGGGAAATGTATTGATAAAATCCATTGAAACTTTTATATCTGTTCCATATAAAATTTCATTACCTGCATTATGCTTCCTGAATTTAAAAACCTTTTTTGAAAAATTTCTGTCAAACCTGTCATCATTACACAGGACCAGTGAATCCCCTATCTTTGCCGTTATTCTGTATTCGGAATAAATGAGCCTCATCAATTCGGGATAATAGTACCTTGGATTTCTATTTTTTATATTGTCATATGAAAAGAAGGGTCTGTCCACCAAAACTTTTGTTCCGGACTCTACAAGCTCTTTAAAAAAAAGTTCCTGAAGACGGACCGTATTTAACCTGCCCGGGCCCAGGATTCCTAAAGAAGTATTAAATATCCTTTCCGAAAAATAGTATTGTTGTGATTCAATGGGGAAGAAAAATACAGGTTCCCTCTTGTCTGTCCACCTGTTTACAAAATCAGCAACCTTTATGAACCTGTTGCCCCTGAATTCTCTTCGAAGTTCGGGAATAGTTTTGGTAAAGTACCCGTAATTCTTTAAACCAACTCTCAAGTTTTTTTTATAGATCTGCAGAAAATTTTTATTGTATAAAAAAATGATCCATCCTGAAAACATCAGGATCAGGAATAGTGATATCAATATCTTTGCCTCTTTTCCTCCCTTAATTCTTTTTAAATAAAAAAACGACATGAACCAGCCTGTCAGTATGAAAGAAACCGGTATTACCTGAAGAAGGTGAGATATATCTGTCCTGTGCAGTGCCTGAACAAATATCAGGATTGCAAAAACAGAAAACAAAAATATAATTCCCCTTTCATTTTTATTGATCTCTTTTCTGAAAAGGAAAAGAAACAGAAGAACTATAAACGGCAATAATCTGAACAGCCAGAACAATAATGAAAAATTGTTATAATCAGAATAGAATTGCTGACTAAGATCAAATACCGGAAGCGGAAGAGAAATGCGCGTACCTATTCCTTTTACAATTGAAAAAAGTTCAGAAAATTTTTGAAAAGATCCGCCTTTAATCAATATGAATATGATCCAGGGAATTACCACTCCCGAAACCGCCATAAACAATTTCTTCAACGCTCTCATGATGGCCCTGAGATCAGTTTTCTTGTTTTTTATAAATAGAGCCAGAACTCCCGTTAATAAGGTATAGAACCCTATATCAAACCGGAAGAGCAGATTTACCCCAATGCCCGCTCCTAAAAAAAATATCCACCTTTCATTCTTATTTTGAGTAAAGTATTTGTAAATTGTAAACAAAAATAAAATGGGGCCCAGTACAATATAATACTTATAAAATCTGGGCAGAAGGGTTAGAGAAACGGTAAGAAGAATAAATGAGAGATAAAATTTATCTGAAATTTTTTCTGTCAGGTAAAACAACAACAGGTAGGATACCAGATATCCGGAAAGTATAAGAATAACCTCACCGATCAGACGGGTCCCTGACAGCAACTGCCCGAGAGCACTCATATAGAAAACAAGGGGGCCGTATATATTTCCTTTGATATCAATAAACGGATGTATCCCATTAAGGATCTCCATCGCTTTAGCAAGTTGAGCACCCTGATCCGGATCTCTGAAAAAAAAATTTGTGAATGGGGTATTAAGATACAGGAAGAATAAAATATAAGCAGCAACGAAAAGATATTTATATATATTTTTCCGCTTTTCTCTGTTTTCTCTGATCACTCTGCATTCATTATAATCAAAAACATATTAAATTACTCCTGATTTAATCTGTTACAAGGCATATAGTATAAAACAATCATCAACATCAGACAATTCAGTTGATCCTCCCTGACATTTTTCTGTTTAAACTTAGCAAACTATAGTCATTATGTATTATAATTATTATAATCAGATAAGGTGCCGGAGGAAAATATAATGGATGTAAATATGGATCCGGTTATTATAATCGGAATGCACAGAGCAGGGACATCAATGCTGACAAGATTTCTGGAAGAGGCCGGGATTTTTATGGGAAAGGATAAAGGGATAAATGATGAATCTCTTTTTTTTCAGCATATAAATAATTGGTCTCTGTTCCAGGCAAACTGTACATGGGATAATCCATACAATATTCAGTTTATGAATGAGTTCCTTCTTAATAATCTCCACAGGACTATTGAGAACAGGTTATCTTCCATATTTTTAAGCCGCTATTCAGGAATTTCAAAATTCCTCAGATTCAGATCTGTAAAAAATTTTAATTTCAAATGGGGGTGGAAGGATCCGAGAAATACACTGCTAATGCCTTTATGGTCAAGAATTTTCCCCGGAGCAAGGATCATTCACATTTACAGGAACCCCCTGGATGTTGCGGGGAGCCTGATGAAGAGAGAATATTCTCTTGAAAAAAAATTCACACCAAATTTTCGGATAAAAAGAATAGAAACATTTCTAAAACCAGGAAGAATATATTACCAGTCATCAAGAGTTCATAATATAGATGAAGGTATAAAATTATGGAAAGAATATACTGAGATCGCCCTTGATTCATCCAGGTATTTTAAAAATACAATCCATATCAGATATGAAGACCTCGCTGAAGATACGGAAAAATGCCTGGCCGGACTGTTCGATTTCCTTGGAATAGGAAAAAATAAAGATATTTTAAACTCAATATCTGCTAAAATTGACAAAAGCAGATCATTGGCTTTCATTAATGATCCTGATTCATTAAAAGTTTATGAAAAATATAGGTCTGATGATATTTTTGCAAAACTTAATTATGATAAACTGATTTAAATAACCATGGTTATAAATGAGGAGCACAAACTACTGTTCATAGGGATTCCATATTCCGCATCCAGCGCAATAATAAAAGAGCTGATCGAGAATTATAAATGCACTCCCCTTATGCACAAACATGCGAACATCCCATTCCTGTTGAAAAAACGAAAAGATATAAATCTACAGGAATATCATATTACTGCAGTCAAAAGAAACCCGATTGAAATAGAGTTCTCGGTCTATAACAAAATGAAAACCAATGCTTATGGCGTTTTTACAAACGAAGATTTTTTTCTGGAGAAAGGAGGACATGTCCGCAGGAAAGCCAGACAAACTTTTCAAAAAATTCACAATAACAAATGGACATTCATAGATTATTTAAAGAACACCTATTCCATTATTCCATATGACAATTTTCTTTCCGAGAATAAAAAATATGTGGACCAATGGATCGACTTCGAAAATCTGGAGGCAGGTTTTTCAAAAATGCTGAAAACGACAGGAATTATACAAAAGCGTCCTCTCCCTGTTTACAACAAAACAAAAAAAGTGATATCAGGAGATGAAGTGCCGGAAAAAATGATCAGACATATATTCGGCCCTTTTATATTCTATAATGATTTGAACAAATACAATTATTCCGTCAAAAATATTGGACTGATTAATTATCTCAAATTTCTTATATTCAGAAAAATAAAACACTTTAAATGGAAGAAACGAGATAAACTCACCTCCAGAAACCTGAATTCATCTTATGATTAAAAAGATGGCTGTCAATTTAAAACCAATTAAATAAAATGAGCTGTTTTGATTAAAAATAAAACAATAATTAGAAACATTTAATCACGAGCACCAATGAAGTGTTGAAATTATAGTATACTATTTTTTAATCAGAACTTTAACCGGTATTTTATGATATCCCCAAATAGTTTCTTCTGCCCGTGAAAAAGCAATCAATTCATATTCTCCTTTCGGCACAACTGATGTTGCAGAGAACACCATACTTCTTAACTCTTTCTTCTTTTTTCTTTTCCAGACTTTGACTCTTGTGAAATACAAATCCTGCCCTTTTAACAATCCTATAAAGTACTTTATTCTTAAACTCTGATTTTTAAGATCAGTTTCACAAAATAACACTCCATTTTCCGGAATATTAATTTGCTTAATTTTATTAACAGGCCAGGTATTAATTCTGTTAACTTTAATATCAATTTTTTTTTCTGTAAAACTGTTTACATCAAATTTCATCTTTTTGAAGGATAACAACTTTTTTATAATAGAATCATCAAACCTGTCATCCCTGCAAAGCAATAACACATTTCCGAATTTTTTTACTATCTTATAATTTGAATAGATCAGTTTTGATAAATTAGGGTAAAAATATCTAACATTTCTTTCCGGAATTTGATCAAGATTGAATTGAAATAAATCAACAATTACATTTGTCTTAGTATCCTCCAATTCTTTATAAAACTTTAATTCCTTTTCCTTAGTGGTTAATCTCCCCATACCCAAGACACCCAATGAAGTTTTAAATATTCTTTCTGCAAAATAATTCATTTGAGGCGCAATGGGAATGAATAGAACTGACTCATCATTTTCAGTGTTTTTATTTATAAATTCAGTAATCTTTAACAATCCATTCTTTTTGAAATATTTTTTTCTTAATTCTTTTTTTGACAAAAAAAATTGATTGTAATTTGAGATTCCAACATTCAAATTATTATTGAATTTCCGGACAAGATTGTTATTTATTATAAATGGGATCAGGATATTCAGAATCAGAATAGATATCACCACCAGTATGGCAGTAATAACAGATTTCTTTATAATCCTTTTTCCGGCTAACCTGAATAACCACGATACAAGAACAAACTGAATTGGTATTGCCTGCAAAGTATGATAAATATGAGGCCTGTTCAAGGCCTGAATAAAAACCATTATTGCAAATAATGAAACTAACAAAATAAAAAATTTCTCTTTTTCTTCCAGTCTTTTCCTTATAAAGAAAAGTAACGCCAGGATAAAATAGGGAAAAATCCTGAAGAACCAGAAAAATAATGAAATGTTATTATATTCTGAGAAAAATGATCCATTGAAATTAAATACCGGTACAAGAAGGTCCATCCCCTTTGACATACCCTTTACCACATTAAATGTATCTATTATGGCTCCCGGAAAACTGTTATTTAAAATCAAAAATATGAGAAAAGGTAACCCGGTAATAAAAACGGAAAAGATATATATGATATAAGATCGTTTTATGATCTTTAAATCTTTATCTTTAAAAAGAAAATAAACTGTTAATAATCCTAAAATAAATGAATATACACCAAAATCAAATCTGAAAAGAATTGATATTCCAGTAGATACCCCTAAGAACAAAATCCCAATATTATCTGTTCTTTTAAAAAAAAGGCGCCAAATACTGAATATAACAATAAAAGGAACTAAAACAATATAGTACTTGTAAAACTTCGGCAGAAAGATCAAAGAGATCAGTAAAAGAATGTAAGAAATTGCAGAATTCTCAGATATTTCTTCCATCAGATAATAAAGTAAAAAATATGCTGAGACGTAACCAAGAAAGATTATCACAACCTCCCCGATTAGTCTGTTATTCGAGAATATCTGACCTAAAGTACTTAAATAAAATACCAGAGGTCCATATATATTTCCCAAAAGATCAACAAATGGATGAAATCCGTGCAGGATCTGCTGAGCTTTGGCTAGTTGATGACCCTGGTTAGAATCTCTAAAGAAAAAAAATATTGATGGTGTATATAAAAAAAGGAATAGAATAATTGTTAATACTATTAAAAAATATTTTAAATATTTAACTTTAATAATATTTTTTGCATTGTCCATTTTGAATTTGTAAAATCTTAAATCAACTTATTCTTCCTGTCAAACAAAAACATGAGACTTCCTGACATCGCTACAAAAATTAATACTGCCCGGTTAATAAAGGAAACAATTAGAGCGATGGGGAGCGGAACTCCCAACAAGGTCAATGCAAGGGTTAGAATTGATTCCTGAACACCTAATCCTCCGATGCTTATCGGTATTAATGATCCTATAGTAACTATTACCATTATAAAAAGAATATCTGCGGCCGGAACCTTCTGGGTAAATCCGGACAAAAAATACAAAAACCCACCCAATCTCAACAAGTGATAAACAATTGAAGTAAGGATCACATAAAAATGCTTTTTTACTCCGATCCCCTTGATTATATATTTAAAGTTGTTAAAAAATTTCTTGATTTTTTTAAAAAATCTGTAAACCTGGTTTTTAAAGAAAATAAGCACAAATATAATAATTATTATTAACAAGACCATTATAAGCATTATTAGATCAAAACTTATATTAAATGAAATCCTCTTCAGCCAGTCAGGATTAAAGAGCAAATATCCTATTCCATAAATGATAAGAACAATAAGCCCCACAAACCTCTGAAATGCTATCAATGCAACTGCCTCTGTGACTGATTCTGTTTTTTTTTTCAGGTACAGGATCATATATCCGTCCCCTGCAATATTTGTAGGAAGAATATTCGAAAAGAACCAGCCTATCAGGAAAATCTTTAATGTCTCATAATAACTGCTTACCTTGGAAGATATTAAAACATGTATTCGCAGCGTTACTATTAAAAAGGCGAAAAGATGAAGAAAAATCCCGGATAAAAGGAAATACACATTAAAAGCATACTGAAAGGATTCTATTCTGTTCTGTTTAAATTTGTATATAAGAATACCGAGGAGGAATATTCCTATAAAAGACTTAAGGATTATTAATTTTGTCTTTTTTTCCGGCAAAATCCCTCTTATTTGTTACACAGCTGTATATTTGAACATTTTCTGATCACGAGGATGTCCCCAGTCGCCTATATATTCAGGCTTCCAGCCATTTTCATTTCCAAAACCGGCCATCTCATTTCTGGTGAAATCAAAATGATCCAGACTATGAGAGGTTGACGGATTGTTACTCGAGTTTCCTTCAAAAAAAGTGGCATAGAAAATATGCCCTTTATTAACAAATTTTCTAAGATTTTTCATACATACCTGAATATCCTTATCACTTAAATGAGTGAAAAGAGACAAAGCAAGTGAATAATCGGGTATTTTGGAAAAACCGGAAAAATCAAAGTTATCAGACAGCTTAAACTCCGGTTTCCTCTCATCAAGTATCTTCCGTGTGAGTACCTTCTTTTTTCCAATTTTGATTAGTTTTTCTTCTTTATCAAAGCCCAGATAATTTCCGGGATTTAAGAATTCAATAAATCTTACTCCACCTCTTAACGCACCACATCCGATATCAAGAAAACAATTGTCAGGTTTCAATCCCTGTCCAATAATATATTCAAATTGCAAATTACCGATCTCATCCCACTTCCCGCCTACATAATTCTTATATCCGATTACAGATAATCCCAGATTACCTTCAGGAATCAAACCTCCTAATATTTTAAACTTTAAAATACTAAGCAAGCTTCTATTTTTTTTTTCACTCATTCTCACCTCTATTCAGAAGATTTTTTATTATGCACACTGTTTCAATTATTTTCGGTTACTGCTTTTCATACTTTGTAAGCAATTTATTCCACAATTCTTCAATCTTTCCCTCATATTTATAATTTACCATTCTATTATGGTTCATGGAAGGTCTCACATATTCTCTCAAAATTGATTCTATTTTATTCCCTGCTATTTTTATATTAAAAAATTCAAGGACCCGCTCAAATTCCTTCATATTAACAGCAGGGTCCAGTAGTTTATGATAATTTAGAAGAACATACTCTTTATTATTTACATAATCCAATAGCCTTTTATTATGTTCATACCAAAGGTTCAGACCCAAACTTACAGGAATATGATTTCTCTTTTTGAGTGAATTTGCCACCTGTATAGGCTCTCTTATATTTACAACAACTTTTTCTATTTTACTTCCATATTTTGTCCATGCTGGAAATGTAAGGCAGAATCTCGGATCTTTCACAATCTTATTACTATGAGTTTCTGACAAATTTTTTATCTTGTTGTTAAACTTCTTAGCCCTTTTCATTATTAACTCTTCACCTGGAAGAAAAAAGTAGGAGAATTTTCCCCATGGACCATTAACAATTGAAATATTTACTCCTAAAATATCAACTTGTTCAAAATATCCGTCAGGATTCCACCTGTCTCCTGGATAAAGTTTATCGAAATCACCAAGATCACCACCAGCATGAAAGACAAGTTGAGAAATTATTGATGTTCCCGATCTGTGCATTCCGGTTATAATATACATTTATCTCTCACTTGATAATATTAATTTAGTTTTTTCATTTTTAACTGATACAAAATATTTACACATAATGTACCTGAAAATTATATCATATAATAAGGAATTGAAGAAAATTGTTGAACTGATAAAATATCAGTAACCTGATTTTTACTATGATAAAGGTATAACCCCTTCTAACTCTTATTTCTTTTTGAAATCACTTCAATAAAACTGATAAATATAACAGACCCTGTCAGGAGTATTAAGAAAGCGAAAATCATAAGAAATTTTCCTGAAATATTTTTACCCCGGGAAAATCCCCTTAAAATATATTTTCCTCTCAGGATAATAAGATTTTCAGAAATTAATTTTAATTTTGTGTGCATTTGTTCATATTGTTTCATTGCTTCAATTGATACTATCTCTGAAAAAAGTGATAGATTTCTTTTGGAGATTATATTTAATGTACCATTAATTTCTTCAAGAGAATCTTTATTCAGGTCAAGAAATCTTTTGCGGTTTTCCCTTTCTATTACAAGTCCGTAATATTGCTGTGAAGGAGGAAGATAACTGGAATTTATTTCAAGAATATCCTTGAAGTTTTTTGATGGAATATCTTTATATTTCCTGACAATTGATATCTTTTTTTCATCTTCTGCGATCTGAAGTTTTATGTTTGAAATTTTCTCCAGAATTTTCAATTTTTCAATTTTCCCTCTGTATATGAACCATTGAAAAAGTTGATACTCAAATTTCCTGAAAAAATCTTTCATATCTCTTGAAAATCCCCCTTCACTTCCTTCATGAGATTTTGAAAATGTTCTTCTTATTTCCAGGTCTAGTATATTGACTAGCGAGTTATGAATTTTTTCCTTTTTAAATGTGTTTTTAACCAGGATCTGATATTTTTGTTTCTCTTTATTGTTCAATTGAATTATCGGATCAATCAGTTTATGAATATCATTATAAGATAAGAAATCATTTGAATTATTGATCAAACTAAAAACATTACCCAGGTCTCCTGAGAAAATCCTTGATGACAAGATTTGAGGTGGATATATAAATTTAAAGAAAAATATTACAAAAATAATACCTGTAATCAAAACTGAAAAGAAAACGATCTTTCTCTTTCTTAAAATAGAAAAGAAATCTGAGAACAGAACATCTTTCTCCAAAATATTTTTATCTTTTGTCATTTATCTCCTCAACTTAATCCAATTTGTAAAATTCAAATTCTTTAAGATATTAATCATAAAAAAAAAGACCCCCTTTTACAAGGGGGCCTTTCTTTTTATTTAAAACAATTATCTACTCATTTCTGAAGTTTTTCCTGAAGATTGATTCCATTCTCTGCAATAACAGCTCCATTGGAATTTATGAATTTCAGTTTAAAACCTCCACCTTTTTCAAACATTTTACTGTGTTCCATCTTGAAACTTTTCATACCGACTCTGTTCTGCATAAGTCCCATCCCTCTCAGTTTATTAAGTTTCATTCCTTTTCTTCCTAAACGTGATTTTGGTCCGAACTTACCGAAATCGGCTATCTTCTGGCCTCCATTATACAAAACAACACCTATCTGTTCTTTCAACCCTAATTTGGAAAGCAGATCTTTGAGATTCCCAAGATCAAAAACAGGACAGGATAGGCAGGGGCTAGGTCCCGGTCCGGGCCATGGGCCTTTAGGATTTCTCCACCACGGGATCCTTTCAAGACGTCTCATAAGGTCTTTCAGCTTTTCTATCATTCCCGGATCAAGTCCCGGACCATCTTCGTCCTCGCCTCCCTCACATTCAAGCTTAAAGGTAGAGCTGTCGCCCTGAGTTGTGTATGGCTCATCCTTGATCCTCAGAATATAAGTCCCTTCATCATAAGTAGCAGGTATAGACCAGGATTTACTACCTGAGTTAGGGCCCGTAAGCTGTACGACAAAATTTGCCGGAGCGATCGTGTTTTTATAGATATTGATCTTTACGGTACCACCCAGAGCGCCTGTTTTTGTCCAGGTAATGTTGCGTGGCGTACCATCGGGGCACCATCTTGTTGATGAATTAGGGGTGTTCACAGTTATCGAGTTCGTTGCAGGAGCCGGTTCATCCGTGATCTGGAATGCGGCACTATCTCCCTGACATCCGGTTTGAGCCGGATCTGTTTTGATCCTGATGTAATAGGTACCATTGGTATAGCTCATCGGAATTGTCCAGCTCTTTGTCGGGGTTCCTGTTTTGCTAAGCTGCTCAACAAAATTTGCAGGATCGATCGATCCTCTGAAAATGTTGATCTTATAAATGGTACTGCTGCATCCGGTTGCCGTCCAGGTGATATTATGGGTTGTCCCTTTGTACCATGTACCCCCTGATGGCTGATTAACTGTAATACTCTGGGAATATACCATCCCCATCGTTACTGCCATAATGAATGAAAATATAAATAATTTTTTCATTTTCTCCTCCTTTAATTTAGTTTCATTGTTATATAAAAGAAAAGAGGTACATATCTCATTGTATTTTATTTTTTTCAGATCAGAAATTATTATAATTATAAAATTTTTAATAGAAAAAAAAAGGCCCCCGGATCCGGGAGCCTTTTATATTTATCGTACTTTGAAGATCAGAATAAAAAAGTGTATGTTGAAGTATTGTTCATCAGTCTTCTGTCCCTCAACGTATCTCCCGGATCAACCACAACTGT
>JBDLJQ010000042.1:0-25968 GCA_039714255.1 Acidobacteriota bacterium
ACGAAACAAGCACGAATTACCAAAACATAAATGATAGAAACAAAAGAAGATTAAGGTTACAGGCTACAGGTAACAGGGGGCCTGAGGAGCTTTTAGCTTTCAGCCCACAGCCTTCAGCAAAAGACAGATAAACTCAAATTCGAAGCACGAAATCCGAAGCACGAAACAAGCACGAATTACCAAAACATAAATGATCGAAACAGAAGAGTAAAAGATGAAAAAACTCAACTACTCAATTACTTATCCACTCAACTACTCATCTACTCAATTACTCATCTACTCAATCACTCATCCCCTTCTTTTCTCAACTACTCATCTACTCAATCACTCATCTACTGTTTTTGGTCAGGGGCAAGAGGCAGGGGGGCCTGAGGATCGTTCAGACTCCTTTCAGTTTGCAAAAGGTCCTGAAGTTTTGTAATGTTAACGGGAATAGAAGGGTGAAAAAATGTTAAAAAACTTTATAAAGATCGTATTGATTCTAATGGCGGGAAGTATCGGTATTGTGGCTGAGGAAGGATTTTATTTAAAAATAAATCTTTCCAACCGCGAGTTCAGTAAAGATTCAAATTCACAGACATATATAGTTAAGATAGAGAATGGAAAATTTGATTATAAGTTCCGTTACGGCGGGTTCCCCGACAACAGAAAGGAAGAAAAAAGCAGAGATCTCGGGCCTGAAGAGCTGTCGAAGGTAATAAAATATATAAGGGAAAGGAAGATCAACATACCTGTAACAGAGGTCATTTCCACTAAAGCCAACGGGCCCTCAATAAAGGTGAACCTCTCTTTATTTATGAAATTGGACGGGGAGGAGATGGAAACAAAAATATCCGGGAATTATAGTATATTCAGAGGTGACGGTAAGATCAAAGGTAAGATCATTAAAAATAAAGGCTATGTTGATTCTGTGATGTCCCTGATCCGGAGCCTGAAAAGGGATAAGGTCAAAAGGAAAAAATAGCAGGTTCAGAAAGTATTTGAATTCCAATTTCAGGTTTAACTAAGAAAAGCTTACGCGGGAATTTTTTTTAATGTTATTATTATAACGACATTGACATTTTCCCCTATAATTTATATAAATTAAGGGATGTTTATTAATTCAATTAATGACGATTTCAAATTTATAAATTCCACTATTTTTAATTTCAACAACTATCAAAGGAGAGTTTAATGGACTATTTATTAACAGAAGAACAGGTAATGATGAAGGATATGGTCTCAAAGTTTGCAAAGGAGGAGATCGCTCCTGTAGCATCGGAGAATGAAAAGAACGGTACATTCCCGAAAGATATAATAAAAAAAGCGGGTGAACTTGGCCTTATGGGAGTCCCTTATCCTGCAGAATATGGCGGTGCCGGGATGGACTATATCTCTTATATGATCGCGGTTGAAGAGATATCAAAGGCATGTGCATCCACAGGAGTGATAATCTCGGCCCACTCATCACTGTCGGTTGACCCGATCTACAGGTTCGGAACCGAAGAGCAGAAAAAGAAATATATGCCCGGATTATGCTCCGGAGAAAAGATAGGCTGCCATGCCCTTACGGAACCCGGTGCAGGTTCTGATGCCGGTGCTACAAAAACCACAGCAAAGTTAGAAGGTGACAAATGGGTCCTCAACGGGACAAAACATTTTATCACCAACGGTAATGAAGCAGATGTGGCAGTTGTGTTTGCATCCACGGACC
This sequence comes from Acidobacteriota bacterium, assembly GCA_039714255.1. Classification (GTDB taxonomy): domain Bacteria; phylum Acidobacteriota; class Aminicenantia; order UBA2199; family UBA2199; genus UBA647. The sequence continues at coordinate 1,694 of JBDLJQ010000042.1, forward strand.
TTTCCCTTAAAACAAAGGGTATCAGTGCATTTATAGTTGAAAAAGAGGCCCCCGGATATAAGGTGGGTAAGCTTGAGCATAAGCTCGGGATAAAGGCCACATCAACTGCGGAACTGGTGTTTGAAGATTGCGAAATACCGAAGGAAAATCTTCTGGGAGAAGTGGGAAAAGGATTTAAAGTCGCCCTTACAACCCTTGACGGTGGAAGGCTCGGCATTGCATCCCAGGCATTGGGTATAGCAAAAGCCTCAATAGAAGATGCCGTCACCTTTGCAAAGGAGAGGGAACAATTCAATCAGCCCATTGCCAATTTTCAGGCTATTCAGTGGATGATCGCCGATATGTGGACCGAATATGAAGCAGCATGGCTCCTTGTTTACAGAGCTTCCCTGATGAAAGATAAAGATATGAGATATACAAAAGAAGCCGCCATGGCCAAACTGAAGGCTTCGGAAGTAGCATCATTCTGTGCCAATAAGTCATTGCAGATCCACGGTGGTTATGGTTATACAGACGAGTTTAATGTTGAAAGGTATCTCCGTGATGCAAAAATAACAGAGATCTATGAGGGTACTTCGGAGATCATGAGGCTTGTTATCTCTGCCAACCTTTTAAAATAGAATTATTAATAAAAATAGATCTAAAAACCGGGTTAGGGTAAAAAACATGAAAAAAGAGAAGATCACATACAAACTGAAGAACAAAGTTCGGATAGTGACAGCCGCATCATTATTTGACGGCCATGATGCATCGATAAACATAATGAGGCGGATAATGCAGTCCTACGGATGTGAAGTTATCCACCTGGGCCATAACAGATCAGCGGGAGAAATTGTTGAGTGTGCCATTCAGGAAGATGTACAGTCCATTGCGATCACATCCTACCAGGGGGGGCATATTGAATTTTTAAAATATATGTATGACCTCCTCAATGAGAAGGGATGCGGACACATAAAAATATTTGCCGGTGGTGGCGGTGTTATCCTGCCCGATGAGATAAAAGAACTTGAAGATTATGGTATAGAAAAGATCTATTCACCGGACGACGGCCGGAAGCTGGGCCTTACCGGTATGATCGAAGATCTCCTTATAAAAAGTGATTTTCCGGTCGGAAAAGATATAAAAATAAATATTGAAGATATAAAGAGTGGAAACTTCCGCTCTGTTGCCCGGCTTATTTCTGCTGCTGAGAATTATCCGGAAATATCAAAAGATATTCTTTCGGACGTAAAAAAAGCGGCAAACGGGAAAAATATTCCCGTTATCGGGATCACCGGAACCGGAGGAGCAGGTAAATCCTCAATGATCGATGAATTCATAAACAGGTTTCTTGCCGATTTTGAAAATAAAAAAGTGGGAATAATATCAGTTGATCCCTCTAAAAGGAAAACAGGTGGTGCCCTTCTCGGTGACCGGATAAGGATGAATGCGATACACAGTGACAGGGTTTATATGAGGTCCCTTGCAACCAGGCGTGCAAATGTTGCCGTTTCGGATCATATAAAAGAGGGGCTCGATATTCTGAAAGCTGCATCATTTGACCTTATAATACTGGAAACTTCAGGAATAGGACAGTCGGATTCTGAAGTAACTGAATTTGCATCCCTCTCTTTATATATTATGACACCGGAATATGGTGCCGGGACACAACTTGAAAAGATCGATATGCTCGACTTTGCTGATATTGTGGTTATAAATAAATTTGATAAGAGGGGTGCCCAGGATGCACTTCGGGATGTGAGAAAGCAGTACAGGAGGAATCATAGTTATTGGGAGGGTGATGAAGAGGACCTTCCCGTTTACGGAACCACTGCTTCCAAATTCAATGATAAGGGTATGAACATATTATATTCGGCAATAATTGAAAAGACCGGGCTTAACGGAAACCGTAAAAAAGAGAGAGAATTTAAAAAAGAGAGTGCTCCGGTAAGATCATATATAATTCCCCCCAACAGGAACCGTTATCTGTCTGAAATATCAGATGCCATAAAAAATTATGATAAATGGGCAGAAGAACAGAGTGAAATAGCGGATACACTTTATGCTATCGATAAAACCCGAAAGAGTGTGGAGGAAGCAGGGGGAGGTAAAGAGGGTATAAATAGAGAACTGGCCTCTCTTTACAATAAAGAAAAATCCTCCCTTTCAGGGGAAAACCTTGAATTGTTGAAAAACTGGGGAGAAAAGACCAAAAATTATGAAAATGATCTTTTTTCATATAAAGTGAGGAACAGAGAATTAAAAGTTGAAACAAAGAGTGAAACCCTTTCACACCTGAAGATCCCCAAGATAAGTATCCCGAAATATAAAGGGTGGGGTGATATCCTGTCCTGGAGCCTTCAGGAAAATTTTCCCGGTGAATTTCCATATACAGCCGGAGTTTTTCCGTTTAAAAGGGAGGGTGAAGATCCCACCCGTATGTTTGCCGGAGAAGGCGGGCCTGAAAGGACAAACAGAAGGTTTCATTATCTCTCTAGCGGCCTTCCCGCCAACAGGCTTTCCACAGCCTTTGATTCGGTAACACTTTACGGGGCAGACCCGGAAAAGAGGCCGGACATTTACGGAAAGATAGGGAATTCCGGAGTTTCTATCTCCTGCCTAGATGATATGAAAAAATTATATTCCGGATTTCACCTTACAGATCCGAAAACCTCTGTTTCAATGACAATAAACGGCCCGGCTGCAATAATGGTGGGATATTTTCTCAATACTGCTATTGATCAGGAGTGTGAGATCCATATTAAAGCCGAAGGGCTGGAGAAAGAGATCGAAGAAAAAATAGTTGAAATATACAGGGAAAAAGGGGTAAAAAGGCCGGTTTATCACGGTAAACTGCCGGATGGTAACGATGGGCTTGGATTAAAACTGATCGGGGTTACCGGTGATCAGGTACTTCCCGGTGAAGTATATGAAAAGATAAAAAAAGATACTATATCAAAAGTAAGAGGGACTGTTCAGGCGGATATTCTGAAAGAGGACCAGGCCCAGAATACCTGCATATTTTCCACCGAATTTTCATTAAAACTGATGGGAGATGTACAGGAATATTTTACTAACAATAATGTGAGGAACTTTTATTCCGTCTCAATATCCGGATACCATATTGCCGAGGCGGGAGCCAATCCTGTGACTCAGCTGGCTTTGACACTTTCAAACGGTTTTACTTTTGTGGAATATTATATTTCCCGCGGCATGGATATCAATGATTTTGCCCCCAGTTTATCATTCTTTTTCTCCAACGGAATTGACCCCGAATATGCCGTTATCGGCCGGGTGGCAAGGAGGATCTGGGCAAAAGCCATCAAATATAAATATAAGGGTGATGAGAGGTCGCAGAAACTGAAATATCACATTCAGACCTCCGGCAGGTCACTACATTCCCAGGAGATAGATTTTAACGATATCAGGACGACCCTTCAGGCCATCTATGCAATTTATGATAATTGTAACTCTCTCCATACAAATGCATATGATGAGGCTATTACGACTCCCACCGAAGAATCGGTAAGGAGAGCAATGGCGATTCAGATGATAATCAACCATGAGTTCGGAATAACAAAAAATCAGAATCCCAACCAGGGTTCTTTTATTATCGAAGAACTGACAGATCTTGTGGAGGAAGCAGTGCTGGAAGAGTTTGAGAGGATCTCGGAGAGGGGTGGTGTACTCGGGGCCATGGAGAGGAACTATCAGCGGAGCAGGATCCAGGAAGAGTCTCTTTACTATGAAAAGATGAAGAACAGCGGGGAATATCCGATCATGGGTGTCAATACTTTCCTTTCCAGTACGGGCTCGCCCACCATTATTCCGGGAGAAGTTATCAGGGCAACGGAAGAGGAAAAGGAAAACCAGATAAAAACCATAGAAAATCTGATAAAGGGTAATAAAAAACAGGGAGAGGTTCTCCTTAAGGAACTTAAAGATACTGCAATTAAAGATAAGAATCTGTTTGAAACCTTAATGGAAGTTACAAAATACTGCTCCATCGGGCAGATCACCGATACTCTCTACAGTGTCGGCGGCATGTACAGACGTAATATGTAACCCTCACACCGAGGCCACTGAATTCCCCCTAAAGGGGGGGCAATAAAATTATCATTTGAATTCGGCCCCCGGCCCCTAAAGGGGTGTCTCTGAGCATTTACCTTATCTTCCCCCTCTTCAGGGGGGATCAAAGGGGGGCCTAAAATATCAGAACCTCTTTAAAAATTTTCCGAAGAAAATTCTCAGATCGTCAAAGTATGTATAAAAAATAGGGACGGCAAAAAGTGTCAGGAATGTTGAGCTTATTAATCCTCCGATCAGTGTGATCCCCATTGGGGCATAGGGAATTCCCACAAGGCCTGTATTACCGATGGCCATTGGAAGAAGTCCGAATATTGTTGTAAGCGCCGTCATTAAAATTGGCCTGAACCTGTGCATCCCTGCAACAAGGATCGCCTGCTCTCTCTGCATATTGTCTTTTCTGTACTGGTTAATAAGGTCAATAAAGACGATGGCATTGTTTACCACCACCCCTATCAGAACAACAAGCCCAATGCCGGCCATGATCTCAAAGGTTGTTCCGGTAATATACATAAGCCAGTAAGAACCTACAAAAGCAGCAGGTATGGCTATAAGGACAGATAATGGAAGGATGAATGATTCAAAAAGGACTCCCATTATAAGAAATACAAAGATGATAGAGAATATCAGGGCGGTGGAGAGGTCTGAATCCTGTTCACGGAACCTTCTTCCCCTTCCACCCTCTTCAAAAAAGTAACCCGTTGGGAATTTAAATTCTTTAAGGATCTTTGTGAGCTTTGCAGATAATTTTTTCATATCCACATCTCCGATGAAAACTTTCAGTTCAAGGAATGATTTTCCGTTTTCTCTCCTTATGCTTCCCTGGCTTTTATGGAAGGTAAAATCTGATATTGATGCCAGATTTGTCTCGCCTCCGGAATCTGTTGCTATAAATGTATTTTTCAATTTGGCTATGGAATCTCTTGATTCCGGGTTGGATTTAACATAGATGGGGATCTCTTTGCCCGGGGTCTGATAATTCGATATTTTTCTCCTTCTCAGATTGAATGCCACAAGCTGGCCGATATAATTCGGGTTAACACCCACTTTATAAGCTTTGTCTCTGTCCACGGTTACATGAACCTCATCGTTTCCGGTTTCAGTATCGGTTTCGACACTTAATACTCCATCAACAAGTTTTATCTGTTTTTCAAGTTCCAGAGCCAGCCCTTCCAGTACTGTTGTGTCATATCCCCTGAGTGTAAAAGAGACCGAATTATCATCCCCTCCACCCTGTTCACGCCAGGAGGTCCTTAACCGCACACCGGGAATTTTCGGAAGATTTTTTTTAATATCCTCTGTAAGTTCCTCTCTGGTAAGCCTCCTGTACTTGCTCAGGCGCAACCCCCTCTTGATTTTCCGGGATAGCACCTGGTACCACTGCTTGTCCCTGTCCGGTTTTAAATAAACCTCTATCCTTCCGTGAAAACTACGGGCCCTGGTTGAGATATGGTCAATATGGTAAATATCTTCCTTCTCTCTGATCTTTTTCGCTATATAATCTAAGGTTTTATCAACTTTATCGACATCATAATCAGGTGGAAAATTACAAATGATCCTTGCATCCCTTGGCCCGCCCTGTGCCGAGTCCGATTTTTTCATATTATTTTGAGGGATCACCTGGCTGGCAATAATAAGTATTATAAGAAGCAGGAAGTCAAAACGGTGTTTTAAAACTTTTACCAGCCCGTTCTGATATATCTGGGCAAACTTACTGTGAGATGCCTGGATCACTTTTGCATTTTTAGGTATGGATTTGGTGGATGCCAGCGGAATAAAAATCAATGCTATGAAAAGGCTTGCAGCAAGTGCAAAAATAACCGGAGCGCCAATTCTGGTGAGGTAAAAAGACATACCCGAATCGCCCCCCATGACCATCAACGGAACAAAAACAACTATTGTTGTCAGTGTGGCCATGATTATGGCCAGCCCCACTTCGGATGCTCCTATGATGGCCGATCTTTTGAGCCCGTATCCCAGCCCGTTAAACCTGTAAATATTTTCAGTTATAACTATTGCATTATCAACCACGAGGCCTATGGATACCATCAACCCCATCATTGTAAAACCGTTCAGGGTCCACCCGATGGAATATATCACCATTATTGAGACAAGAAGTGAGAGGGGAATAGCCAGTGTGAGCATTATAGTTATCCTTTTTTTCCGTAAAAAGAGGTATAAAATTAAGAATGCAAAAAATCCTCCCCACATCATAGTGGTCTGGACATTGGTGATAGATTCATTGATCATTTTCCCCTGGTCCCAGAAGATAAAATAATCTACTCCCTTTAATTCAGGCCGGTTCTTAAACTGGCTCTTTAATTTGTTGACAATATTCCGGCAAACTTCAACAGTATTTGCCTCGCTCTCTTTATAGGCAACAATTCCGGCTGCAAGTTTCCCGTCGACTCGCATCAGGCTGCTCTGTTCTTCGTCAAAATCGTACTTTACATCTGCTATATTGCTTAGTTTAACCCCTTTTCGTATCTCAATATTCTGTATATCCTCGAGGGTCTTGAATTTTGATGTACTTCTGAGGAGAAATTTTTTCTTCCCTACATAAACGTATCCGCTCGATATGGAAAAATTATCCTGCATTAACCTCTGCATGAGGGTATAGAGATTTACATTGTATGTTTTCACCTTGTCAGAATTAACTACGATCTGAATATATTTTTCACGAAGGCCGAATAATTCTACATTGGCAACACCTTTTATACCATCCATTGCCTGCTTTATAAATTTGTCGGTAACATAATAAGGGTCATTGATATTTTCCCCGTATGATACACCCATATAAATTATCGGTTCATCATTATCCCGGAATCTCCTGATACGGATGTGTTCAATCTCATCGGGTATCAACGGCCTCCCCCGTTCGATCCTGTCAGTGACCTGGGCATATGCCAGGTCCATATTTGTCCCCTGGGCAAATTCAAGCCAGAACCACACTCCACGGGTCATGGAGTTGCTGAATATCCTCTTAAGGTCTTTTACAGTTTTCAGTTCACCCTCAAGGGGTTTTACAATCTGTTCTTCTATTTCCTTCGGGTTGGCATCCCTGTAAGGGACATAAACTCCCAGGAAGGGAGGGCTGAACCCAGAGGGAAAAAGGTCAAGTTTAATTCTCTGGTAGGCAACGCTTCCGATAACAAGGACCGCGATCAGGATCATTGTGACCGTGACCGGCCTCCTTATCGAAAATTTAGGTAAAACTCTTTCTGTTATTTTTGGCTCTTCCATTTTATTTGCTGAATTTATTATATACCAGGGGTATAAGGATCAATGTAAGGAATGTAGCGCTCAGCAGGCCTGCAATAATAGAGATAGCCATTGGAGTCCTTATCTCTGTCCCTTCTCCCAAACCGATGGCCATGGGGAGCAGCCCGAGCACCGTTGTTAAAGTGGTTATCAGGATGGGACGCAGCCTTACTTTCCCCGCCTGTTTTATTGCCTCTATTTTTTCTATTCCCCTGCTCCTCAAAATATTGATATAGTCTATGAAGACTATAGCATTATTCACAACGATCCCGACCAGTGTGATCATCCCTATATAGACAGTAACGCCTATGGGGATCTTTAAGACGAACAATGTCAGGAAAACCCCGATAAGTGCCATCGGGATAGTGAACAGGATGAGGAAAGGGTGGAGGAAAGATTCGAATTGTGATGCCATTACGATATAGACAAGAAAAATTGCCAGCACCATTGCCAGTGTGAGGCTGTTTGAGGAGGTTTTCATCTCTTCATTCTGCCCTGACAACTCATATGTAAAGTCCGGAGGCATGGGATAACCCTCAACCTGGTCAAATATCCTTTTAGCCGCTTCGGTCAGGCTTATATCGGTAATATTTGCTGAAATGACCGCTGACCTGTCCTGGTTTACCCGGCGGATCTCATTGGGGCCGTTAAGCATCTTGATCTTTGCTATACTGCTCAGGGGGATCGGTATTTCCATTCCCGGATTGATTATAAGATTTTTTATGTTCTCAGCCCTCTGCCGCTGTTCATCTTTGAGGTAGACCCTGATATCAACCCTCTTGTCCCTCTCCTTGTATTTTGTAGCAACAAATCCTTCTATTTTGTTCTTAATAAGTGATGCAACATCAAAGGCATTCATCCCGTAGTGTGAAAGTTTTGTCCTGTCAAATTCCACAACCAGTTCCGGGAAGCCCGATTTAACACTGCTCTCCACATCCTTCAGCCCTTCGATATCCGATATATTTTCGTATAGTTCAGAGCTTACCTTCCGGAGCTGTTCAAGGTTGAAGCCTTTAATGACAAGTTCAATAGGAGACTTGATCGTGAATAAGGCGGGGCGTGAAATATTATAATCTATATCTGAATAGTTCTTCAGGATCGACCGGATGTTTTCAATTGCGATCTCTTCCGTAGTCTGAATATTGCCTGATTTTTTTATGTTTACCGTTATTTTCCCGATGTGTTCTCCGACCTCTTTTTCACTCAGTTCATCTTTTGTGGTTCCGGCATAATAGCTGATCCCCTTTGTCAGCTCAAGTTGTGAAATATCTTCACTGATATTTTGAAGGACAGTGTCACTCTTTTCAACGGGGGTTCCCACGGGGAAGGTGAGGTTGACATAAATTGTCCCCTGGTGAACTTCCGGTATAAGTTCTTTGCCGATCCCGGGAAGAATTACCAGGATGGTAAAAACAAAAACTACCAGTATGGAAGCAATTATTTTTGTATCATTCTTCAGGGAGAGGCTGAGAAGTTTCGGGTAGAAATTGTTAATAAAGTTGAGGAATTTTCCAAATCCTGCATTAACAATTTTTATTACAGGAATAACAAATGTCATTACCATTATTGTCAAACCTTTGAACAAAATGATCAAAATTGCAACTATGGAAAAAAGGAATCGGGCAAATATGAATAAAAATCCGTTTATTAAAAACCTGATCACATAATAAACAAATGAAAATGTGAGATCCCAGAAGATCAGTTTGAAAAGTTTTAAAAAGGCTTTGGGGATTTTTATAAAAATATTGTTCTTTGCGGAAAATGAGGCTGAAAAATTTTTAAAGGAACCTGAGAACCAGGGTGAACGTTCCTTCATTGATTCCAGAAAAGTAAGAAATGGAATATTCTTGAAATAATTATCCCAGAGGATCTTTTTATCAGCAAACCTGTCTTCAAAAAAGATCGAATATTTTTCCGGAATGTTTTTTAAATTTGTTTTAAATATTCCGTCAAAAATCGAGATAGGAATATAGAGGAGGATAAAAGCCAGTGAAACAATTAAATTTAATACCGACAGAACAAATTCAAATATTATTGTTCCTGCCTGAATAACCGTTTCCGGCAGGATCATAAACCATGAGCCCGTGGTTTTTTCCTTTTCAAATTTAAATTTGAAAGTTTTAACCGGCAGCTTTTTCTTTTCTCCGAATTTTCTTGATGCCAGCATGGGGATAAAGAAGAGTGATACCATCAATGATGCAAGGAGTGAAAAAACAACTGCCAGTGAAAGGTCACCGAATATCTGGCCGGCGATACCTTCTACAAAAACGATGGGAAAAAAAACTGCAATAGTTGTAAGGGTTGAAGCAATAACTGCTCCGCCCACTTCTGAAACTCCCCTGACGGCGGAGTCGACCCATCCGTCACCCTCCTCTCTGCACCTGAAAATGCTCTCCATCACAACAATTGAGTTATCCACAAGCATTCCGATCCCCAATGCAAGTCCGCCCAGTGACATAATATTGAGGCTGACCTGGAAGAGGCTTAAAGGTGCAAAGGTTGCAATAATTGACAGAGGGATTGAGACGGCAACGATAAGTGTTGTTGAAAAATGTTGAAGGAAAAGGAAGAGGATGATTATAGCGAGGATACCTCCGATTATTGCAGTATTTCTAACCTCATTTATCGAATTTTCAATAAATATGGATTGGTCGGAGAGGATATGGTAATTAATATTTTCCGGCAGCCTGTAGGTAAGGAAATTTGTTTTCTCCTTTTCCATTAATTTCTGCCTGAAGGATTTTTTTTCGCCCGGTTTTGCTTTTTTTAAATTTTCCACAAATTGTCTCTGCTCTTCTGTACCAAACAATTTGTCCTTGACCATTTTGCTTACAGCTACAATATTTGCATCTGCTTCTTTATAAATATTTATCTCTATACTCTCTTTTTTATCGACCCTTGTGATTACCTTCCTCTCTTTATGGCTGTAGGTGACATCGGCAACATCTTTAAGCCTTATGGGGACGCCCTCTTTTCTGACAACAATTATATTGCCAATCTCTTTTACAGAACGGAATTCGTTCAGGGTCCTCACTATATATTCAGTTTCACCCTCTTTGATGTTTCCACCGGCGAGGTTTATGTTTTCCTGAGTAAGGCGGCGGGTAATTTCGTCAAATCCGATCCTTGTGACAGCCAGTTTTTTTTCGTCCAGTTTTACCAGGATCTCTTTTTCAAAGCCCCCTTTAACCCTGGCGGCTGCAACTCCCGGGATCGATTCCAGTTCCCTTGCGATCTCATCTTCCACAAGTTCACGAAGATCTATAAGAGGCATATCGCTGACAATTCCTATTCTTACTATGGGATCAAGAGATGGGTCAAACCTGAGGATCATCGGCCTCTCTACAGCTCTGTCCAGGTATGTCTGGTCTATTTTTTCCCTGATCTCCTGAGCAGCTCTGTCCAGATTCACATCCCATGTAAATTCGAGGATGATGTCTGACTGTTCCGGCCTTGATATTGAAGTAAGTGAGATCAGGTCTTTTATCAGCCCCAGCTGTTCTTCAAGCGGCCTGGAGACTATATTTTCCACCTCTTCCGGAGCTGCACCGGCATATTCTGTCCTGATAGTGAATGTGGGGTAGGATATTTCCGGCATCAGGTCCCAGCTGAGTCTTTTTAAACTGACGAAGCCGAATACGGCGATTCCCAGTGCGATCATTATTATGGCAACCGGTTTTTTTGTTGTAAATTCAAATTTTGATTTATTTTTCATATCAGGCCCTTTTATCTAAATAACAGGTTCAATTATTTTTACTTTTGATTTGTTCTTTAAAGAGTTTTTTCCTGCGGAAACAAGTTTTGAATCTATGGTGATCCCCTCAGTGATCTCAACCCTGTTTCCGTCATCAAACCCGGTTTTCACCTCTTTCTTAAAGGCAAGGTCATCCTTTTCTATAATAAAAACAAAAACCCTGTCCCCTTCGAACATAAGTACCTCTTTTGTAACGAGAATAACATCTTTGTGTACTTTTTTTATTATCTTTACGTTAACGAATTGTCCCACAACCATGATATTTTTTATATCCTTTACCTCTACAGTGGTCTTAAAGGTTCCACTTTCGGGGTCAATGGCTGGTGAGATCCTTTTAATATAACCGTTGAGAACTTTATTCCCTGCACTGATAATTGCTTTCTGATTCAGGAATATCTGATCTTTCTCCTGCTCGGGAATATTTAAGACGGCTATCTTTTCCTTTGTGTAAACAACGGAAAAGGCCAGCTGGTTTGTATTTATCTTGTTGCCTATCTTTATATGCCTCTTTGAAACAAGTCCCGGAATTGGTGAAAAGATCCGTGTATATGAGAGTAACAGTCTGGCTTGTTCCCAGTCGAGCCTGCTTTTCTCAAGGTTGAACTTTAACCTTTCATACTCTTCCCTGCTCACAAGTTCTTTTTCATATATCTCTTTCTGCCTTTTGAATTCAGCATCCTGCTGTAAATAGCTGATCTTTGCCCGTTTTTCATTTATCGTGGCGTCTCTATCATCAAGGACTGCCAGGATGCTCCCTTTCTTAACTCTGTCACCCTCATCGAAATTGATCTTTTCAACGATTCCTGAACTCAGTGGATAGATATCAGCCAGTTTTTCAGAATCTATATTGCTTGAGAAGAGGAGGAATGAGTTAATGTCTCCCCTTTCAGGAGATTTAACCGAGACCGGTATTGTATCTGTTTCTTCATCTTTGTCTTTCCCGTCTTTTTTGCCGTTCTTCTTTCCTTCTTTACCGGGTTTTTCTTCACCTTTCTTCTGCTCTGCTTTCTTTTCCTCTTTTTTATTATTATTGTTATCCTTGGAGGTGTTGTCTCCTGAACATCCTGCAAAAAATATGATCAGGATCGTTATAAAGAATATTATTCCAACTTTTTTCATAATTCACTCCTTAAAGCTTTTATACTAATAAAATTATTATTTTATCTGAAATAAGCATAATGTTTATAACGAAATATTTTGTGAAAAGTTTCTTTTTAATTAATAATCTAATTGATATGGAAAAAAATCATGGCAGAGAAAAAGATAAATGTTTTATTCTCTTTTGATATTTTGTGTTTTGTACTATAATTGTATCCAAATTTATATATATTTTAACAGGAGAATTTAGTGTTTAAAATAAAGTATGTTGGTGTTCCTATATTGTTATGGATGATTTTTTTGTTTCAGGGTTGTTCAATCAATAAATTTGCGATGAATAAGGTTGCAGATGCTCTGACATCATCCACCGGGGGGTCGGTTTTTACAAGTGATAACGATCCGGAACTGGTTGGGGATGCACTTCCCTTTGCTATCAAAATGTATGAATCACTATTAAGCTCTGCTCCTTCACATTCCGGACTCCGGCTGAAGACAGGGAGCCTCTATATAATGTATGCTAATGCTTTCTTATATACGCCTGCAACCATGCTTGGAGAGGATGATTATAAAAAGCATGATATATTAATGAAGAGGGCAAAGAACCTTTATCTGAGAGGAAGAGATATTATTCTGGAAGGGCTGGATAAAAAATATTCCGGATTCCTTGAAACTCTGAATAAAAAGGATTTTAACAATGCTTTCCGGAGAATGAAAAAAAAAGATGCACCTTTTTTATACTGGGCTGCCGCCGGCTGGATGGGAGCTTATTCAATTGACCCCTTTGATATGAAGCTTGGAATTCACCTTCCAAAAGCGGCTGAAATAATGAAAAGGGTCCCTGTTCTTGATAAAGATTTTGAAAAGGGTTCGATCCACGATTTTTATATTTCATATTATGGTTCCCTCCCGGAATATATGGGCGGAGATTCGAAAAAGGCAAGGGAACATTTTAAGAAAGCTGTACAGTTTACCGGCGGGAGATCGTTATCGCCCTATGTATCTCTTGCAACATCAGTTTCAATAAAAACACAGGACCTGAAAGAGTTCAGGTCACTTTTAAAAAAAGCGATAAAGATCGATACAAATTCAGACCCGGATAACAGACTTGTAAATATATTGAATAAAAGAAAAGCGGAATGGTTCCTTGAGCATGAGGAAGATTTTTTCCTCTCTGATGAACCTGAAACTGAAGATGAGGAGGAATAGAAAAATGAAAAAGGCCTTTATATTAACCTGCATGATCCTGATGATCCTGTCGGGAAGTTTAAACTCAATGATAATAAAGATAGGCAGTGTTGCTCCGGCAAAGTCTCCCTGGGATAAAGCCCTTCGGGAGATGGGAAGAGAGTGGAAAGAACTTTCAAATGGCACTATCCGGATAAAGATATATCCCGGGGGAATTGCGGGAACAGAGGAAGATATGATCCGGAAGATGAGATTTGGTACCCTTGGAGGGGCTGTTTTCACCAACAGGGGGCTTACCAAGATCTATTCTGACTTTTATATTCTAAATATCCCTTTCCTTTTTAATTCCGAGAAGGAATTCCTCTATATAACCGAAAAAATGAATCCTACTTTTGAATCAGGTATTGAAAAAAAAGGTTATAAAGTAATAATCTGGTCAATGGCCGGATGGGTCCATTTTTTTGCCAAACGTCCTCTCAGATACCCTAAAGATCTGAAAAAGCATAAACTTTCATTCACAGTCGGAGAACCGGAACTTGAGCAGGTTTGGAAAAAATCGGGATATCAGGTAATTCCCAACTCTATGAATGATCTGATGATGGGGCTTCAGAGCGGAATGGTTGATTCTTTTTATCTTCCCCCTCTGGTTGCAGCTTCAGGCCAGTATTTTCCCCTTGCACCCAATATGTGTTCAATGAAAATCGCTCCCATCTATGGCGGGATAGTTATTTCTGACAAGAAGTGGAAAAAGATACCGGAAAAATTGAAGGTTCGGCTTATGGAATCGGCCAGGAAGACTTCATTAAAACTTCATAAAAAGACAACCATTCTTGAAGCTGAAGCAATTGATACTATGAAAAAGAACGGATTAAAAATAAATGATGTCCCCGAAGACAGTATTTCCCAGTGGAGAGGAGCTTCCGAAAAGGGTGTTAATTCACTGATAGGAAAAGTTTTTTCCAAGGCTATTTATGATAAGATGATGGGTTATCTGCTGGAATATAGAAAAGTGAATGAAAAAAAATAAAATTATCAGTTTTTTAAGGGAACTTGAGAATGGAGCAGCATATATATCTCTCTTTCTGCTGGCATTTTTCCCTGTTCTTGAGGTTTTTATAAGAAAAATATTCCATTCAGGTGTAGAGGGTACCTATGATTATACACGCCACCTGGTCCTGATAGTAACTTTTATAGGGGGCATGATAACTTCCCGGGAGGGGAAACATTTATCTCTCTCTCTAAACTTTCATTTGAGGGAACCCTTAAATACAAGGATAAAGATGGTGGTGGCTGTTATTGCAATTATGATATCTGTTGCACTTGCCTGGAGTTCGCTCTCATTTTCTTTTACTGCATTTGATGCTTCCCAGAAGATAGGGATAGTTCCATTAAGGTTAATATCGCTTATCCTCCCGTTTGGTTTTTCTGTTATAGCAGTAAGGTTTCTGAAACCTGACCTTTTTGGCAGTTGGAATATTCCGGTATTTTTAGCAGGTTTCCTTGCCGGAACATTTCTGGCGCTGGGGCCGGTTTCTAACCTGTTATCAGTGATCTTTGAAAATCCACCGGGTTTTATTTTAAAACTTTCTGAATTTTCCTCGACGGTCAGCCCGTTCATGTCCCTTCCTGTTATTTTGATCCTCATTGTGCTGGGTGTATTTGAACTTCCGATCTTTATTATTATCGGAGGTGTGGCCCTTATGTTATTTACCAGAGTGGGAGAACCTCTTGAAGTTATTCCCAATGAAGCTTATTCTGCACTTATCAGTCATGCTTACCCTGCTATTCCACTATTTACTTTAACAGGTTTCATTCTATCTGAAAGTAAAGCGGGAGAAAGGCTTGTTAAACTTTTCAGATCTTTGTTCTCCTGGATTCCCGGAGGGCTTGCCGTTATGGCCATCCTGGTGAGTGGTTTTTTCACCACCTTTACCGGAGCTTCGGGTGTTACAATACTTGCTCTCGGGGCCCTGCTCTCATATGTCCTTATCAATGGAAAATATAAGAAAAAGTTCAGTGTCGGACTTCTGACAGCATCAGGAAGTATAGGCCTCCTTTTCCCCCCCAGCCTGCCCATAATAATTTACGGGGTGACTGCCCAGATAAGTATCAAAGAAATGTTCATCGGAGGAATTGTCCCCGGTATAGTTATGATCACAGCACTGGTGATCTATAGTATATTCTATGCAAAAAAGCATAAGGTTGAAAAAGAACCATTCAACATTAAAGAATCAGCAATTGCTCTGAAAGAAGCAATATGGGAAGTTCTGCTGCCTGTAATCATTCTTGTTTTTTATTTCGGCGGCTTAACAACACTGGTGGAAAGTGCGGGAATTGCCGTCCTCTATTCATTAATAATTGAAGTATTTGTTAACAGGGACCTTAAGCTGCCTGATCTGGCAGTGGTGGTTAAAAAATCTATCCCCATAATAGGTGGTGTCCTTATAATCCTTGCATGTGCAAAAGGGCTCTCATATTTTATCGTTGATGCGGAGATCCCGATGAAACTTACGGCATGGGTCCAGGATAATATAAGTTCCAAATATGTTTTCCTGCTTATGCTGAACGTTGCACTTCTTATTACAGGTATGTTTATGGATATATTTTCCGCCATCATGGTTGTTGTCCCCCTGATCATCCCACTGGGTAATATTTTCGGTATCCATCCTGTCCATCTGGGTGTAATATTTCTGGCCAATATGGAACTGGGATATCTGACCCCTCCTGTGGGACTGAACCTTTTTCTCTCATCCTACAGGTTTAATGTTCCGGTTTCAAAGATCTATAAATATGTGATCCCATTCTTCATTATCCAGTTAATTACTGTTCTTATAATCACTTATATTCCTTTCATATCTACATTCCTGCTGGGTTAGTCCCTAATACTGTTTGTCAAATTGGCGCAGCCGTCCTGAAATTCACTGTGTTTAAAGAGAAATAAAATATGATATAATGAGTTTTAATTTTTACCGGAGAAAATATGGAAGATACAAAAACAAACTCAGGCCTCAATTTTATTGAGTCCATTATTGAGAAAGATTTGAAAGAGAACAAGAACAATGGAGTTGTAAAAACAAGGTTTCCTCCCGAACCCAACGGTTACCTCCACATCGGACATGCAAAGGCCATATGCCTCAGTTTCGGAATTGCCGAAAAATATAACGGTACCTGTAATCTGAGGTTTGATGATACAAATCCGGGCAAAGAAGATGTGGAATATGTGGAATCCATTATGGAAGATGTAAAGTGGCTCGGCTTCGACTGGGGAGACAGGTTATATTATGCTTCGGATTATTATGAAACACTCTATGAATATGCAATAAAACTTATAAAAAAAGGTAAAGCTTTTGTTTGTGAACTTAGTGCTGAAGAGATGAGGGAATACAGAGGCACGTTAACAGAACCGGGAAAAGAGAGCCCGTTCCGTGGCCGTTCCGTTGAAGAGAATCTTGAATTGTTTGAAAAAATGAAAAATGGAGAGTTTGATGAAGGCTCCCATGTACTGAGGGCGAAAATAGACATGAAGTCCGGAAATTTGAATATGCGTGATCCTGTGATATACCGTGTATTAAAAATGCCCCATCACAGGACAGGTGATAAATGGAATATATATCCCATGTATGATTTTGCACACGGCCAGTCAGATTCCATCGAGGGGATAACCCATTCCCTCTGTACACTGGAATTTGAAGACCACAGGCCTCTTTATAACTGGCTTGTGGAAGAACTTGAAATATTCCACCCTCAGCAAATAGAATTTGCAAGGCTTAATCTGAATTATACAATAATGTCAAAGAGGAAGCTTCTTGAACTTGTTGGAAGCGGCCTCGTTTCCGGTTGGGATGATCCCCGGATGCCAACTATTTCAGGATTGAGGCGGAGAGGATATACTCCGGAATCCATACGGGATTTTTCCGAGAGGATAGGTGTTGCAAAAAGGGATAGCATGGTGGATATTGCCCTTCTTGAACATTGTGTCAGGGAAGATCTTAATGTCAGGGCCAAAAGGGTGATGGCAGTACTGGATCCCCTGAAAGTGGTGATAACCAACTATCCCGGGGATAAGGAAGAGGAGCTTGAAGCAGTAAATAATCCGGAGAATGAAAAAGACGGCACAAGAAAGGTCCCTTTCTCCAGGGAAATTTATATAGAAAAAGAGGATTTCAAAGAAGATCCTCCGAAAAAATTCTTCAGGCTTTCTCCCGGAAAAGAGATACGACTGAAACATGCCTACTATATAACCTGTACGGATGTAATTAAGGATAAAGGTACAGGTGAGATACTGGAAATTCACTGCACTTATGACCCTGAAACAAGAGGGGGATGGTCCGAAGACGGGAGAAGGGTGAAGGGAACTTCACACTGGGTCTCGGCAAAACATGCAGTACCAATCGAAGTGAGACTTTATGACCGTCTCTTCAACAATGAGGACCCCGGCAGCGCCGATGGTGAACTGGAGGAACTGATCAATCCCGATTCTCTTAGGGTGCTTGAAAATTCCCTGGGGGAACCGTCACTTAAAGAAACAAACCCGGGAGAATATTTCCAGTTCCTCAGACAGGGATACTTTTGTCTTGATAAAAAATTATCAGAGGAAGGAAAACCTGTGTTTAACAGAACCGTATCCCTCCGTGACTCATGGGCTAAAATAGCAAAAAAGAACGGATAAATCGTGCTGTGAATCTGGCCAGATAAAAAAAAAGGCGGATCAGCGATCCGCCTTTATGTGGAAATTCTAATTATTTTTTATTTTCCTGCTTCAGACCTGTAAAATTCACCCAGGATATCTGCTACTTCAGGCCTTGAGAACTCTACCGGGAGTTTTTCACCGTTTGCAAGCAATTCTCTTACTTTTGTGCCTGAAAGGAATACCCAGTCATCCCTGCCGTGATCATCAACAGAGTTCATCATTATTACTTTATTAAGTTTCTTTGACCATGCTGTGTGGTCAGCTTTGAATATTTCTATCTCAAGTGCATTTTCCGGAACTTCTTCATCAAAGATCTTCTGGGCATCAAACGGGCCGTAATATGAGCCAACTCCTGCATGGTCCCTTCCTACGATAAGGTGGGTACATCCGCTGTTCTGTCTGAAAAGAGCATGAAGAACTGCTTCCCTGGGGCCCGCATAGAGCATATCAAATCCGTAACCGGTGATAAGGACAGTATTCGGAGGGAAATAGAGGTCAACCATTTTTCTGATCGATGCATCTCTTACCGGTGCCGGAATATCACCTTTTTTTAATTTTCCCAATAACATGTGGATCAGAATTCCATCTGCATTAACTCCGTCTTTTGCCATTTTACAGAGCTCCTCATGGGCTCTGTGCATCGGGTTCCTTGTCTGAAAAGCTACAACCTTTTCCCATCCCAGTTTTGATATTTCTTCCCTTATCTGGTATGCAGTTCTGAATGTTTCGGGGAATTCTGTTTCAAAATATGAAAAGTTAAGTACTTCAATGGGCCCTGAAACTATAAAATTGCCAAGCCCTTCCCATGTCGAGAGGCCGGGGTGTTCCTTATCATCTGTGCCGTAAACTTTATCTCCAATGAGTTTTTTGTCTTCAGCCGACATTTCGTCAATCGATTCCACTGTCTGAATAGCTATAACCGGGTTACCCTCAACATTGGGATCCCTGAGAGCGATCTTTCCTGCCCCCACTATCTTTTCTATTTTATCAACCGGGTTCAGTACCGGAACGGGGAAGAAAGTACCGTCAGAAGTGTACATTTTTTCTGCAACATTTACTGCATCTTTAAGGTTCATATAACCTTTAAGCGGATTAAAATAGCCGCTGCCAAGCATTACGGCATTTGCTGCAGCCTGAGAGCTTATTAAAATTGAAGGGAGGTTTTTTGCCTCATTTAAAAGTTCCTCTCTTTTGTTCTTGTCCTGAACATAAAGTGGATTTAACGTATCTGAACCGTGCGGTTTGATCATAAATATCTCCTTTTTTTGTGAATTTTTTCAATTAACTCAATAGATAAAAAAATTTAAAGGGAATTATATACCAGGATGGAGTAAACTTCAATAATGATTCGTTTTTTTTGTCTGTTTCAGGAGTCTCTGTTTACTGAAAGTTTAAAAACATCGGGCCTGGAATAGTGGCCTGCCGGATCAAACATCCGTTTAGCGGCAATAATTTCATCCATATCCAGGTCTGCATAAAGGATATCCTCCTTTTTGTCCAGAGGTCCGGCCAAAAATTCACCCTTCGGATTTATGATACAGCTGTTTCCGGTGTTTATCCAGTCTTTTTCTTCAGGATAAAGTTTTTTAAATTCCAGGGAGTCGGGGATATCTTTTTTCCGAATTGGTGCACAGCAACCTAAAACAAACATTCCACCCTCCCTGGCAATGTGACGCAGGCTCAACAGCCAGTTGTCGCTTTTATCCCATGTCGGTGCAGCCAGGATCTGAGTACCGGAATCATACATAACCTGCCTCGCCATGGGCATATAGTTCTCCCAGCAGATGAGGCCGCCCAGCTTTCCAATTGAAGTGTCGAAAGTATGGAGTGAATCTCCATTCCCCCTGGCCCAGACCAACCTTTCTCCTCCGGTGGGGATCAGTTTCCTGTGTACACCAGATATTTTGCCTTTATTATCAATAAAAAGGAGGCTGTTGTAGAGACTTGCACCACTGGCTTCTGAATTTATCTCATTGATCCCCAGGGCAACATGAATATTATTCTTCCCGGCAGTTTTGCATACCTGCAGTGTTGATGTGTCATCAATTGAGAGGGAATTTTTAGCCAGTTCCACATACAGTTCATTCAATTCCTTTGACCGGCTGTTTGGAATTAACCATACCCAGTCCGGATATCCGGGAATAAATGCCTCCGGAAAAACGATCAGTTTTGCTCCCTTCTTAGCAGCTTCCTCAATTATCAAACAAGCTTTTCTTATTGTTTCTTCTTTGTTCAAATATACAGGGACAACTTGTGCCACCGCAACTTTTGTAAGTTGTTTGTTATTTTTCATACCAATCTCCTGTTTTTTGTTAAAATCAATATTCAGAGAGATAATGTTTTAGAAAGGGGAATATAAAAATTCCCCCTTTTTAAAATCCTCTTATATATAATTTTTAAGAAGTTAGCGATTGAGGGCATCCTCCAATTGTGCCAGATGGTGGAAACTATGGCGAAGTGCATGGTCCTCAATAAAGAACTGGGCAGTAAGTGGCGCATTGGCATTAAGGGACACGGGGGCAGCATTATCAAGTTCAGCATCTGAAAATGATCTTATTGCATCGGCTGCAGCTCTGCTGTTCCGCTTTAAAAGGTCCAGGGTTTCCTCTTTATCCACTGTTTCATTTTCTTTTGCATGAGTTGCGTTCATATCATCAATTACTTTCTTTGAAGCTCCTGTAATAGGGTTTCCCGAAGCAAGGGTCTGAGCCAGTTCAATTTCCACCGGATAGACGCTGGCAACATGGTGAACAATAACTCCGATCTTTCGGCCGCCCCCGGGAATGGGTTTCTGCCAGTCCGGGCCGGATAATTTTTCTGCAAAAGATGTTAAAGCTTTTGCCCCTTCTTCAAGCCTTTCTGCCAGTGCATTTGCACGGGAATTATTATTTGTATGTAAAGTCATAAATTTTCTCCTTAGGTTAGTTTTTAACCTGATCTTAGTTCATGTTCTTTAATCTTAACAAGTGCTTTTAACACTTACATTCATATATTTAAATAAAGTAAATTTCAAAGTTTATCAGTATAGATTGTAATGTATACATATTTATAATAATTGTAAAATGTATTTTTTGCAACTAAATAATAATTTTTTTTACTATGGTAGTTTTATGTCCGGCGAAATTATTGTTCAGATCATGGGAAGATTACTCGAAATTTTTTAAAAATTTTCTTTAAGTTCTGTTACATTCCAGTTTTCATCTATCCAGAGGCCGATTATTTCCAGATCACGATATTTTTTCTTTAATATTTTAACTGCATTCAGGGTGTGAACTTTCTGTTCCTCCCGGGGTGTGGGATTGCCGGCGCAATCGTAGTGGCCGATAATGGCAATTCCTTCAGACTTGTGTTTTTTTACAGATATCTCAATCCGGTCAAATATGGATTTGATCAGAACAAGGTCTGTTTTGTCAGCTAAAATACGGTTAGGGCCCGGTTCAGTGATCATATCAACATATGTTGCTTCGAACTTTTGCCGGAGATAATCGATAACCGGCAATTGAACACGGCCGTCCATACAATTTATTGCAGTACAAAATTTCATTTTACCTCCAGGAGAGTATAAATATTTCCAAAAAAAAAATCAATTATTTTTCTTCAGGTTCCGAAAGGAAGCTTCACCACTCTTTTTTTTCTGAAGAAGCCCGTCCGGCAAGACTTTTCAGCATGTTTTCGACCTCTCTGGCATTGCCTACCCTCAGGAATCCTGTATTATCAATTCGTTTTGCTTCGGATGAAATATTTTTCGAATAAATTTGAAAGAACACATCTCCAGAGCCGTCATTTTTCTCTTCTCTGTAAATTTTTTTCAGGTTTTCAGGCATGAAACTGTGGATGGTTGTTGATAATCCTCCGATAAATATAATTGCCCTCTTATTTGTGATCACATAGAGGGTTTTTTTATCCCTTCTGAAAGCTGTCAGGGGTGTAGCAAGCAGAACAAGGCCGATAATTATGAATGGGAGGCCGAAAAGGGGAAAAAAGTCAAATTCTTTAAAGTCCGGGATCTTAAATTCTGCTGCACCAAAGGTCCAGAAGAGGGCGAATAATGTCCATGGAATTGCGAAGAGGAATGTTGATAAAGATGAAGCTGTAAAATATTTTGGCCTGGGTTTATCTATCCATATTATACTTTCACCGGGCTCAAATTCCCTGTTTACTTTTTCTTTGAACCTTTCTGATATTTCTAAATTTTCGAGAGTGCTGTTATAGTACATGTGTATATTTTATAAAAATTTGTAAATTATTTCAAAGTTATAAAATGATTTACTATCACCGGGGCCTGAGCCTCAGGTTTTCACATATTTACATAAAAAATTTTTTCTATTTTGGAAGTATATAGAAGATCCCGGCATCGGGGCCCAGGGGAATACCGAATGTGACCCAAATAATCAGCAATATAGCCCAGATGATAAAAAATACTATAGAATAGGGGACCATGGAAGCTACAACTGTGCCAATACCTGCTTTCGGCTCATATTTCTGAATAAAGGCTATTATCAGTGCAAAAAAACTCATCATTGGTGAGATAATATTTGTGGTACTGTCCCCTATCCTGTAGACCACCTGGGACAATTCCGGTGAGTATCCCATTATCATGAACATCGGAATGAATATTGGAGCCAGGAGCGCCCACTTTGCAGATGCGCTTCCCATAATCATATTTATAGCTGCAGAGAACAGTATAAAGAGGATCATTACCGGGATAAGGCCCATGTTTGCAGCCATTAGGAACTTTGCTCCTTTGACCGCAAGAATTATTCCAAGGTTGCTCCATTTAAAATAGGCAACAAATTGGGCGGCAAAGAACACCAGTACCAGGTAAGTGCCCATGGTCTTCATGGAATCAGACATTCCTTTTGCTACATCGGAATCATTTTTGAATGTACCTGTTTTAAATCCGTAAACCAATCCCATGGCTCCGGCAGAGAAGAAGATCATTGAAACAACACCTTTAATAAGCGGAGAACTTAGTATTTTTCCATCTGCTCCTCTGAAAAAACCGTCTCCGGGGATGATCCCCAGAAGGGTTATTATCAGAATGGCTCCAAAAACCAGAGATGAAGCTATAAGCCCTCTCTTTTCTGTTTCAGATAACTTTTCAATACTGCTATTCTCTTTTTCCTCATTCTTTTTATATTTCCCCAGTCTGGGTTCAACGATCTTTTCGGTAACCAGAGTTCCTGCAAATGAAATTATAAAAACCGATGCTGCCATGAAATAGTAGTTTGCTGTGGGGTTAACTATATATGCCGGATCAACGATTCTGGCCGCCTCCTGGGACAATCCTGCCAGAAGTGGATCAATGGTTCCAAGCACAAGGTTTGCACTGTATCCTCCGGAAACTCCTGCAAAGGCTGCTGCCATTCCTGCTATTGGATGTCTCCCTACGGCGATGAATATTACTCCGGCAAGAGGTACCAATAAAACGTAACCTACAGAAGAGGCAATATTGGACATCACTCCTGCAAAGACTATAACAAATGTTAGAATACTTCCCGGTGCCCCCAGTACAAGTAGCCTGATGAAGGCATTTATCAATCCGCTCTGTTCCGCTATTCCTATCCCCAGCATTGCTACCAGGACAATTCCAAGCGGTGCAAAGGAAGTGAAGTTGCCCACCATTTCAAGTATTATCCTGTGGATACCCTCTTGTGAGAGAAGGTTGACGGGCCTTATGATCTCTTTTGTTCCGGGATGTACGGCTTCCCAACCCAGGAAATAACCCAACGCTGAGAGAAGTATAGCTGAAATAGCAAAGAGGGCAAACAATGTGGCCGGATGAGGCAGGGCATTACCTGCTTTCTCTGTCCAGTTGAGCATCTTCTGAAAGATACCGGTTTTTTTGTTCGTCATATTAATTTTCCTTTTTTTTCATGCATTTATCATTGAAGGGAGCAACTTTTTGATTCATATTAGAGAGTTAATCTTTTTGAACCCTTTTGCTCTCCTGGATTATGAGTTCAAAGAGTTCTCTTAAAAAAGCAGGTTCAAGTTTTTCCCCGGAAGTGTTAAGGGCGTTAATTATAACTGACATCTCCCTGGATCTGTCAGTTATCTTTTCCTTACTTTTTCCTATGGTTTTTGAAACTTTCATCCTCTCTATTAATAATCTGACAATTTCCCTGTCTATCTTATCAATCTCTTCTCTCATTTCCTTTATTGTTTTCATTTCACCCGGATTATAAATAGATTTTATCAACATGTCAAAATGTCCTGCAG
>JBDLJQ010000043.1:0-24868 GCA_039714255.1 Acidobacteriota bacterium
CCCCGCTTAACCCAATCGGATCTTCGTTTAAAAACCTTCCCAAGTCAGGTTTGTAGTAGCGATGGTAGTAATAATTCATTCCTGTTTCTTCATCAAAATATTTTGATTGGAATCCCAGGTTTCCTGTTGAGTTACCTGTTTGTGAAACCACATTTCCGAATACATCAGCCTGCGGCATGTTTGATGTCAAATGTATCATGTCAAATGTAAAATGTGAAAACACTCATTGAATTATTTTTTCCCTTTATTTCTTGATGTAGATACTGCTTTTCCTATCATTCTTACAAGCTCATCACATTCCTTTTCAATTATTTCAATCTTCTCCCCTGTTAATAATCCCACCTCCTTTAACAATTTTATCCAGTATAAGGATTCTTTCAATTCCTTCAATACTATTTGCATCTTGTGAATAAAATCCTGCCTGCTCTCAGCTCCACGGGACTCCTCATAGTTTGCACCGGTTGATTTCGATGACCTTACCAGTTGCAGGGAAATATGCTTTTCCACGGGATTTTTATTTAAAGGGAGACAAAATTTCACTACATTTGCTGAAAACTTTAAAAATAAATCAGACATTTTCTTTGAGTCCATCCAATCTCCCTGTTGCTATTATTTTACATCATACATGTTACATTTAACATCCCACATCCAACATGTTATCCTTCCCACATAAAGTTTGTAACGGTTCCGTTAACTGTCTTACTTAACCTTCTCCCATAGATGTCATATTTATATTCGGCAATAACATTAACAGGAGAAACATCGGTGGCATAATGTTCATATCTGTACATTCTGTTTTCCGAAGTATAAAAATATTTTTTAGTTTCCGTTGTTGAAATATTTTTTTCTTCGATCAAATTTCCATCCGCATCATAAGTATAAGTATGTGAATCCGAAGATACAAGCTGATTATGGTCATTATAAACAAAATTATTTGTCAATGAGCTTAACCTGTTTCCCCTGGTGTCATAAGTATAACCTTCGGAAAAGTTTGAAGGCAATGTATGGTTTACATCAGTAACTTCCAGGTCATTATTAAACTGAGCTGTATAATCAAGATTTCCATAATCGGATGTAATTGATGTTATCATTTCGGAATTATCCCTGTTAAGGTTTAAATATACCCGGGGATATGTACTATAAACCGGCCTGTATTCCATCTTTATTACATTCATATTACTGTTGTATCTGTAGATCATATCCATCTTTAATTTATTAGTGTCACTCTTAACTAAACTATCAAATAAATTATAAAGATTATCAATAATATAATATGATGATCCGTAACCTTTTTTGCCGTAATAAACTGTTGTTGGTAAAAATCCGATCTCTATTTGACCAAATTATTGAAATGTACTAAAATTGGTTATGGTTAAAAGATGGAAAATTTAAAAGAAAAAATTAATAAGTTAAAAAAAGAAAAAGATGCAGTTATCCTTGCGCACAATTACCAGGTAAGTGAGGTTCAGCTTGCTGCCGACCACCTTGGAGATTCACTGGAACTTAGCCGGCTGGCAGCAGAAGTAAAAAATAAAGTTATTGTTTTTGCAGGTGTTAAATTTATGGCGGAAACTGCAAAAATATTATCACCTGAAAAAAAAGTACTTCTTCCCAGGCTTGATGCCGGGTGCCCCATGGCAGATATGATAACAGTTGAAGAATTAAGATATTTAAAAAAACAGCACCCGAAAGCAAAAGTTGTAACATATGTAAATTCAGGTGTAGAGATAAAGGCCGAAAGTGATGCCTGCTGTACCTCATCAAATGCAGAAAAAGTTGTGGCGAATATTGAATCCGATGAAGTGATATTTGTTCCGGACAGAAACCTCGGAAGTTATGTTCAGTCAAAAGTACCACAAAAAAAAATCATCCTCTTTGAAGGATATTGTTATGTTCACAACAGAATGAAGACTGAAGAGATAGAAGAAATGAAAAAACTTCACCCTGATGCGGAAATTGTTGTTCATCCTGAGGTTAGAAAAGAGTTAGTACCACTTGCCGGCCAGGTACTCTCCACAAGTGGAATGTTAAGGTATGTTACAGAATCTGATTCGAAAGAATTTATTGTAGGGACAGAACAGGGATTGCTGGAAAGGATGAAGAGGGAAAATCCCGGGAAAGTGTTCCTTCCTGCTTTAAGGCCGAAAGTTTGCCAGAATATGAAAAGGACATCTCTGGAGGATGTTTATATGGCTCTGAAACTGGATCAATATAAAATTGAAATAGATAAGGAAATATCCGGTAAAGCTGCAAAGTCACTGGATGAAATGTTAAAATATATTTAAAAGGAGTTGAAAATGACACTAAAAGAAAAAGTAGATAAAATCATAGAAAAAGTAAGGCCTGCGTTAGAGGCTGATGGCGGCGGTATTGAGCTTGTGGATGTTATTGAAGATGAAGGCCTGGTTCTGGTTAATCTTACAGGTGCATGCCATGGATGCCCTATGAGCACCATGACCATAAAGGGATATGTTGAACAGACAATTGTTGCTGAGCTTCCCGAGATCAAAGAAGTAAGGCTGGCCAACTAAAACAAATATAATTTTTATCACTGTAAACCCTCTCTTCCCTGAAGAGGATTTGTAAGGGAAAAAAACTATTGAAATAATTCCGGAAAAAATAATATAATAAGAATAAGTATCTATTAAGAAAAGGAGGAAAGTATGAGTTTTCCAAAACCCTTTTACAGCTGGAGGCCGCACCCCTGGCATGGACTGGAAGCCGGGCCTGACCTTCCGTTAGTGGTTTATGCTTATATTGAAATAACACCTTTTGATATGGTCAAGTATGAACTGGAAAAAACAACCGGATATATTCATGTGGACAGGCCTCAGAGGAGTTCATCCCAACCTCCTTCACTATATGGATTTATCCCGAAAACATTTTGTGGTGAAAGGGTAAAGAACCTCTCTCCAAAATGTGAAAAAGGAGATTCCGATCCCCTGGATATCTGTGTTATCAGTGAGCGCCCCATAAACAGATCAGAGGTTATACTCAGGTCAAAAGTTGTGGGAGGCCTTCAGATGGTGGATAAAGGTGAAGCGGATGATAAGATAATTGCCGTTCTTTATAATGATAATTTCTGGGGTGATGCAGACGATATTTCCGAACTTCCCCCCGTACTGATCGAGCGGCTCAGGCACTATTTCTCAACATACAAATTAATACCCGGAACTGAATCCACCACATCCATAGAGAATATTTATGGTAAAGAACATGCATTTAAGGTTGTCACTGCTTCTCTTGAGGACTACAGGGAAAAATATGGAGAATAATTAATAGAGGCAAATTGAGAAAAAGAGTAATTGGAGGAACAACATGGATATGAATAAATTTACATTAAAAGCAAATAGTGCAATTGAAAATTGCATAAAGGTGGCAGATACAAATGGAAACCAGGAAGTGAATTCCCTCCATTTAATTTTCAGCATTTTAACGGATGAAAATAATATTGTTCCACAGGTGATCAAAAAAATCGGTGTGGATATAGATCTGTTGATACAACAGGTCGAAAAGGAAATAACAGGATTACCAAAGGTCAGTGGATCAGATCAGTATTTTGGAAAGGGCCTGAAAAAGATATTGGACAGGTCTGCTGATAGTGCAAAAAAATTTAAAGATGACTTTATATCCACTGAGCATATTTTCCTGTCTGTGATCAATTCCGGAGACGAGGGTGCAAAACTTTTAAAGTCATCCGGAATAAGTGAAGAAAATTTCCTTAAAGTTCTGATGTCTGTAAGAGGAAATAAAAAAGTAACCGATCAGAATCCGGAGGATAAGCTGGACCCCCTTGCAAAATATGGAAAGGATCTTGTCGAGATGGCAAGGGATGGAAAACTTGACCCTGTAATAGGAAGAGATGAAGAGATCAGGCGGGTTATGCAGGTGCTGGTGAGACGGACAAAAAACAATCCTGTACTTATTGGCGATGCCGGGGTTGGAAAAACTGCAATTGTTGAAGGTCTGGCATTAAGGATAGTGGAGGGTGATATACCGGAAATATTGAAAGATAAAAGAATTATTTCACTTGATATCGGGAGCCTTCTGGCGGGAGCAAAGTTCAGGGGTGAGTTTGAAGAGAGATTAAAAGCGGTTATTCAGGAAGTGATAGAATCTGACGGGGAGATAGTTTTATTCATGGATGAACTTCATACAATTGTAGGAGCCGGAGCAGCCGAAGGAGCGGTTGATGCTTCCAATATGCTTAAGCCTCCTCTGGCCAGGGGGGAATTGAGATCAATAGGAGCGACAACTTTAAATGAATATAAAAAATATATAGAAAAAGATCCTGCTCTGGAGAGGAGATTTCAACCTGTTTTTGTAAAGGAACCATCAGTGGAAGAGACAATATCTATTTTACGGGGAATAAAGGAAAAATATGAGATCCATCACGGTATCAAGATCACTGATGCTGCACTTATATCAGCTGCGACTTTGTCTGACAGGTATATTACCGACAGATTTCTCCCTGATAAGGCTATAGATCTTGTTGATGAAGCATCTTCAAAATTGAGAATAGAGATGGATTCAATGCCGGAAGAACTTGATGAACTGGAAAGAAAAATAATGCAG
Source organism: Acidobacteriota bacterium (assembly GCA_039714255.1). Taxonomy (GTDB): domain Bacteria; phylum Acidobacteriota; class Aminicenantia; order UBA2199; family UBA2199; genus UBA647. Next base: position 4,576 of record JBDLJQ010000043.1, read on the forward strand.
CTTGAGATAGAAAAACAGGCATTAAAGAAAGAGAACAGTCCCGATTCAAAGGAAAAATTGAAAAACCTTACAGATGACCTTGAAACATTGAAAGTAAGCAGGGAAAAGATCAGTGATCACTGGAAGAAGGAAAAACTTCTCCTTGGAAAACTTAATAAAACAAAAGAAGAGATAGAAAACCTGAAGAGTAAAAAGCAGGATGCAGAGAGGAGTAATGATTATGAAGCGGCATCACAGATCCAGTACGGTGAGATACCTGGGAAGATGAATGAAATGGATGCTGTTCATAAAGAGCTTAAGGAAATTCAAAAAGATAAAAAAATACTTACAGAGGAGATAAATGAGGAAGATATCGCAGAAGTGATAGCTAAGTGGACAGGTATTCCCGTGTCAAAGCTGTTAAGTGGTGAGAGAGAAAAATTGTTGAATATGGAAGATATTATAAAGAAAAGGGTTGTGGGCCAGGAGGAAGCTGTTGCTTCTGTTTCCAGGGTGATCAGACGATCCAAAGCAGGGCTTAACAATCCAGGGATGCCAATTGGATCCTTTATATTTCTGGGGCCTACGGGAGTTGGGAAAACCGAACTGGCAAAATCTCTGAGCGGTTTTATTTTTAATAATGAAAAAGCAATGGTAAGAATTGATATGTCAGAGTATATGGAGAAACATTCTGTTGCAAAACTTATAGGTGCACCTCCAGGATATGTGGGTTATGATGAGGGTGGACAGCTTACAGAAGCTGTAAAAAGAAGGCCATATTCACTCATTCTGCTTGATGAGATAGAAAAGGCACATCCCGATGTATTTAACATTCTCCTCCAATTGCTGGATGACGGAAGGTTGACCGATGGTAAAGGAAAAACAGTGAATTTTGCAAATACTATAATTATTATGACCTCTAACCTCGGCTCTGAAATTATTCAGGAAAAAGAGAGTTATGAGGAGATCAAAAAAGAGATAGATCTCCTGCTTTATAAATATTTTAAGCCCGAATTTCTGAACAGGATTGATGAGATAATAACATTCAGGCCTCTGGACAGGGAGCAGATCAAAAAGATAGCAAAAATTGAAATAGATAAACTTTCAGTGATGCTGGCTTCAACCGGGACATCGATCTTTGTGAATGATAAAGCAATAAATAAACTGGCTGAAATGGGATTTGATCCGGTTCTTGGAGCAAGGCCGTTGAAAAGGATAATTCAGAGAAAAATTCAGGACAGGTTATCCGGAATGATCCTTGAGGGAAAATTAAATACTGATTCTATTGTGGATATCGATTTTAGTGGCGAGGAGTTCATTTTTTCAATACAGAAGAATACATGAAATCCCCCATCTCTCCCCCTAAAATATAAATACCCTTCCAAACTTCCTGCCGCTCCACATTTATTGGAGATCTATTACAACCTATAATGCAATTATTATGCCAGAAAATCCCCTTTGTTTTAATAATTCCTGTTATTACTGTATACTCCCTATATTAAAGTAGAAATGATAGTATTGCGGGATCTTTTTATTTCTGCGATAATCTATTTACTGTGAACCAGTTTATAAACACTGTGAACTGAGTTTATAAACATTTTCATTTTTGTTGAAATTTTATAAATAATAGAATACAATATTTTCATGAAATATCTTATGTATTATATAGACGGTTTTATTAAAAAATTTCCCCTGAAAGAAAGTGAGGCTGTTATCGGGAGACAAAAGAAATGTGATCTTGTTCTCGATTCTGATTCAATTTCAAGGCAGCATGTAAAAGTTCATGTAGGAAAAGAAATAATAGTTGAGGACCTTGGATCAACAAATGGAGTTTATATAAGAAATGTAAAGGTCGATAAAGCTGTCATTGAAGTGGGGGACTCTTTTAATCTTGGTGGTGGAATTGAGTTTTTCCTGAGGGAAGGGAATCTTGATGAGTTCAAAACTTCAGAGGAATTAAAACCGATCTTTATGAAGATCAATAAAGATATTGAGAATGAAAGTTCGGATAATGAAACCAGGTACCTGACGGATATTTATACTGAAATATTAAAATATATTGTGAAATCCGGATTCAGGAGATCCAATTTTAACCATTTTATTCATGACCTGACAGACTATCTTTCCCAGTTAACTAATTTTGGATCCCTTGTTTTAATATCTCAGAAAAAAAAAGAACGTACTATTCATTTTTCCATTGAAAAGATAAAAAATTTCCTGAATATATCTGATACACTTTTAGACAATATGAGGGGTATCTTTAAGGATAAAATAAGATCTGTTTCAGTTAAGGGTAGTAAATTCAGATTTTATTCTTATCCGCTTAAACTTGGGGATAGAAATTCTGTAATGATCTATATACCTCTCAATCCTGTAAAAGAGGAAGAAAAAAGGATTGAAGATTTTCTTCATCTTCTGTCCAAGGAAATATCGCTATTGTATAATATTCTGGATAAAGGAAAATCTGATATAAAAGAAATTGAAGATAACAAAAATGATTCCGATAATTCAATAATTTGTGTTAACAGGGGCCTTAAAAATCTGATAGACCAGTCAGTTAAGATAGCTAAAAGTGATGTTTTTGTACTTATTGAGGGAGAGAGTGGGACAGGAAAAGAATTATTTGCAAGATTGATCCATAATAATTCAAAAAGGATAAAGAGTAAATTTGTAGCAATAAATTGTGCTGCTATTCCGGAAAACCTTCTTGAATCGGAACTTTTCGGGCACGAAAAGGGTGCATTTACCGATGCATATTCAACAATGCCCGGGAAACTGGAGCTGGCATCGGCAGGAACTCTGGTACTTGATGAGATAGGTGATATGCCGCTCAACCTCCAGTCCAAATTATTGAGAGTACTTCAGGAAAATGAATTTTACAGAGTGGGAGGGACGACTCCGATAAAAGTTGATCTCAGGATCATATCCCTTACGAACAAAGAATTGTCAAAACTTGTTGCTGAAGGAAAGTTCAGAGAGGACCTTTTTTACAGGCTTGTTCATCATAAAATATCTATTCCACCTTTAAGGGAAAGGCGTGAGGATATAACTCAACTGATCAATCATTTTACCGGAAAATATTCAAAAGAGATTGGGAAAAATATTCATGGATATACCATTCAGGTTTTTAAGACCATGGAAAAATATGAATGGCCCGGAAATATAAGACAATTACAGAATGAAGTGAGAAGGCTTGTTAACCTTGTTGATAGTGGCGAAAATATAAAATTCGACCTGTTATCAGAAGATATTCGTATGGGGACAAAAGAAAAAGATACAGATAAGTTTGAAACCTCAAGTATAGGAAAATTTCAGACAGAACAGGAATTCCTTATAGATAAACTTCAAAAAAATAACTGGAATAAATCCAAAACGGCTTTAGAACTGAAAATGACCTACAATGGCCTTCATAAAAAAATGAAAAGGCTTGGAATAAAAAAACCCGATTCACATTAAATAAATAACACAAAAGCCACTTTATAATTTAAATACTTGTAAAGAAACAAAATTTGAACCAGATAGGCACTTTGCTATTTTAATTCAGATCATAAAATTATTTGGTAACGAAACGGAGGGGATGGGAACCGGTTAATACCCCCGAATATTTACCCGGTCAAACCCGCAGTGGTGGACAAATAAATTTATTATCTGGAAAACTTTAGACTTAAGTAGTGGTGAAATGGGAATTATTCTTCTTCAATTGAAAATAATAATTTATTGTGATATTTTGAAAACTTAACAAAATTCTATTTTGCTTAAGAACTGATTTGAATTCATTGAACTGAAAGGAGGTAATAATGGATATTCAGTCTACAGGGAACGGACTTCCCGAAAATGCGTACAGGAAACTTAAAGAAGGTGAAGAGTATAAACCTGTTGTACCTTCGGAATCTCCTCTGCCAGAATTAACATCTTATTCATTGATATGGGGTGTGTTCTATGCTTTTCTTTTTTCTGCAGCTGCGGCTTATCTGGGATTGAAGATCGGCCAGGTTTTTGAAGCTGCCATTCCTATTGCAATTCTTGCTGTAGGCCTTTCTTCTGTATTAAAGAGAAAAAATTCTCTTCAGGAAAATGTGATCATACAGTCTATTGGCTCAAGTTCAGGAGTTATTGTAGCAGGTGCTATTTTTACTATCCCAGGGCTATATATTCTGGGAGTTGAAGCTTCTTTTATACAGGTTTTCCTTGCATCCCTTTTCGGAGGTTTCCTGGGTATTCTTTTTTTAATACCTTTCAGGAAATTTTTTGTAAAAGATATGCATGGAGAGTTTCCCTTTCCTGAAGCTACCGCAACTACAGAAGTTCTGGTAGCTGGTGAAACAGGAGGAGGAAAGGCCAGAATACTCGTGAAAGCACTTATAATAGGTGGAATTTATGACTTTCTTATTTCCGGATTTGGACTCTGGAAAGAAAAAGTATCAACACTGGTTATACCCTGGGGGAAAAAACTTGCTGAAACAGTTAAACTGGAATTAAATCTGTTAACAAGCTCGGCTGTTATGGGCCTCGGTTATATCATAGGGTTAAAATACGCTCTGATAATTGCTTCCGGGTCCTTTCTTGCGTGGTGGGTACTGGTACCGGCATTGTATTATATCGGCCAGTTCAATCCGGAACCTATCCTGAATGCTGCAAAACCAATTTCAGATATGATGCCCCTGGAAATATTCAGTGAATATGTCCGACACATAGGAATAGGTGGGATTGCCGCAGCAGGAATAATAGGTATCATAAAATCAAGAAAAATCATTGGTGGTGCCTTTAAGCTGGCTGCTTCTGAAATAACCGGGAAAAAGAGTTCTCATACTGATGCAGGTGTACCTGTAAAAGTGGACAGGCTTCAGAAAGATATAAATATGAAATGGAATGTTATACTTATAATGGCAACCCTCCTGGGGATCTTTGCCTTTTTCCTGATAAGTGTTCTTGATGGTAATTTTGTTCATGCACTGATCGGTATGGGTATTGTTACTATAATCTCCTTTCTGTTCACCACTGTTGCTGCAAGGGCTATTGCAATAGTTGGTACAAATCCTGTCTCCGGAATGACACTTATGACCCTCATTATATCTTCAGTAATACTTGTCTCTGTCGGGTTGAAAGGAGAGAAAGGGATGCTTGCAGCATTGTTAATCGGTGGAGTTGTGTGTACAGCTCTCTCCATGGCGGGAGGTTTTATTACAGACCTTAAAATAGGTTACTGGCTTGGTACTACTCCCAGGGTTCAGCAAAGATATAAATTCCTCGGAACCCTTATTTCAGCAGCATCTGTAGGCCTTGTAATATTGATGCTTTATAAAACATACGGTTTCGGGCCAGGCGGACTTGAAGCGCCCCAGGCATCGGCAATGGCAGCAGTACTTAAACCCCTTATGACAGGGCAGCCTGCACCATGGCTTTTATATCTTGCCGGAGCATTTGTTGCCATAGTTCTTGAATTTATAGGAATTCCTCCCCTGGCTTTTGCATTGGGGATGTATTTACCACTATATCTGAATACACCGATCCTTGCTGGCGGGATTATTGCCCATCTGGTTGGAAAGAGCTCAAAAGAAAAAAAACTTGTGGCTTCCCGCAAAGAACGGGGAACTCTGATCGCATCAGGTTTTATTGCGGGTGGTGCAATTATGGGAGTGCTTGCAGCAACAATCAACTTTATTGGTATGAGCATAGGCGGTGAAGGATGGTCCATGAAAAAAGCTCTGGGTACTGTTCACTGGAGTGAATCCTCCGGTGCGGAATACCTTGGTTTTATCATGTTCGGATTGCTTCTGTTCTACCTCTATTGGGATTCAAAAAGAGTAAAGAAAGATTAAAGATAAAATAAAGGGAGGAATTATTTTTTATTCCTCCCGTTATTTATTATATATTTTCTTACTGCCCAGTTGTGTTCTTTGAGGTTTTTTGAAAAATAGTGTGTTTTGCGGTCTTTGGCCACAAAATAAAGATAACTTGTATGTTCCGGAAATAGTGCAGCTTCAATGGAGTGGAGGCCCGGATTACAAATAGGGCCCGGAGGAAGCCCTTTATAGAGACGGGTATTGTAAGGTGAATCAATTTTCAGATCTTTCCATCCCAGTTTCCCGGTATATTTGTCCTCTCTCTTCAGAGCATAAATTATTGTGGGGTCGCATCCCATGGGCATTCCAAGTTTTAATCTGTTATGGAATACGGAGGAGATCAAAAATCGTTCATCCCTTGAAGATGTCTCTTTTTCGATCAGGGATGCCAGTGTCAATACCTCTCTTACCGTCATTTTAAGTTCTTTTGCCCTCCATCTGTAACTTTCAGAAAAATTATCCCTGAATCTTTTGACCATGGTTTTTAAAAGTTCAGATTCGGTTGTACTCTTACTTATTAAATATGTTTCGGGAAAGAGATATCCCTCGAGATCATCTGCAATTTCATCGAGGTCAGAGACATGGCCAGTTTCTCCTGCAGCAGATAAAAACCTTTTATAATCCAGTCCGTGATTCTCATACAGGAATTTTGCGGTTTCCTTAATAGTAAGCCCCTCTTTAATTGTGATCTTATATAAAAGAACATCTCCTTTTACAAGTTTACTTATCACTTCTTTCATTGTAAGAGGTTTTTCAAAAAAATATTCTCCCGACCTGAATTTTGAATCTTTAAAAAATAATCTATAATATATCTTAAAATAAAGAAAATTTGATATGATCTTTTTTTTTGTCAATATTTTTGCAATTGATGTAACGGAAGAACCTTTCATGATATCAACCTTTACAGGAGTTGTGTATCCTTTGAAGGGGGTAGCAACTTTTTTATAGAAATCGTAGCCGGTAAACACTGCAGCTGCTAAAAGAACAATTAAGATCAATACAATCAATTTTTTCATTTTTTCACCATAAATTCATTTAAAATAACCAAAGCAGCTATAGAGTCTAAAATCTCCTTCTTCTTCCTCAATTGTTTTTTTAAGGGTTTTATCATCTCTTCTGCTTCAAAACTTGTGAGCCTTTCATCCAGTAATTCAATTTCCATATCAGTTTCTCCTGCAAGTTTTTTCCTGAAATTTTTTATCCTTCTCGAGAAGTTACTCTCTGTCCCGTCCATATTCAACGGGTATCCCAAAACAATCTTATTAACTTCATATTCTGAGATCAGCTTCTTTATATATTCGATCTCAGACCCGGGTTTACTTCTCTTAAAAGGGTTCAGTGGAGTTGGAATGCCCAGTTCAGTATCTCCGATCGCAAACCCGACCCTTTTTTCACCGAAATCTATCGCCAGAATTTTCATTGTTTCACAAATTGTTGCTTAAATTTGATGACATTTTATAATGTTCGAATCCATAATCTATCAATATTGTAATAAGTTCAGTGAATGATATTCCCTCAATTTTCCATAGTTTGGGAAACATGCTGATCTCTGTAAATCCCGGGATTGTATTGATCTCATTTATTATAATTTTTTCAGTTCCTTTCTCAATAAAAAAATCTACTCTTGAGAATCCATTCAGATATAGTGACCTGTATGCATCTCCGGCAGCTTTTTTGATCTTTTCCTCCTCCGTTTTTCCAAGTTTCGCCGGGATCAGGAATTCAGTTTTTCCCAGTAAATATTTGTCATCATAATCATAGAATTCCTTTGATGGGATTAACTCTCCGGGTTTTGAAATTTTTACTTCGCTATTTCCCATAACTGAAACTTCGATCTCTCTTCCTTTAATAAACTTTTCAATAATGATTTTATTGTCATATTTAAAAGCAAGATCAATTCCGGGCCTCAGTTCGTTCTCATTTTCAGCTTTTGTAATTCCAATCGATGAACCGAGTGAACAGGGCTTTATGAAGCAGGGATATCCGATGGATTTTTCTGTTTCCTTTATGATATCTTTTTTGAAATTGTTTGAAAAAACCAGATAATCCGAAACGTTTAAGCCTGCTTCTTTAAATAGTATTTTTGATACTGCCTTATCCATGGCCAGTTGTGAAGGAAGAGAACCAGCACCTGCAAAAGGCTTTTTTGTCAATTCAAAAAGACCCTGAATCTTTCCGTCCTCTCCATTCGGGCCATGAAGGACAGGAAAGAATATATCAATATCACTTTTTGATATAAATTCTGATTCCCAGGGAATAAAAGAATTCGGGTTGCTATTGTTGAACTTTTTTTGTTTCAACTCTTCAGAATCGGTAAATGACCACTCCCCTTTACGGTTTATATATATCAGCAGAGGTTCAAATTTATTTTTATCAATATTGGTATATACTGCAAGAGCTGAGTCCAGTGAAACATCATGTTCTGCAGACATTCCTCCAAAAATTATTCCGACTTTGATCCTGGTTGTATTCATGTTTTCTCCACTGGTTATTATACAAAAAAAATAAGTTAAATATAATTGTTCAGTTATAATAGTATTTATAGTAATAGTAATTTCTTAAAATCTTTTTTACATAATTTCTTGTTTCTGAAAAGGGGATCATCTCTATAAAGTATTCTTCTTCAAAGTTTCCGAATTCTTTCCGCCATCTGGAAACCCTGTGACTCCCTGCATTATATGCTGCCAGAGCAAGGTAGATCTTTCCTTTATATTTATCAAGAAGGTCCCTGAAGTGTTTGACCCCCAGTTTTATGTTAATAACAGGCTTGTAGAGATCTCCTTTTCGCAATTTCATATTAAGGGGCTTTGCTGTTATTCGGGCTGTGCTGTCAATAAGCTGCATAAGGCCTTTAGCTTTTGCAGGTGAAATTATATCCGCTCTGAAAAAGCTTTCTCTGTTGATCAGTGCATAGACTAAATTTTTATCAACATTAAATTCTCTGCTGAATTTTTCAACACTTTTTTTATATTTTATCGGTACATATATGGCTTTCAAAAAATTCGGCAGTATCAGTGACTGATAATCCGGAAAATTCTCCCTGAAGGACACAAATGTCCGATAATGATCACCTTTTCTGAGGTATATCAGAGATTTAATTATCTTAATTGAGTTCATATCTTTATTTTGCAGGTTTGAAAACCGGATAATATGATCAGTATAATCCAGTGCATCGTCAACCAGGTCATATTTAAGAAGTGACCTGATATTATCTGTGATCCTGTAAAAACCAATACCACCCTCTTTGTTGATAAGGTTAATAAAACTGTTCAACCTTAATTTTTTTTTTAAAATTTTTTTATGATGATATTTTGAATAGTAATATGTAAAGGGATATTGTTCCATATTGTTTTTTTCTCTTTGATTGAGCTTTGTATCCCAATATGAAAAAGCAATTTTATATGGAATTACAGGAGACCCGCTCCCCGTTTTAAAAAATTCCCTGGCTTCACTTTTTTCTCCATTCTTTATCTTAAGCCATGCAGTGACCCAGAGAGATTTCCAATATCCCTGATAATTGTTTGCAGGTGTATTTTTATTTATTTTTAAGAACTGGTTAAAATATCTGATCGAATATTTTATTTCGCCCTTTATCAGAAAAATAGATGCAATATCTAAAAGGGTCTTTCTGAATATATCAGGGTCAGTTGATAAAATTTTCAGCGATTTTTCAATATTTTCGAAATTATCTTCTCTAATTCTCATTTTGAGAAAAAGTTTTTCCTTTCCTATATCAAACCGGCCTGATCTGATCCTGTTAAGGATAGTTTTTGCCCGTCGGTATGATTTTCTTGAATATGCTATTTCAGCATAAGCAAAATTTATCAGATCTCTGTCTTTTATATAACGTGCAAGGGAAATAAATTCTGAAAACTTTTTCAATTCTATAAGTTCGTTAATTTTTTTTAACCAGAAACTGTTATCAATTTGTTTCACCAGGCTGTTGAATTCCCCGTCGGAAAGATGTTCTCTGATATCCTTTACCTTTCTTTTTATGAATACATTTTTAAAGATCCGGAGAGCTTCCATATTATTATTTTGTTTAAGATGGCTTTTGATATTTAATATCTTTATTTCAGGATCAGCTATTTTTTCATTGTATTTTTCAGAGAAATCTTTATACCTTTTCTTCATATATAAATTTTTCAGGTCAATGAATTCCTTTTTTTTTGTCAAAAATATATCTGTACTCTCAAAATTGTTCAAAGTGTCATCAATTATTCCGAAATTCTTTTCGGAAAGGTTCGTTTCAATGGTTTTTAATTTTAAATGATCTAAAATGAACCTCTCTTTTATTTCACTTATGTCGATATTTTCCGGGTCTTTTTCAGGTTTCAGATTTAAAATATCTGAAAAAACTCTGTATCTCTCTTTTAAACCTTTCAGGTTTTTTTTGTTTTCACCGGGTTTTTCAGAACTGTTCAGAATAAATGTCAGAACAAATGAAAGAAGAACCGAAAAAAGAAATAATATCTCTAATGAAAAAACAAGGTTACTCCAGCTTCCCTGCTTAAATAGTTTCAAATTCATAACCCTCTAAAGATTCCCTGTCTCCATCAGCCAGTGTTTCAAGAAGTTGAATCTCAAACGGACGAAGGTCTGAATGTTTATTCATATAAAGTTCTTTTGACTGAAGTATGGTACCCTTGAGGATCTGATAAACTTTTTTCTGTGCCCGGGCATCTTCCACCCGCTTTTTATTGTAAAGGATAATATCATTCACAATTACTCTTGCCATTCTTTCCGGGTCACTTTCTTTTATTTCTATTGGTTTTGATGGTGAGACATCTACTTTTAAGAGAGTGTCTGTTTTTCCCTTTGATTCCTTCTCCTCTTCATATTCCTGGGTTTTTACCCTTGCAATTATCTTTTGTTTAATGGGCAGCAGGTCCATACTCATTTCTCCCACAGTAGTAATTATCTCTATCTCCTTTTCGCTGATCTTTTTTTCATCAAGGGAGTCTGAATATATAACAGCCTGTGGCTTCCCTTTTACAAAAAAAGGTACAACAAAAACAGACTGAGGTGTTTTATTTCCAAATCTGCTGTATATGAGATGATTGTCCGGGTGAGACATGGGATCGCCGGAAAAAGGTTTTTTACTCTCCAGTACGGCTTTAAAAGATGTATCTGCTGATAATGAGAAAAACATTTTTTTTATCTCTTTATTACTTGTTTCTTCTTCCCCTTCAATAATACCGGAGCCTCCCCAGCCTACAAGTTTGTCATCTCTGAGAAGGAAAATAGCAGTCCTGCTGCAGAAAAGGTTGATCCCTTTAAGAAGGTTTGAGATAAGATTTATCTGATTAACTGATGAGGATATTTTTTTTATATATTTATGCATATCATTAATATTACTCCCGGATTCTCCTCCGGGTGAATACAGACCTTTAAGTTGATCAAGATCATTTATTAGTCCGGCCTTTACTTCTTCTATTTTTGATGAAATCAGGTTATTTGCTGACATGATTTTCCTCCTTAATTTAGACTCCGGATTCAAGGCGGCTGGCCAGGAGTTCCGGAAGTCCGGCTTCCCGGATCTTTTTCTGGGTTTTTTTCAGGTTATATTCGAACCTTTGAAATTTGATCTCTCTTTTGTCCGAATCATAAACTATAAAACTGGAATTGGGGTTCTTGTCCCTTGGTTGTCCTACTGATCCCGGGTTGATCAGGTATTGGGTATTAGGGTCCAGTTTGATCTTTATATCTTTGCTCAATGGAACTACATTTATTTTATCATTTCTTTTAAGATAGATGATAGGAAAGTGAGTATGTCCGAAAAAACCTATTGATGTTTTCATGAACTTGAATGACTCGACTGCCTCAAATATAGAGAAGACATAATAATCTTCATCAAAGGTTGAGCCATGACAGATGGTTATAAAATGATCAACCATCATTGGCCCTTTCTTCAGATTTTTTAAAAAATCCCTGTTGTCATCTGAGAGTTGTACCTTACTCCATTCTGCTGAGAATGCTGCTACAGGGTTAAAAAGTGCAGATGATTCCAGGTTTGAAACAACTTTATCATGATTTCCTCTTATAGCATGAACCCCATTCAGCTTTCTGAAAATGGAGATCGTTTTATTGGGATCTGCTCCATAACCCACCAGGTCTCCAAGAAATAAAATTTTATCTGTATCCTTTGCAGTTTTTAATGTTAAAAGTTTTTCAAATGCTTCGAGATTGCTGTGAATATCACTGAATATCAGATATTTCATATTTTATCCCTTTCCGGAGTTAAACCTGAATGCCGGTAATTTTCAGTATAAAGGTTTTTTAAAAGATATTCAAGTTTTTTAATGGCTATCCAGGTATATCCCATATTCATCCGGCAACTTTTTTATAAAGATCCATGGCATTATATGAACTTCTGACAAATGGCCCGGAGACAACACCGCTGAAACCTTTTGATTCCGCAATTTCTTTTAAATATGAAAAATCTGACGGATGATAATATTTTTTCACAGGCAGGTTTTCCGGTGTCGGTTGAAGATATTGCCCAATGGTAAGAATATCAACACCGTTTTTTATAAGGTCATCGAAAAGGTTCTCCAGTTCACTAATTGATTCACCTAATCCAACCATTATTCCTGACTTGGTTATAAAACCGTTTTTACTACTGTGTTTAAGGACAGACATCGAAAGTTCATAATTTTCCGGTCTTCTGTTCACTGTTTTATAAAGATTTCTGACTGTTTCAATATTATGATTTATAATATCAGGTTTTGAATTCAGGACTGTATCAATGTTTGAAGGGTTACCTTTAAAGTCAGGGATAAGGACCTCAATTTTAAGTTCTTTAAAACGTGATTTTAATACACTTACCACTTCTGCAAAAAATGCAGCACCTCCATCCGGCAGATCATCCCTTGTCACAGATGTTATCACTACGTAATCCAGTTTCATTATTTCAGCCATCTCTGCGATCTTTTCAGGTTCATTTATGTCAATCGGTTCACATCTTCCGGTATTTACGGAGCAAAAAAGGCAGTTCCTGGAACATGTATTTCCCATAATGAGAAATGTTGCATGATTTTTATTCCAGCATTCACCCATATTAGGGCATTTTGCATCCTGGCATATTGTATGAAGGTTCCTCTCTTCGAGGTATTTTTTTATTTTAAAAACATTTTTTCCGGAAGGTATCTTTATTTTTAACCATTCCGGTTTGGGCGTATGTATTTTTCTTGTTAGTTCATTCAAAACTTTCTCTTTTTACTTTATCAGATAAATCTCTTTCTGTGGTTTTGAAAGCCAGACTGCTCCGGTTTCAGTTATCAAGATCATCTCTTCAATAGTTACAACACCTTGATCTTTCAGGTAAAGCCTGGGTTCTATTGTAAATATCTGACCTTTCTCGAGTGGGATAAAAGGGAGTTTACCATATCTTTCCCAGTCAGGAGCAAGCAGGGCACTACCGTCATGAGCTGTTCTTCCTACCTGGTGTCCCAGAGCATGAGGATATTCATCATATCCCATGGATGTAATATAGTTTCTGGCTATGGTATCTATCTCGATCCCTTTCACACCCGGTTTAACTGCTTCAAAAGAGAGTTCAATAGATTTAACTATGGTATCAAATCCGTCCTGTACTTCCTGTGGTGGTGTTGATTCTCCATCCTTCAGGACATACCATGTCCTTTGAAGATCAGAACAATACTTATCATATATGACTCCGGAGTCAATATTAAAGACATGGCCTTTTTCTACCTTTCTGTCAGTAGGGCCGGAATGTGCTCCACCCTCCTGAGGGCCTGTAAAAACTGAAGGATTATGATCCTCTTCCCATGAAGGTTCCAGTCCCAGCTTTTTCCTCTCTGAAGTAATAAATTCAGCAATATTTTTCTCTGTCATTCCCGGTTTCACATATTTTGTTACTTTATCATATATATCAAGGGTTACTTCAATAGCTTTTTTTGTCCTTTTTACCTCTTCTTCCGATTTTCTTCCCCTTAATTTTGAAATGATATTTTCCGCCGATTCCAACCTTTTTTCAAATCCTGACCCTTTCAGAATTTCCATAAGTTTCAGATATTTTCCATAAGTAAGGCCGTCAGCAACAGGTGAATCTATTGAATAGTTTATTGCAATTCTTTTTGGATCATGTTTTTCCAATAAACTGATAAGTTCATCTTTAGGCGAGTTTTTATAGGGGGTCACATTGTCAAAAATATTAAGCCTTTTTATTTTTTCATCATCAAGATTACCTACGATAGCATACTTTTCTCCGGTTTTAAAAAACAAAAAGAAAGAGAGCCATGTCACACCGGTACCGAGAATAAAGTCAGTGATAGGGTCGGAAACCAGTTCAGACTCTTTTTCAATAACCATCCAGAGATCTGTTTCCAGGTCTTTTAAAATTTCAATTGCCTGATTTACTTTCTCTTTTTCCAATTGAAGCTCCTAGTTAAATCTTGAGGCAACATAGTCTTTGATCTTATCAAAAAGTGCCTGGTTAATACCGATCTCATATTTTTTCTTCTTATTTAAGATAAATGAGACAAAATAATTATCTTTCAGCTCTTTCAATTTCTTTTTATAGTAATCGTCTCTGCCTAATTCAAAATCGGTTTCAGATGTAACTTTTTTTTTGGTTACTCTCAGGATCACAGCTTCATTTTTCAATCTTAAAGGCAATGAAAAATTGTTCTCTGTCATGGAGAAAACTTTATCATCAAAATTTCCCGGAGCTTCAAAGCCGGCAAGTTTGTTACCTCTCCTGTAATTGAACTTTTCAAGTTTTAGTTTTTTGTTCTCCAGGAATTTTTCGATCTCTTTCTGATCCTTTATGGAATTCAGTTTGTTTGTGATTATTCCGGAATCTTTTATAGCTTTTTCAAATTTTTTCATTTTTACAACATCAGACTTAATTTTTTCCTTTGCATTATCAAATGTTTCAATTTGAGATTTTTTGATGGATGTAAGTTGTACTATTGCAATCCCCTTTATAAATTCAACAGGATACTGAATTTCCTTCTCTTTCATGGAGAAAAGTTTTCTTGAAATATAACCAAGCTCATCAATACCCTTTATTGTCTCTCCGTTTGTAAGGAATGACAATTCGGTCACTGATAAATTTTTATCCTTTATACTTTTCTTCATATCATCACTGCTTTTAACAGAGTTATATATCTTGTTCAGTTTGTTTTTTACTATTTCATTGAGTTTTTCTTTCTCGAGGATATTTTTTATCCTCTCTTTTGTTTTTTCGTAAGGTTCCTGCCTTTCCGGTGATTTTTCATTTACATATAAAAGGGCAAATCCGGATAGTGTATCAACAGGGTCGGAAATTTCACCTTCCGCGAGTGAACCAATTATACTTTGTTCCTGAGAAGTGAAGTTCTTCCAGTCAAAATATCCCCAGTCACCACCCTGAAGTTTTTTATCATCCTGGGAGTATAATTTAGCTTTATCAGAAAAATTACCGGCAGTAATTTCTTTCCTTATCTCTTCTGCTCTTTTTAAAATATCATCTCTGTCTGCCTCTTCATATTTCAAAAATATTCTTGATATTTTAATCTTTTCCGGAATCTGAAAGTCAACTTTATGTTCCTTAAAGTAATTAAACATATCGATATCTTCTAAATTAATCTCCTTTTTGAAATCATCAAATTTAAGAGCAATGATATTTCCTTTTCTCTTTTCACTGGTTTTATACTTTGTTTTATTCTTTTCATAGAATTCTGACAACTCATTTTCGTTAATTTCACTGTTTATCTTTATATCGGAAGTATTAAGCTTTATATATTCTACATCTGCAGAATCCATTTCTTTTCGGTATGAATCTTTCAGGGTGTTTTTGTCAATCGTTAGAGAAGCGGTAACAAGTTCTTTCAGCTTATCATTAATTATGTCATTTTCAAGGTTATTCTCAAAATCTTTGGCATTTGTCCTGGATACAGCCAGAATTCTTTTGTATTCACTGATTCCCACAAACCTGCCGTTTCTCTGAAAGTATGGAAATCCTACTATCTTTTCCTTTAGTTCCTTTTTTGTAGACCTGAGGTTCAGCTTTTTTGCTTCACTTCTTATAACTTCAGAATTTATTAAATTATTGAGAATTTGTTCGGGTAACCTTAACTGGGAAATGAGAGATGCATCAAGTTTGCCCTTCATTTGATTCTTATAGTTCTCCAGTGTCTGGAATAATTGTTTCTGAAATGCTTCTGCTTCAATTTCTGTCTCTCCCACTTTTGCTACCATAGTTTCATTGGCTTTTCCACCGGAAAAAATATCGGTAAGGGAGAACCCGAGAAGGAAAGCTATAATAACAAGCCACAGGGTCCATGAATATTTCTTAAAATCGTTCCTCATTGTTCTTAACATTTAAGTGCCTCCGTACAAAAATTCAAAATGGAATTTTTCTAATATATATATTATTCCTTATATATTCAAATTTAATTAAGTGGAATATTATTATATTTGCTTCCAAATTTCAAGTGTGAAGTGAAAAATAAACTCATTCCGGACAGTTTCCCGGGCTGATTCGGGATTTGAAACGGACAAAGGCAGCAATGTTGAAAAAAATATTTGTAAATGTAATATTAGTATTATGAAAGGAAAAAAATCAGTTATTTTTATTACAGGTTTATTGTTTTTTGTCATTTTTCAATCTTTTAACTTTGCTGATACCGATCCTGTTCTTAAGAAAAAAGAAATGCGATTTTTGTCTATAAATGATGAAATGAAGGATTTTGCTGAAAATAATTTGTCCGGTATTATAGGGCAGAGAGAGAAACTTATTAAGCTGATCAGTTCACTTCATGACAGGACAAAACTTGGTTTTAAATATTCCAACTTAAGGACTTACACTGCAGAGGAAACCTTTAAGAATCGATCGGGGAATTGTCTTTCTTATACGGCAATGTTCATAGTTCTTGCCAGGCATGCCGGGTTATCAGCTAATTTCCAGGAGGTATTTGATTTTTCCGACTGGTCAAGAAAAGATAATGTGATGGTTTTCAGCAGGCATATGAATGCAATAGTAAAAATTGATGATAAAAAGGTAGAGGTGGATTTCCGTTATCAGAGTGAGAATAGATTTCTCTACCGGATGGTGGTAAGTGATAAAAGGGCTGAAGCCCACTATTATAATAATCTTGGTGCGGAAGCTTTGATGTTAAAAAAGTATAAACTTGCCGAATCTTTATTTAACAGGGGGATTGGTAATGACAGAAAATTTTCCCTTGTATGGTCAAATCTGGGAGTGCTTTATCAGCATATTAATAAAATAAAACTGGCAGAGAAAACCTATAACAAAGCTATAAAACTGGATAAGACAAATTATTCTGCAAAATTGAACCTGTCCAACCTTTATATTGAGACCGGGCGTAATTTAAAAGGGAAGCAATTACAGAATAATATAAAAAGATATCTTAAAAAAAATCCATATTACCACTTCAGCCTCGGTAAGATTGCTTATGAGAAGGGGCTTTTTGAAGAGGCAAAAAAACATTATAAAAGAGCCATAAGAAGGGATTCAAAAGTACCAGAGTTTTTTGTTCAGCTGGGTGCAGTATTTTTTAAACTGGGGAATAAAAAATTTGCTGAAAGGTATATAAAAAAAGCAGCAAAACTTGCAAGGTCTCCAAGTGAACTTGAACTTTATAAAAAAAAGCTTAATTATATATACATTAATATAAAAAAAAAAAAGATCTGAAAACCTTAAAAATTTTCTCATGAATTTTTGATCATATTTCACTTTGAATCCGGAATTTATTATTTGATTGTTTTATGATTTCAGGTAATATGATTGAAAAGTGTATATTTTTTTTATAGAATATCCATAAAAGTTCGGAGTAAAAGTTGAAAAAGAACAGCAGTGTGTTTATCCTTTCCATCGGTATTATCGCAGGAACTCTTATTGGGTTTTTTAAATCCGGAATTATTGGAAAATTTTCAGAAATAATATCTAACCGATATTTTTCCTATGGATCATTCAGAATAATTTGGTTAAAACTTCAGCCCTTTTTATTAGAATGGCTTATTTATACATTGGCAACTTCAATCCTGTTTCTTTTTATTGTGTTTTCCATCAGAAAAAAAAGAATAGTTGAACGGGTTCTGAACAAAGGAAAAAGTAGAAGGAGGATCAACTTTATTTCTATTACTGCTTTAGTTATTTTTACATTCCTTTGTGTAGTAAATATTACATCTACTCTGGTTTCGGTATCCGGTTCAGGTAAGGGGCCCAACATTATTATAATTGTTGTTGATGCACTGAGGGAAGATACACTTGGGGCCAACGGATATAAACGTGACACTTCTCCAAATATAGATGAATTTGCAGAAAGGTCGGTGGTTTTTAAAAATGCCTACAGTTCTTCTTCATGGACAAAACCGGCTGTAGCTTCTCTGTTTTCATCTCTGGATCCGATCAAACATAATACATTGAGTAAAAATGATGGTTTCCCTGATGCCGTGCATACATTAACAGAAATATTAAATAATAAAGGTTATAATACATACTTCCTTGGTGGAGGGAACCATTTTTTAGGTAAACATTTTAATTTTAATCAGGGCTTTAATTACTATTTTAATAAAAGATCTGATGCTGCAGAGCTTACTGAAAGATTTATATCACTGCTTCCCGAATTGAAAAAAGGAAAGTTCTTCACTTATCTCCATTATATGGATACTCATCTACCTTATGGAAAAAATAAATACAATTATTTATTTTCAGGAAAGAAAAAGATAAATAAATTGTTACCCGGGAAAATATTCCGTTGGACAGTTAATAAACTGAAGAAAAAAAAAGAACTGACTCCAGATGACAAAAAATATCTCAGAGATTTATATGATGGACAGGTCAGGTATGTGGATGAGAACATTGGGAAATTGTTAGATGTTTTTAAGCAGGAGTTATTATTAAATAACACTCTGGTTATTATTACCTCTGACCATGGAGAGGAGTTTTGGGATCATAATGGTTTTGAACACGGCCATTCTTTATATAATGAGCTTATTCACATACCACTGATAATCGGAGGTAAGGGATTAGGTCCATCAGTAAAAGAAAAGAGTGTCAGGATTATTGATATATTTCCAACTGTTCTGAAGGTAACAAAAACTCCTTTACCCGAATTTGATATTGATGGTACAAGTTTTAAAAGGAAACTTTCCGGAGGAGATGCCGGGGTGGATCTTACCGTATTTGCATCAGGGATCTTATATGGGAACAATAAATACTGCCTGGTGCAGAACAAAAAAAAAATAATTCTTAATACTTTTAACAAAAATGTCAGAACCCGGCCGGATTTCAGGGCATACAAATTTTTTGAATATTATGATCTTTCTCTGGATTCGAAAGAGGCCCGTAACCTTTCGGAAATAAAAAAAACAGAAACTTCAAAACAGGTTAAAATCCTGAAGAAATATATTCTGGCTGACCCTGCTTTTAACAAAAAGAAGGTCCGCCTTGATAAAAAAATCAGGGACAGATTGAAATCCCTGGGTTACATTTAGAATTAACAATGCAAAGAGCATACTTAACTTTACTATTTATTGCTGTTCTACTTTCTTTTTACAGTTGCAGGATTGCCTCCGAAGAACTGCCTGATGACGGAATTGTTTACTTTCTGGTTTCCGAGATCAACCCGAATCATATGTATTCTTATATATTACCCCTTAAAGATCCGGATGATATTTCCAAAGCAGATAATATCATTAAAGGTTTATCCCGGAAACAGATCGTTGTAGCAAAGATTAATCAGGGGAGCGGGGATGGGGTTTACCTGAACAGGGACCTTTCCGGGCCGGGTAACAGGATATGGTCATGGTATGTTACTGAATTTGACAGTTTTGCAGATGTAACGATGGAAATTCTGGACGGGAATCCCTTAATTGTTGAAAATAATATTGATGATTGGATCAGAATGACCGATGGATTCATCGGATTCTGGAATTATACGATTACAAGAAGGGTAAATATCTCCGAAATAAGAAAATGATGGTTTTACCCTTGTTTTTTTTCAGATTATCGTCATAAAGAACGGTAAAATTTAAACCGAAATAATAATTTCAATATTATATTCAAATATATTGGTGTTTTTGGTAAAAAAATATTTTTTTGATGAAAAAATAAATATTCTGATATATAATATTATTACCTTAAAGATACAGACGAAAATACAGTTTTAACAAGTTGATTTTTTGGGTTTGAAGAAAATAAAGGAAGTTTTTTCGAAAAAATAAAGTTTTTCAATTTTTATTGTTGACAAACTTAAAATATACGGTATAATCAAAAACGTTTTTCTTCGGTGAAGAGGATCAGGATCTTTGAAATCTGAGTAGAGTGAGTTTAAGCCAATAAATGTGGCTGTACTGAGGAGTGTCTTCCTTGGTATAGCATTTATGTACAAACAAAATAGACAAAAAAAAAGCTAGATAAATCAAACTGGAGAGTTTGATCCTGGCTCAGAGTGAACGCTGGCGGCGTGCCTAACACATGCAAGTTGAACGCGAAAGTT
>JBDLJQ010000044.1:0-24515 GCA_039714255.1 Acidobacteriota bacterium
AAAATGGTGTCTGACACAATTTATTTCACTTGTCTCGGCACCGGAATCGATCAAAATCTTATTCAGCCCCGTTGCAACTGCAGGGCCTGCTCCAGGTGGAGGGCTTAACACCATTGATGAGGCTCCTCCGGTTATTAATGCAATAACAAGATCGTTTTTCTTTATTTTTTTTACATATTCTTTTAAAAGCTTTCCTGCTTTAAAGCTGTTCTCCCCGGGTATGGGGTGGTCTCCGGGGAAAAAGCGGACGACATCATCTAAAAAAGCATTTTCCTTTAATGATATTATCAGGCCTCCCGTGATCCTGGTACCAAGGATCTTTTTAACTCCTTTGAAGAAAAAGGGTGCCCCTTTGCCGGCACCTAATATATGTATTTTTTCATACTTTGAAAGGTCCAGAAAATTATTTCCTGCACTTAAAATATTTGTTTTCAGGTTCAGAGATCTTTCAGCAAGTTTTTCCGGGTCAACTGCATCAAGAGCTGCCGTGAGTATTAAAGGCTCTTGCTCTCTAAACTTTTGAGATGGTGATTCCATCCTGGTTATTATATTTACCCTTCAGGTCCTTATAGGAATATACAGGGTTCTCGTTACTTTCCAGAAATATGATCTGAGCTATCCCCTGGAGTGGATGGAGTGTTGCGCTGTTACCGGATACATTTGATATGGATATGGTCAGGTGCCCCTCCCATTCCGGTTCTACGGGAGTTACATTTACAAGTATGCCGCATCTTGCATATGTCGATTTTCCAAAAACAATGCCAAGTATCTTTTTTGGCATTTTAATATATTCCAGGCTTTTTCCCAGAATGTAAGAGTTTGGTTCAATTAGAATTTTATCTCCGGTTATTGTTTCATAATCAGAATCCTTTATACTGTGGGGGTCTATAATTTTGTTCTTCCGGCGAATCTTTTTGAACTCCCTATCCAGCCTGAGGTCATATCCATAAGGGCCCAGCCCGAAAGAAATAACATTATCCCTGACAGATTTGTCTGTGAAAGGATCCAGCAGAGAATTCTTCTCTGACATCTCTTTTATCCATGCTGATGATTTAAGCATTAGTTATATCTTGTATTTGGAGATCTTAAGGTGAAGCAGGCAGGTAAGTTTTCTTAAATATCTTATTCCGTCTATCAGGTCTTTGGAAAATTTGGTCAGATATTTTACAAAATCATTTTCCCCCCTCAGCCGGAGTTTACTTTCAAATTCTTCGGTGAAATCCCTCAGCTCTATCATCAGATTTAGGAGATAATGGACACTGTCAAGTACTGATACAAGATCTGTGTTTGGAATATCGGATAACTTTGTCTCCTGAAACATCTGGATCCTCTCCATTGATTCGGAAACAACATCGTTGGACAGATAATTGATCTCTCCGAGGAAAGGTTTTTTGTAATCTTCATAATAGCGAAGTTTGTGTTTTGCCCTGTCCTGGATCTTATTGTTCTGTTCTATTAATGATTTATAATATTTTTTTAAACCGAGATATTTCCTTTCAAATTTTCCAAGATTCAGAAAATCACGTCCGATGTAAATTTTATCCTTGTAGGATGTAGAGAGCTCATCCTTATAATGTGAATAGAATTTGGCCTCGAACCTGAGGTCCCTTTTAAAGACCAACCTTGAGATGAATATACTTTGCGGGTTTGTCAGGTAGTATGAGTTTTCTTCGATCAAAGCACTGTAAACAAAGAGAGAACTCAGGATAAAATCCTTTAAAGAATTTAAAAAGATCTCATTGCTCTCTACAAAAGAGGCTATTTCTTTGCTTTTTGGCCCTCTCAGTAGTGTATATAGCGGGGAGAAAAGATAGTTTTCTTTTTCTATTTCAAATTCAAAATAGAAATTTTCATAAACTCTTTTAAATAAACCTGAATATTTTATCCTGGGGAAATCGGTTAACTTTTCACCGTTAAAATGCATCAGAGCTTCTATGGTTTTCACTATTTCCTCCGGCAGAATTATAAGTTATTTAAAAATAAATGTAAATATTTCAAAATAATATTTGATTTATCTTTTAAAAATTTTTATGTGCGGAGATTATACTTTACTTTAATTCTTTTTTTTGTTAATTGATTATATATGAAAAGAAAATTCACCGTTCCTCCCGCATTTTATGCACTTCTGGTTTATATTGTAATGATCCTTCTGAGTATTTTAAGCCTGAAGTATATTCCTGTTCTTGCTGCCCCGATCTTTTTTTCCCTGATAATCACTTATCTGTTCAATCCGCTTGTAACCTATATAGAGGAGAAAAGCCGATTCTCCAGAGGTGTTATTTCAGGTATATTGATCATGTCTCTTATTTTTGTTGTTATTTTACTTCTGGTGAACCTTTTCCCCTATATGATAGACCAACTTCAGAATGCAGCGCAAAAGTTTCCCGATATTATCCGGAAGTTCTCGAAAAAGATAGAAGTATTCAGTGAATACCTCTCAAAGAATTTTTCAGGATATATAGGAAATATTGATGTCATGGGAAAAATAGAGGAATTTATCGGGGGCTCCCTGCTTAATCTGTCACAAATTCTTCTTAAGGCCTTTTCCAGTCTCTACGGGGTGATTTTTACACTGGTCTATTTTATCCTGATCCCCCTTTTCTCTTTCTACTTCCTTAAGGATCAGGGAAAGATAGAAAAAACATTTTACGGACTGATACCTCACAGATACAGATGGCGTTTTAAAAGAAAACTTATAAAGATCGACAGAGTACTTTCATCGTTCATAAGAGGGCAGGCAATAGTTGTTTTAATACTCTCGGTACTTTATTCAATAGGATTGAGTATTATAGGGTTGCCATTTGCCATACTGATTGGAGTTTTTTCCGGGTTTGGGGATATCATTCCCTACTTCGGGACCGTTGTGGGATTCATTGTGTCCCTGATAGTCGGATTTGTACATTTTCAGTCAATAGACAAGTTGTTGTTGATCGCACTGATCTTTTTGATCATCAAAGGGAGTGAGAACTGGTATTTCTATCCGAAAATTGTGGGAAGGGAAGTGGGCATGCATTTTGTCTGGGTAATCCTCTCAATAATTATTTTCGGGCAGTTTTTCGGATTCTGGGGGTTGATGTTTGCGATCCCCTCATCAGCGGTTTTTAAGGTTTTTATAGATGATTTCATAAAATATTATAAAGAATCGGAGTTCTTTAAAGAATGAAAAAATATTTTCTTATAGTTTTGATGGCCTTAATTGCCGTTTCAGGCAGTCGGTTTATTCATGCATCACAGGAAAATGTAATAAAAAAAAACGGGTTGATCAATATCCTCCTTGATATTTCGAGAAGGATTTCATATCTGAATACATTTGAAGCCGGTAGTGCTGAATTTTTAAAGGGGAAAAGGAGGCTGGCCAGAAAACTCAGGAGAGCAGCAGGACTGGCTGTTAACAAAAGCCAGAAGGAATATTTAAATTCACTTATTCCGGTAGCAAAAAGAGAAAAGTTATCATCAGGATCCTTACCCTGGGGAAAAAAATCAATTAATGAATATGATATTTTTCTGTTTAATACCGGCAAAGAGAATAAAACTTTTCCCGTTGTGATCATAAATGAGAGTGAAAGGACAGAATCGGCAGGAAAATATTTCTTTATGATCAAAGATGCCCTTGATAAAGGCCTGCTGAAAAAAAAGGTTAAATATTTTCCTGAAGAAAATATTTTTTTTGCCTCAAAAATAAAATATCCGCCCGATTTAAATAAAGAGGTTTTATTTTATCCCCGGAATAGAACCGGGAAAAATAAATATCCCAGAATTTTTATCCTTACCGGTAAGCTTGAATCAAAATTTATTAATAAAGTGGCCCCTGCTGCAAAAAAGCTTTATAAGCCAAAAAAAGCGGGACTTGTAAACTTTGAAACATTTTTCATGAATGAAATATTTCACAGGATTTCTCACTTCCTTGCTCCTGTTTTTGTAAAAGTCAAGGATGAGGAACCGGTGACTGCAGATAAAAAGTTGAAAGAACTTTTTTTTACAATGGAAGAAGTGAGAGCCGGATTGAATTCATTAATTAATATCTTAATTCTGGAAGAAAAAGGATATTTTAAAGAAAATATTTTTGAAAGGTCGCTGGCTACATATCTGGCCGGCATATTTGCTGAATTGGGGCCTGGAACAATTAAGAATATTCCGGCGCTTATTCAGGTTAATTATTTTCTTGACGAGGGTGGTATTAGTGTAAACATTGTTAAAAACAGGTTAAAAGTTGATAAAGAAAAGTTGAAAAAGAATATAAAGCATCTTTATAAACTTGTATCTGATCTTGAAAGTAAAGGTTTATATGAAGATTGCAGAAAGTTTATAGCTAAATATAGTGAGATCAATGACTCCTCTGAAGCGTTGATTAATATCTTTTAGACGATACATTTAATTTTATATTATTTGAAAAAGCTATTGTTAATATTCGGGTATATCAATTAAAATAAAAACATGAAATGGATATATGACCTCTCACATGATGAATTACAAAAAGACATAAACAAAATAGGCTTAAAAAAATTTGTTTCCCGTCAGCTTCTTAACTGGCTTCTTCAAAAAAATATTCGTGACAGCTCCAAGTGGGTAAATATAAGTAAAAAGAACAGAGATCTGGTTCTGAAAAATTTTAATACAGAACTGAATGATATTGTGAAGAAGGAAGAGGATACGAGTGGAACAAAAAAATTTCTTATTGAGCTGAAAGATGGTTATAGAATTGAATCTGTTCTGATCAGGGAGAAGAACCACTATACATTCTGTATATCTTCTCAGGTTGGCTGTGCTCTGGGGTGCAGATTTTGTGCAACGGGAAAAATGGGTTTGAAACGAAACCTTTCGCAGGGAGAGATATTGTCCCAGATCCTTCTTCTGAAAGAAGAGATATCCGGTTATAAAGGAAAATTAAATCTTGTATTTATGGGTATGGGTGAACCACTTGTGAATTATGAGAATCTGAAAAAAGCATTACTTATGATAACAGACCCGTTTGGAATGGAAATATCCCCGCGAAACATAACAATATCCACCTCCGGAATTATAAAAAACCTTGCTTTGCTTGAGGAAGATTTTCCAAATGTAAAAATAAGCATCTCCCTCAACGGGCCTGATGACAGGATCAGAGAAGACCTTATGCCTGTATCAAAAAAAGAAAAACTGGGAGATCTGATCACTTATCTTAAAAGTCGAAAAAGGAAACACAGAATAACATTTGAATATGTATTGATAAAAAATATAAATGACTCTCCGGAAGAAGGAAGGAAAATTGTAAAACTTCTCAGGGGAATTCCATGCAAAATAAATATTATCCCCTACAATGAGAGCAAATTAATAGAGTTTGAAACCCCACCGGAAAAAAAAGTTGATGAATTTGCAGAATTTCTTGCTTCGAAAGGCTATACTGTGATGGTAAGATGGTCAAAGGGGAAGGATATAAAATCAGCCTGCGGGCAGCTGGCAGGGGAATAAAATATGATAAAAACATTAGTTATGATATTAAGTTTTTTTTGTTTTCTAAATTCCGGACTGGCAGATCAAAAAGCGTCAATAAGAGAAGAAAAAATAAGTTTACCAACCTATATGTTTTCAGGGCCGAACCCCGTTCCGGAAATGGGGAGAATATATCCTTATTTCCGTTTTGAAGGTTATACAAATAAAAGAGAATTTAAAGAGTGGAATATGGTTGTTATGGAAAATGACCACATTAAAGTATATGTATGCCCGGATATTGGCGGTAAGGTATGGGGTGCTGTTGAAAAATCCACGGGAAAAGAGTTTTTATACTTTAACAATACGGTAAAATTCAGAGATATTGGGATGAGGGGAGCGTGGACCTCAGGTGGCCTGGAATATAATTTCGGAGATATAGGGCATATACCTACCGGTGCTACTCCGGTCGATTATAATATCAGTGAACATCCTGACGGAAGTGTATCATGTTCGGTAGGTTCAATTGACCTCCCTTCAGGAACAAAATGGAATGTAAAAATAATTTTGCCGAAAGATAGTGCTTATTTTAAGACCACGTCATCATGGTTTAACAAGACACCTCTTCCTGTTACATATTATCACTGGATGAATGCAGCTGCCAAAGCAGATGGTGATCTTCAATTCATTTACCCGGGGAATAAATGGATCGGACATGATGGCGAATTTGGAGAATGGCCTGTTCAAAATGGCAGGAATATCTCCTTTTATAAAAAAAATAATTTCGGGAATTATAAATCTTATCATGTCATTAATTCCTATTCTGATTTTATGGGTGGATACTGGCATGATGATGACTTTGGTTTCGGGCACCTTTCTGATTATGATGAAAAACCGGGAAAAAAGATCTGGATCTGGGGTTTATCAGGCCAGGGGATGATATGGGAAAGGTTGTTGACAGATGAAGACGGACAGTATGTGGAATACCAGTCAGGCAAACTCTTTAACCAGGCAGGTGCTGACAGTACTTTTTCACCTTTTAAACACAGGGAGTTTTTGTCCCATGATACAGATGTTATGACAGAAATATGGTTTCCCTTAAAGGGGACGGAGGGGATGGTTGCGGCATCGGAGCATGCAGTACTGAATGTGATCAGAAATAAAAGGAATATTAAACTGCTGATAAGCGCTCTGCAAAAAATCGATGCAGACCTGGTTGTGAGATCGGGAGATGAGATCATTTTAAGAGAGCCGATAAAACTTAAACCGCTTGAACTTTTTTCAAAGGTTTTTAAACTGAAAGAGGAAAAAGATTTTTCCCTGGAGATCAAAGATGAACTGTTAAACTATTCTTCTGAAAGGGAAAATCTTCTGGTAGACCGGCCGGTTAAACCCTTTTCCTCCTTTGACTGGAAATCTGCCTACGGGTTATATCTTAAGGCACTTGAATATGAGAAACAGCGGAAATATCCGGAGGCGATGGAGCTTTATAAAAAGAGCCTGAATATAGAAGATACCTTTCTCCCATCGTTAAACCGTTTGGCCCTTGGATATTACAGAAGTATGAGTTATAAAACAGCTTTGGAATATTCTTTAAGATCTTTGTCTTTAGATACTTATGACCCTCTGGCAAATTATATTTTCGGGTTGGCCAGCAATAAACTGGGAAAAAATTCCGGTGCAAAAAACGGTTTTTCAATTGCAAGCCAGTCTGTTGAATTTCGTTCGGCAGCATATACTGAGCTTGCAAAAATATTTTTAAAAGAGGGTAATTTAAACTCAGCAAAAAAATATGCAAAAAAAGCTATTATATTTAATTCAGGCAATTTGTCTTCACTTGAAATACTGGCAATTATTCACAGAAAACAAAAGAATAAAGTGGAGGCCGATAAAATATTGGCAAAAATTTTCCATCTGGACCAGACCGGCCATTTTATTGATTTTGAAAAGCTCATGTGGACAACCACTACCACCTCTGATTTTACAAAAAAAATTGTTAATGAGTTGCCTGTTGAATCATATCTTGACCTTGCAGCATTTTATATGAGCGCAGGCCTTACCGGAGATGCGGTGGAAATATTAAAAATATCTCCCGAACATCCGGTAGTATATTTGTGGCTCAGTTTTCTGGATAAAAAAAACAGGAAAAAATTCCTGGGGAAAGCATTGGAACTATCCCCGGAACTGGTATTTCCTCATCGAGTGGAAAGTGCAGAATTTCTAAATTATTTCATTAAAATTAACGGACATTGGAAGTTAAAATATTATCTGGGCCTTATATACTGGAACAAAGGGCTTCAGGATAAAGCAAAGGATTTATTTGAACAATGTGGGGATAAACCTGATTTTTTCCCTTTTTATCTCGCAAAAATTAAATTGTTTCCAGGTGATAAAAAAATAAAGTTCAGGTCTCTTAAAAGAGCTCTTTATTTAAACGACTCCGATCCGGAGGTTAGCCTTTCATGGATAAACTATTATATGGAAATTAGTGATTTTGAAAAAGCTGAAAAACTTGCAGAAAAAAACATGAAGGATCTTCCTGAGAGATCTGTGTTCGGCCTGAGCTATGCAAAAATTCTCTTAAGATCAGAAAAATATGATAAATGCCGGAAATTTCTTGAAAGATATATTGTCCTCCCCTATGAAGGTGCAACAGAGGGGAGAACTATCTATCATGAAACATGTATCAGGGCGGCATATAAAGAATTGAAAAAAAAGAACTATTCAAAGGTGGTCTACTATGCAAAAAAAGCAAAACTATGGCCCCTTAACCTTGGAGTAGGAAAACCTTATGATGTTGATGAGAGGCTTGATGATTTTCTTATTGCTTACGGAAATGAAAAACTTGGAAAGAAAAGTGAATCAAATAAATATTATTCAAAAATAGCAGGCTATAAGACACCTCTCTACATGAAAAAAAATTCAAAACTCTATATCCAGGCAATTGTTCTGGAAAAAAACGGTAAAAAAAAGGAGGCTTTAAAATTGATTGAATCTGCTAACGCCCTGGTTGAGGATAAAAATTTTGAAGATAAAGAGTTTAAACTTGTAAATGATCTTTTAAAGATAATTAAAAAGCAGTTATAAAGAGGAATCATGAAAAGAATAATTTATTTTACCTGTTTGTCAGTTATATTATTATTTTTTAACCTTGAAGCAAAAGATGGAAATTTTAAATTGCTGCAATCATCCGGTAAATTTATTCCCAACATTGTTGAGGGTGTTAAATATGAACCCGGCAACTGGGAACACCCGGATTATTCAAAACCATTTAAGTCCCGGGGGAATCACAGGTTTGTAATTAAAACAGAAACAGCTGAAAGTGTTGTCTGTGCCAGGATCCCATGGAGGAGGGGAGATGAAAACCCGGCTGAAAAAGGAGTGATCATAATAAATGCAAAAACCGGGCAAAGTATAAAAAATATTCTTATTAAAGAGATAAACAATGAATTCGGGGCCTTTTTGTTTGAACCGGAATCAAATTCAGATATTTATTATGTTTATTATCTTCCCCATGAATCTACGGGTGGATATTATCCGAAAGTCAAATATCTGCCACAGAACAATACTGCAGACAATTTCTGGATATCAAAAACCGGAAGGTTGAGCTCAGTTCAGATAAAAGATCTACCGGAAGCGAAAATTATTTCAGCCCAGTTTATTGATGATTTTCACAATTTTTTCCCCATGGAGATAATAGCAACTGAAAAAGAAGTTAGTGATTTTTTCAGATCTAATCCCGGGAAATTTTATCTGTTCCCTGAATATAGGGAAAATCCAATAAAAATGGAAAAATTTTTACCATTACACTGGGTTAAAAGAGGCCTGAAGAATGGAATATCAGATACTGTAAAAAAAGGGGAGTTTTATACGTTTCAGACAGGTGTTTATTCGGGCCGAAAAAAACTGTCTGATATAAAAGTGTTTTTTTCAGGACTCAGGTCAGATAATGGAGATTTTATACCGAAAACCGGTATCGAATGTTTTAATACCTCTGGTATAGGGCTGGATGGAAAGTTTTTTGAAAAAAAAGTGGATGTAGATGTGAATAAAGTGCAGCCTCTATGGTTCGGAATAAATATTCCTGAGAATATAAAGGAAGGGGAATATCGGGGAACGATATCAATAGAACCCCGGGGAATAGATGCAGAAACAATACATATTGAATTGAACATCCTTCCCGAAACTATAAAAAACAGAGGAGAAAATAAACCTGAAAATATGTCCCGTTTACGCTGGCTTAACTCCAGGCTGGGGAGAGATAAAAATTATATTGTTAAACCTTTTACTCCCGTTGTAATAAAGGGTAATGCTTTGAAAATCCTGGGGAGAAAGATAGTGCTGGACAGGAACGGCCTGCCGGGAGAGATACTCTCCTTTTTTTCTGAAAAGATGACATATTTAAGATCTGGCCCGGAACCTGTTTTGGCAAAACCTGTATCCCTCAATGTTATAAGAAAAGGAAATAAGCGGGAAAAGTGGATATCAGGCCCTTTGAAAGTAGAACAAAAATATGGAAGTGAAGCGAGCTGGAGCGTTCAAAATAATTCTGACAACTTTATTTTAAAAATAAACGGCAGTTTGGAATATGATGGTATGCTTAATTATAAGATGGAACTTTCAGCAAAAAAAGATGTTGATGTTTCAGATATTATCCTTAAAGTTCCCATGGATCAGGATGCATCCCTTTATATGGTGGGACTTGGAAAAAAGGGGGGAAAGAGGCAGGAAAGTATTTCATGGAAATGGGAAAAAAAATTCCACCATGAGGGTGTCTGGCTCGGTAATATTAACAAAGGGCTTCAGTATGTATTGAGGGATGAGAATTATGAACGTCCTTTAAACACTAATTTTTATCACAATAAACCGTTAAACCTTCCTCCATCGTGGTATAACGATGGAAAAGGGGGAATACGGATCAGTAAAAAGAGAGGGGAAGTGGTTGCTGAAAATTATAGTGGAGAAAGGCGGATAAATAAAGGCGACAAACTCCATTTTAATGTACGCTTCCTGATCACTCCGTTTAAAACAATAAATATAAAAGAACACTTTAAGACCCGTTTTGTTCATAAATATGTTCCTGTTGATTCTGTTGTAAAATGGGGAGGAAGTGTCGTAAATGTCCACCATGCGAATGAGATCAACCCTTATATAAATTATCCGTTTTTTAATCTGGATAAACAAAAAGCATATATTGATGAGGCCCATAGTAAAGGTATTAAGGTAAAGCTTTACAACACAATAAGAGAGCTTACCTACAGGGCATATGAACTCTTTGCCTTAAAGAGCCTTGGTGATGAAATATTAAACGATGGCAAAGGAGGAGGCCACAGCTGGCTTCAGGAACATTTGAGAGCAAACTACCATTCAGCCTGGCATGCCACAAGTGTGAATGATGCAGCCATACTTAACAAAGGAACTTCCCGCTGGACAAATTATTATATCGAAGGGCTCAACTGGCTGGCGAAAAATCAGAAAATTGACGGCCTCTATCTGGATGATATTGCATTCAGCCGGGAGACGGTGAAACGAATAACAACTGTTTTAAACAAACACAGGGATGAGGTGATCATTGACCTGCACTCTGCAAATCAGTTTAATAACAGGGATGGATTTATAAACAGTGTTTTCCTCTATATGGAACATCTCCCATATATTTCCAGATTGTGGTTTGGTGAATATTTTGAATATGATCTGGGGCCTGACTATTGGTTAACTGAGGTCTCGGGGATCCCCTTCGGCCTGACCGGTGAAATGCTTGAAAAGGGAGGGCATCCTTTCAGGGGGATGGTTTATGGGATGACCACAAGAGTATATGGTAAATATAATCCGGGGGAATTATGGAAATTGTTTGATGAATTTGATATTGCCGGTAGCGACATGCTGGGATACTGGGTAAAAAATTCACCTGTAAAAACATCACATGAAAATATACGTTCCACAATTTATCGTCACAGTGACCGCATACTGATCGCCCTGGGATCCTGGTCAGAAAAAAATGAGAAGATATTCCTTGATATAAACTGGAAAGAGCTGGGTTTTAAAAAGGGGAGCTCAACACTAATTGCACCTGAAATTAAGGGATTGCAGGAGTATCAGAAGTTTGATATTAACAACCCTGTTCCTGTCGAAAAAAATAAAGGTATAATCTTAATATTAAAGGAGGAAAAATAGTTTAATAAATTTTTTTTTGGGATGGTTGCTCTTTTTATAATAATTTTTGTGAGATAATTTGAGAATGAAAAACATAGTAGAAAAAGATCTTGTATTAATTTCAAAATTTAAAGTTTCATCTGCCGAAACGGATATGGAGGCGCGTTTAAGCCTCGGAGCCCTTGTTAATCTGCTTATCCAGTCAGCCACCCGGTCTGCTTATAACCTTGGATTCGGTTTTGATAACCTCCGTAAACACAATCTTTTCTGGGTATTCAACCGTCTTACCATGGAGATATTTAAGCCTGTTAAATGGAATGAAAAGATCACAATAGAAACATGGCCGAAAGATATTGTGGGACTTCTTTACACAAGGGACTTTATTGTCAGAGACGAAAAAGATAATATAATAGTTAAAGCAACTACTGCATGGCTACCAATTGATCTTGAGACAAAAAGGCCGAAAAGAAAAGAGAGTTTCGAATCAGACTTTTTTACCTATTTAAAGGATAAAAATGCAATTGAAGAGCCGCCTGAGAAACTTCCTGAAACAAAAGATGGTGATCTCTTTGAGGTCAGATCAACTTTCTTTGATATAGACTTCAATAAGCATGTTACTTCCACAAGGTATGTGGACTGGATGATGGATACTTTCCCTATTGATTTTCACCGTGATAATTATCCGAAAGGGTTATCCATTAACTATCTTAAAGAGACAATGCCGGGGGAAAAGATCAGGATAGTTAGAAATATGAACAAAGGTAAAGAGTATTGTTTTGAAGGCTTGAACCTGAATAATTCTAAAAGAGCATTCAGGGGAAGGATAAGCTTTTAATAAAGGAGTTTATTTGTGAAAAAAAAATTGATTCTTATAATATTTATTCTTTTTCTTTCAATTTTTGTCATCGGTAAGACTATTCATAGTTTTGATGAATTACTAACCCCAGAAAGGATGAAAATCAGGGGCAATCGTATATTTATCACAGAAGAATTTCGCGTTCATATTTATAGTTTAATAGATTTTTCCCTTATAAAAACAATCGGGAAAAAAGGAGAAGGACCTGGAGAATTTGTGGGACGTTTATATATATATCCCCTTGATGATCTTCTTTATGTTAACAGTATGAGGAAATTGTCAGTATTTGACAAAACAGGCAATCTTTTAAGAGAACTAAGATCAAAAGACTCTTTTGCAAACAGATTTAAACCGTTTAATGGAAAATTTATCGGACAGAGTTATGAAATTGATAAAGAGAGGAACAGGTTCAGATTGATCAATATTTATAACAATGATCTCTCCAGAGAAAAAATTGTTATCCGAGAGCCTCATATGAACAGTTTTGAAAAGGGGATAACAATTTTTGATACAACTTTTCAGGTGAAAGTTTTAAGAGATAAGATATATGTTGTGAATGGGAAAGAGTTTAAAATTGATATCTATGACGGAACTTTTAAAAAAAATCTGGTTATAAAAAAAGATTATAACAGGGTTAAGTTTGGTAAAAAGGACAAGCAGAAGGCCATAGATAATCTCAGGTCAAACCCCCAGCTGAAATCTTTTGCAGATGAAATTTTAAAAAAACAAAAGTATCCTGATTATTATCCTGCAATACATGGTCTTTATGATAACGGAGAGTACCTTTTCGTTATGACTTACAGGTGGAAGGGAGATAATATAGAGTTTTTTGTTTTTGATCTTTCCGGGGATTTTAAAAAACAAATTTTTATCCCGTTTAAAATGAAAAGTATTTATAATGCTTTTCCCTGGGATCTTAAAGAAAATAAATTTTATCAGCTTATTGAAAATGAAGATGAAGAGTGGGAATTGGTGGAAACAGAGCTTAATTTAAAGTAGAATATTATATTGAGGTGGACCTTTGAATATTTTGATTGTTTTTGATTCATTTTTTGGAAATACGGAAAAAGTTGCCAGGGATATTGCCGGTTCTCTCTCTTCGGGAAACAATGTTCGTGCTGAAAGGGTTGGAGATATCTCGCAGGAGAACCTGGAGGGAGTTGATCTGCTTGTTGTAGGGTCACCTACAAGGGCTTTCAGCCCTTCGGAATTAACAAAAGAATTTTTAAAGTCCATTCCTCCCAAAGGCCTTAAGGGTGTTAAGGTTGCTGCTTTTGATACCAGGATATCTGTAGATGATGTTGATTCAAAATTTTTGAAATTTATGGTCAAAATGTTCGGATATGCAGCAAAAACAATATCTGATGCTCTTGTGAAGAAGGGAGGGGTCCTGGAAGTTCCTCCCGAAGGGTTTTATGTAAAAGGAAATGAAGGGCCGCTGAAGGATGGTGAGCTTGAAAGGGCAGCATCATGGTTAAATAAAAAAGCTATTAATAAACTAAAAAGATGAATAAAAAGGGGAAAATAGTTTTAGAAGACGGAACGGAATTTCACGGGAAAAGTTTCGGGTATGATAAATCCATAGCCGGTGAGGTGGTTTTTAACACTGCGATGACGGGATATCCTGAAAATCTGACCGATCCATCATATAAAGGACAGATACTTGTTGCTACTTTTCCTTTGATAGGCAACTATGGTGTACCAGGTGCGAATAAAAAAGATGAAATGTTTGAATATTATGAATCTGAAAAAATTCAGGTAAGTGGTTTTGTCATTTCAGATTATTCCAAAGAGTACAGTCATTGGAATGCAGAAAAGAGCCTCAACCAATGGATGATTGAAAATAAAGTCCCCGGGATCTACGGGGTTGACACACGTGAGTTGACAAAAATATTAAGAGAAAAAGGTTCCATGCTGGGAAAAATTATTATAGATAATGAAGATGTTGAATTTTATGATCCGAATGTTGAGAATCTGGTTGATATTGTGAGTATGAGAGAAAAACGTTTTTATGGAAGCGGTAATCACAAAATACTCCTGATTGATTGTGGAGTAAAAAATAATATTATTCGTAATTTGGTAAAAAGAGATTCAACCGTTATCAGAGTCCCCTGGGATTATGATATTTGTAAAGAAGAGTATGACGGTTTATTTATCTCGAATGGGCCGGGAGACCCAAAGCAATGTAAAGCAACCATAGATAACCTGAAGGGTGCCTTTGATAATGAAATACCTGTATTCGGGATATGTCTTGGTAACCAGCTTATGGCATTAGCTTCGGGAGCAGAAACATATAAACTGAAGTATGGGCATAGAAGTCACAATCAGCCAGTAATAAAAGCCGGCTCAGACAGGGCTTATATAACATCCCAAAATCACGGGTTTGCAGTTGACAGCAAAACCCTGCCTGATGACTGGGAGGTTTTATTTGTGAATTTAAATGATAATACAAATGAAGGTTTCAGGCATAAAACCAAACCCTTTTTTTCTACCCAGTTTCATCCGGAAGCATCAAGCGGGCCTACAGATACAGAGTTCCTGTTTGATGACTTTATTAAGGCAGTTGACAATTATAAAAAACACCAAAAAACTTCTTCTGTAAGGAAATAAGGGAAACTTATTATGAAAAAAGTACTAATATTAGGTTCGGGGGCCTTAAAGATCGGAGAGGCAGGGGAGTTCGACTATTCAGGTTCCCAGGCTATAAAGGCTCTGAAGGAAGAGGGTGTTAAAACAATTCTGATAAATCCCAATATTGCTACTGTACAAACATCAGAAAATATTGCAGATATAATTTATTTTTTGCCTGTTACTGCTGAATTTGTGAAAAAAGTAATAGAGAAGGAAAAACCCAATGGAATACTACTTGCTTTCGGGGGCCAGACAGCACTGAATTGTGGTATTGAATTGTATAAGCAGGGTGTTCTAAGAAAAAATAATATTGAAATACTCGGGACACCAATACAGGCGATAATTAATACTGAAGACAGAGAATTATTTGCAGATAAACTTGATTCAATAAATGTATCCATAGCAAAAAGTATTGCAGCAAATACAATAGAAGAAGCTGTTGAGGCAGCGCAATCCATCGGTTTTCCTGTAATATTGCGGGCGGCATATGCTCTCGGTGGGAAAGGGAGCGGATTCTGCGATGATAGAAAAGAGCTTGTTGAGTTAGCTGAAAATGCCTTTATCTTTTCCAGCCAGGTTCTGGTTGAGGAGTCTCTTAAAGGTTGGAAAGAGATTGAGTATGAAGTTGTTCGAGACAAGTTTGATAATTGTATTACTGTATGCAATATGGAAAATTTTGACCCTCTGGGGATACATACTGGTGAAAGTATTGTTGTTGCCCCGTCTCAGACATTGACGAACTCGGAATATCATAGACTCAGGGAAATTGCGATAAAGATCGTCCGGGAGATCGGTATTATTGGCGAGTGCAATGTTCAGTATGCATTAGATCCAGAATCCGAAAATTATCGGGTTATTGAAGTGAATGCAAGGCTTTCCCGTTCATCTGCCCTTGCTTCTAAGGCAACTGGCTATCCTCTTGCATTTATTGCTGCAAAACTTGCACTTGGATACGGGTTGCACCAGCTGAAAAACTCAGTCACTAAAATAACATCGGCATTCTTTGAGCCATCACTGGATTATATAGTTTGTAAAATACCCCGGTGGGACCTGAGTAAATTTTCAGGAGTTACAAGAGAGATCGGTTCATCTATGAAAAGTGTGGGTGAGATCATGTCTGTCGGGAAAAGTTTTGAGGAAGCGATACAGAAAGGCCTTAGAATGATTGGCCAGGGGATGCATGGCTTTACGGCTAACAAGGACATTGGTGTAACAGATATTGAGTCCGAATTGAGTAAACCAACTGATATGAGAATATTTGTGATCGCACATGCATTGAAGAAAGGTTTTGATATTGTAAAGATTCATAAACTGACAAAAATAGATATCTGGTTTTTAGAGAAGCTCAAGAATATTCTTGATATTGAAGATAAACTGACCTTGAATTCCTCACTTGAAGAATTAAACATGGATTTACTAATTGATGCGAAGAAATCAGGGTTTTCGGATTTTCAGATAGCACGTTGTGTTTTGAAAAGTTCAGATGAAGATATTGAAGATGATCTGCTGAAAGTTCGGGAATTACGAAAATCCAGGGGAATAATTCCTGTTGTAAAACAGATCGATACTCTTGCTGCTGAATACCCGGCCAAAACAAATTATTTATATTTAACCTATCATGGAACCGGGTCTGATGTTAAATATGAAAATGACAGCAAATCCGTAATTGTCCTGGGATCGGGAGCTTATCGTATCGGTAGCAGCGTGGAGTTCGACTGGAGCAGTGTTAATGCTTTAAATACAATTAATGATAATAGTTACCGTTCTGTAATGATTAATTATAATCCGGAAACAGTAAGTACTGATTATGATGTTTGCGACAGATTGTATTTTGACGAATTGTCCTTTGAACGTGTTTTGGATATTGCCGACTATGAAAATCCTTACGGGATAATCGTATCGGTCGGGGGACAGATTCCAAATACCCTTGCGCCCCGTTTACATTCTCATGGACAAAAGGTCATTGGGACATCACCGATATCAATAGACAGGGCCGAAGATAGGAATAAATTTTCATCTATGCTCGATAAACTTAAGATAGATCAGCCCAGGTGGAAAGAGCTTACAAGTTTTGATGAAATTACTAAATTTGTAGATGAAGTAGGATTTCCTGTATTAATAAGGCCCTCTTATGTCCTTTCGGGTGCTGCAATGAATGTTGTGTCAAACAAGGATGAGCTGGAACATTTTCTGAAACTGGCTGCAAAAGTATCTAAAAAGCATCCGGTTGTTGTATCTGAATTTATTGAGCAGGCAAAAGAGATCGAATTTGATGCTGTGGCTGACAATGGTGAATTGAAACTTTATGCCATATCAGAACATATTGAATTTGCCGGTATTCACTCCGGTGATGCCACACTGGTTTTTCCTCCTCAAAAAGTTTATTTTGAAACAATACGAAGAATTAAAAAGATCTCACGGGAGATAGCAAAAGAGTTAAATATATCCGGCCCGTTCAATATTCAGTTTCTTGCTAAAGATAATTCAGTTAAGGTTATTGAATGTAATTTAAGAGCATCAAGAAGCTTTCCCTTTGTTTCCAAGGTGATTAATGAAAATTTTATAGATGCGGCTACAAAGATCATGCTGGGAATAAAAGTTCAAAAACCGAACAAGTCAATATTTGATATTGACTATATAGGAATCAAAGCTTCACAATTTTCTTTTACCAGGCTGACCAAGGCAGACCCCGTTTTAGGAGTGGATATGGCCTCTACAGGTGAGGTTGGATGTATCGGTGATGATTATTATGAAACTATTCTTAAGGCGATGCTTTCCGTTGGTTATAAAATTCCCGGGAAAGGTGTATTGGTCTCAAGTGGTGATATCCGTTCAAAAGTGGAACTACTTGCTTCCTGCAGATTAATGGAAAAAAAAGGATTGAAACTATATGCAACCCAGGGTACATCCAATTTTCTGGCAAGGCATAATGTATCTTCATCTGTATTGTATTGGCCTGATGATGAGAGAAAACCAAATTGTCTGGAGTATCTGAAGAGCGGGAAAATTGACCTTGTTATTAACATTCCAAAAAATTTATCTAACAATGAACTTTATAATGATTATCAAATAAGGCGAGCCTCCATTGATCTTAATATTTCATTATTAACAAATGCAAGGTTGGCCAGTGCATATATCACAGCTTTTTGCAAATTATCCATGGATGATATATCTATTAAAAGCCTTAATGAGTACAATTATTAAAAAAAACTTGAATAAGATGTTGATGTTATCATACAGAACAGAAGATCATTAAGAAGGTATATAATTTAAGAAGAGGAGGTAATAAATTCCGGTAAATGAGATCAAATGAATAATAAACCAGTGAACAGGGAAAAATTTGGTTATATTGAAGGGATCGTCTCCATCATTGTAAATATTTTCCTGTTTGTATTGAAATACTGGGCCGGGATCGTTTCAGGGTCCATTGCTTTGATCGCCGATGCCTGGCACACCTTGTCAGATTCGATAAGTTCTTTAATATTAATCGCCGGCATTAAGCTTTCTTCCAGGAAACCTGACAGGGAACATGCGTTCGGCCATGGAAGGTGGGAGCAGATAACAGCGATCTTTATAGGATTTTTCCTGGGGATCATTGCTTTTGAATTTTTAAAGGAGTCTGTTGAAAAGTTTTTCTCCGGGGAAGGAGCACAATTTGGTACTATTGCCATAGTTGTAACCATTATTTCTATTCTGGCCAAGGAGGGGTTGGCTCAATTTGCATTTTTTATTGCAGGAAAAACGGATAATATTGCCGTAAGAGCTGATGGGTGGCACCACAGAACCGATGCTCTCTCTTCTGTTCTAGTACTGGCAGGTATTTTTTTAAAAGATGTTTTCTGGTGGATAGACAGTCTTCTCGGTATCGTTATTGCGGTAATGATATTTTATGCTGCATATGAGATCGTAAAAGATTCGATAAATAAGCTGCTCGGGGAAACGCCTTCGGATGATCTGATCGTACGTTTAAAAAGTATAGTAGAAAAAAAGACCACTTTTGATGTCTACCCACACCATTTTCACATTCATAATTATGGCCTTCACCGGGAGTTGACATTCCATATCAGGCTTGACGGTGGAACAGATATCCGGACCGGACACGATATTGCTACAGGTATAGAAAATGAGATCAGAAAACAACTGAACATAGAATCCACTATCCATGTTGATCCGGTAAATAGTGATAAATAATTACTGAATATACAAATACCTGTACTTTTTAGTTTAAATTGTGTTTAAATTATTCAGGGAAAGAATTATGAAAATAAAGTTAATTTTACTGATCTTTTTTTTATCTTTTTATTGCACAGGGCAGGAAATTGTTAAACCTGATGATAAAATTGAATCGGGAAAACCCCGGATAATTATTGAAAAAGGGAAAAGTGTAGAGGAAAGATTTATTCCTCCGGCCGGTTATAAAAGAATTCAGGTAAAGGAAAATTCTTTTGCCGGTTATTTAAGGACACTTAATTTAAAACCATTCAACAGCCCTGTTCACTATTTTGACGGGACTGTCAAACCGGGAAAAAAAATATATATTTCAGTGGTTGATATGGACATTGACAAAAGAGATCTTCAACAATGTGCTGATGCGGTAATGAGGCTCAGGGCAGAGTATCTTTATGGACGTGAAAAATATTCTGAAATACACTTTAATTTCATTTCGGATGGAAAACCGAGGTTCTATTCTGATTATGTTAAAGGAGACATTTCATATAAAAAATTCAGAAAATATATGAGATATATTTTTTCATACGCCAATACATCTTCTTTGTATGATGAGCTGGTTCCGGTTTCAGATATGAACAAAATGAAGATCGGAGACATTTTTATTCAAAAAGGCACTCCCTATGGCCATGCAGTAATTGTTGTTGATATGGCGGAAAGCAGTTCTACCGGGAATAAAGTATACCTTCTTGCTCAAAGTTATATGCCGGCACAGGAAACCCAGATACTTATTAATCCGATGGATGATCTGATCAGCCCCTGGTATGAGCTTAATAAAAAAACTGTCCGAACCCCGGAATGGACCTTTAAGCCGGGAGACCTTAGAAGATTTAAAGATATAATACAAGGTGAAATATGATAAAAGAAGCTGCAGAACTAATCAGGAAGGGGAAAAGGGTAACAGCTTTTACAGGTGCGGGAATCTCTGTTGAAAGCGGGATACCTCCCTTCAGAGGCCCTGAAGGACTTTGGAACAGATATGATCCCAAGATACTGG
Source organism: Acidobacteriota bacterium (assembly GCA_039714255.1). Lineage (GTDB taxonomy): Bacteria > Acidobacteriota > Aminicenantia > UBA2199 > UBA2199 > UBA647. The sequence continues at coordinate 20,271 of JBDLJQ010000044.1, forward strand.
AAATAAACTATTTTCGCCATAATCCTGAACAATCCTGGATGGTTATTAAAAAGATATTCTATGATTTTTTCGGAACTGCAAAATTTAACAAATCTCACAAGGCCCTTGCTGTTCTGGAAGAAAAAAAATTGTTGTCATCCATAATTACCCAGAACATAGATAACCTGCATCAGGAAGCCGGAAGCCGGGTGGTTCATGAATATCATGGTAATTCCAAAAGGCTTGTATGTATGGATTGCGGTGAGTTCTTCCCTTCATCGGAAATCGATCTGAATTCACTTCCGCCTCTCTGCAGCAGCTGCGGATCCGGCCTGCTGAAACCTGATTTTATCTTTTTTGGAGAACCGATCCCCGAACCGGCAGGGTCAAACTCTATAGATGATGCGGAAAGAAGTGATGTTTTTTTGATAATTGGAACTTCAGGAGAAATCATGCCTGCTTCAATGATCCCATATGCGGCAAAAAAAAATAATTCAAAGATCATAGAAATAAATACCGAAAGGTCAAGCTTTACAAATTCCATAACAGATATTTTTTTACAGGGAAAAGCAACTGAAACCCTCAGCAAACTACTGGAGGCAGTATTAAAAACTCCTTTACTTTAAAAATGGGATCAAGGTTGAAATGTTTTTTTCATTATATTGATAATTACAATAAAATCGATATAATTATTATTTAATTTTGTTAACGGGAGGTATTCTTGAGCGTAAAAAAAATCAAAAAAAATGTTTGGTCTGTTGGAGCAATTGACTGGGAAAGGAGAATGTTTGATGAAATAGTCCCTCTCCCTGACGGAACTTCCTATAATTCATACCTGATACAGGGCAGTAAAAAAACTGCACTGATAGATACGGTGGAACCTCACTTTTATGGTGATCTTTTGGATAATCTAAAAGATATTAATGTAAAAAAGATCGATTATATTATTTCAAATCATGCAGAGCAGGACCATTCAGGTGCAATCCCTCAGGTTTTAAAGCAATACCCGGAAGCAAAGGTTGTTACCAATGAAAAGTGTAAAAAAATGCTTATTGACCTTCTTCCCATTGATGAAGATAAATTTATTGTTGTTAAAGATAAAGAAATTCTTTCCCTGGGTGATAAAACACTGGAGTTCATTCTCGCACCATGGGTTCACTGGCCTGAAACCATGTTCACATACCTGAAAGAGGATGATATTTTATTTACCTGTGACTTCCTTGGTTCACACCTTGCAACCAGTGATCTTTATGCGGATTTTGATGATTTCAAAATATATGAAGATGCAAAGTTGTATTATGTTGAGATTATGATGCCCTACAAAACATTTTTTAAGAAGAGCCTTGATCTTGTTGAAGATATGAATCCTTCTGTTATTGCCCCTTCCCATGGCCCTGTTTATGATAAACCTGAATATATAATTAATCTTCACAAAAAGTGGGTCTCTGATAAGGTAGAGAACCAGGTGCTTCTTTTCTGGGTTTCAATGCATGGGAGTACCAGAGAGATGGTGGATTACCTTGAAAAAGCGTTGATAAAGAGAAAGGTGGGCGTAAAAAAATTCAACCTTGTCTCTTCAGATGCATCACGCCTTACAATGTCCCTGGTTGATGCTGCAACCATTGTTCTGGCAACTCCTGCAGTATTGGGTGGAGCACACCCCGCTGCTGTTTATGCAGCTTACCTGACGGGGATATTAAAACCCAAGATTAAATTTGCATCGATTATCGGATCTTTCAGCTGGGGAAGCAGGCTTGTTGATCAGCTTAAGGGGTTGATGCCACAAAGAGGGGTAGATTTTATCGACCCTGTTCTGGCTAAAGGTGCTCCAAAAGATGAGGTGTGGAAAGATCTGGACAGACTTGCTGACGATATCCTTGAGAAACACAAAAGTGAGGGTCTCCTTTAACTTATTATTCCGAACAACACTGAATTCAGCCTGGTTGTTACAAAATTTTTCTAAAATATATATAATTGTTTTCAGGAGGAACAGAATTGGAAAAAACAAAAAAAATCGGAATTATTATATGTGATCGTTATAAGCGTTGTGCAGGTGGAAAGTGTTTCCGTGCAATGAAGAACAGGGAGGGTGCTTTCAGTATTTATAAGAACGAAGAAATTGAACTTGTGGGATACACTTCCTGCGACGGGTGCCCCGGAGGAAATATCGAGTATGCCGGTGATGAAATGGTAAATAACGGAGCGGAGGTCATACATCTTGCCACAGGGCTTGTTGTCGGTTATCCACCCTGTCCATATATTAATACCTTTAAATTACTTCTTGAAAAAAAATATGGGGTTAAAGTTGTTGTTGGTACACATCCCATACCAAAAAAATATCTTGACCTGCACACTCAAATGGGAACATGGGAAGGAGAAGAGTGGGCTTCAATCATAGATCCAACCATGTCAGATGAAAAGACACGTCTTGACTATAATTAAAAAATAAAAAATATTTGAAGAAGGGGTAAAATGAAAATTTTAATCTTATTATTTAGTCTGATTTTTATTTTGACAGGCAGTTTTTATGGAGAGGAAGTAGATTTTGATGCAACTATCACAATAAACCCGAATAAAGTTAAACATAAGATGGCTGGCGGGATAGGGGCATCATGGCATGCAATAAGTAAGGAAAAGATAGATGAGGACAAAAGCTATAAGTGGGCTTTAAGATATATTAATTCACGGGGCAGTTCCTGGGGAGGCAATCCTCCTGTATCTGATACTGCAGCATGGGATCAAATATTAGGCCATGCAGAGTGGCTCGGGTTGAACTGGATAAGGGTGGAAATAAGTCAACGTATGTATGAACCGGAGAAAGGAAAATTTGACTGGGATAATGAAGAAATGTCTGCTTTATATAAAATTCTGGACTGGTGCGAAGAGCATAAAGCAGATGTTTTCCTTCAGCAGATGTGGAGAAATGTCAAGTGGAACTCATATCCGGAGGTTCAGCCTCTTTTAAGTGCTCCCAGGTCATTAAAACATTTTTCCAGAGGGCTTGCAAAACTTATACAATATCTGAAAATCAAAAAGGGGTATTCCTGTATAAAATGGTTATGTATTACCAATGAGCCTCCCGGAGGTACATGGGGTTCCTGGTGGAGCATGGGTGAAAAAGATGCACCTCTTACGCCGGCTCTTAAGGCTGTCAGAAAAGCCCTGGATAAAAAAAAGATATCTCTGCCCATATCCGGCCCGGACTGGACAGATACCCCGAAGCTCGATCCGGATAAAATTGATTTTGACAAATATCTGGGCGCATACGATATCCATTCCTATAGCGGAATAGATGAAGATAAACAAAAAATTCTGAAAGACTGGGTAAAGTGGGCAAAAGATCATAATAAACCCTTTTTCCTCTCTGAAGTGGGCAATATGGAATTTGGATGGAGAAACAGTGATCCGGGACCGACATTATATAATACTGCAATTTCAAATGTGGAATCAATTTTAAGAGGGATGGATGAAGGCGTTGATTCTTTTAACCGGTGGAGTTTTACTAACAGAGGTGACCTTGACGGCCAGTGGCAGCTTATACGCACATGGGATATGAATAAAAAAGAATATTTAAAAAATGTGGAGCCGGAACCTGTTCCCTACTATGGATTCGGAATTATTTCCAGATTTTTTGCTAAATATTCTGAAATCTTACAGACAACAACAAGTGGCGATCCCGATATTATGACACAAACGGTACGGAGCCCCGGGGGACAATTGACTGTTTATATTTTAAATAAGAGTAATAAAATAAAAAATATTGAAATTAGATTAGAGGAGAGCAATAAAATTGATCTTTACCTTTATTTAATAACGGAGAGTGGGATCAGGAAGGGAAATTTTAAACTGGACCCGGTGGAAAAGATTACCTTTTCCGATGCTCCGGTTAAAAATGTCAAAGTGCCGGCAAAAGCTGTTTGTACACTCTCTCAATATAATCTGGAACATGAGGATAAGGGAATAATAAGTCAATAATTTAAGGATCAAAGATGAAAAGAGTAAATATTTTAACGATTATTTTTGTTATTTTTTTTTACGGGTATAGTTCAGGTGAAAAAACAGTTAAAGATCTGGCTGGATATGTTAACCCGTTCATTGGAACCAAAAATATGGGCCATACATTTCCGGGGGCAACAACACCCTTCGGGATGGTTCAGTTGAGCCCTGAAACAAATATTCAACCCTTTTTTAAAAACGGGAAATATAATAAAGACACTTACCGTTATTGTTCAGGATATCAATATGAAGATGTTTCCATCTTCGGGT
>JBDLJQ010000045.1:0-24494 GCA_039714255.1 Acidobacteriota bacterium
GAATGCCGGGAAATTCTCCGGAATCTCCTCTGTCCGGTCCTTTTTTTTCGCTTAACTCAAAAATTTCCTGGGTTTTGCCGGGGAATTTATCTGAGTCTTTGTAAGATATTGTTTTTTCATTATCAGTAATACTTTTACTGTCGTTTTTTTCTTTTTTCGTGTTTTTCTTATCTCTCTCCATATTACAAAAATTTTAACATTTAAAAAAATAAAATAAAATGATCTGATCAAATATTAAAAATATTTTCAGATCTGTACTGGAGGGCTTCCTGAATATCTGCAGAAGATATTTTTTCCCTTCCGGAAAGGTCGGCAATGGTTCTTGAAAGTTTAAGTATCTTATAATAACTTCTCGTACTCAGATCAAATTTTTCAACTGCCGATTTTAATATTTTTTCATCTTCAGGTTCCAGAGAACAAAATTTTTTGATTTCCCTGTTGCCCATCTGGCCGTTTGCAAAGATCCCTTTTTTCAGATCTTTGAATCTTTTCAGCTGTAGATCTCTGGCTTTTTTTACCCGCTCTCTTATAATTTCAGATGTATCGGATTTTATTTCCGATGTAATTTCATCTATTTTTACTTTTTTTACCTCTATCTGAATATCGATCCTGTCCAGAAGTGGTTTTGAAATTTTTGAATAATACCTTTTTTTTTGAAAAGTTGAGGATTCAAAAACTAAAGGATCTTTTATTCCAATTGTATCTTCATAAGGGTTCATTGCAGCCAGAAGCATGAATTTTGATGGGAAAGTATAGGTTGTAAGTGACCTTGATATGGAGATCTGTCCATCTTCCAGAGGCTGTCTTAGAACTTCAAGAGCACTTTTTTTAAAATGAGGGATCTCATCCAGAAAAAGAACACCATTATGAGCAAGGGAAATTTCTCCGGGAACAGGATACCTCCCACCTCCACTTAAACCCACATCTGAAATAGTATGATGTGGTGATCTTATAGGCCTTTCGGTTATTAATCCGTTATTTTTGTTCAACAAACCCGCCGAGCTGTAAATAAGAGAGGTTTCAAGTGTCTCTTCCTCTGTCATTTCCGGTAGAATGGAAGGCAGGGCTTTTGCCATCATCGATTTTCCCGCACCCGGCGGCCCGATCATTAACAAATTATGAAAACCTGCAGCTGCTATCTCGAGTGCTCTTTTAGCAAGATATTGTCCTTTTACCTCTGAAAAATCAACATTGGAAAACAGTTTGTTTTTTTTTGTATGTGAACTGTCAAATTGTCTGACCTGATCTTTTGATTCTATAAATTTAGCAATATCATAAAGGTTCTTTAGTGCATATACCTCGATCCCGTTAACAAACGATGCTTCATTTCCATTTTCATAAGGTATAATAATGCCCTTAAATCCCATTTTTTTTGCAAATATTGAAAAATTAAGTACCCCTTTAACAGGTTTGAGATTACCTTCAAGACTTAATTCACCAAAAAAAAGGTAATCCTTGAATTTTGAACTGTCTATTCCCATATGGTTGAGGATTATTCCCATGGCAATCGGGAGATCAAGTGATGAACCCTCTTTTTTTACATCTGCAGGAGAGAGGTTTACTACAATTTTTAATCCCACCGGATAATCAAACCCTGAGTTTTTTATTGCAAATTTAATTCTCTCCCTGCTTTCCTTAACTGCATTATCTGGAAGCCCTACAATAGTTATACCCGGAATTCCTCTTGAAAAACCTACTTCAACTTCCGCACCAATAACAACAAGCCCGTTCAAAACAGCTGAATTCAGTTTTGAGATCAATAGAATCCTCTTGGTATGAGAAGCCTTTTACCTGGTTTTATAAGGTTTGATCTTAGTTTATTTACTTTTTTGATCTTTCTTACTGTTGTTTTGAATCTTCTTGCAATGGAATAAAGGTTGTCACCTCTTTTAACCCTGTACCATCCTGCAAAATATTTACTTTTTGGAGGAAGGATCTTTAAATCAGAGAGAACAGTTTCGTCGGAAGCTGAGGGAATTCTGATCAGATATTTTTTTTTGTTAAAGGGGGTAAACTCTCTTACCAGTTCCGGATTTAATTTTTTTAATAAAGAAAATGATATATTCAATAATGATGAAATGTTCTTTAATTTTACAGGAGAATTGATCTCAACAATTTTTGTTGAATCAAAAATATTATCGACTTTGGTGATCTCAAAACCATATTTTTCAGGTGATTTTGCAATAAGCAGTGAAGCTATAAAAGCCGGCACATAATTCCTTGTCTCTCTCCTCAGATATCGTGTCCTTGCAAGCCGGAAAAAATCACGGCTGCCAACTTTGCGTATTGCCCTTCTTACTCTGCCGGGGCCTCCGTTATAACTTGCCAGAGCAAGATACCAGTCACCAAACTGATCATGAAGGTATTTCAGATATTTTGCTGCGGCATATGCAGCTTTATACGGGTTTCTCCTTTCATCAACGATCCAGTCTGACCTTAATCCGAATAACTTTGCAGTGGCTCTCATAAATTGCCATACGCCGAGAGCTCTTGCCCTTGATAGAGCATTAACTCTGAACCCGCTCTCAATTATCGGCAGATAGATGAGGTCTTCCGGGACCCCTCTCTCCCTGAAAATAGCCCTGAAATCATCCAGATATGCAGTTGCACGGTTTAAAGAATTTTGAATACTCTTATGCCTGATGGTCTGAAAAGCTTTAAGGAATGAAACAACTTTTGAATTTATCACTATGGGAAATGAAAATTCAGGTTCCGAATTTATTACAAGTTTTTTTAATTTTTGAACTTCTTTTTTTGAGGGCTTAAAAAGGGGCGTGTTAATGACTTCATCGATTAGAGCTTTTTCCTTTTTTGAATTTATCTCTTCAATATATTTTAAATGGTTTAATTCAACCGATGAAATTTTTGTAATAAGGTCCTTAATGTATTTGCTGTTTTTAACATTGTTTATGTTTGAATCCAGCAGGATGTTAAGAGCACGGTCAAAATAATAATTAGAAGCATCCAGCTTCCCCTGGAATAATAGTTCTTTCCCTTTTTCAAAATTAATATAAACTCTCTGAAGATAACTGGTTTTAATTTCCGGTTTTAAATTCGTTTTTTTTTTAAATAGAGTACAGCCTGATAGAACCAGAAAAGTTAGAATAAGAATTGGAAATTTATTTTTTAACATCTAATATAAGGTTGATCTTCTCTACGTCGGGTTTAACATTGATATTGATCGATTTGATCAATTTTGAATCCTTGTCCTTTATATCAATCTTATAAAATTCACTTTGCTTTACTTTATTTAATATTGTAATTCGTGAATCGTCATTTTTCAGGTCATTCAAGAGCTTGAAATCAACCTGACTCAGGGCATCGGATCTTTCAATTTTACTATTTTCGGCCTTAACAGCGGTTTTATTATTTATCTCTAAAGAATTCTCTTTATTTTCCTCAATAACAAATTCTGTTTCTATATCATCAAGGTTGATATTGCCTGAGATTTCCTCTTCACTAATATATTCTTTGTTGTCGGTGTGAATCCTTTTGACCGGTAATTCTTCCTTGTCTAATATCTTTTTCTTTGAATTCATATCAAAACTTATAACAGGTGTCGATTCTAATGGCTTGCTTAAGTTTTCAATTTCAGTTTTGATCTTTTTAAGTGTCATGGATGAAATTTCCCTTAAAGTTTCAACTACTCCCACACCATCTTTTGCAACAGCTTCAAAATAGGGAAATTTTTTTTTGTTCAGTGTATCATTCAGCCTTTCGATCGGGGATATATTTTTGAGGTCCTGTTTATTGTATTGTAAAACCACAGGAAGGTCTTCAAGGCTTCTGTCTTCTTCCAACAGGTTTTGCTTCAGGTTTTGAAAACTATCTATATTACCGGGTTCCATCGGTTCCTGTGAATCTGCTACAAATACAATTCCATCTGCACCTTTTAAAACCATTTTTCTGGTGGAATTATAAAATACCTGGCCCGGTACTGTATAAAGCTGAAATTTTGTGTTATATCCTTTGATCAGGCCTACAGTTATAGGGAGAAGGTCAAAAAAAAGTGTCCTCTCAATATCGGTTTCGACACTGACCAACTCACCTCTGGATTTTGGATTAGTGATGGAAAAAATATATTGAAGGTTAGTGGTTTTCCCGCTTAATCCTGTCCCGTAATAAACAATTTTTGCTGTAACCTCTTTAGAGGAGTGATTTATAAACATATATTCTTTCCACTAAAATTCTCTCATTATAATAAAATAAAGTCAATATTTTTGATATTTTTTCAGGTGTATTTATCAATGAATTCAGGAAAATTTTCTTTTAACCAGAAAAAATATTTTTTTACCTGTCTCTCCTGGACTTCCCACCATTTAGTTGAGAAACCATCCCTGTTCAATTTATAAAGTATGTCTTTTTCATTTTCAGAAAGATATGATGGAAACCTGAACTGATATTCACTTCCGGAAAGTGGAAAAAAATGGTGAATGTGTGCTTTAATTTTAAAATTTTTGTTCATTTTAATAATAAAATTTAAAGTTTCTTCTCTTTCTGTTGGAGTTTCATCAGGGTATCCGAGAATAAAATCAAGATTAGCTCTAAAACCTGCCGAATTTGCTATTCTGACACCTTCCTCTATATCTGTTACATCATGGCCTCTCCTTAATTCTCTGAGCCTTTGTAATGAACCACTTTGCCCCCCAAGTGTCAGGGCCTTATTAGATACATTATTTTTTAAAGCAAGAGCAATGTCTTCATTAATACTTTCGGGCCTTATTTCAGAAGGGAATACCCCATATTCAAAATATTTGAAATTATAGGATCTAACTGTTTCAATCAGTTCCAGGATTTTTCCCCGGTTTGGATTCCCTCCCTTTACAGCTCCATATTCAAGTGAAGAGGGAGAGATGAAAGTAACTCTTTTAAATCCTTTTTCTTTTAATAGGGCAAGATATATATTGATCGAATGTAAACTTCTTGAAGAGTATGCTGTTGAACCTGTCTGACAATATTTACATCTCCAGAAACAACCCCTGAATATTTCCAGAGGTGGTACAGTTTTAAAATATTTTGAGAAAGGTAAATATTTGTCAATTTTAAGTTTTTTTTCCTGTCGATAGATCTTTAATTCACCGGAGATTTTTCCTTCAAGAAGGTCTTTTCCGAATTGAACAAAGGTTTCTTCACCCTCACCCCGGAAGAGTATATTAAATCCCATTTTTCCCGGTAGTTCAATATCACCCGTTATGTGGGCACCGCCTCCACCGATCAGAACATTTTTATTTTTCAGATCATTTATCTCCTGGTGGATTTCCGGCAAATGAGGGGTCATAAATGAATATAGCAGAACATCTCCATCTTTAACCTTTACGGGGGTCTCAGATATAACTATTTCAAAATGTTTATCAATACCCTCACTTTCCCAACTGTTCAGGAGAATAGGGAAGGTTAGCCTGTTAAAAGGAAAAACCCTGAATATAATCCTTCTCTTTTTCATTATCTGATTATTATAGTTCGAATCCGGTTTTGCTTCAATTGACAGTGTTATTTTGTTATGTTACGCTCCTCAATCTTAAAATGAATTTGTTAGTCAAAAAAAATTGGAAAAATTTAAATTAAAATGAGTAAACTTGCCCTTGTAAAAAGCCTGATCCCCGGAATGCTTCCGTTAATAATCTTTATTGCTGCAGATTCCTTATGGGGAACAAAGATCGGCCTTATTGTTGCCGTTTCAGTCGGAATTCTGGAGATTATAGTTTCATATATAAAAGAAAAATTTCTGGATAAGTTCATCCTCCTTGATATCGGTTTGATAATAGTTCTTGGAATAGTATCAATAATCCTTGAAAACCCAATATTTTTCAAGTTAAAACCTGCACTGATCGAATTGATCTTTTGTATAATTCTGGGTGTATCGGTTTTTTCAACTCAGAATATAATGTTGATGATGTCTAAAAGGTACATGAAAAATGTAGAGTTCAGTGAGGAACAGATAAATGAGCTGAACCGAAGCCTCAGGGCACTTTTTTTTATTTTTATTTTTCATACGGTTTTAATAGTATATGCTGCATTTTTCCTTTCAAAAGGAGCATGGGCTTTTATAAGCGGGGGCCTCTTTTATATTATATTTTTCATTTATTTTGTTTTTGAACTTGTAAGAAAAAAATTTAACAGGAAAAATCTTTATAAACAATACAAAGATGATGAATGGTTTGATATTGTTGATGAAAAAGGAAATGTAAAGGGTAAAGCTCCCAGAACGGTCTGTCATTCAGGCCCCGGGCTTCTCCATCCGGTTGTCCATCTTCATATAATTGATTCAAAGAACCGGATCTATCTTCAGAAGAGGCCTGTTACAAAAAAAATACAGCCGGGAAAGTGGGATACAGCAGTGGGAGGGCATGTTTCTTCCGGAGAAAAGATAGATGCTGCACTGAAGAGAGAAGCTGCTGAGGAAATTGGCATCACTGAATTTAAAGCAGTTCCGGTAGGAAGTTATGTCTGGGAAACAGAAGTCGAATCAGAATTGGTATATATGTTCGTAGCCAGATATGATAAAAATATCATTTTTAACAGAGATGAATTGGATGACGGAAAATTCTGGAAAATTAAAAAGATAAAGGAAAATTTAAAAAAGGATATGTTCACACCGAACTTTGAACTTGAGTTTGAAGTTTTGATCAAACAGGTTATAAAATAAAAAGAAATAGTTTATTCAAAGACAAATTAGGTTATCATTAGCCGGTAAATCCGGCGTCATTAAGCACTTTAAGTTCTTGTCATTTGCTCATTACATTCACGTCATATATAGTCATTGATTGTTTCTAAAGTCACAATAAATGACAGTGAGCGGAGCGAACAAATGACTTCCAATGACAAAATTTCTATTTATATATTTATTTATTGAATCTGAAGTGGACGATCTCGCCGTCTTTTACATTATACTCTTTTCCCTCCAGCCTGAGTAGCCCTTTTTCCTTTGCCTGGGTAAATCCACCGGAGTCAAGAAATTCCTTCCAGTTAATTGTTTCCGCCCTGATGAACCCCTGTTGGATATCTGTATGGATCTTACCTGCAGCTGCTAAAGCCGTATCACCATTGTTTATTGTCCAGGCTCTGGTTTCATCACTTCCGACTGTGAAAAATGATAGAAGGTTCATGAGCTCATAACTTTTTTTTATAAAATTTTCCCTCATATAGGTATAATCCAACAATCCGTACTCCTCCTGGAACATGGCTCTGTCATCTTCATCAAGTTCGAGGAGCTCTTTTTCAATTTTGCCAGAAAAAACAAATGTAGCTGAATTATTCTCCGGTTCAGATTCAAGTTTCCTGTATTGCTGGTAAGAATTTTCATCACAATTGATAATATTCATTATTGGTTTAATAGAGAGGAATTTAAACCCTTTGATTATCAGTTTCTCTTTTTCAGAAAGATCAAATTTCCTTAAAGGTAAGCCGGATTCCAGATGGGCCTTTATCCTCTGTAAAAGTTCAAGTTCATCTGAAAGTTCCTTTATTTTTATTTTTTTCAGGTCGGATTCTATCCTTTCGATCCTTTTATCTACAGTCATAAAATCAGTAGTGATCAATTCATCTTCCATTGACATTATATCCCTTCCGGGATCGATTGACCCTTTAGGATGGAGTATCTCTTCATCTTCAAAACCCCGGACCATATGAACAAGCCCGTCAGCCCTCCTTAAAAGGTCTATAAAAGTTGAATTTTTTGTTTCACCGAAAGCTATCGGGCCTGTATCCAGATATTCTATCTTTGCATAAACAGGTGGTGTTGAAAAATAATCGGCAAGGTCTTTAAGCCTTTTGTCAGGTACATCAACAACAGCTTTATGGAATTCGTTCACAGAAGTCGAAAATTTTGAGATCTCTTCATCTTTATCCGTAAGAAGGTTAAAAAGGAGAGTTTTTCCTGTTTTCGGATATCCGAATATTGTTAATATCATGAGGATATTATATAGAAAAAATCGATTCCGTCAATAATTGAAGTTAATTAATGATAAATGTATCTTTTAACTGGAAAAAACCTTCAGGGAAATTCTACACCAAAAAAATATGCACTCATTGAGTAGTAAAAAAAATATAAGCTGAATGTAATAAGAACATATCCCAGATATTTTGTTATTTTTGCTGTTCTTTTCGGATTAAATATATTCTGCATTTTATTAGTTATAAAAACAATAAGGAGGAAGTAGGTAGCCGCTCCTATTGTAACTACCAGAAAAAAGAAGATCTCATAATTTAATTTAAGGGGGATTTTTATATTAAAACTTTCAAGAAATTTTAAGCTTATCATCCATGAAATAATGCCTAAAGGATTTACAAGGACAAGCATAAGTCCTTTTAAAAATGCCCACCTTTTTTTCCTTTTTATTTTTGTTGTTATCTCCTGTCCGCGTTTTTCAATAAATTTAGCATCTTTTAAAGCAAAAATTCCCAGAGATCCGGTGATAACAGCTGTTATCAGAAAAAATATCCATTCAAGATTATAACTGGTATCTCTGAAAGGAGAGATACCGTAAAAAGCAGTAATTGCCCAGATCGCATCCCCAATTGCTGCACCGATGGCTATGCTTACAGCCTGGGCATAGTGCTTTTTCAGGGATGTATGAAATATCTCAAGATTAACGGGGCCAATTGGTATACACAATAGTAATCCGATAAAGTAACTTGAGATATAAAAATAAATTATGTTGGACATCATAGTATTGTATCAAATTCAGGCATTTTATCAAGGTATTAGCTGAATAGAAGTAGAAAAAAAATATTTTAATTAAAATTATAAAAATGTTTCCATTTATTAAAAAAATTATGTAATATATTGAAACTGAATTAAATTTAAAAAGGAGGAAAAATGAGATCAAAAATCTTAATTTTTGTATTATCTTTGATTTTAGTATCGGCTTTTACATTTTCAGCGGATAATTTTGAAAAAGGAGGAAAGTATCTGACACCGCAGATAGGGCTCAACTCTTATGCAATTCCATTCGGTGCAAGTTTTGGTGTTGGTATAACCGATAATATTGAAGTTGGTGGTACACTCATGCTTCAATTCTGGGGAGATATCGGATTTTCATTTACAGTAATTCAGCCAAGTCTGGATGCTTTCTATCATTTCACATCACTTGATCTTCCTGTAGATCTTTTTGCAGGTGCAAGTCTGGGATACTCTGTTTTTTCATCAGATAATGATTATTTCGGAGTATTTGCAAGCAGCCTGTATCTTTCTCCAATGGTTGGAGCAAGATATTTTATCAAGGATAAACTGGCTATCTCGCTTAAATTGTATTTCTCCATCCTGGGAGAATTAGGTGGAGTAGGTACAGTTTTAGGTGCAACTTTAGTTTTATAAAGAAAATTTTTTAAAATAAAGGGGGCCGGATGGCCCCCTTTTTTTTTTGAATCAATATTTAAATATCAAGATCGATCGAATCCTGAGTCTTTTTTTGCCTCTTCGCTTCCATCTTATCCCATTTTTTCATACAGTTGGGATATTTTACCTTTCCAAGTGAACATTTCAAATATTTGGAAATATAAATTATACATGCTCTGATCGCTTTGCCTACAGGGGTCTTCTTTGCATCTGTTCCTCCAACTGAAAAATTCCTCAATGAGAGTCCTGCTCCTATGGCTTTTCCCTTGGCATTTGCTTCAATAGTTCTTGTATCAACTATTTCACCGGTTTCAGCATCTATGACTTTTACGTCAACTGCAATATAGGTTTTGATTTTACTTCCACCGAGGCTTAGGCCTTTGAACCTTATCTTACCACTCTTTCCGGCAGATTGTTCAAATGAAGATACTGTTCCGGCAATAAGGTATTTAGCGCCTTTTATCTTCTTCATTTTGACAAGTGTTCTTGAACTAACTCTTCCGGATGCACTCAGGTCCTGTTCCGAAAGGACAGCACCGATCTCATTTCTTTCAAGTACACTGAATGCTTTTGTACTGAAAAGTTCAGATATAAGCATATCCTGAAGGTCTGTAGCTACTTTATTGTTCCATCTCCAGAAGCTGGTTCCTGCTACCGTGTTTGTAAACCGTAAAACTCCAAGCCTCGGCTTTTCAGCAGCCAGTTCTGTCGCAAATGCCCCCATAATTACAATCATCATAAGTAAAATGATTATTTTTTTCATAAAACCTCCTAAAGTTATTTTTTAATTATAAAGTTCCCGAAAAATAAATCAATATTCGGGATTAACCAAATAAATAAAAACAGGGAGGGAGATATCTCAAAATTAAAAAATTTTGTTTAAAATAAACGATAAAATTGTTGGTAAAACCTGCCGGGGGGGGGAATCGAACCCCCACGAGGTCGCCCTCCCGGGATTTTAAGTCCCGTGCGTCTGCCTATTCCGCCACCCCGGCATGGAATTAAGAAAGAAAATAATATCATAATTTTTGTATGTGAACAATAGGCAGGACACCATTTAGAATTTTTCCAGGAATAAATGATATGTAAAATTTAATGTACTATTGTACTGCCCCGTCCCCAATGGTTTATCCTAATGTTTCCGGAGGTCTGCATGACAGGCCGCCAGGAATGGTATGCTCACCCTTCAGGGATCATTTTTGAATCAAATTCTTCTCAATTAATTATAAATATTTTGGTCTGCCCCCCGAATCTTGATCCAAAATTAATGTTAGTTTTTTCAAAAAAATGCTAAATTAATTAAAGGAGAAAGGAATGAAGAAAAGATTCACCGAACAGCAGATCACTTTTGCATTGAGGCAGGCGGAATCGGGTACTCCTGTTTCTGAGATTATCCGTAAGATGGGTGTCACCGAGCAAACCTATTATCGGTGGAAGAAGAAGTATGCAGGCCTTGGAGTATCGGAACTCAGAAGGTTGAAACAGGTAGAGGAAGAGAACCGGCAGCTGAAGAGGCTGGTTGCAGATCTGACACTTGACAAGCAGATGCTTCAGGACGTACTCTCAAAAAAGCTTTAGCGCCTTCGGCTCAAAGGGATCTTGTAGAGGAGCTTCAGGTATCTTATGAGGTTTCAGAGCGGAAGGCGTGTGATACGATGATCTTCCCCAGATCAACCATCCGTTACAGCAGTGTCAAGGACCCTCAAAATCACCTGAGAATGAGATTAAAAGAGTTATCCATGGTGAGAATCGGATATGGGTACAGGCGGCTTCATATTATGCTTCAAAGAGAGGGATGGAACGTTAACCACAAATGTGTTTACCGGTTGTATAAGGAGGAGGGGTTATGCCTGAGAAAGAAGCCCCCTAGAAGGAGAAAGGCTTGTATGAAGAGGGAGATACCGCCCACTGCTTCACAAAAGAATGAATGCTGGAGCATGGATTTTATGTCGGATCAGCTGTTTGACGGGCGACGGATCCGGCTGTTAACGATAGTGGACAATCATACCAGAGAGAGTCTTGCTATTCATGTGGATCAGAGGATAAGGGGGATCAAGGTAGTAGAGGTTTTGGAGAAGGTGGTTTTAGAGCATGGGATGCCTGAGAGGATCCAAGTGGATAATGGTCCGGAGTTTATATCAAAGGATGTGGACCTGTGGGCCTATTGGAATAAAGTGAAGATGGATTTTTCAAGGCCTGGGAGGCCGACGGACAACGCCTACATTGAATCTTTCAATGCACGGGTCCGTCTAGAGTGTTTAAATGAGAACTGGTTTTTAAACATGGAGGATGCCCGGGATAAGGTGGAAGAATGGAGAACGGATTACAATACGGAGCGACCTCACAGCTCTCTGAATAATCTGACTCCGGAGGAATTTGCCTTGAAAAGCGGGCTATCTATGGCAGAGGAACAAGCCTCTGCTTGACAAAAGGATTTGAACTAACAATAATGAAAACTAACTTAAATTTTGGTACAAGGAAGGGGGCAGGCTCAATTTCTAAAAATACTTACATTAATCTTGGACCAGGATTCGGGGAGAAGACCACCGGAAGTCAACCAAAATTTTAAAAACTTTTTTGAGATATAAGGGAAAATTTTTTATATATGTGTTAGGAGTGTAAAATGAAAAAATGTGTTTTAATTATAAGTGTTGCATTATTTTTATCTTTAATAGCACTTCCTTCATATTCAATCCAACCGACCCAAACCAAAAGACAGAGAATAGTTTCTCCTGAAGTGAGGATGATCCTTCAAAAAATCGCTTCACTGAAAAAGAAAAGAGCAGGAATTGAATTGTCAATTAAAGTTCTACAAAAATCTATTGGTGATCTTAATACCACTATTGCAGAAAAGGAAAAGAATAAAACGAGGTTAATTGTACTTTCAACCAAAGTAAAATTTAATTTTGAGGCCTTTAAAAGGGCCGCTGAAGATGAAATAAAACTTCTAATTTCAAGAGGGGATATGGCTGGAATTGCCAAAGTGAAAGCCAGTCTGGCAAAAAGGGAAGCTCAAACAATAAAGCATCTCAGCAATATCTCTTCTGATATTTCTAAGGTTGATCGGGAATTGGATGCAGATAAGAAGAGGCTGAAGAATCTTAAAAATCAATTGAAACTGAAGCAAACTGAGCTTCAAAAGGTAAAAAAGGAGATTCGAAATTTGGAATTAAAATTAAAATCTTTTAGGCTGAAAAAGTAGAAAATTCATTCAATCAAAAAATAAAGATAGAAGTATCATGGTAAGCGTTAAATCGCTTCTTAAGGAATAATACAGAGTCAAAACTCTTTTTTCAAACTGTGTCACTTTTGTGTCACAATATGATTAGTTTTGATACATTTTATTCAGTTAATTGGAATAATAAACTTCCAGAAAAAAAGATGAGTTTTTTGTTAGGTTCGGATTTTTCCCCCGCTAAAACCGGGGATTTAAGAAGTCCCGTGCGTCTGCCTATTCCGCCACCCCGGCATGGAATTAAGAAAGAAAATAATATCACAATTTTTAAATGTGGACAATAGGCTAAAGAATAAGAGAAAAGATAAAAGACTGAGGAGTGAATTACTTATTAACCTTAAAAAGAGAACCATTAGCGATTAGGGTCAGGTATGGGATATTTTTCTGTATCATAGGCTTTTAGCGCTTACGGTTTAATGATCGTTTACGCATCCTTGACAAAAGATTGTGAAAGCGGGGACGGTACTTGAGTTTTTTTTATTTGCTTTTAATCAGTACAAACGTTTCCCACGGCCCAGCCTTGGGGCGATTGGCATTCACGATACCACCACCACCTTTTTCAGCTACCAGGTATTGTTTATTGGACGCCTGGAGGGAAACACTATCACCGGAATTAATACTGCCGGCACCTGATACCTTTCGAATGGTGAACGTCTCCCATGGCCCGGCATTGGGACTATTGGCATTCACGGGCCCTCCGCCGCCTTCTTCTGCCATCAAATAATGTTTTCGGTCATGGGTCATAAATCGCACCCGATCACCGCTCAACAGTTGCCCGCCGTTGAGATCTATGAGGTTAAAGGTCTCCCACTCACGAGCTTGCTTGCGGTTTGCAAATACCGGCCCACCCCCACCCATCTCCGCCGCAAGATAGAGGCCCTTGTGAGTCCTTAGATTCACAAACATGCTTAGTGTTACATCTTCATTGGTTTCTGCCATAACCATTTTGTTCTGTTTCAATTGCTCTGTATTCAAGCGCAGTTTTGCTAAACCTTCTTTGGCCTTTCCTTTCGCAGACGGTGCCCGATGTACTTTCGGAGTATGTAAATAATTATCTGTACGGTACGGCCCTATATACCGCATCCGCAAAGAGGAGATGAAGCCATTCTTAGGATTGAAGTTCCAACTTATGGGTGGAGAACCTATGGTTTTTCCGGGTAGTTTTCGGGTAAAGCCATTGGCGAAATCTACGATGATCTCGATATCATTCGCATTAGGGTGGGCACTACCCTTGGCAGACCAGGCGAGTTGATGGTTGCCGCCAGCCATCAAACTCAGCCGGAACGGGCCTCCGTGGGGTATTTTAGGGTAGTTAACTGCCGTGTCCTTGCCCTTTACCGGTAGAGAATAAAACTGCCCGCTACATTCTTTGGAGGATAAGTCCCCGGATGAAAGGTAAACCCCTAGAAGATCCGGAATATCTTTGCGGTGTATGACAAGAGAGTATTGTTTAGATGTTCCCGCAGGACCACCAAAATGATCGGAATTCCCTAAAAGGGAATGGGTTATCAGGGGTGTTGACTTCAGGAAGCGTAAATAGCTCAGAAGGTGGTATCTTTGGCCCCGAGCCACTGTTCTTGAAGAGAAGCCTCTACGAGGGAACAGATAGACCGCCACCTTTGCGCCGACTAGTATTGACTTTGGTCTTCTCCGATAATCTGAACCGTAGTCTACCCAGTAAGGCGCGGGGTAGGGCCAGGCTGCGTGGATCTTGCGCATCCTCGTTCCGGGGAGTAACCGATAGGTAGCGATGCGTTTCTTATAGTTGGGATCTGCGTAAATCGCTACCGCGAACGGATCAATTTCACCCTGAACACTATTGTTCCTTTCGGGCGTCTTTTGTGACGTCGCTGCAATCGGCAGGTTAAGGCCGAGGCAGAAGGTGAGAAGAGAGAATAACAGAAGAGTGATTCTATTCATTATGTAACCCTCCTTTTGTTGTGATTGTTACTTTTTCTGAAAGTCCAATCGTTTTTTATCATATTTTATAATATTAATATCTACTAAGCAAGAGCAGACACGCGCCGAGATCGTTAAAAGGGATTTGGGGGGGCAGGTCACAATAAGGAGGACAAGAGGAAGAAGAAACGTATGCGCCTCCCTTAATGCTTATGATCATATTTTAAATTATCAAGATTTTTTATTCAAATCTATTTCTAAAACATTAATCGGCAGTAGAATGCCATTCAAAAGAAGCCTTGTGAAGGTGTACTTTATTTGACGGTTACCTTTAATAAACCTATGAAGGATATTATTTACAATACTTTTCTATTCCGCGAAGCCATGGCGAAGCAGAAAAGGATTACCTCGATTTTAAAGAAGTGTACAAAGTACCACGAGTGTTAACTTTAAAATATATGCAAACATCAGTTCACTAACTTAATAATGCACTAATTAAGTGGTGATGTTCAACGATAGTCATCTCTCTGACTCCAAGTGTAAAATTAATGTTAGTATTTTTAAAAAATGATTATATTTAATTACTGACCTTTAGTAATTCATTTTTTTTGCATTTTTCGTATCTTTTTATCATATCCTCCACGATATTTATATATTCTGCGAATTTTTTGAAGGCGTTTTTTATATTGGTTTCGTTAGAGTTCATACAGTTTTTGATCGATCTTTTATCATTTTCCCGTATCTCTACTCCCTGATCGCATCTGGACTCAACCCATTCTCTTGTTGATCTCAGTCTCTTAAGCACATTTTTATGATAATTATACAAATATGATGCTTTACTTTTGGCATTTTCCACAGTTTTGATAAAGGTTTTGCATTCTATTATCCTCATTGGAGTATAAAATATTCCTCTATATCCCGGGCTGGAGCAAGCAGGTAAGATATCGCTACTGACAGTGTCGCCTCTCTGCCTCATCCATTCCGGAGTTTTCATATACCTGTTCCACACCATATCGAGAAAATCGAGTTCACCTCTTAAAAGGCGGACAACAAGTGAGAATGGGAATCTCTTACCCGGCTTTACCTCAAGGGATGATCCGGGGTGTAAACTCGTTACCATTGCTGAATAATATTTAGTACTGTAGACACCTATTTTTCCTACTCTGAATCCCATCCGTCTCATTTTTCTTGAAATAACAGGAATATCTTCTTTAGGATCCAATTTTGAACAATTATCAACTTTGTCCCTTATGGTATTACATAAGCTGATAGCCTGGTTACGTATTTTCAATGAACTGTCTCTTAATCCTTTTATCTTTGTAAGCAGTAGATTCATATATCTTATTTTAAGTTTCATTTCTGATACAGTAAGAGAAAGCTTACCTGTCACTTTTTTATTAGTGTCGCTATTTAGGGACGGAAGTGATACAAAGGAAAAAATGATCAAAATAATAATGAATCTTTTTGTTAGTTTTCCCGGCATAATCTGCCTCCTTTAAACATTGATTAATATATGAAATTCAATCATCTCCAATTTTTAAATATATAATTTTGTCATTTATCTCAATAAATTTTTATTTTTTATAATTTCAGGTGCTATATTGATAGTAAAATGATGAATAATTTACGAAACATAAGAGACTATTCATATTGCCCTATTCAAAAAACACGATGAAAATGAGAAAACAACAAAATAGCCTACCCAATTGACAATTAAATTCTAATGGGCGTCACCAATAATCCATATTCTAAGCAATTTCAACGAACTAAAAAAGGGTCATGTTAATTAATTTGACATTAGTTTTTTATTTTTTTATTCTTATCCTGTATTTATATTAAGTTTCATCTTAAGGAGATCATTTCTTCAGATGGATTATAAAAGGGAGAATACGGAAAGACTCGATTCCTGGAAAGAAATCTCATTATATCTTGACAGATCAGAAAAGACCTGTAGGAATTGGGCAACGTCATTAGGCCTTCCAATACATAGAATCGGCAAATCTCCAAAAGCAAGAGTTTTTGCATATAAAAATGAACTTGATACCTGGTTAAAGGAAATTGATGATTCCAAAATTGCAGAAAAGGGAGGAAACAAGTTTAGTATTCCTGTAAAAGCGATAACTATTCTATCTCTGACAATAATAATTGTTATATCTGTTTTACTCATAATTAAGAGAAAGCCTGCTCTTGTTATCTCTCCGGTTGATCCCGGAACAAGGCCGACACTTGCGGTGGTGGATTTTGAAAACAAATCCGGGGATAAAGAACTCGATAACTGGAGAGATGCCTTCTCTGAACTTCTTACCATCGATCTTTCCCAGTCGAGATACATTAAAGTATTGCGTTCAGATGAGGTTTACTGTATCAAAAAAAAATTGGGAATTCTGGAGTCCAGAAAATATTCATCTGACGATCTAAAAGCCATAGCAAAAAAAGGAGGAGCGAGCTATATATTAAAAGTGAGTTATTTCGAAGCTGGAGAAAGTTTCATGATAACTGCAATATTGATCAATATGGCCAGTGAAGAAACGATCAGTTCTCTCTCTGTAAAGGCTGAAACTGAAAAAGATATTTTTTCCAGAGTTGACCATCTTACAAAAGAGATAAAATCGAAGTTGAAACTATCAGATCTTCAAATAAGCGGAGACCTTGATCATAAAATTGAGCAGATCACCACTTCTTCTCTTGAAGCCCTGAATTATTATAAAAAGGGGCTCATGCATCTTCATGCAGGAAAATTTCGCAAAAGTATTAACTTAATGGAAAAAGCTATTGTTCTTGATAAAGAATTTGCATTGGCATATATATCAATAGCTTATTCCTATGGCGTAATAGGATATTCAAAAAGGAGGGATGATTACCTTAAAAAAGCATATAAATTCAGTCACAGGCTACCTGAAAGAGAAAAAGCAATTACCAGGGGTAAATTATATTCAAATTCTGAAAAAACCATACCGGAAGCTATAAAGATCTTTAAAAAGATGCTGCAGTTTAATCCTGAAGATAAAATAGCAATTGAAGCTCTGAGTAAAATTTATGAAAATATGGAAGATTTTGATAATGCTGTAGAATTTGGAAAGAAACGGATAGAGACCAATCCATCCATTCTTTTTCCTTATTACGGAATGGCCTGTATTTATCAAAAAATGGGAAGATATGATAAGGCATGGGAAGTATTGAAAAGTTGTATTAAAAATGTTGGTGAACATAATTTTATTCGTATCGGATTGGCCGAAGTATTGATGTTTCAGGGAAAATTAGATCAGGCTTTACTGGAGATAGAAAAGGCAATTGCCCTTGCACCGGACTCATGGCCCATCTATATCAGAGAAGGCGATATATATCTGTATAAAGGGGATTTTATTAATGCGAAAAAAGCTTACAGGAAGCTGCTAAAATTCAAAGAAAAATCAGTTCAATCATCCTCCTTAATTTTTAATGCTATAATTTATTCTGCACAGGGAAGATTAATAGAAACAGAAAAAATATTGAGGAATATATTTCCATATACAGAAAAGAACAAACTTTTTCTGAAAAAAAGGCTTCTTCATGAATATCTGATATACATTTATTTTATTAATGATGAATATAAAAAATGCCTGAAGGAAATAGATGAGATAATAAGTATAGCTGAAAAGATGAAAAAGCCGGTGTGGGAAAAGATGGGAAGATTCTACAGAGCTATGGTCTTCCTGAAAACCGGACCTGAAAGTGAAGCCCTGAAATCCGAATCTGAACTTACAAGTTGGGTAAGGAACAGAGCAAATAAAAATCTAATTCGTTGGTTATATTTATTCCGGGGTATAAAAGAGAAAAGAAACGGGAATCTTTCAAAGGCTATAAAATTTTTTAATAAAGCTATTTCTTTATTACTCAGTGAAAGTGTTTTTGATATTGAACAAATTTCAATATTTTTTAACCGGATTGCCCATGCTTACCAGGAATCAGGGAAGATAGATAAAGCTAAAGAGATGTTTCATAAAGTCACTTCGCTCACTCATGGAAGATTTTTTTGTTCTGATATATATGCAAAATCCTTTTATCAACTGGGGAAGATCTATCAGGAACAAAATAAAAAAGATAAGGCTGTAAAGAATTATACTAAGTTTATAAAACTATGGAAAAATTGTGATCCACAGTTTAGACCGATGGTTGAAGATGCAGGAAACAGGGTGAAGGAGTTACAAAATATATGAGACTCTTATGCACTTGACATTTAAATATTTATGGCATAAATTAAAAGGTAGCATGAAAAAGGAAATTAATTTTGTTCCTGAACTCTTTTTTAAGAATTTCATAATCCTGATGTTTGTTATTATAATAATTTTACCTCTTGTTTCCTGTAATATATTGAACCCAAAATCTAATGTACCAAAGGATCATGATATAAATATGGGAGGAGATTGTCATAAAGAAGGTTTGTATGATCCACTGAACAATTGCGCTTCCTGTCATGGGCAGAATCTTGAAGGTTCCGGAGATACTCCTTCATGCTTCCAGTGTCACGGGAAAAAGTGGTAAAAACGAATCAGGTTCAGATCATTTTAGTAAATTCGCTCTTTTGACATTTAATCGAATTTTTACTAAAATCCCTAGATGAAAAAAGCGATATTTAACAATATTTTAATTCTTGTTTTAATTTTCGGATTATTTATAATATTGCCATTGCATGGGCAGGAAAAAGAGACCGACAAAGAAAAGAAAAAGGTTCCTGAAACTAAACATTCTTTTAAACGAAATACAGATCCGAAGCATTCAGTCTATGGACCTCCGGGTTCCCAGGAATGGAAATTGCAATTAGCCTATGATCACAGAAGCAATGAAGGCGTTTCCGCATTCAGTTTTTTCAGAAAAGATCAGAGAGGTAAAACAATAGTTTTTTCATTATTGGATAATAGTTTTGATTCTACTAATCAATATAGAGTACAACAGATCTCGGGAGGGATGAGTTTATTTCCATTTAATGATGATGACAGATATCAGGTTGATATTGGAACCACATACGACCGGATAAAAGATTCAACCCTTAACAATATTGCTCTATTTTCAAGATTTACCTGGCGTCCTAACAAGTTCCTGTGGATGAGAGTAGGGTTTGAGCATTATGACGGGCATTTTTTAGAGCATAGTGAAAATTCATATGGTGAATCTTCACTAAGCTCATATTATTTAGCTGCAAAATTAAATTTCGGCTTTATATCACCTATTGCTGTTTTCGGAAGGGGGATCCTTGATGGAAGAGAAAATAACCGGTTTGGAGGCGGAGCATTACTAAAAGGTCCTTATAGCACTTTTTTATTCGGCGGGCATATAAGAAGCGATGATGAATCAGAAAATGTCAATACATTTGCAATAGGCAGATGGGCTCCATTCAGGCCGGACGGATTACCAAGCGGAATATTTGTATGGAAACATAAGGATGACTATGACTTTCAGCTTGGCGGAATTTTCTTTGGAAGCAGAAATAATTTTGTACGTCCGGCTGCAATTGGAATGATAACCGGCATGTTTATAAGCAATATGACACTAAGGGTAAACAGCCATCTGCGGCAGAAAAGGCTAATGACTGTAAGTGAAAGTTACGGGGATGCTGATATATCAATTTTTTACGTACATCTGAATCAGATGATCACACCAGAAAGTAAAGTTGGCTTTTCAGTTTTTCAATTCTACAAACTTTTTGCGAATAAAAAATTCTGGATATTCAGAGAGCCGGTAATCGGACTTTTTTATAATATAGAGACTACTCCTACAGCTAACTTTAACCCGGCCACACATCAGATGGAATTCGGGGAGAAAACAGAAAAGTTCTGGTCATTCCACATCGGAACAACATTATTTAAAAATCTTATGATAAATATCATTTCCGAACCATCCCGTTCAGGATTGATAATTGCAGCTTCCTGGTTATTTAAATAAAACAAGTCTGAACCGTGATTTTCCTGATGATAAGATTACCATGATTAAATTCTGCTTAAAAAAACTTTTAATCCAGTGATTACAGGTTCAGGATCTATTTTTTAGTAAGAGATTTTATAAAATATATTTTTTGGTATACAATATATTTTTAACAGGAGGAATTAAATGCCGGACAAAGGAACAAAGAAAAAAGTGACCAAAGTAGGAGGAGTAGAATCCTCATCCAAATCAAAAGAGACAAAAACATTTGTTGCAAGTGATGAAAGTAAAGGGAAAGCACTGAAATTTCGTTTATTTGCGATACTTTCATGGATCGTTGCAATCGGAATAGAAGTATGGGCAATAATGCTTCTTCAAAAGCCGCCGGTCAATACAACATATCTCATTATTATGATCGTTGTGATCATGATCTTTGCAATTATAGGGTCATTATTGTGGAAAAAGGCCAACAGGTTAGATCCTGCATCTGAAAAACAAAAGATCAAATTTTTTATTCAGAACCAGTTGGGTGTGATCATAAGTGTTTTAGCTTTCCTTCCTCTGATAATTCTAATATTTACAAACAAGGACCTGAAAGGTAAACAGAAGGGGCTTGTCGGGACAATTGCAATTATTGCTCTGGCAGTCGCAGGATATTTCGGTGTAGATTTTAATCCTCCCTCAATTGAGCAATATACACAGGAAACAGCACGTGTTGAGGCACTTATGGGTAAGAATCTGGTTTACTGGACCGATTTCGGTACAAAATATCATACATATTCAGATTGTTACCATATAAATACAAAAAAAACTGATGAGATCTTTGAAGGTACAGTAGCAAAAGCGAGAGAGTTGGAAAAAATAACAGAGCTCTGTAAAACCTGCGAAAAGAGAGCGGAAAGAGAAAAGGGTAAAATTGCGGAAGATACAGGTGAAGTTGAGATAGAATAACTGAGAAACTAATTAAAAAGGGGATGATCAACCCTTTGGGCTTCATTTAATTTTCCGGGAGAAATAATTTCCTTGTTACTTGTATTTGAAGTAGTTTTAAAATTATTTTTGATATTATATAAAAAAGTAATATCTATTTATTAATTCATGGAGTTTTTAAATGTTAATTAATAAAACTTCAGCATCAGAAAGGGTTTTATTAAGATCAAAATTTTACAAATATCTCTCTTTCCTGCTGGGAATATTAATTATAGCCGGTTGTTCTCCAAATGAGATAGAAGTTGAAAAAATACTTCTTGAAAAATTAAATGATATTGACGGGTTTTCTGTTACTCAAATAGCTAATCCGGGACTGGAAGAAAATCCATATAAAGAGAGTTTTCAGGTCGATGTCATCCAACCTGTTGATCATAATAATCCGGAGGGAGAGAAATTCAGACAGAGAATATTTTTATCACACCGTAATTCTGATAAGCCAATGGTTTTCTACACCACCGGTTATGGTGTTTCGAGGAATTATGAAACAGAACTTTCCAACCTTACCGTAGGTAACCAGATTCTGATAGTTCATCGCTTTTTTCCCAATGCTACTCCGGCTAAAATTGACTGGAAATATTGCAGTATCCGACAGGCAGCAGCAGATCAGCATCGTATAAAAGAAAAACTTAAAGATCTTTATCCGGGGAAATGGGTGAGTGGAGGAACCAGTAAGGGAGGAATGACGGCTCTTTTTTATAAAAGGTTCTATCCTGAAGATGTTAGTGCCACAGTGGCCTATGTAGCTCCAATAATGACACGCCCTGATGATCCCCGCTTCATAGATTTTTTAAACAATAAAGTGGGTACAGCTGAATGCAGAAAGAAAATAAAAAAATTCCAGAGGCTGGT
This sequence comes from Acidobacteriota bacterium, assembly GCA_039714255.1. GTDB lineage: Bacteria > Acidobacteriota > Aminicenantia > UBA2199 > UBA2199 > UBA647. The sequence continues at coordinate 22,209 of JBDLJQ010000045.1, forward strand.
TCTTTCCAGAAGAAACAGGTTGATGCCATTACTGGAGCAGCATGTAGAATCTAAATCTTATTCATTCAATATTATCAGCCTTGATGAAGCCTTTGAATATTCTGTCCTGGAGTACATCTTTCAATTCTGGCAATATGGATCTGAAAGTGATTGTGATGTTATTCCTACTGACAATTCCGGTGATACTGAAATTTTTAATCATTTGATGGATAATTCTCCCGTGTCCTATTATTCCGATCGGTATTTTAATTACTATAAACCTCTGTTCTATCAGGCTTATACTGAACTGGGGTATTGCCCTTATGTTTATTCACATATTGAAGACCTCCTTGTTCATGTTTTAAAACCCACTTACCGAACTTTTGCACCATTAAATGAAAAAATGGCCTTTAACCCTGAAGTAATGAAGGATGTTATTAACTGGTTAACTTATCAGGGAAGCAATATCATATATATTTACGGGAGTATTGATCCATGGACGGCTGCAGCTGTAAATCCGGATCCATTTGTTGATTCAATAAAAATTATTCAACCAGGTGGAAATCACGGTATCAGAATTCATCAACTGGACCAGAGGGATCATGTTGTAAACACCCTTAACCGTTGGTTGGGGATCAGCATCTCATCGAAATTTCTTTACAAAAATAAATTAAAATTTTATGAGTTCAATAAAAAAGAAACTTTTCCCGAAGATAATTCCGGCATATATAACACTCATTAACTTTTAAGCAAAATTCTGAAACCAGATCGACAAAATATATGAAAAGTAATATAATATTTTTAAATAAGTTAGTAATAAAATTTGCAAGAAAATGCAGTATTAATTGTTTTAAAAGATTAATAGTAAAGTTGCAGACAAAAATATATACTTTCATTTAGTATATCTGAAAATATATGGTATCAGGAGTAGATATGAGCAAAAATAATACATTTAAAAAAATAGGATGGACTTTAGCTATATTTCTTGTTGTTTTTTTTGTCACTGATTGTGGTGAAAAAAATGAAAATATCCAAAAAAAAGATAATGTGCAGAGACTATCTAAACCGATAAAAAAAAATGGAAATAAAGATAAAGGAAAAAAAAGAGTTGATATAGATAAGCTTAAGATCCCCGACAGGATGAAAACAGCAGTTAAATCCGGCAAGATTTCAATGGAACAGGTAAATAAATTTTTAAAGAAAAATAAAGGGACAAAAAATGCTCCTTTAGTTCATATAGAAAAAGTAGCCCGCAAAAATCTGGCTTCCTACTTAATCCTGAACGGGACAGTAGAGCCTGAACGTCTCGTAAAGGTATATTCCAGGCTTCAGACCTATGTGAAAAAAATAGACAGGGAAGAGGGAGATTTCGTCAAAAGGAACAGTGTTATGGCAAGGCTTGACGATCAGGAGATCCGAATAGCGTACCAACAGGCAAAGATCCAGTTGGAACAGGCTCAGACAGCACTAAAAGATGAAGAAAATAATTTTAACCGGAACAGGGAATTAAAAAAATCAAACCTGATATCAGAACAGGATTTCCAAACGGTGGAATCCAAATTAAAAACTGCCGGATTAGAGTACAAGAGTAAACTTGAAAATTATAAGAACCTCCAATTGCAACTGAATTATACAAAAATAAAATCTCCGGTGGAAGGTTATATTACTGAAAGGTTAATTGAAGTGGGGGATAAGGTAAATTCAAATCAACATGTCTATACTGTAGAGGATTTTAACCCTCTGTTAAGCAGGGTTTATGTCCCTTCTTCAGACTCATCTAAATTAGAACGGGGGATGAAAGCGGAAATTACATCTGACATATTAACGGGGCAGATGTTTAAAGGAAAGGTAAAACTTGTTAATCCCCGAATAGATGTTCAGTCAGGTACAGTGAAAGTGACAATAGAAATTTATGATAGATCTTTGAAATTGAAACCCGGTATGTTTGTTGAAGTCAGAATAGTAATTGGAGAAAAAAAGAATACAATAGTTATTCCCCGTAAAAGCATTGTATATAAACAGGAAAAAACCTTTGTCTATGTTGTAAGGAAAATGCAGGTTTTCAAACGGGAAATTAATTTGGGTGTTTCTGAAGAAGATCAGGCAGAGGTAATTAATGGATTGGATGAGGGTGAAATGGTGGTAACGATCGGAGTGGAAACTCTAAAGGATAAAATGAGAATAAGAGTGGATAAATGAAAATTGTAAAATTTTCTATCAACCATCCCGTTTCAGTATTCATGTTTACATTAGCAGCTTTGATATTTGGATTTATTTCGTATTTCGATATTCGTATTTAGAATTTAT
>JBDLJQ010000046.1:0-24221 GCA_039714255.1 Acidobacteriota bacterium
TTTTGCATCAAACTCCTTCAGCATCTTTTCATACCTCAGCTTGATCATTTCCAGATCCTCAACAGATTTCCTGTTCAGCAACCTGGGAGCCTCCACTTTGGGTAAGGATCCTAAAATTCCATCCAGCTTTACAAATTTAAAAATAACTAAATTAAAATAATACAGGAAGCAGAATCCTTTTTTAATTTATAATTATTTTTCTGTACCCCCGGCCCCATTACTTATTGAGATTAATTATTCATATAGGGTTTTAATTGCTCCCATACCTTGTATTGTACAGCACGGACCAGGTCGGTAATGAAGGCTTTGGGATCTGTTTTTATTTTTTTTGCACTTATTAACGATGAACTCTCTTCATAGAAGGGCAGCCCGCCTAAAAATGACCTGTCTGAAAGGTCATAGATAAGGACATCACCTTTAACCGACCCCTTCCTGAATTGTCCCGCTATCTTTCTGCCGAAGGCATCTTTTGTTTCCATGCCGGATTCAACCATCTTTATTAATTCCGGGGTTAACAATCCGTATGTCCTGACGATCATAAAGTATCGGGGCAGCAGGAATTCTTCCACCTCATCTTTGATCCGGCTCTCAACTTTCTTCAGTGTTAATTCGGTGGGTTTGGTAAGCCACTCCATATTATAATTATCCCGGACATATCTATCAATAATTGTGAACCAGCTGCCGAGGCTTAATGATATTTTGTTCTCTCCCGGTTTTTCAATGAGCCGGTATAATGGTAAATTTACTACAGAACGTGAACGTTTTTCCAACGGGTCCATAAAAAAATATTTGCTCATTTTTGGCCGGTTTCCCAATTCTAAAATTTTTGTTGTAATTAACGGTTGCTTCTCAGCTTCAGATCCGATCTCTTTCAGCAGCTGCATACGTTCTTTGATCTGAATCATATTTTCTTCGACAATTCTTTTAGCTGCAGCGATCTTCTCTTCCGGGGTAGCCGGTTTTGAACAACCAATATTAATAATTAATACTGCAAATATTACAATGGTCAGTGGGAGAAAAAATGTTTTTTTCCTGATTATTTTTTTTTGTCCGGTCATTTGTTCTTTAAAACCTCCATATCTGAATTTTACCAATTTCATCCGGTAAAGCGGATTTTTTATCCATTTCCATATTATAAAACAAGGCCCTGTCAAATGCCAATCCACCATCCCTGCAGGGTCATTTCTTTAAGGTTTTATTTTGTGACCTTTTTCATATTGTTTATTTTCCCATTAATACTTTAAAATGTTTACATCAAAACGAATTATGATAAAAATTTGACTTTAAGGAGATAAGAATGGAGAAAGAAAAAAGTAAGATCCTTAATTCATTATTAATTCTTTCTTACTCTAATGTGATTATCTGGGTAATCTCTATGATCGCAATGATTTTTCTGATGAGAGATTTCCCCGGTGTTAAAAAACTTTATCCCATACTTGGAGGAGGAGTTGCTGTGGGGATTCTTATTCTTTCAATAGCTTCCAGGATCAAAAAGATATTTAGCTGATGACAATATTTTATTATTGCTGAATTATTACTGTTAACCCTTTAAGGAGTCAAGGAAAAATTGTGCGAGCTCTCTGCCTCCGAACATAACGGGAATCTCTAGGGAATAACTCTCATCCGATGGTGTCGAAAGTTTAAATTTGTACATCTTTCCCGTCATATCTGTCTCCACTCTAAGCTCATTTTTAGGCCAGCGGGCCACTTCCTTTTTTATCTTGAATTTAAAACCCCTGGGTTTGTAGGAAAAAGCATAGACATTTTTTTTACCCACTGCTATAAAGACCGGGTTAGGAAGGCCCGAAGTTCCCCATGATGCCCCGAAACCTCCGAGAAATATCTTTGCAATAAGAGTTCTTGCTATAGTGCCGCCATGGCTGCATGTTATAGCAGCAATGATATTCTCATCACAATGGGGCTGAACTGCATCGGTCATAACTGCCATTTGTTTCTTTTGCTTCTCATTCATAAAATACCTCCACTTTTTTAAATAAAAAATTTCCCTTAAAATCTTAAAAACTTTCGGGGCCTTATCTTTTCAATTTTTCAAGCAATTGTTCAGCCAGCCAGAGATCATAGAGCCACATATTCACTCCCCTGGAATCCCTGTTTATCTGAATCCCGTCTTCATCACCCTTAACAATTATCCCCTTCCACCTCTTTGCTTTCCGTAGTTTATGGAGAAATGTTTTTATCTCACCGGGTGTATTTTCACCCGGTTCCAGTTTCCCCGATCTGCTTACAACCTCAAACATGGGCACTCTCCCCCACACACGTGTCAGGCTTTGTCTCCCGTGGGCCTCAATATAAACAGTTTTTCCCAGCCTCTCTCCGGCAATTATTGATGTCCCCGGGGGAAGTGATTCAATATATGTCCCATAAATCCCCAGGGCAGCCGGCTTTACTGATTCGATATCCATAATGTTAAGTCCCAGAACTTTAATGTAAGAATCATCTCCCTTAAACATGCGGAAGATCAGGAATGGGAGTAACATCATTAAAATAGCAAAGACAACAACACCTGGTGCCCACACCTTTATAATATAGTCCGGAGGGAGACTCTCTTTGAACAGGACCCAGACCCAGAAATTACCCAAAACCCAGAGGACCAAAAGGTTCTGCATCCCGTACCATAATATCAATCCCCGGTTTGACCTCTTTTCAGATCTCTTTAACTCTTCATAACTTCCGCCGCTCAGGGCCATGGAGTTGTGAAGAATGGTCCAGCTCTTCAGGTTACCGATCCGGGAAATATCCACTGATTGTCTATCCGGATCTCTCCTCCCCTTAAATAGAAATACCCACCACCAGTATACTAAAATGCCAAGGACCCAGAGGGTGATGGGGATCCCGACAGATGACAATATTTTTTCCACCGGTTCCTTTTCCAGGTTTAAAGAGACTATTGTGGAATAAATCACAATAGCGGTAAATCCGCCCCATACGTAGATCCGGTATAACAGATAATCTATTCCTTCATGTAAACGGTTCATTTGGCCCCCGGATATTTTAAGATTAATGAATTAAATTTTCAAATGGCATAATATTCGGAAAAATACCCTTGAAAGGGTCAGGCAAGGTGACTATAAATATACTTTATCCGATACCGAATTGGAAAAAATGTCAAAAACCTTCCACGAAGCCACAGAATATAAAATGGAATGTAATAAAATTTGTGGTAAAAAGTTTGATTCAATAAATGAACATACAGAATTCATAAAGAACGGAGGCTGCAGGGAATTGATCAATGTACTTGCGAAAACAAATTCCAGTCAATAAGATATAAGAAATTTCATCACCATTTTTTTTAAATAAAAAATGAAATTGAAAACCTGAAATAGATTTAAATATTTTTTTAAAAATAGTATTATTAGAATACACTTAATTTTGAAACTTTTTTATAAGAATATTATAAATAAAGGATCTTAAATGAAAAATATACGGGGATGCCCGAAGTGCGGGTCAGAAAGGGTTATTAAGATCGTATATGGATATCCTCTTGAGTTTATGCTCAGGCAGGAGAGAATGGGTGAAATAAAACTCGGGGGGTGTATTCAGAAAAGTACTGACCCTGAATTGTTCTGTAAAGATTGTAAATTCAGTTTTAGGAAACCGGTTAACGATAAATTTAGTTAAAAATCAACTGGTATTTATCTCTTTATTCACAGATTTGACTTTAATAGTTAAATTTATTAATCTGGTATATTAATTCAAGTAAAAGCGACGGAAAAAATATGACCACAAAAGCGACTTATAAAGAACTGGAACAAAGGGTAAAGCACCTTGAAAAAGAGTTTTCAAAAAGAAACAGGCCCGAAGCTGTTTTTCAGGCAATACCCGACCTTATTTTTATTATCTCAAAAGATGGAACTTTCATTGATTATAAAGCCGGTTGTAATTCTACACCGGTTATCCCCATAGATCAGATAATCGGGGGAAATATCAGAGATCTGGGATTTTCCGGGAAATATCTTAAGATCATAAATAAAAATATTAAAGAAGCCATTAAGGACAATAAGGCCAGGACCTTTGAGTATGAGATCAAAACTCCTGAAGGGATGGAAACCTTTGAATGCAGAATGGTCAGTTTGAATAAAAATGAAGTTCTGGCAATTGCAAGAGACATAACAAAACATAAACAGTTTGAGAAAGAGTTAAGACTGAAAAATACCGTATTTGAGTCAAGCCTTACCGCCAACAGCACAGCCGATGTTAATGGAAATATTAATCATGTTAACAAATCATTTCTGAAAATATGGGGATATGAAAATAAAGAGGAAGTCATAGGAAAACCTTTATCACATTTTTTTTTTAATAAGAAGGAAATAATTTCGGTCCTGGATAAACTTAACAGCATAGGAGAATGGAAAGGTGAATTTCTTGCCAGAAAAAAAAATGATGATACATTTTTTTCTCAGGGATTTGCAACTGTGGTTCGTGATACTTCAGGAAAGATAGTCGGATATCAATCTACCTGCCTTGACATAACCCGTCGTAAAAAATCCGATGAAACTCTTCACAATAATGAAAAACGGTACCGTGCATTGTTTGAAGATAATAATGATGCAGTTTTCATTTTCAGCCTTGATGGTATTCATCAGGAGGTAAACAATCAGGCTGCTGAAATGCTCGGGTGTTTAAAAAAAGATATAATAGGGAGGCCATTTTCCGATTTTACCTCAAAGAAAGAGCATGAAAACGGACAGGAAAAGATAGAACTGTTAATGAGCGGGAAAAGACTGCCCTTTTATGAACGGACATTCAGAAGAATAGATGGAACAGAATTTCCTGCCGAAATAAATGTTTCACTTGTATTTGACAGCGATGGCAAACCGATGCATTTTCAAAGTATTGTCAGAGATATTACAAAACGTAAACAGATCGCCCTGGATATTGAAAAAAGGCAAAAACATCTTGAATCTTTCCTTAATGCTATCCCGGAAGCAATAGTGTCCCTGGATCCTTCACATAATATAATTGAGTGGAACCCGGGAGCGGAAAAAATATTCGGATATACAAAATCGGAAGTAGTGGGAAAGAATATTGATGATCTTATTACCAATAAGGAAATATTAGGAGAAGCAAAAAAGTTTTCAAAAAAAGTATTGTCAGGAAAAGTTCTTTACCCGCAGGAAACCATCCGATACAGGAAAGATGGTACACCTGTAAATGTTATTGTTTCTGCCTCCCCCATTAAAATAAGAGGAAAATTACTGGGAATTGTAGGGATATATGTTGACATTTCAATGAAAAAATCAATAGAAGAGGAGTTGAAGAAAGCTGATAAGCTGGAATCTCTTGCTATACTGGCTGGTGGTATTGCACATGATTTTAACAATATATTAGCTTCAATTTTAGTGAACCTGGGCCTTTTTAAACTGTATGAAGATGATGAAGCCAGAACCAGTGCCAAAGTGAAAGAAATTGAATCAGCAGTATTACGGGCAAAAGACCTGACAAGGCAGCTATTAACTTTTTCAAAAGGTAATGCTCCGATAAAAAACCCTGCTTCTATTAAAGAACTTCTTGAAGAAACTGTAAAGTTTTCCCTGAGCGGTTCCAACGTTAAATGTAAATCTTTTATCCCGGAAGATCTATGGAAAGTTGAAATTGATAAAGGCCAGATAAGCCAGGTTATCCAGAACATTACTATAAATGCCGATCAGGCAATGCCGGAAGGAGGAACAATTGAAGTAAGGGCTAAAAATGTTCCCGAAAATGAAATACAAAACCTTGCACTGAAGCAGGGTAGATATATCCGGATCGATTTTACAGATTATGGAATCGGAATTTCTGAATTTCACCTGAAAAATATTTTTGATCCTTTTTTTACAACCAAACAGAAAGGCGGAGGCCTGGGGCTGTCAACAGTATTCTCCATAATAAAGAATCATAACGGATTAATCAATGTAAAATCGGAATTAGGTAAATCAACAACTTTTTTCATTTATTTACCTGCAATGAAAAAAAAATCAGAGATAAAAATAGAAGAAAAAGAAGAAACTGTCTCCGGAGAAGGAAAGGTCCTCTTAATGGATGATGATGAAATGATCTTAAAAGCTTCAGGTGAACTGTTGAGATGCATAGGTTATGATGTAATAACGGCAAAAGATGGTTCGGAGGCAATTAAACTCTATAAAAATGCAAAAAATTCTAAAGATCCTTTTGATTGTGTTATTTTAGATCTTACGATCCCGAATGGAATGGGGGGAAAAGACACCATTTTAGAGCTACTGAAAATTGATCCGGAAACTAAATCAATAGCCAGCAGCGGATATTCTGTTGACCCGATCATTGCTGATTATGAAAACTACGGATTTACCGGAGCTATCCCGAAACCCTACGTTATTTCTGATTTAAGCCAACTATTAAAAAAAATTCTTAATAACAAAAACTAAAAACGGGGACAAATCCTTTTCAGCAGAAATCATCCCCGAATTTTCTGATCAGATTTTTGGTAAAACAGCTTTTAATATTTCTTCAGTATCTTTTGCAGCCTCATCCATTACTTCAGGAATTATTCCGGTCATCATTGAAGCCATTAAACCTGAATTCATTCTTGACATATAAACTTTCCCATCCTCTTTTTCATAAAAAGCAACTCTGCAGGGCATTAATGATGAAACTATTCTCTCATCACTCTTTGCAAGGATCTTTCCTGCATGGTCAGGATGACATAATTCAAAAACCTTAACAGCTTTCACATCTTTACCGAATTTATTCATAGTCTTCTGCAGATCATGAACTGTCGGGATCTTCCAGCCATGAGCCTTAACAGACTCTTCAAATTTTGTTATGGTTTCTTCAAAATTATAGGAGCTTTCATCTTCCATCATCATCAGGCCGGGTGCCATATTGTACATAACAATTCCGGTTATTAAAACTCCGATAATAAATCCTATCAAACCAAATATCAAACCTTTTTTCATTTTCAATCTCCTTTTTGTTAAATTTAAACTATTTATTATAGTTAAACCCGTCTTTTTGTCAAAAAAAATTAAATTTTAACGATACAAAAATCCTGAATGCTTAAAAGGTCGGAAAAAAATTTTTACCGGTAAAAAGTATTCATGATTGAGATAAATAAATAAATTTTTTATATAAGTATTAAGAGAGGAAAATGAAAAATAAAATTTATCTGGTATTAATATTGATAGTTTTTATGTGGGGATGCGGAGACATCTATTATTATGACCTCTACATGGAACCTCAGAAAGACCTGATCTCAATAAAGATCCCGAAAATACTGTTTGTTGAAGATATGGAGACCAATGAAGCCTTCTGGCACCAGAGAATTGCATATCGCAGTTCACCCTATAAGATCAAATATTTGACATTCAAACAATGGGCAACCAGGCCCAGTGAGTTGATAAAAGATTCCACTATCCGCTTTTACAGGAACAGTTCATTATTTAAAAGGGTCATTAAAGAATATTCCAAAGTGGAACCGGACTTGAGGATGAAAATAAATATCGACGCACTTGAGATGTATTACAGGGAGAAAAACTGGTATGCACATCTGGCCCTGGATATTGAAATTTTTGATGCAAAAAGTGAAAAAATGATCCTCACCCACTCCTTTAACCGGAAGAAAAAATTAAAGGGGAAAAAAGCACGGTATTTACCTGAAAAAATATCAGAGATCCTTCAGGAAGAACTTCTGAAAGTTGTAAAAAAACTTAACCTGATTCAGATCTGAAAAAAAGCAAAACTCAATTCCTGTTAAAATTCCGTAATTTAATGCATTTTTGCTGCTTTTTTATTTTTATAATTATTCTTCCAGGCCGAATCCGGGAATCCAGGGAGCTCCCAACTCCTTTGCCCTCATGATCAGTTTCGGGAATTCATCTTTCCGGATCTGTTTTACCTTGTTTTTGACCACGGTGAACATTTCCCTGATCTTTTTTAGTTTTACTTTTTCATTATCACGGATGGGCCTGAGGACAGATCCTGATTTACTTCCCAGATCCCACAGGTAGCCAGACAATCCCGGCCTGGCCGGTTCACTTCTGCTCCGTCTGACTGAATCACCTCTGAGTTCATCGGAAATATCCTTTAATTTCCCTTCCATTGCCAGAATATCAGAGAGAAAATTCCCGTTATCTTTCCTTGTCTCCGGTAATGCTTTTTTTATATATTTTAATCCTTCATCCATTTTGCCAATTACCGAAGAGAGGGCGGAAAGATCACGATTCAACTTCATAAATTTATCAAAAAAATCTGAGATCCCACTCATTTCAGCTTCCGTAAGTTTTTTACCGGATAAATTTACAAAGGATATTTCCTCCTTATCTGAAACAGGGTTCATCTTTCCCTCTATCATCTTATACGCCTTAACATAATATTTGCCGGGGAATACAATTATGCCCCTCCTCCTGTATCTCCAGGGATAGGAAAAAGGAGAAGAAGATACGGGTTTACTTAACCTGACCGGATTTTGTGATGAATCTCTCATATCCCAGTTCACCCTGTGTAACCCCTTCTTTCCCGGTGCATTAATACGCCTTACCACTTCACCTTTTAAATTGGTTATCTGAAGAATAAGTTTGGGAGATTCTTCCATTTTTTCTCTTTTAATTGTTTCCCAACCCGGGAATGGAACATCTTTACCCGCCTTTTCCAGTTCTTTCTCTTTTTTTCTCCTGATATCTTTAATACTTTCCATCGGCCTTTTCATATGATAAGTTATCACGGCACCATATTCAGGATTCTTCCCTTCATAAAAAGTATGCCCCTGTCCACCTCCGGATACACTCATAGGCAGAAAGAAAAGTGCAGGTTTGACCGGAAAAAGTTTAAATTCCTTTTTCATTTCTGTTTCATTGATCTTTCTCAGTGGAGAATAATCATCAAGGATATAAAATCCCCTGCCGAAAGTTCCACAGACAAGGTCATCCTCTCTTTTCTGTATTTTGATATCCCTGACAGCTATGGTGGGCATTCCACTTTTAAGTTTCATCCAGCTGATACCACCGTTGAGCGAACAGAAAACGCCAAATTCGGTCCCCAGAAAGAGGATATTTTTATCCTTATGATCCTGTTCCAGAGACCAGAGGATATGACGGTCAGGAAGGTTGTTTTTTATGGATATCCATTTCCTGCCCCTGTCCATGCTTTTAAGGATATAGGGCTTAAAGTTCCCCCTTTTATGATCATCAAAGAGTGCATAGACAGTATCTTTATCATGTTTCGAAGCCATAATTTCATTTACAAAAGTACCGTAAGGTATTCCGGGAAACCGGTCAACCTTTCTCCAGTTCTTCCCTCCATTCTCAGTTATCTGTATCAAACCATCATCGGTTCCGCAATATATCAACCCCTCCTGAAGAGGTGATTCATCAAGGGTAACAACATTACCGTAATAAGACATTGCATCGTTATCCCACACGGAATCAATGCTCCAGCTCCTTCCCATGAACTTTTCTTCAAGCCTGTTCTTTCCTTTCGAGAGATCTCCACTCACAGCGATCCAGTTATCTCCCCTGTCGTCACTTCTATAGAGCCTTTGAGATGCAAACCATAACCGTTTCGAAGAGTGGGGGCTTACTATCAAAGGGCTGTCCCAATTCCAGCGGTCCGGATCTTCTCCCGGTTCAATAATTGGCCTGATCGGTACCGCTTCACCGGTTCGTTTATCATAACGGGCCATATTACCGATCTGGGATTCTCCATACATTATATTCGGGTCTACAGGATCGAACTGGCAATTATATCCGTCTCCTCCAATTGTGATCCTCCAGTCATTGTTCCAGATCCCGTCTCTCCTTTTTGTACGGGATGGGCCCAATTGTGTGCAGTTATCCTGGGTACCGCCCAGGACATTATAAAATGGTTTTTCATTATCCACAGCAATTCGATAAAATTGTGTTACAGGGAGGTTTGATATGAACCTCCAGCTTTTACCGTTATCATAAGTTTCATATATTCCTCCATCACTTCCACAAAGCAGATAATCTGGATCATCAGCTTTAAATGCAAGAGCATGATTATCGCCATGTTTCTTCTTCTCAGGGATCCTGGCCCAATTCCCGCCTCCATCATTGCTCACCAGAACATTGATCTCCATGGAAAAAATACGATCAAACTGAAAAGGAGATGCAAATAACTCCTGATAGTAGTGAGGGCCGGTACCAGGAGTATTATAGGTTGCTTTTTTTATCCAGTTCTGTCCTCCGTCGGAAGACCGGTAAAAAGTGATATTCCGGATAGATGTTTCAACCGATGCATAAATAACATCATGCCTCTGTGGAGATATTGCGAGTGCGATCTGTCCCAGATATTCTTTCGGAAGCCCCTTTACAATTTTTGACCAGTTTTTACCGCCATCAATAGTTTTATAAATTGCCGATCCCGGGCCTCCGTTTATCAGGGCAGAGACATGCCTGCGGCGCTGGTGAGTAGCTGCATAAAGCACTTTAGGATCTCCCGGATCTATAACAAGATCTGTGGCTCCGGTATGTTCATCTATTGTGAGGGAAGCCTTCCATGTAATTCCACCGTCTTCACTTTTAAAAACACCCCTTTCTCCTCCGGGCGACCAGAGAGGCCCCTCGGCAGCAACATATATTATCCCGGAATCTGTGGGGTCCACAATGATCTTGTCAATATGTTCACTTTTCTTTAAACCTTTATTTTCCCAGGAAAGCCCGCCATCCACACTTTTATAGATACCGTCACCATAACCGACATGGCGGCCACTTACATTTTCCCCTGTCCCAACCCAGATAATATTTGAGTTGTTCGGGTCTATCGTTATACACCCTATCGAATATGAAGATTGTCCGTCAAACACCGGTTCAAAGGTGGTACCGGAATTGACCGTCTTCCAGACCCCGCCTGACCCGACAGCTACATACCATATTTTACTGTCCTTCGGGTCAATGGCAAGATCAGCGATCCGCCCTGACATAAAAGCAGGCCCGATGGACCTGAATTTTAATCCGCCTAATGCTTCCTCAACCAAAGAAGATTTTTTTACATTTTCTTTTCCGGCCAAACCCGCAGAAAGAATTATAATAATGAATATAAGAGATATATTTTGTTTAAGGTTTTTCATATTTCCTCCCCTAAGAAACTAATTATAAATAATTAGAAAAAAATTATAAATTCAAAATTTAAAAAAATAAATAAACGCGTCCCCGGAAAGATAGTTTCTCTTTAAAAATAAGGCTGCTGCAGGTGAGATTTTTTAACTATTCGGAAAGTTCGATAAGTTTGCCGTCTTCTATCAGAATTTTTTCTGTATTATCCGGAAAGATCAATTTGAGGAGAGAGCACTCTATGGGATTTCCCTTTGCATATACAATATCTGTATGAACAACATTATCAGGAGATAAGAATTTATCAACACCGGTAATTCCTCCCAGATGATCACTTCTTCCATATGCCCAGTGGAATCCGGCCTTCTCGTCCTGAAGTACATTGCCTGTCACAGTTGCTTTCTCATTAACACCTATGGCAAATTCGGCAATATTCCGCCAGGCTTCATCCCTGTTCATCTTTTCCCGAAGTTCGGCAATACTATCTCCTTCTCCTTCAATTTCAGTTATCCTGTTCTCTCTTACCCTGAACAAACCTGTTTCTCCATCAACCTGGAAAGGGAGTTCACCTTCAGTACGGCTTCCTTGTTTTTCATCGGGAACACAATATACCTCTCCTGCTGGGAGGTTGGAAGTAGAGAGATCAGTCCCTCCCATCTGTGGATGGAGGATACCGTCATCTATAAATGAACCGTTCACGGAAATATCAAAATAACATTTATGGCCTGATGAGAAAGTTACTTCTGCACCTTTTGCCTTTTCCATTATTTCTACAAGTACCTTACATCTTTTTGAAATTTCCATATAATCAGCAGACAGGCCGGTCTCTTCCATAAATTTAGCCGCTCCGGGCATTGAACCCACCCTCAATCTTTTCAATGATCGTGAATATTCATAAAGTGGAGCTGTTGCAGAATATTCCGGCATGGATAATATTATTGTTGATCCTTTTATGATTTCTGCAGTTATCACTTCCCTGTCTCCTGTAAAACACTTTTCAGGCAGGTCGGAATTATGCCCTCCTGTAGCTTTATAGATAACCAGAGGATTTATTTCCATTCCCCAAACCGATGATAGTTTTGAGATCTTACTATGCCAGTCACGGGCCATTTCCCGACGTTCCTTCCATTCACCCGTATCAGATATTGATCCGTGAGGAACATCGATCATTATAGTAAGCACTTCATTTTTTGCTGGAGCAAAGATCTTTTCAATAAACATCTTAATACTAAATGGCATTTTTACCTCTTTATGAAATTTGATTTTCGTTTACGGAACTGAAAATCAGCAAAAAAGTCCGTATAAGATTATTATAACACAAAAAATTAAATGTAACTTTTTACCACCCGTGCATTTTTCACATTCAAAAAACTTTATTGACATGAAATAAACTATTGCATTACCTGACAAAAATGTTCCGGAATTTCCTTAACACTAACTGCTTCTATAAATTCGGTCAAAAGAAAAAAAATTCATTTTTATAACAAAAAACCGTATTACACGTATTATATATTGACATTTTAATGTGAGATGCTTAAAACTTATTCATTGTTAGGTGATACTTTTTTTTAATCTGTATGGGGGTGGTGTGTGATTAAAAGAAAACTATCCGGAAACGGAGAGATCAAGACAGATCGTTCCATTCTGGATTCGTGGAAAGAGATATCCACATACCTGGACAGGTCAGAAAAAACCTGCAGAAAGTGGGAGAAGGAATTGAAACTCCCTGTGCACAGGCTTGAAGATTCACCCAAAGCAAGGGTTTTTGCATATAAAGATGAGATTGACATCTGGATAAATATAAAGCTCAAAAATAGAGATAAAATCGACCGGGCAAGAAAAAAAAAGAAAATTCTTCAAAAACCGGAGATAATTATGATAATTTTAGTACTGGTATTACTGATATTGCTCCATTTATTTTTATTCTGATTGAAACCGGTTATACACCTTTAGTTATTCATCCTGCAAACAAACTTTACAATGCATTAAATAGTGCTTTGATCAAAATGAGGTCAAAAAAATGGACAATAATCCAAAAAATTTGAATTAATATAATAAATAAGGGAAAAAAACAGTAAATTTCGGTAAATTTCAAACTTTGGTTTAAAGAATTCAAAAAACCGTACATAATAGTAATGCTTGAAAGCAGTATGAATATTATCATGAATTAACTATTAAGCATGATTAACTGCAAAAAGGTGGGGGTTTTGGGATGGATAAAATATTATTTAAGGTAGGGAAAAATTATCTGTTTATTGACAAAACTGATATCGACCTGATAAAGGCAGACAGAAATTATGTAAAGGTATATTGTGACAAAAAATCTTTTGTCATTAGAAAGACATTAAGATCTCTTGAGGAAAAACTTGATCCCGATAAATTTCTCAGGATAAACAGATCTACAATAGTGAATGTGAAGAAGATAGATCAGCTGAAGGAAACGGGAAACAACAATTATTGTGTGGTTCTGGACAACAAAAGAGTTTTCCCATGGGGGCGAAGATACAGGGAGAAGCTTGTGAAATTGATCAAGCTTTAATAAGGAAAAATGGCTACATCAAAAAAAAACAAACTAATAAGAAAAAGCAATTTAATTGGATCTGAAAATATTGATCTCTCTTCAATAAAATCAGATATGGGTGATGCCAGGACAAAACTTATTAATTGTTACCTGTTGAGAAATTGTACATCAAAGAACACCCCCCTGAATATTTTTATTAATGCACTGGAAAAAGAGGTGATAAAAAAAACCCTGAAGATATCCAGGGGGAATCAGAAAACAGCTTCATTGATATTAGGGATAAAAGCTTCAACGCTGAATGAAAAGATAAAAAGATTTGAGATATTGGAACCGAGAGAAAATAAAGTTCAAATAGAATTATTTCACCTCTTAAAGAACAGAGGAAGATCAAACCAGCCCAATCCAAAAACAAAATATTGATCTGTCACCCTGATTTTACTTTTTTTTGAAACTCTTTAAGTTTTATTTCTCCTTTTTTCAGGGATCTAATCGCCTGAGTACCGGTGTATTCGGTTAAATATTGTTTACCAGCAGCTTTATTTTTCCTGAAAAGTAACATCGCCTTTTTTTCTATTTTATCCTGCCTCACCAGTTCTTCTGTTTCAAATATTTTCCATTCACCAATGATTTTTCCAGCAAATTTATTGAACCTGGGAGTTATCAGGTCACATAAAGACCTGAATATCCGGAATGCAGATCCCTGATCATATTCTTTACCGGCTTTTCCAAAAGGTTCCGGAACTGTATTTATCCCGAAATAAAAAGGGACATATATTGAAAAGGGAACAGGCCCCACTCCTGCCCATAAAACTGCCCCGATATCATGTGGCATCCATCCTCTTAATTGCAATACATTGGTATGGACTGACCCGGGAACAGCTATTGAACGTTCCCTCCTGCTATCCTCTTTTTCAGAATAAATATCATATCGGGTACCGTTATAATGATCCCTGAGAATTGAAAAAAGTTTTTTTAAATTGATCTTTTCCTCAGGCCTGATGAATAAAGGAAATTTTTCCGAATCAGGATCAAGATCGAGTGAAGGCTCCAGCAGACTCATTCCACGCCAGATCCTTCTCGAATTATAGAACCTGTTCTCAGGTGTTCTCTTTTTCCTCCCGAAGGCCCGGGCAAAATTAAATTTCCCCCCTGAGGGATTCCAGAGTCCTTTTTTAACAGCAAATTCTTTCAGTTTCGGTGAGGTAAGAAAATTGCTTTTATCCTTAAAATCGATCTCTCCTATCCTGTATCCATTTGCCTGAACCCATACTGCATCGTCGGGAATTCGAACAGCAGCCCATGACCTCCCTCCCCCCGATTCCATATACCAGATCTCATCCGGATCTGCGATACCGACCCCGCTGGGATAAGTAACACCATGTTTAGTATAAAGAGAACCGATCAACTCAACACATTCCCGTGCAGTTCTTGAACGTTGTAGTGCTATATAACGTACTCCTCCTGTCAACCCCTTTTTGATCAGGGGATCTGCTTTGACAGCATTCTCATTCCTGTCATCCCCAAGTGCGAGCCCTCCTGCGATGGCAACCTGGAATTCATTCACTGCCACTGCATCACCTTCTGCAAATCCTTTGTAAATACGGAGAACCATCCATTCTAAAGTTTCATCCACCTGAGGGATCTTTAATCCGGAGGGAAATAGAATGTGTTCGCCGGGTTCATGTTTAAGCCCGGGAAATTTTTCAATCAGGGATGCCTCTTTACCGGTGAGATCATTATTGTGAGCAAGCAATACCGATCCGTCAGTGGTTGTATCCCTTCCGGCCATGATCATGAAACATTCCAGACGTTCATTTTCCGGATTAACCGCTTTTGAAAGGGGAAAGTTAATTATATATAAAGTGGCCAGAACCAGAGTTAAAAAAATTACTATGAAGCTGAATAATTTTTTTTTGACTTTCATTTTAAGCTCAGGATATATCATATCTTAACATCATAGATTTATACTTTCTACCGGGTTGAAAAATATTGACCAAAAATGATAAACTATAAGAAATGAATTTTGAGAGGGATTATTTATCTCTGTTAAAGTTGCTGAACATCCATCCCCTGAATAAGGAAACAAACTGGTATGTTGGTACAGGCCCACCCAGTTCGGGGAAGTCGACATCATTAAGACGGCTTCAGGAAGAAGGATATAAGGTCAATCCCGATATAAGCCGGGAATATATCATTTCTTTGAAGAAAAGAGGTGTCCTATTCGATAAAGAGACTCTCTACAGTATGGAAACCCAGAAGATTCTATTTTTCCTGATGACAAATGATGCACTTAATCTGGATAGGTCGGAAATGATTATTCATGATTATTCCCTTCCCGATAATATTGCTTTTCTAAAATTGGGTAACCTCCCCGTCCCGGATGAAATTAGAAGATCTGCAGAAATTTTCAGATTCAAAAAAGTGTTCATTTTTGAACCTCTTGAGCTTGTTCAGGACGGAGTCAGGACTGAAGACAGAGATGACCAGGAACAACTATTCCATATTTTAAAGGAAACTTATTTCACGTTGGGATACGATCCGGTTATAGTCAGATCCGATACTATAAATAACCGTCACCGGTTTTTAATAAAGCATCTACCTGATGTCCCGGATTTCTGAGAAACCGGTTGTTTCTATATTCGGGCACTTCGTTCTGAACAAGCTGGTTAATTTCTTTTAGGCCGCGGTACAATTGTTTCAGGATCATCAACTAATATTATTCCCGCCTCCGGGATATAAACGGAAACAAAATATTTATAGGCACCGCTAAGAGCATTATTAACTATCCAGGCATCCGGAGTTTGATACCAGTTTTCACCTCTCTTAACCCCTTGAAGATAGGATATAATTTTTCCCGGCCGGGCCCAACCTTGTTTGTCAGTGGTGAGAATGGATCTGCCCCCATAAAAGATGGTAAATGGATATTCGCATTTCCAGTAAATTTTCTCTCCCCTATCCATAACGGTACTAACCAGGTTTGGGTGTTCTTTATAAAAATTTCCAGATTTTGCAAAGAGCTCCGACTTATTTTTAAATTTTTTCATTTTTTTCGGCTTTTCTATTGCTCCTTTCTTACCTTTTGCTACTCCCTTCGTATGAAAAAGATAGTAACGTTTACCAATAGTGGATTTGCCATCCATAGACTCCTCTACGGATATAGTTTGAATTTCAATAACTTTTGGTTCTTTTTTACACGTTTTACCATACTTTACACAATCTTGTTTAAAATGCTTCTTTTTCTCTACCTTCTCCTGATCTGCAGAAGTCTCTGAAAACATGAATAAAATAAAAAATAAAAATACTAAAATCAAAATAATTTTTTTAACCATTCTGTCACCCCCTAATATCCCTAACCTCCGGTAAACCGGGATCAGAGAAAAATTTATTTATTTTTTACTAATAAATATAACTACTTATTGTTTACCCCTCCTTCTTTTTACTGTTGCTCTCAGGAGTTAGCAATTTTTTGTACTCCGGATCTTTCCTGAGCTCAGCAAGGAATGGATTACGGATCATCTCTCCCAGAGCACCATGACGTTTGATGATTTCTTTCAAACCCTTAAATACACTTTTTCGGTAGCCTGAAAGTTCAAACACCACTACTGAATTCTGAAGCACCGCTATATTATTGGGTTCCAGTTTCAGGGCTTTGTTTATCTCAGACATAGCCTGCTCAAACTTTCCCTGCTTGGAAAGGTACAATGCCAGGCTGGAGTTCATGGGAGCATTATCCGGTTCTTCCTGAAGTTTTTTTTGTACCAAATTTACAGCTTTCTGATATGCCTTTTGTGCCTTCTCTTCATCTTTTCCCAAAAGCCGGTAACTGTCTGCCAGGTTGCCCCAAAGCACGAAATTAAAAGAACTCTCTCTCCCCAATTCAATGGCCCTTAAATACATGGACTGTGCCTCTTCGAATCTCTTTTGATAAAACAGATTTGTTCCCATGTTGGAATATATATCACTGTCAGCTCCAAACTTTTTTGATATTTCAAATATCTCCCTGGCTCTTTGGAAACTGGCCTCATCAGTTCTTTTGTTATAGATACCAAACAGGGCCTTATAAGCCCAAAGATCCGCCGGGTTAAGATCAATAATCCGGAAGAGCATTTTTTCAGCCTCAGGATAACGATTAACCATCAAATAGAAATAGGCCAGATGTTTATATCCCTGCCAGTACTCCTCTCTGACCGCTATAGCATTTTTATATGCTTCCTCTGCTTTTTTGTTCTTTTTGAGGTCAAAGTAATATATGCCGGCTATTTCAATAGCAGCCTCGAAACATTCGGGATTTATATCCAGGGCATGCTGAAAATCTTCAATGGCCTCTTCATGTTTTCCAGCTTCCTGATGAAGATACCCCAGAGTTATATATGCAGAATACAAATCCCCATTAATTTTCAGGGCACTGTTACAAAAAGATCCAGCTTTTTCCAGCCACTTTTTCTCCTTTGTTATTCTATACATAAATAAGCAGGCTTTTCCCAGTAAAGCATGGGGCTCATCGTAGGAACCATCCTGTTCAATGGCCTGCCTGAACATTTCCATGGCTCTAATGATATTCTCTTTATTTTTATTTTCTCCCAGAAGGCCCAGCCCCTGCAGATAAAGCCGGTAAGCACCCGGCATAGAAGTTCCTCCAGCGGTTAATGCTTTTTTAACTTCCGGTTCCCAATCAACATCCAGCATATCCACTATTTCCCTTAACAATCCATCCTGCAGCCCGGAAAGGTTGGTTATTTGATTGGATAAAACTCTGGTTCTCAACTTTTTCAGGGTTTCAGGATTCACCAGGTTAAGTTCAAAAGTTACTTTATCTTTATACATTTGTACCGCTCCGGTCAGGGCCAGTGTAATGCTGGATGAATTTCCGATTTTTTGCTCATTTTTGGAATTATAGCCCTCCAGATATGAAACAGGAATAACCCACATTTTTTTCTCAAATTGTTCCAGGTTGGTAAGTTTGTCTATAATTCTTGCAGTGGTACCATCTGTGTATGCTTTTTGAAGGGGATTATTTCCGGAATTAACCAGGGGAATCACTGCAAGATATTTCCGGGCTGGAATTTTCGGATCGAATAAAATTTTTTTTAATGCATCGCTTCCGGGATTGGGGATCAATAAAAATAAAATACTGAAGAGAAGAATAAGAAGGGGTAAAAGGAATTTTTTCCGGCGTCTGAGAAAGAGGAAAAATCTGCCTGCTTTTTTAACAGGAGGAATTTCCTTTGTTAATTCTGATTTTACCGATTTCAGGTCTGTTAATACCTCTTCCATAGTTTGATAACGTTCTTCTGCTTCTTTTGCCAGACACCGTGATACGATCTTTTCAAGATCAACGGGAAGATTCGGAAACTGCTCTCCCAATGAAGGTGGTGAGTCGTTTAAGATCGAATAAAACAGGGCCTGGAGGAATTCTTCCTTAAAGGGAGGTTTGCCACAGATCATCTCAAAAAGGACTACACCGAAAGACCAGATATCGGCTCTCCTGTCTACCTCTTCTGCATTGATCTGTTCAGGAGCCATGTACAGGGCTGTTCCTGCCGTTGTCCCACTCCTGGTCAGTTTGCTGGTAGCACCGCTAAGCCTTGCCAACCCGAAGTCCATGATCTTAACCTGTCCATCAGGATCAAGCAGGATATTTGCCGGTTTAATATCGCGGTGGATTATACCTGCCTTATGGGCCTTTTGCAGGCCTCTTCCAATCTGTAATGCTATTACGAGAATATCCCTCAGCTTTATCCGGTCATCGTCCCGTTCTTTTAAAGCATCAATTTTATCTTTGAGAGTACCGCCGGAAATATATTCCATAACAATATAATTTCTACCCTGGATATCATCTATTTCATGAATGGTAACAATATTGGGGTGGTTGAGACGGGCAGCAGCATTGGCTTCCCTTTTAAATCTGCGGTTGGTATCAGGATCAGTTGTTTTTTCCATGGGGAGGAATTTAAGGGCCACTTTACGGTCCAACCTTAAATCATGGGCAAGATAAACTTTACCCATGCCCCCCTCACCCAGTTTTTCCAATATTCGATAATGAGAAATTGTCCGGCCGATCATTTTAGCTCACTCTCGTTTTCTCCTAATTATACAATTATAAAGAAACCAGTAATAACTAAAGTTCGGATCAGATCTGTTTGCTGAATTGCAGGAACTACAAAGCCTGTGACACCATATTGGTGCTTAACATATAATATTTTAAACCAGCTATAGCGCTGTATACATTTTCCATGGGAAAACTCACTTTAAACTGGTGAAATTATAAAAAAACAAAAAAAAAATGTCAATAAATAACTTTTTTAAAAATTTTTTATCATCCGGGCAGATATTTAGATCTGTCTATTAATACCCTGCTGAAAGATCAGTACTTATTAATGGCTTATTTTCCTTATGGCCTCGGATTGCCTTTCCATCATTTCTTTGATCATCTGCATGAGTTTCTTTATATGTTCTCTCTGGCTTTGAATCATCTGTTCAGCTTTATTTTTTTCCTGTTCCGCCATCTCTTTCTGAAGCTGTTCCTCAAGTATTTTTAATGCATCTCTATTTTCAGCTTGCCCGGATCCTTCTGTCTTTGATAAATGTTTTAAAAACTCTTCCACTTTGAACTTTATCTTACTATTCGGTTTCATTTTCATAATCGTTCTGACAAGAGAATTTATTTGATTTTTATACTTAACTTTTATTGCATTTGCAGACAGAATCTTTTTTCGAAATAAATGATCAGGCTTCACTTTTATAATACCAGTCCTGCCCGAACATTTTGTTCCGATCTTATATATACTGATCTTATAACACTTTATTCTGTTTACGTCAGGTGTCGTCCAGGTAAAACTCCCATCATTGGGAGTGGATTGAACGATGGGAAAAAGTATTAACAGAACTGGCCCTGACTCACCGGGGCAATTAGCGTATGTCATTGCTATCTTTACATTTCCGCCGGGGCTGAATGAAGGGTCCCATCTGATCAATGTTGCCTTTTTTTCTTTCAGGGTAACTGTTGATCCTTCCGGGCAGGGGTCCAGGACTTTGATATTACACTTTAAAATGATCTTTTTTTTTGCAGCTTTCAAATTTGATTTTTTGACTGATACACTCTGTGAAAACATAGATACTGAAAATAAAACTATTAATAAAAATATTAAATATTTTTTTTTCATACTCCCCCCCCTACTACTTTAAATAAAATTGTCTTTACAAAAATCTCAATTTAAATATTTTTTTTATTGAATTTTATCTAATTCCGGTTCAGGATCCAGGTGCCGTTAAACTTATCTCCATTATGGTTAGTCCAGATCCAGGTGCCGCTCATCTGATCATTGTTAGCAAAAGTTCCGGTTACCTGAAAATTTCTGACACTTCCATACCACAGGCTGAAATCTATACTGCTGCCTGAAACCGCATAAGTACCTGCTCCTACAGAGTTAGGATCATCGGCCCAGCCACTTGTGGTTCCGCTTAAAGCAGATGATCCTGTAAAAGTTACTTCGAAAGGATCAGAATCGCCATTGGAATCCTTCTGAGTCCCCTTCCAGCTGCCCCTCACATCATAAGAGGCAGAAATGACATCAGCCGTTACAGTCACAGTATGATTCTGATTCATTGTAATGGAACCCGAAGTCCCGGCAGGATTCCCGTCAATAACCACCTCCAGATTTGTATAATTGTTATTCTCAAGAGAATAGCTATAACTGATAATACTGCCCTCAGCATAATTGAAACTTCCGGCTGCAGGAGCTCCCACAACTCCAGTACCTAATGTTACGGTCAAAGTATAATTTGTATCCCCGTTTATTGCATCAGCTATATCACATGAATTAGAGAAAATTAAAAAAAATACCACTGAAAATAATAACCATACGAACTGTTTTCCTTTCATATTTACTCCTGTCATTCCAAATATACCTTATTTTGGAAAATTTTTAAACTCTATTATTTTCAAATAGCAAGTGTGGCTGAACTTTTTAAATTTGAAATTTTTATAAAAAAAAATATTTCTGGTATAATTTTGGGAAAGGAGAAGAAAAAATCGACAAAATAACATATGATCAGAGAAAAACCATTAACAGGTCACTTAAAATTTTTTCAAACCTTTTAAAAGAATTTCCTAAAAACAACTCAGATGAATTTATTTATGATGAATCAACTCTTGTAAAAATTTCCGGTGCCGGGAACTCTCTAAAAGAATTATCTTTATCACTGGATAAAGATACAACTTTTCCCGGAATGGACAAAACGGAAAATGCAGAGAATCTCTTAGGGAAACTATCCCTACTTCTGGAAGAACTTCCCACAGATTCATCTGATGAATTTTTATATGACAGAACAATACATAACCTTGTCGAAGACGCCAGGGAGGTAGTTATCAAATTGGGGCGCTATTTCCCTGACCCCGACGGCACTAATATTTTTTAATTAATTTGTTTTCAAAAATATCAATAAAATCTTTTTACTGATAATCTTCGTACTATTAAGATAAAAAACGGAGGAAAAATGAAAAAAAATATTATTGCAGCTTCTTTGATCTTTATGTTCCTTATTTCAGGAGCTTCTTTCCTGTTTTCCACTGAAAAAGAAAAACAGAAAGATGATGCCTATTTACAATTGTATAAAAAAATTGTCTCTCTCTACAGAGCAAAAAAATTTGAAGAGACCCGTAACCTGTTGGAAAAGAACATTGGAAATTATCCGGAAAAATTTGACCGGTTTGCCTATAACCTCTCTATAATCTACGGCCACACAAAAGAATTTGAGAAGGGGATAAAAATATTGAATAAAGCACACAAAAAGGGTGTATGGTTTAACATATTGATCTTTAAAAGCCCCCTTTATAAAGGATACAAAGATCTGCCCGGTTTTAAAGCAGTATTATCAAAAAACAATGAACTATATGAAAAGGCCAAAAAAGATACAAAGAGCAAAATGGATATCTCTTTGCCGGAAAATTTTGATAAATCAAAAAAATATCCCCTTTTCATTGCTCTCCATGGAGGCGGGGAAAATATAAAGAATTTCAAACCGAGATGGACATCTGAAAAGATGAAAAATGAATATATTGTTGCTTACCTCCAGTCTTCCCAGCTGATTGCACCGGATGGTTACGGATGGGAAAATTATTTCATCACAAAAAAAGAGGTAAAAAGTGCATTTGAGAAAATTCTTGAAAAATATCCCGTGGATAAAAAAAGGATCATAATTGGCGGGTTTTCTTCAGGTGGAGGAGCATCACTTTTTCTGACATTTAAAGAGAAAATTCCCGTAAAGGGTTTTATTATCCTATGCCCCCAGGTCCCGAAAGAGATAGTTGAACCAGATGTATTAAAAGCTGCCAAAAAAGGTATCAGAGGTACTTTTATCACAACAGAGAGGGATAACAGACTGGAACTTCAGAAAAAACTTGTTGGTATTTTCAAAAGATCAGGTTTAGGCCATAAATTTGTTATTTTTCCAAATACCGGCCACTGGTATCCTGAAGGCCTGGATAAAAAAATAGATGAAGCTTTAGAACATATATTTAAAAAGTAAAAATTTATTTAAGATATATAGAAACAATGTGGGGGATAGATACGTAAAAATAATTAATATGGCTAATAGATTTTTATTATTCATAACAGTTTTAATCATTGGGCATCCTCTGTTTTCTGCAAGGGGGCAAATGAGATTTGAACAGATATCCATTGATAAAGGATTATCGCAGAATATTGTTGAATGTATCCTTCAGGATAGCCGGGGATTTATGTGGTTTGGCACTGAAGATGGTTTAAATCAGTTTGACGGTTATAATTTCAAAATATATAAAGAAGATTACAACAATGCCAACAGCCTGGGACATGATAATATATTATCAGTAATAGAAGACCGGAACGGTGTTTTTTGGATTGGAACTTTTCATGGCGGACTAACCTCATATGATCCCGGGCGGAAAAAATTCACACAATTTAAAAGAGATCCCTCCAATCCCGGAAGTTTAAGTAACAATGTGATTCGCACCATCTATGAAGACCGTTCAGGTACCATCTGGTTTGGAACTGACAATGGTTTGAATAGATTTGATAAAGAAAAAATGTCATTCAAACATTTTTTTTCGGATACCAAAGACCCGAATTCCCTCAGCAGTAATCAAATCTATGCCATCACTGAAGATAAATCCGGTTCTCTCTGGATTGGAACCAGGGGAGGCGGGTTAAATCAATTCAACCGGCAAACAGAAAAATTTACCCGATATCAGGCTGAACCGGATGTCCCCGGGAAATTAAATCATAATGACATCTTTACTATTTTCGAGGACCGATCCGGCACCTTATGGATTGGTACAGATGGCGGCGGGTTAAACCGGTTTGTGAGAGAGGATAATTCGTTTGTCGTATTTGATAATGATCAAAATGATCCCGATAGCATCAGCAATAACCACGTAAGGGTAATTTTTGAGGATCAATCTGGCCAGATGTGGATTGGTACCAATCTGGGTTTAAATAAGTTTGACAGGGCAAATGAAAATTTTATCCATTATATGAATGATCCCAATGATTTAAACAGTCTCAGTAATAATGAGGTCCGTTCGATTTATGAGGATAAATCCGGTGTTCTATGGATAGGTACCTATGGGGGGGGAATCAATAAATATATTGGCAAAACAAAAAAATTTGTTCACTATA
>JBDLJQ010000047.1:0-23535 GCA_039714255.1 Acidobacteriota bacterium
GGAATATTTCTTGTTTTTTTATCTACTTTACATTCTCTACATAGAGCAAATCCATCCATAACCGGCATTAATATATCCGATATTATCATTCCGGGAGAGCTACTTTTTATTTTTTCCATAGCAACAGCTCCATTTTCTGCCGTTTCTACATCATATCCATGGCCTTTCAGCAATGTTTCAAGAAGATAAATATTTTCCGCTATGTCATCTACTATCAAAACTTTTTTCATAAAATTACTCCTTTCTGTTTTTCAAATAACTTTCCACCTCTTCAGTAAATGTTTCAGGATTAATGGGTTTCTCGATATATCCTGTACATCCTGATTCCAATGCCTTCTCCCTGTCCCCCACCATTGCATAGGAAGTAAC
The DNA here is from genome assembly GCA_039714255.1 of Acidobacteriota bacterium. GTDB lineage: Bacteria > Acidobacteriota > Aminicenantia > UBA2199 > UBA2199 > UBA647. The sequence continues at coordinate 370 of JBDLJQ010000047.1, forward strand.
AGCCACTATTGGGATATCATTTAATTCCGGGATACTTTTTAATCGTTTTGCAACCTCATAACCATCCATCCCCGGCAATTGGATATCAAGGAGAATAATATCAGGTTTAACTTTCCCTGCAGTTTTAATACCACTTTCACCATCCATAGCTGAAATTATTGTATGTCCTCTTTTTTCAAGAATATATGTGATCAGGTATAAATTTTGCTCATTATCTTCTATAACAAGAATATTTGCTTTCATTTATTACTCCTGTATTCTTTTAAAGTTCAAAATCCTTACTGGTGGGGAAGAATACTGTAAAAGTACTGCCCGATCCGAATTTGCTCTTAACTGTGATCCCTCCATTAAGCAATTGTGCCAGCCTTCTACTTATTGCCAGCCCCAGCCCGGTCCCCTCTTTTATCCTTGACAAACCTCCGTCCAATTGTCTGAAAGTTTCAAATAAATATTTTATATCTCCTTTTTTTATTCCGATTCCCGAATCACAAACATCAATAACAATTTTTTTATTTTCAACCCTGCAGTTAATTGTAACGCCCCCCTCTTCAGTAAATTTTATTGCATTATTAACAAGGTTGATAATGATCTGTTTTACCCTTCTGGGGTCACTATTAATCTTCCCTATACTATTATCAATATTAATGTTCAGATAGAGGCCTTTTTTAGCAGCAAGAGGCTTAAGTTCAATAATGGTATTATTTATTAACTTTCCCAGATCAAAATCTTCCCTGTCCACTTTAAGCCTGCCGGATTCAATCTTAGAAATATCAAGTACATCATTTATAAGGCTCAACAAATGATGTGAACTGTTCTTTACCATATTCAACTGCTTTTCCTGTTCGCTGTTCAAAGGGCCGGATAATTTTTGAAGAATTATACCGGTAAATCCAATGATCGAATTGAGGGGTGTCCTCAGTTCATGTGACATTGAGGCCAGAAAAGCAGACTTCAGTTTGTCCGCTTCTTCCGCCTGATCCCTGGCCTTTTCAAGCTCAGCAGTTCTTGCTTCCACAATTTCCTCAAGCCTCTCCTTATGCTTTTTGAGCTCATTCTCAAATTCATCACGTTTCCTTTCCTGTAATTGAAGCCTACCCATCAGTTTATTGAACCCTTTGTACAGCACTCCTATTTCATCAGTGCTTTCATTATGAACTCTTGTGGAAAAATCTCCGGAAACCGTAACATTTTTTGCAACTTCAACTAATTTCAGTATAGGCTCAGAAATCCTTTTCTGAGTATTCATGGACAGAAAAAAAGCTACTATCATTCCCACAAACAGTAAAAATGCAGCTACAATAATATTTTTTTTTATAATTACCCACTTATAGGTGATATCAATACGGAGGAATAATGTTCCCAACAATTCTCCACTATCTTTAATCTGTTTCGCAATTATCATAAATTCACTTTTAGTTTTGGTTATTGCATTTTCATAAAAAGGATATGAGAATTCTGAATATCCTTCTTTGTTATATTTTGCAAAAAGAATATCTTTTTCGTCAAATATCCACGCATTCACTATATACTTTTGTGTTTCAAGGGAAAGCATCACATTTTCCGCTGCATCCTTATCAAGAAAATGGAGAGCCGGGGTACAATTTGATCCGATAACCTGAGCAACCGATGAATATTGCATTAAAGAAAAAGTTTCAAATTCATTAATTTCATCTACCATATAATAGATAACAAAAGATACAAGAATAACAAAAGTGGTCAAAATCTGGATCAATATAAGCTTGGACTTAATTGAAAGTTTGCTGAAAAAAATTTTAGGAATTCCCATTTTTATCCTTTACTAATATTGCCAGGTCCAGAAGCTGTGAACTGATCTTAAGTCCGGAACGATTAATGGCATTTTTATTGATCTCAATTTTCAGTTTTTCTTTATCCCGAAGCAGCCCTATGGATCCTCCATTTTCAGCGAAATTATCATTTTCTCCAATAAAAAGCACCATCTTATCCCGGAATTTTTTAATGATCTCCCCTGAATAACTGCTCTTTGAGTCAGTTATGAACATAATGTGACAATAATCTATATCTTCTAATTTCTTAAAATGCTTTACCTCTATTTTTTTCCCCGAGACCGATCTTTTTTTCGCTATGGATCGCAGCGGTTTTATAATATCTTCTGCTCCATAAACCCCGATCTTAAAAGATTCAGAAATGTTTACATTGCTCCAGTAAATATATTTTGTAAAATTATATATAAATACAGCTTTTATCTTCGACTCCCTGTTTGCCTCACCTGAAACCGCAAATACAAAAGCCAGGGATAAAAATATAAAAAAGGCCGTTCTTTTTTTGCAGCATCTATTTTTCATAAAATTAATTTTCAAAATCTATAGTTCCCCTTGACCATTATGGTTCTCTGAGCCTGCCTGAACCTGTCCGGAGGAAGATTTGATGTATGATAATATTCTTCATCGAAAAGATTCTTTACAATTAACTGGATATTGTAGCTTTTTGAGCTGAAAAATGTGAGAGCAGAATGAAATAACAGGGAATCCGTTATTTGAAAAGATAAAGTAGATCCTATAATTTTAGGATTTAAACGTTTTCCCGTATAGTTACAACGTATATTAAATTTGATATCAGGATTAAAAATATAAGTGATCCCAAAGTTGCTGTTATGTTTCCCTATCTCCGGCACAACATCACCATTTTCATCATATGAATTATTATAGGTATAATTAATATAAGACCTTATCTTTTTCTTCCGGAAATTTACAGCTATTTCAAAACCATCAGTATTAACCTCTCCCCTGTTTATCCACCTCCAGTTATTATCCAGAGACTCTTTAGCAAAAGCATTGGTAAGTTTATTTCTGTAAAGAGATAAATCCAGAGATAAATCTCTGGAAACGGATAAAATTGTTGATAGCTCCAGTGACCTTATTTTTTCCGGCTCAAGTTCAGGATTGCCTGCACCATCATAATAATCCCATGGCTTTGGAGCTCTGAATGCTTCCACATAAAGCAATTTTAAATTCATTCTACTCCCGGCAAATATAAGGCCAAGCCTGGGAGTTAGTACCCTCCCATAGATATTGGAATCATCATATCTCAGGCCTAATGTTGCCTTAAGCTGTTTAAAAAAGTTTAGATTACTCTGGAGAAAAAAACTGAAAAGAGAGTTATCAACAAAATCAGGTTTTTGTGGAACAGGAGGTTTTTCCAGAGGAGAAATGCTGTATGTTTTTGAGAATCCTTCTGCCAGTTTTTCCTTTTCATAAACGATCCCGCCGATCAAATTATACCTGCTGCTCACATTAAAACTTACAATACTTTCTATCCCGAACATATGGTTGGGCCTGAAGTATCCTGTCTGCCCGGAATCTTTTACAAATGCAACCGAATCATTTCTGACGGTTGTATTTTGAAAATAAAACCGGGAATATATGGAAACTTTATCAGATAGTGAAAAATTGTGTTTCAGAAATGAGTTTAAAAAATAGATATTCCATAATGTTCCAGTGTCCCAATATTCCGTATCAAATGTTTTATTGGAAGTAGTTTTTGAAACCTGTTTGTTCTGATAGTTGATCCCTGCACTCAGGTTTTTATAATTAAACTTAATGTTGACAGAATAATCATCCTCAAAATTTTCCATATTCCGGGTCCAGTTATTATCACCGGCTTCCCCTTTAAGATCAGCTTTTTCACTGGATTTTAGCATCGCCGAGAGTCTAAACCCTGTCTTTTTTTCTTCATTAACATAATTTACATTAAAATCGGAATAACAGGTTTTAAAGGATCCCAAAAGGATACTTATACCGGTATCATTCATATCCGGTTCTTTTGTGACTATATTTATAACTCCCGAAACTGCATTAGTTCCATAAATAACCGACTCGGGGCCATAGACGATCTCTATCCTTTCAACATTGGCAAGGTTATATTGTCCGCCTCCGTAAAAACCACCCGAATTTAATTCATTATTTTTTATTCCATCTATTAAAACAAGCGTAAGATTGTTCTGGTTCGGAATCCCTCTCTGAAAAATATAACTATTAAAACCCATAATATTCCGGAATTGAAACCCCGGAAGATCTGAAAGGGCCTCTTCCAGAGTAAAGTAACCCCTATCTCTTATCTGCTCCTTACTTATCACCTTAACCTGAGCAGGAACTTCACTGATCTTCTGACTCATTTTGGAAACTGAGACAACCTCTACATCCATCAGATCGGTAATGGACAATTCCAGTAATTTATCAATCTCCTGATTTTCTGCATAAATCCCTGAAAATAAAACAACCAGAAGTAAAATGAAATAGAACCTCATATCGCCACCTTAGAGAACTATATCAAAACAATATATAATGAATATATTATAATAACAAAAAAGAAAAAACAAATCCCTTTTTGCTTTATACACCGTTAAAATAGTTGAGTCTTTAATTATCTGTCAAATTCGATCACACAATTTCGTTAAGGTTTGATATGATTTAATAATACTGTTATAATTTTATTTGAAAATTTTCGATATATTCCCCGAATTATGAGATCTTTAAAAGTAGTTAACGGAATTTTAGTAATTTTGTTTGCAGTGTCCATATATCTCCCTGCAAAAAAGAGCAACATTCCAGCCAATATCGGAGTTAAGCTAAAGATCAAAGATTACCGGAAATATCTGAATAAAAAATTCAAAAAAAGAAAAAGACTGAGTACAAAATATATTATCATCCACACTTCCGAAGCCGGAAAAACAAGCACTCTGAGGACTCTCTCAAGGGGCAAACAGGTAGGAAAACGGAGGAGGACAAAGGGGGGACATGCAAATTATTCCATAACAAGGGACGGGGTTATATTCAGAATACTTGATCACAGATACAGGGCAGATCATACAGGACTCAGCATGTGGAACGGCCTTACCGACCTTAGTTCCCATTCAATTGGAATAGAACTTGTGGGTTTTCATTATGGAACTATAACCTTTGAACAATACCGGTCTCTGACACCATTATTAAAAGAGTTGCGGAGAATTTACAATATTCCTGAAAGGAATATCCTGACACACAGCCAGGTTTCATACGGAAGGCCAAATTTATGGTTCAGAAAGAATCACCGGGGAAGGAAGAGATGTGCTCTTAATTTTGTCCGCTTAAGAGCAGGCCTTGCCGACAAATGGCCTTATGATCCTGACGTCAGGGCACGAAGGCTGACAGCAGATTATCAGATAGATAAGATCTTCTACAAAAATAGAAAAAAAAGCTATGTAAAAGTTGCAGCAACTAAAATTAAGACCATAAAAAAAACATCCCCATATAACGGAAAGAACGGAACAGATCCCCTTATATCTAATATAATCAGAAAAAATAATACCGCCTGGAATATTGCCGGAGAAGATTATAATAGTATGGAAACCATATATATTCTTCCGGAGGGGAAAAAAATTCGGGGAAATAGCATTAAAAAAGAGATCGGGTGGGGAAAACTGCCTGATGGAACAAAAGTACTTTTAAATCAGCCAAAATCTTTAGATACAAAAAAAGGGCCGGTTTTTATTATTACTGACAATCTTACCGCATGGAGTTATGCTGGAAAAGAGTATAAAAAAAATACAACTTTTTATTTTTTCAGAGGGGCAGGGTTTAAGGCCGGAAATAAAATAAAAGACTGGGATTCTCTTCCAAATGGAGTAAAAATGATAATAGGTTACAGAGGCCCTTTCCCCATAGGTGCAAAAAAAGGGGAAACTCCATGGGGAATTGCCGGGAAAGAATATAGCAGTAGGAATACAATTTACCTCATACCGGGAAAAGGCTTAATTACGGGGGAAAAAATGAACTCATTTAATAACCTGCCAAAATATTCAAAAATATTTTTAAAATAAGGAGGATAAAGATGGAGTGGAGAGCAAGCCATATTCTTGTAAAAGACCAGAGCCTGGCAAATAAGATCCTCAATGAACTGAAGGGAGGAGTTAATTTTTCCACTTTGGCAAAACAATATTCCATTTGCCCCAGTAAAAGTAAGGGTGGGGACCTTGGATGGTTCGGCCCGGGATCAATGGTTAAAGAGTTTGAAAATTCTGTAAAAAAACAATCCAGCGGAAGCCTTAGCAAACTTGTCAGGACAAAATTCGGTATTCATATTATAAAAAAAACAGGGCAGAGAGAATAAGTGGAAGAAAAATTTTTAAAAAAAGTTGTCTGGAAATCGGGAACAATGATATACCCTCTTCCGGCAGTGATGGTCTCATGCGGAGATATTGAAGGTGAACACAATATTATAACGGTTGCCTGGACAGGTATTTTATCCACTGATCCTGCAAGGTGTTATATATCCGTAAGGCCTGAAAGGTATTCATATAACATGATAAAGAATTCAGGTGAATTTGTTATTAACCTGACAACCAGCAAACTTGCTTTTGCCACTGACTGGTGCGGAGTAAGATCAGGTAGGGATTATAATAAGTTCACTGAGATGGGATTAACACCTTTAAAATCACTTGATGTGAGATCACCCATGATCGGAGAATCACCTGTAAATCTGGAGTGTCGTGTTATTGAAATAAAAAAAATGGGGTCTCATGATATGTTCATTGCTGATATTCTGCAGATACATGCAACGGAAGCTTATATCAATAAAGAAACAGGTGCATTTGACCTCGGAAAGGCCAACCTGATAAGTTATTCTCACGGGAAATACTATACCCAGGGGAGAAGGATAGGAAAATTCGGATTTTCAGTACGCAAAAAGAAAAGAAAGAAAAGAGGTAAAGTTTAATGAAAAGTTATAGTTTTTCATCACTATCCGGTTTTAAAAACTGCCCTAAAGCATTCGAGTTGAGATATATAAAAAAGATCCCTGAAGCTTTTCAATCTGTGGAAGCATTTATGGGTAACATTGTCCACTCGGTAATCGAAACCATTTATAAGAACAGAGACAGCGGGCCGGTTCCGGAGCAGAACGAACTTTCACTTATTTACAGGAAAATATGGGATAACAGAGATAAGAGCAGGGTAAAAGTTATAAGGGAAGAAAAAACACTCCAATTCTACCTGGACCTCGGGCTTGAGATGGCTGAAACATTTTTTTCAGAAATATTTGGAAAGGATAAAAGTGAAACACTTTCCCTGGAACAAAAATTTGAGGTTGAACTTTCCGGCGGGAAAAAATATCGGGGTATAATGGACAGGGTTTCCAGATTAAAGGACGGGACTCTGAGGATCACAGATTTTAAGACCGGAACGGTGGGAGAACCGGGGGATACAATTCAACTTCCATCCTATGCCATATATATTTTTAAAAATAATATTGAGAATGAGATAGAGCTCTGTTATGAAGACCTGAAACTGGGTAAAACAAAGGTATCCGGAATAAAAAGGGATGAAATAAAAGTTATACGGTCTAAAATCGAGGATAGTATAGACATCATTGAAAAAGAGACAAACTTCAATGCAAGGCCATCTTCATTGTGTAAATGGTGCGGATATAATGAAATGTGTACTGAATATTTAGAGTTGAACGGAGAGGATGTCGGCAATTCACATTATTGTCCCGATTGCGGCAGCAAACTGATAAAGCGGAAAGGTAAATTCGGATCCTTTTTAGGGTGTTCAGGTTATCCCGAATGTAAATATACTTTTGACCTGGGGAAAAAGGATGAAGAACCGGATGAAAATATGGTCTGCCCGGAATGCGGGAACCCTCTGCGGGAGAGGAACGGAAAATTCGGAAAATTCCTCGGATGCAGCAATTATCCCGAATGCCGCTTCACAAGAAAAATTAAACCTGTTTAATTTAAAAATATTTTATTAACTCCTCTTATATCACATCAGTTTCTTTTATTTAAAAAATATGAGATTTTTCTTAAAATCTTTTATATTTATATTAGGACTTGTTTACAGGAGATATCATGAAAAAATTGATCATTTTTATATTTATTTTATTTTTATCAACAGGAATAGTTTTTAGCCAGAGTATAAAAGTTAAATCTCCAAATGGCGGAGAAGGCCTTGGTATTGGCACTCCTCATAGTATTACCTGGACAGCATCCGGCCTTAAAAATGATGTAAAAATAACACTCTGGAAAAACGGCTCTTTAGTGGGGTTGATATCAAATAATATTAAACCCTCAACGGGAAGTTACAGCTGGAAAGTAGGAAGTTCTTCCGGCGGAACTGCTGTAGCAGGAAGCGGGTACAGGATCAAGATCAGGGAACAGGGTGGAGCCTTATTTACTACTGAGGATATGAGTGATGCCGGTTTTGATATTTTACAAATAAAAGTAACTTCACCAAATGGCGGAGAGAGCTGGCAGAAAAACACTTTAAAGAATGTGACATGGGACAGTTCCGGAATAACAGGAAATGTGATCATTAAATTGTTTCAGGGCGGAGCACCCGTAAGTGCAATTTATAAAGGGCCGGATTCAGGTAATTTTAACTGGACTATAAATACATATCTAAATGGAAAGACTATTGCGTCTGGAGCTTATAAGCTTCAGGTAAAATCATTAAGTAACACAAAAATCTGGGATCAGTCTGATTTCAGTTTTAATATCACACCTGTCAGTTCCGGAAATCTTAAAATGATCAAACTTCCTCCTAAACAGATTTTTACTCCTACTGTAAGAAAGGGAATCCCCAACCTGATGCTGACAAGCCAGAATATAAGATTTTATTCGCCAAAATCTGATGACACCTGGAAACCGCTTCAAACATATAAGATTGCATTTGACGTTATGAAAAAAAGTTTTCCCCATTCTAATTTTAATTTCAGAATAAAACTGATGTATGCTTATGCAACCGGCACTGCTTTTACAATAACAGATAACTGGCTCGACCCGAATCTTAAAAGGGTTGATAAAAGTACTTTTTTCACCTACGAATATACATGGAAGTTCCAGGGAAGTTTCAATATAAAATCGGGCAAATATAAGATCAGGGTCGAATCAATGAACAATCCATCTTTAGCTCAGGACAGCCAGATATTTTCAGTAGATTCAAAGATCTCCTCCGGCACAGGTTTCCTGGGAGAAAGTGTTGCGGATATTACAGTTGAAGATGTTTATTATGATGATTATAAACAGGCATTTATGGCCAGAGTAAAGAACACCGGATTCAGTACTTATAACGGGCCTGTTATGATCAGTTACAGCTTAACAGGTGGACAATCAACTCATGCCAGCTGTGCCAGCAACATAAAGATAAGTAATCAGGCAACAAAATTCCAGAATGAAACTTTAGGTAAATTCCAGGTAAAAACATATAAGTTCATGGACTGGAAATGTTTCGCTTTAAGAAGTGACAATATCCCGAAAAATGCTCCTGTTAAATATGACGTTTCAGTTTATTCGAATAATCAAAGCCCGGTAGTTTCAGGATATCTTTGTAAATCGAAAAAACCCGATATCATTGCATCAAGCCCGATCTTTATCCACACAAAGAATAATACTGTTGTAAGAGTAGGCCCAGGTCTGAAGGGAACAATCCATCCGAATAATTTCAACTGGACATCAGACACACAGTTCAAGACCACAATTTCTGTGGATATATGGAACTGGGGATGTTCTTCAAAAACTTTCGATATCAATCTGCATATGGACGGACCATATTTAAACGGTAAAACTGCTTTAAAACTCGGTAGAATAACACTTGGACCGGGACAGCAAAAACATTTTACTTCACAGCCGATAATTTTTTCGATCCCAAGGGGGCCGAAATATCAAAGATTTCTACTGGTTGCCTACCAGGGTGAAAAATCTGATGAAGGATACCCCAATGCTTATATGAACAACTTCCTGCTGGCAAATATCAGGATACATAGTGAGAGTACAAGAGTTATAGGGAGATAGGAAAAAACAGTTCTGAAAATATATTAATTGTTGATTTTATTTTTCAGTTCGGGAATGATAGACGCTGTCTTTTTATAGCCTTCTTCAATTGCTTCAGATGCACGGTCAAAATCGAAGAGCCTTAGATCACCTACTTCCGGCTCTATCAGAAAGTCGGGTTTTACCTCTTTCAGATTAATATCTGTTATTCTGTTTTCCATTATATGGATCGTACTATCTATTATTTCAAAAATATTCGGTGATCCGGTTGCCGATTTTTCAATTTCCTTTTTTCGCCTGAATGTATCCAAAAGATCAAAATATTTATCTTCGATCCGGTCAAACATCTGAATGTTCTTTTTCTCTTTTTTCTGATCCTTAAAATTTTTCTCTTTCACCCCTTTTTCTTTAACAATTAAATTTTTCCTGTTATTTCTTCCTGTAACATAACGGTTTAAATTAACGGCAATAATTATATCTGCTCCCATTTCCATCACAGAATCAACAGGAAGGGGATTAACAATTCCCCCGTCAACCAGAAATCTTTTATTAAGAACAAAAGGTGTAAATATTCCAGGTATTGAAATACTTGCCCTTACTGCATCAACAATCCGGCCTGAGCTGATCTTTATTTCATTACCTGTTTGAATGTCCACTGAAATTGCTGTAAAAGGTATTTCAAGATCTTCAATTTCCTTATCTCCGAAATATTCTTCCAGTAATTTATTTATTCTTTTGCCGGATATCATCCCTGTCCTGGGTAATACAGGATCAACATAGGAAACAATTGTTTTCCATGTTATTTTTTTTGCAAATGATTCCAGCTTTTTTATTCCGTCAACTGCATATACAGCCCCCACAAGTGCACCAATACTTGTCCCCGAGATATAATTGATCTTTATACCGGCTTCATCGAGTGCTTTTAATACACCAATGTGGGCCCATCCCCTGGCCGAGCCGCCCCCCAATGCAAGCCCTACCTTATTTTCACCAAACTTATCATCCATGATTTTACTCTTTATTTTAACAGTTTTTTATCATATAATACACCGTTAAATAGTAACAATATTTTGCAGCAAAATTATAGGTAAATTCGGAGAAAAAATGAAAGAATTAACACAAAAAGATTCAAAAGTAGAAGTAAAGGGAGTTGAAGCAAAATTCTACGATCTTCTTATGAACATTATAACATTAGGTACTTACCCCTCATTCATCAGAAAAGCCATCAAAGACCTGAACCTGAAAAGTGGTGAGAAAATACTTGACCTGGGATGCGGAACAGGGAGAAATGATTGTTTAATGCTTAATTATATCGGAGAGGAAGGAAATATTACAGGTGTTGAGATCGGCAGTGAGATGAAGGAAAAATTCAAAAAAAATTGTAATTACCCTAACATTGAACTTCTGGACAAAAATATAGATGAGCCACTTGAGTTAAAAGAAAAATATGATATGGCATTCATCTCATTTGTTTTACACGGTTTCATCCAGGAAAAAAGGGAAAAGATAATTGAAAATGTTGTATCCGCTTTGAAAGAGGGTGGAAGATTTGCCATCCTTGATTATAATGAATTTGATGTTGACACATCAAACCCTTTTGTAAAATTTGCAGTAAGAAAAGTGGAATGTCCCCTGGCAGAAGATTTTATTAACAGGGACTGGAAAAAAATATTAAAAAAATATGGATTTAATAAATTTGAAGAAAAATTCTACTATAAAAAGAAAGTAAGGTTATTAACTGCATTTAAATAATAAAACTGTTTTTTTAAACATGGCAAATAAAAAAAATTCTGAAAATTTGCAACAGGGAAAAAAAAGATTCCTGCATCTTGACTATTACAGAGCAATTATCATACTGCTTATGATCCAGGGACATTCATTGAGGGCATTGTTATTAAAAGATTACCATTATTCAAGCTGGTTCAGGATACACGAATTCATACACAGCATTGTTGCTCCCGGGTTTTTATTCCTTTCCGGTTATCTTTTTTTCCATACTATAAAAAACAAAGTTTCAAAGGATTTTTTAATCAAAGGCTATCACTATATCGGAATAATCTTTATCGGCTATTTTCTTCACCTTCCGTTCTTCTCCCTGAGAAAAATCATAGAACTCTGGGGAACAGGTATCGAGAACAAATTCCTCAATATGGATATCCTGCAGACAATCGGATATTCATTGATAATATCACTACTGGCATGGGTTCTATTAAGAAAAATTTTTATTCTTTTAACTTTTTTACTTATATCCTTCAATCTTTTTCATGCTTATTTCCATATTGATCCCGGTAACTTTTTTTTCTCATTCTTTTTTGATAAAAACTTATCCCAGTTTCCCCTTTTTCCCTGGTCATTGTTTTTTTTTCTGGGAATATTTGCTTCAAAATATCTTAAAAAATTTAATATTTATATCCTTCTGATCTCAATTGTTTTGATATTCTTCCCTTTCTATTCTGCCTTCAGGCTTGAACATATATTCTCCGATATCGGAAAAGTGTTTTTTCTATTATCACTGACACACCTTATCCCCGTCCTTAATATTACACCAATAAAAAAATTCCTCATTGCTTCAAGGGAGAGCCTTTTCCTGTATGTTTCACATATTATGATCGTTTACGGCTCTGTTCTGATTATCGGGCTATCTTATTTTTTCAAAGAGAGCCTGAATATGTTTCAATATTTCCTGGTCTTTGCTTCACTTGTTCTATTACTCTATCCAATTTCATATTATCTGAACAATCTAAAGTCGGACAACAGGTTATTATTTAATAAAATCAAATATTCTATTTATACACTTCTCTTCATAATTTTTGTTTTAAGAAAATGGTGAAAGATCTTACCGCCTGAACTTTTCTATCCTGTCACCTCTGACCGTCCTGTAACTTTCCGAAAGGTTTGCTGTCAGGCAGGAGTGTACAGGTATTATTGCTATAATGTCACCAATGTTTATACTATTAAAAAATTCTTCGGAACACTTTACCACTCCGTGTTCCTGAGAAAGAGCACTCACATAAGATTCACCATCAGGGATCTCCCACCCTTCAGATCTCAGATGTGATGCAAATCCATAATGATAATCCTTCCCGGGAGAAAGCAATCTCTCTTTGGATAAGTGAACAGCGCCACCATATATAACAATCTCCATTCTGCTCTTATGCTTTGATACTACGGGAACAGCAAGGGCAACAGCGATCTCATTAAGTTCACATGCTCCCAGATCTTCCTGCATAAGGTCATAAAATATAAAATTCCCGGGCCTTACTTCATCTATTCCGTGAAAATTATCTGCATGGGAGGCTGTAGGGGTGTCCCCAAGTGAAAAAATCAATCCCGGGAAATCCCTCAAATACCTCTCTTTCAGTTTCACCATTATTTTCATACTTTTTGAATGAATTTGTTTTATTTCGTTAACATCCGCTGCTTTATAACTATGGCCGGCATGACTGAGGAAACCTGAAAAAGTTATCAGTTTTGAAGATCTGATCTTTTTAAGGATCCCGTCAATAATATTTGTATCCTCAGGAGATATACCAGTCCTGTGATACCCGGTATCGATCTTAATAAAAACAGACACAGGTGATTCAATACTTTCATTTAATTCCACAATACTCCCGGGAGACTCTACAAGAAGATTAAGGTTAATTTTAGCTGAAAGATCATTAATTCTATCTATCTCCCGAAGGTTAACAGGAAAAGCCACTGTTATATCTTTCCATCCTCCATTTGCAAAATAATTTGCCATATCCAGAGAAGAAACAGCAATTTTCTCCACTCCAAATTCTCTGAACCAATTTCCAACCTCCAATGATTGATGGGTTTTAAAATGAGGACGGAAAATTGATCCTGAATCATTAACCTTGGAAAAGATCCTGTTGATATTTTTTTTACATTTTTTCTTGTCAACAAAAAACGTGGGTTCCGTTATATAAAAACTCATTGTTAAATTCTATAATATTTTATTTTTTATACCAAATAAATAAGAAACAGTGGAAAAAGCAAAGAAAAATTAATATCTCCTTATCTGTGAATTCTTTTATATAGTTGTATATTTTTTATACAATGTTTTTGGCAAAGGATTTAGTAAAAAATCAAATCTGATAAAATTTTTTCATCTTAAAATTGGTCATAACCCTGTAATAGAGTCAATTTTGAATTAAATTTTATATATTCCTTATATTTATCCCATGTGCCAACATTTAGGAATAAAAAATGCAGAATGTATTTTATGAGCGAAATATTTATGAATAATGGAATAAGAATTGAGGACAGGATCCCGAAGAGCATTACTGTAAGTGTAAGATATAATGAAAAAGTTTATTCGGGTATAACACAGAATATTTCCAAGAATGGCCTGTATATTGAAACAATAGGATTGCCTTTTGATCGTAGCAATGATATTTCTATTATACTTGCAGGTGACAAAGCTCTTTACCGACTTGAAGGTGAGATCAAGTGGAATAAAAAAATTACATCCTTAAGTGTTGAAGAATCGCTAAACGGGTTAGGGGTCAAACTTATTTCCGTTCCGGCTGACTATATTAATTTTATAGAATACCAGAAACATTTATAAAAAAATCAAAGATTATTAAGATGCCTTTGTAATTCTCCCAGATTTCTTTTTAAATCATCACCTCTTTTAAGACAACAAACTATATTATTCTCTTCATCATCTTTATATTTTATTAAAATAAAGTTACCTGTTATTTCAAGCCCGGATCCTTTAAGGTCAATAAAAAATCCTTTAAATTTTTTATTTCCAGCTTTTTCAAAGGGTTCTATAATACTGTACCTTTTTATATTTGAATTCTCCTGTGAACTTTCAGCAATCAAGATCCTATCTCCGGGAATAATTTTTAATTCACTCAGATTAGGTTTTTTTTTATAAATTGATCTTTTATACATATCAAATATTTTTCCAAAATTTGCAAACCATGTTTTATCCCTGTTTTTAAAATAGGACTTATTATCGTTTCTCCACTCCATCAGATCTTTCTCTGTTATATTCTCCGGCTCAGGTAAATGTGTATTTATTTTTCTTTTTAATTTTCCACTCAGGTCGAACTCTTTTATTCTTTTACTTAAACCATCCGCAAAGAAGATCCTGTTTTTCAATAATACCCACTTGAAAACAGGCTGATAAGGTATCTCAATCATTGCCCCGCTGCTGATCACGGAAACAGAAGCTACTTTATTCCGGGTAATAATTTTTTTTATTATATCCCCCCCGGGCCCGATCTCTACCAGTACAGAGAGACGTGAATATGTAAAATATCCTTTCACAGGATTAACATCAGCACTATAATCAAGGGAAAGAAAGATTTTACCATCCGGTAAAATTACGGCTTTTCTCATTCCGTAAAATCCTTTAATATTTAATTTAAAAACCTTTTTAAATTTCCCGGAAAGATCTATAAATGTTATCCACCGGTGCCCTGTAAAATATTCGGTAAAAAAGAGGTTTTTTTTATCTCCTGTGAATCCGAAACGACCCATCCTCTTCATCTCACCGGGGCCTTCTCCTTTTCCTCCGATCCTTCTGATATACTTTCCTTCAGGTGAATATACTTTTATGAACGAATCACTATAGTCAGATACATAAATATTGCCATCCGGCCCTTCTTTAATCTCACCGGGAAAAATAATTTCCCCCGGCCCGTCATCAATTCCGATCTTATAAATACTTCCGGAAATTAACGGGGAAATAAGCAAAAAGATAATAAAGATATAATAAAAGAACTTCATAAACTCACCTCCACTAAAGAATGTTTTGTAAAGTATCAATATCGCTGAATTCATCCCTGTTCTGAAAGATCACTTCATCTATATTTCTGCTGAACTTTTTCAGAATTTTTTCACCTTTCTCATTATCCTTCAAATTAAAAAAATCCGAAAAACTGCAGGAAGGAATTATCCTCGGATGTTTTAGAACATTTTCAATTTTCGGGATAACAAACCTCTCTTTTTTCCTTAAACTCAAAAGTTTGTTTATTGTTTCAGGCCTGACAAAAGGCATATCTCCCAGATACATCATTATTCCGTCACTACTATCTCCACAGTTTTTTAAACCAAGCTTAAATGATGACATCATCCCCTGTTTAAAGTTTTTATTCACTACGATCCCGATCTTTTTTTCTCCGGGGAAATATTTGTAAATCTCCTCCTTCAGCATATCAGCACTATCTCCCAGAATAACTAGAATGTACTCAAGAGAAGATCCTACACAACTTTTCAAACCGTAATATATCAGAGGTTTTCCATCAATCTTATGGAGAAGTTTCTGGGAGCCGAATCTATTCCCCTCTCCTGCTCCGAGAAAAACGCAGGATATCTTCCCCTTACTTTCCGGATGAATTGCCATGATCTTATTACATATCTAATATTTTGTCAGATAATGTTCCTGTTCCCAATGATGAACCTGCTGGATATAATACTTCCATTCATCCCTTTTTGCATTAAGAAAATTGGTATATATATGATCCCCCAATGCGTCTTTTATCAACCTGTCCTTTTCAAGAAAATCGAGTGCTTCTGAAAGGCTGCCGGGAAGAGTGGATATCTTCAGCCTGGCCATCTCTCTTTTAGACATTTTATACATATTCCTGTTAACCGGTTCCGGCGGGAACAATTTGTTTTTTACACCGTTCAGGCCGGAAGCCTGCATAACAGCAAGTGCAAGATAAGGATTGGCTGAAGGGTCGGGAGACCTCAATTCTATCCTTGTTCCTATATCCCTTTTGGCCGGAACTCTGATCAGAGGAGATCTGTTCTTTTCTGACCAGCTTACCATTGTGGGAGCTTCAAATCCGGGAACAAGCCTTTTATAAGAATTGACAAGGGGGTTTGTTACTGCAGTAAAAGATCTGGCATGTTTTAAGATCCCTGCTATATACCCCATTGCTTCACTACTTAACTGAAAAGGGCTTTTCGGGTCAAAAAATATATTTTTTTTACCCTTGAAAAGGCTTTGATGTGTATGCATTCCACTTCCGTTTATACCGAATATCGGTTTCGGCATAAAGGTAGCGTGAAGGTTATACTTTGTTGCTACTTTCCTTACAACAAATCTGAAGGTTGCTATCCTGTCAGCAGTTGTAAGTGAGTCAGCATATTTAAAATCGATCTCATGCTGGCCGGGAGCAACTTCATGATGAGCTGCCTCTACTTCAAAGCCCATCTTACAGAGGGCGTCAACCATGGATTGTCTTGCTTCTTCACCTTTATCAATAGGCGTCAGGTCAAAGTACCCTCCTGAATCGTGAGTATTTGTAGTAATATGTCCATTAGTATCTTTTTCAAAAAGGAAAAATTCTGCCTCAAGCCCCGCATTCATAACATATCCCAAATTATCAGAGTCAGCAATAATTCTCTTTAAAGCTCCTCTTGGGCATCCTTCGAAAGGTGTTTCATCAGGATTATAAATATCACATATCAGGCGTGCTACTTTCCTGTTACCATCATTCCATGGGTAAATAATAAAGGTATTATGATCAGGCTTCAGCAGCATATCTGATTCTTCGATCCTTGAAAAACCTTCGATCGAAGAACCATCGAACATTATCTTTCCGTCAACTGCTTTATCAAATTGTGATGGCGGGACCTCAACATTTTTATTGATCCCCATAATATCTGTAAACTGAAGCCTTAGATAATTGACCTTTTCTTCCTTTAAGATCTTCAAAACATCTCTTCCGTTCAAATTTTCCTCCTGTTCCGTTTATAACAAACAAAAAGATTGTTGTCAAACAGTTTTTGCATATTTTGTAATTTTCTAAAGGCAAACATGCAAATTCAGTTAAAATACACACACACTTAACATACATCCTGTGTTGTTTTGCAATTAATCAACATCACATCTTCCTGGCAACCTGAAAATAATGTTCTAAATGAGATCAAAAAGTTTTTAAAAATATTTATGATATGCTATTTTAAATAAAACGGGGATTATATGGAAAAAAAAGAGTTTATTAAAATAAGAAAAGATCTTGAAAAAACCCAGAAAGAGATTGCCGTGCTGCTGGGAGTATCTCTGAAAACTATTGAAAGTTATGAACAGGGTTTGAGAAATATTCCTCCCAATGTAGAGCGTATTCTATATTATCTGTTCTTTAAACTGAATAAGGACAAAATAAAGGAAAAGAAAATGTGCTGGGATGAGACCAACTGCCCGGCTGAGATACGTGAAAAATGTATCGCATGGTCAACAGGCGAAGGTTATTATTGCTGGTTCATTACAGGAAAGACCTGTTATAAGCAGAGAGAACAATATGGAATAGAAACGATACCAAATTGTTTCCACTGCCCTGTTTTTAAGATCAAGTTAAAAGAAATCAGTGAGTAAGATCAAAGTGCACTATTATTGATTCTTCTCCAGTCAGTAAATACCGGATCGAATCCTTTTTTTATCAGCATATTTTTGATCTCATCTATGGAACGTTTATCAATAACTTCAAACTGGGGGTCATTGAAACTCTCTTTCATATAACCCCCTACACTTGTATTTGACGCAGCAGAGATCTTTGTCACCCCTACTTTCAATGCCGCATCCCTGAATTCTGATGATTCTCTTGTAGAGAGATTTATTCCAACCCTTGGAAAAAGGATCCTTGTCAAAGTTAAAATCTTCACAAGCTGAAGGTCTGATATTTTACTATAGTCTGAACTTTCATTTTCAGGGACTATAAGCCTGGGAAATGATATTGAATATTCCACTCCGGGAAATTTTTTTTCCATATATTGGAGATGTTTATATAGTTCAAAAAGATCTTCCCCCAATTCCGAAAGTCCGAGCAGAATTCCCATATTTATCATCCTAATTCCGGATTCAGCTATCCGTTCCGGAGTTTCATACCTGTAGGAATAATCTTTTTTCCTGCCACTTAAATGGAGCTCACTATACCTGGACCGGTTATAAGTTTCCTGGTACAGGGTAACACCATCAACTCCGGCATGAAATAATTCTTTATATTCAGAAATTTCCAGAGGATAGATCTCAAGGCTGATACTGGGGAAATATTTCTTTGCTATCAGAACGGCATCTTTCATATAACTTACCGGAGTTTTTACCCGTGATTCACCTGTTAATAACAGAATGTTCTGAATTCCTGATTTTGAAACAATTTTCATCTCAGATTCGATCTGATCTGCATCAAGTTTTGTCCTTTTTATTTTTTTTGTGGTTCTGAACCCGCAATATACACAATGATTCTCACAATAATTTGAAAGATATATCGGAGCATACAAAGATATCACCCTTCCGAATTGAGTAATAGTGATATCCCTTGCTTTTTGAGCCATCTCTTCAACCATTACAGGGTCATTATTACCCAGGATATCTTTAATCTCTTTTAATGAAATCAATTTACTTCTCAAATAAAAAACCTGTCAAAGGAGAGGATGGCGAAGCACTTCCCAGAGCTTTACTCATATTTCCGAGATATGCCATTCTCCCGGCGCGCACAGCCATTGAAAAAGCCATTGTTGCAATTTTCGGATCTTCCGCCAGCGCAACAGCTGTATTGGCAAGAACTGCTGAAGCTCCCATCTCCATGGCTTCCGCAGCCTGGGACGGAACCCCTATACCTGCATCAACAATTATCGGGAGTGACGATTCTTCAATAAGGATCTCTATAAACCTTTTTGCCTTCAGCCCTTCCCCGCTTCCGATCAATGAACCAAGAGGCATTATTGCTGCTGCTCCTGCTTTTTCCATTTCCCGTGCTGCATAAAGGTCGGGATACATATAGGGAAGTACAACAAACCCTTCATCGGCCAGTATTCTTACAGCCTTAACAGTCTCTTCATTATGGGGAAGCAGATATTTTGAATCATCGATCACTTCTATTTTGATCCACTTTACTCCTGCTGCTTCACGGGCCAGCCGGGCGATCCTTACGGCTTCCTCAGCGTTCCTTGCTCCCGAAGTATTCACCATAAGTATAGTCTCTTCAGGTATGAAATGTAGAATATTTTCGCTGTGTTCTTCTACATCCACACGCCTCATTGATACTGTTACAACTTCTATTTCAGCAGATCTTATACACTCGGTCATCTCCTTTTTACTTTTAAACTTTCCTGTTCCCAGAAAAAACCTGTTCTTCAGTTTATGTCCTCCGATCTCAAAAGGTGAATCTATATCCATTCAGCCGCCTCCCATAAATTGGATCAACTCTATTTTATCACCATCCTTCAGAAGAATACTCTCCCGCTCCCCATATTTTATTATTTTACCATTTAACTCAACTATTACACCCTCATTATTTCCCGGCAAAGCATCTACACATTGTTCCAGGTTTTTAATGTCATCATTCAACTTTTTTCCTTTTCCATTCAAAAATATTTCCATATTCTTCCTGCATCTATTATCCAAGATATCTTGAATATATAGATTTTGCAACTCCTTTATCTTCCGTTCCTTTTATGATCACCCTTCCATCCCTGTAAACAGTGACTTCTTTACCTTCTGTTTTAAACCGGATCAGATATTCATTTATCAGAATTTCTGATTCTATTTTAAGATTTTCTGCTATTTTTTTAAGGTCTATCTCAGCATCAGCCGGAGATATTATCTGAATTGAATCATCACATAGAACAGTTACCAGTTCTTCCCTTTTCATATTCAGATATTTATAGTTTCCCTTTCCACAACATTCACATTCCTGATCTCTGTCAATTTTATGAATTACAAAATTGTTATCCCATATATCATATCGGATCAACCCCTTCTGATGATCTCTTCCCATTAATATTTTTAATGCTTCAGTACTCTGGATGGAAGCAACTACAGACGGGATAGTATTTAAAACACCTTCAGATTCACACGTGGGAACAGAGCCGACAGGAGGGATTTCGGGCATCATGCACCTGAGACAGGGGCCGTCCTCAACAATATTCATTATCATCCCGCTTGTACCGAGAACACCGCCATAGATCCATGGAATTCCGGTCTTTAAAGAGACATCATTGATAAGCATTCTGGTTGAAATATTATCCGTTGCATCAAGGATCAGGTCAAACCCTTTAATAATACCTTCTATGTTTGTATTTTTTATATCTTTTACAAGGGGTTCGATGACTATTTCTGAATTTGTTTTTTTCAGTTTTCCGGCAGCTGTTACAGATTTGGGAGTTCCAATATCTTCTTCGGAAAAAAGGACCTGCCTGTGAAGATTGCCAATTTCAACAATATCACGGTCAACTATCAGGATCTTCCCAACCCCTGCTCTGGCCAGTAAATTTGAAATATTTGTACCAAGTGCTCCGCAGCCAATTATTACAACAGACTTTCCGGAAAGAGCATTCTGGCCTTCTTCTCCGAAACCTTTGAGCTTTATGTGCTTATCATATCTGGATATCACAATGGCCACCTTCAGGATTTCTCCAACACCTCATTCATACTTCCTGACCTATACCCCAGCAGGTCAAGCGTTACATATATAAAACCCAACTCTTTAAATTTATTATAAATATCCTTTCTGTTCTCTACAACTTTACCTATCTCATCTTCCATAACTTCGATCCTTGCTATATCATTATAATTTCTCACCCTGACCTGGGTAAGGCCGAGTGAAAAGAGGTAAGTTTCGCCTCCTTCTATCCTTTCCAGTTTCTTTTTTGTTATCTCTTCTCCATATGGTATCCGTGAAGCTAGACAGGTTGTTGAAGGCAGGTCATAATTCGACAAATTCAACTCTGCTGCAATCCGGCTTATATGTCCTTTTCCGATCTCTGCTTCCACAAGGGGTTCAAAAAAATTTTCTTCCCTCAATGCAGTGATCCCGGGACGGTGTTCTCCAAAATCGGAAAGGTTTACCCCGAATGCAATGGAGGAGAATCCTTTCTCAGATGCAACCTTTTTCATCACATCCATTTCCTCCTTTTTACAATGGTAGCACCTGTCCACAGGATTCTTAACAAATTCACTGTTATCCAGTTCGGAAAGCCTGATAATTCTATGTTCAATGCCTATCTCTTCTGCAATTTTCTTTGCTATATCCAATTCTCTCCTGGATAATATATCAGACTCTATTGTAACCGCTATCGACCTTTCCCCGAGTTCATCATATGCAACCTTTGCAATAAGGGTACTGTCTACCCCACCGGAAAAAGCGACCACAAGTGAACCTTTTTCCTTAATAACTTTTCTTAGTTTATCTAACCTTTCTTTATTTGTTTTTTCCATTTTTCGCATAATATCAGTACTGATTTTTGATGTCAATCAATAACAGAACCAAATATCCCTCTATATTTTTTTTTATTATTTTCTTTAAACCCTCAATATTTAATATAAAGGAAAACAACAGACATTTCAACTTCTGTTATATTTTTCTTTTTAAAAATAAAACTGTTTTTGTTATAATTAAAAAAGAAGGAGGAAATATGAATTATCCTGTCTGGTATATTCCCGTTATCGGGGGCCCTTTATTAATTGCATTTGTAGCAATTGTCCATGTCGTTGTTTCACACTTTGCTGTGGGAGGCGGCCTCTGGCTTGTCCTTACAGAGAAAAAAGGGATCACTGAAAAAAAAGATTTTATAATTGATTATGTTAAAAAACATACCAAATTTTTCATTTTACTCACTATGGTCTTCAGTGCATTAACGGGGGTGGGAATATGGTTCACCATCGCCCTGATACACCCGGATGCCACTTCTGTCCTTATTCATAATTTTGTGTTCGGCTGGGCAATGGAGTGGGTATTGTTTGTTATTGAAATAGTTGCAGCATTTTTATATTTTTATACATTCGGCAAAATATCAGACAAAACTCACCAGCTGATCGGCTGGATATATTTTATTTCCGCATGGGGTTCATTACTGATAATTAATGCCATACTTACATTCATGCTGACCCCCGGAAAGTGGCTGGAAACACAAAATTTCTGGGATGGAATATTTAACCCTTCATTTCTCTCATCTACGGTATTCAGAACCTTTTTATGCTTTGCACTTGCCGGTGTCTACGGAATGCTGACAGCAACAAAAAAATTCAAAGGTGAGGAGAGGAATACCCTCGTTAAATATAATGTTAAATGGATATTTTATTCACTTTTATTTATGATCCCCGCGCTGATATGGCATTATTTTGCTATTCCGGGAACAGCACAGAAAGGTATTTCAGGAAGTTCATCAATAATGGTCTCTTCACTTAATCACCTTGTTATTTCTTTCGGAGTTATTATCCTTCTCCTTTTTGTACTTCTACTCTGGAAAACAGACAAATTTTCCTTTACAAATTCAATAATTCTGTTCATGGCCATTTTTGTATTTTTCGGAGCATTTGAATTTTTAAGAGAAGCCGGGAGGAAACCTTTTATTATAAAAGACTACATGTATTCCAATGCAATCAGGGTAGATCAGGTTAAAAGACTGGAGGGAGAATCCTT
>JBDLJQ010000048.1:0-23090 GCA_039714255.1 Acidobacteriota bacterium
ACACGAATATCGAAACAGATTCAAATTTCCCAAGCACAATTGTCCTAAACAAGAAAATTAATAAAGCTTTTGTTTCAAATTTTGAACATTCGGGTATGGGTTTTGTTTCGGGCTTAGGATTCAGCCCAGGCTGTCTTTTATGATTCCTGCCTCCTGTTGCCTGTTGCCTGTAGCCAGTTTCGCCCATAGCCTGTTATTAATGACAAACTAGGTAAGTCCTTTAATGACACGAGCAAAGCGAGTAAATGACTACTAATGACAAGCTTTTATTTCCTCTCGCCTATGGCCAATCGCCAGTTTTCTGTATTCCTGTTTCCTGATGATATATGTATAGTTTTATTATTTCAACTGAACTGATATTGACCGGGTCTTCTCAGGTTCAACAACCACAAAATAATATCTTTTATCCTTCTCAGTCTTTATTCTTACCTCTTCAGTATCTTTTATTAATATATTTTTCCTCTTTTTTATATCAACCTTCATGGTCGCCGGGTCTTCGGTAATAATATAGATGTCAGCATGTTTCCCAACCAGTATTTTTGGAAATTCAATATTATATGTATTCTCCTTTTCCTCTTCTGTTTTTTTAACGTCGACTTTTTCCCTTACCACCTTTGCTATCAGGTTGCTCCATTTGCCCCCCTTTGCAAGGTTATATGCAAAAACCTGTTTCTGAAGTTTATCCATATCGGCATAGTTTTTCTTAAGTTCAGTATATTGAACTGTATTTACTTTAACACCTTTTCTTCTGCACCTTATCTTTACATGGAGGTTTTTCTTCATATTTTCCGGGATAAGGAATGACAATTCATAGTAGGCTGAAGTATTTTTATTTATCCTTTCAACTATCTCCACTATATTTGTTCCTGTATAATATTTTCCCCCGCTCTCCCCTGCAAGATATTTTAAGCTCATATCTCCGGAAATATTCGGTTGATGTGTATCGGAAGGTTTTGCAGGGTTTATGGAATAAAGAACAGAATTTCCCTGGTTTACTGCCTTAACTATATCTCCCAGATATCCGAGCATCAATCCGGACATTAAATTCTTGAAATTTTCCTTCCTCTCAGAACCAAACAGGACAGACCATTGTTGAAATTTATCCAGTCCAGTGCCGGAACCTCTTGAATTTCTATCAGCTGAAACCATGTCTATATTAAAGGCACCTTTAGACATACCTTCGGATATTAAAAATACCAACTTTGGCTTTGTGATCGACTTTAATGCATATTTAAATTTTGATAACAGGCTACTGTACCTTACGATCATATTCCGATATGCCATTCTTTCATTATCAAGATAAATATTACGTAAAAACATAAATTCCCTTCTCTCCTGGAGCGGCCCGTATATATCCTGATCAAGATTATTACCAACTATCTTCTGCCTGAAAAGTTCATCGGACCATTTGTCAAAATTAAGTTTAAGAGCGTTAATTTTCTCTATTAAAACTTTGTTACCTGTTTCCGGGCCCCCGATATAATTTAACCCTTTCAGAAGATGGTGCTCGATCACTATGAATTTATCACCGGACTTACCCTGGTTAATAAGTTTCTCAGCGATCTCTTTTGTCCGCCTGTATCCATCCCTGCTGTTGAATATTGAGTCAATGAGTATAAAAATATACCTTTCCCGGATAACTTTTTCCTTTTCTATTACAGGGATCTCAACGGTTTTTTTAACCTTTTCGGAATACTTCTCCTCTTCTTCAAGTGAATATCTGCTAAGTGAATTTATCTCAACAGGTTTGCCATCAACATATAGAACAAGATCCTTCTTTTTCAGGTCAAAAATGGGGTTGCCCTTTTTATCAAGTGCAAAAACGGGAATAATAACCGCATTAACTTTTACATCATATTCCAGTTTTATATCCTTCTCTTCAGGAAAAGGATAAACAGAATTACCGGAGAAAAAAACAAAAAATGACAATACTAGAATTATGCTAAATATAATATTTCTCATGATCTCTCCTTGCTGAACTATAAATAAACAACATTTTATCTGAAAATTTACAGCAATAAATTTGCCGGATAAAATAAACATTTATGTCCTGAAATCAGGACAAAAATCCAAATTATTGTAACATTTCCAATGACAATTCCTCTTATTCCCACTATCACCTGTTCACGCCTCACCTCTCGCATCAACAAATGGGGACAGGTGGAATGGGTAAATGGGGACAGGCAAAATATAATTTTTTTGTTGAAAATATATAATTTATAATATATATTATTTTTATGGGAATCAAATCATCTATATCAAATAATCTTTGGAGTATTTAATGGCAAGATCAGGAAGATTAAAGGTTTCGGGAGAAAGCGCCTATTATCATATAATGTCTAGAACTGTAGGACATGAGTTTCTACTGGGTTCTGAGGAAAAGGAAAAATTTGTTGAAATTGTAAAAAGATACTCCAAATTATATTTTGTCAAGATACTTGGTTATTGTATCATGAGCAATCATTTTCACCTCCTGATCAGAATGGAGCCCTCTGAAAAGTATAGTGACGAAGAGGTTATTGAGAGGTTGAAGAAATTCTATAGAAAAGAAAATAAGTTATGGAAATATCAACTTAATGACTATAGAAGAAGATTTGAGAATATTTCAGAGTTCACTAAAATGATCAAACAGAGTTTTTCCTGGTGGTACAACAGAGTAAATGACAGGAGAGGATATTTCTGGGCAGATAGATTTAAGAGTGTACTTATAGAAAGAGGTGAAAGTTTGCTCAGTTGTCTTGCTTATATAGATTTAAATCCTGTCCGTGCCGGGATAACAGACCTTCCTGAAGATTACAGGTGGAGTAGTTTCGGATATCGGATACAGATTGGAAATTCAGGTGGACATTTGAGTTTTGAAGGTATTTATGATGATAAGAAAAAAAATACGATCTCCAAATATAGAAAATATCTGTATGGCGAAGGAGTTAATGAAAGTCCGGGAAAGGGAAAGATAGACGATCAGGTGTATATTGAGGAGAGGGAAAAAGAGTTTAAGGTTCCACCTATTAAAATTTTCCAGCACAGAATCAGATATTTTTCAGAGGGAATAGTCTTGGGTTCAAAAAATTTCATAAAAACAGCTTATAAGGAATTCGGAAATAGTATTATTTTAAAAAAGGATCGAAAAGTTTACAATTCCGGAATTTCCGATAATATTTTTTCAATACGTCAGTTGAAGGAAATATAGCCAAATTTAAAGATTTATTATATTGAATAATCATAAAGGTTTTTTCTTTTTATAAAAATCCATATATTTAACCATATTATTTATAAATTATTACATTAATATCACAAATATTTAATAAATTACTTAGATATTAACAATATTTATTTAATTTCTTCATTGGTACATTCCATATCATAAGAATTATTTTCGGAATATCAGGATTTAAACTATCTACCTTAAACTATCTACCTGACCCCATTTGACATCTCCATGGTATCTTGGCTACTTGATTTACTTTATCTTAATTTAATATTTAAAATAGAATAAGTGCCTGTCCCTATTATCCTATTAATACCCTCCGGAATTTGAAAATGATTCAAATTTAAATATTATAGTTATGTGATAAGGGTAAAAATAATATTATCCTGCATTATGATAATATTATTCTGGTCAAATATTATGGCAGACAAAGATCTTTCAGCCTTGAGAAAAATCACCGGTACTCTTCCTGAAAAAATTTCCGGATGGGAAAAAGTCTCTTTGGAGAAATATTTTTCACCGGAAAACCTGTTTGAATATATAAACGGAAATGCAGAACTATTTATCTCCTACAATTTTATAAATATGGGCACACTATCATACAGCAAAGATCCTTCTTTTAAGATAACAATTGATATTTTCGATATGGGAAAACCAGCTGATGCCTTTGGTGTTTTTTCTCACAGCAGGGAAAATGAGGACAACTTTATCAACAATAATGTAGGATCAGAGTATGGAGAAGGATTACTTACCTTCTGGAAAGGACAATATTACATATCTATCCTGGCTTATCCCGATTCAGGAGAAAGTAAAGATGTGATAAAAAAAATTGCAGAAAAGATCACGGAACAAATCCCGGGGACAAATATCAAACCAGCGATCGTATCACTCCTTCCCGGGGAAAACCTTATTCCCTTCAGTATCAGATATTTTCATCATTACATCTGGCTAAACAGCCATTATTTTATTTCAGGGGAAAATATTTTAAATCTGGGAAAAGATACTGAAGCTGTGCTGGCAAAATATTATTTGAGTGGAAAGAATAGATCTGCCGCAATATTACTACTGGTTAACTATCCAAGCATTAAAAAAGCCAAAAAAGCATACAAAAATTTCCTTTTAAGTTTTATTCCCGGTGCAAAAAAAGGGATCATCCGGTTAACAAACCACAGGTGGACTGGAAGTGAACAAAATGGAAAGATAATCTCTATAGTTTTAAATGCACCGGACAGGGAACACACCAGAGCCTTATTATCAAAAATAAAATATTAGTAATTTAGGTAACGGAGGTTAAAATGTGCAAAAAAAAAGCAAAATCTGTTACGAGGCGAAAATTTATTCATGATACTTCAATTGCGGCATTAGGAAGTACACTCTTATTGGGAACAGGAACCTTACTTTCAGGTAATTACTCTACAAGCAAAAGAAATATTGAAACTGAATCCGGGAATTCAGGAAATTCCACTGTTATTCTGATCAGGGATAAAAATGTACTGGATGAAAATGGAACTCCAAGGCCACAGGTAGTTCGGGAGATGCTTGACATAGCAATTATAAAACTGACCGGCAGAGATGATCCTGTAAAAGGGTGGGAATCAATTGTAAGGCCGGATGATGTAGTGGGTATCAAATCCAATGTGTGGACTTATATAAATACAACAAAAGAAGTGGAACAGGCCCTTAAGAGCCGGATAATGGATGTTGGAGTAGAAGAAAGGAATATTAGTATTTCTGATCGCGGGATTTACAAAGACCCTTTTTTCAAAAAAGCCACAGCACTGATCAATGCAAGGCCTATGAGGACCCACCACTGGTCCGGAGTGGGCAGCCTTATAAAGAACTATATTACATTCGTTCCCAGGCCTTATACATATCATGGTGACTCATGTGCAGATCTGGGAAAACTATGGAAACTTCCAATAGTGAAAAATAAAACACGCCTCAATGTTCTGGTTATGTTCACTCCCCAATTTCACAACGTAGGGCCCCACGGATTCAACCCTAAATATGTCTGGAAATATTATGGAATACTTGCAGGATTTGACCCCGTAGCAATTGATTATATGGGGTTACAGATCATTCAGTCACAGAGAAAGATCTTTTTCGGTGAGGACAGGCCCCTGAATCCTCCGGCCAAACATATTGTATTGGCCGATACAAGACACAATATTGGCAACGCAGACCCGAAAAAAATAAATCTTATAAAGATCGGTTATAAAAAAAATATCTTGATCTAAAACTGAAGCTCCCGCTATCACCATTTTACTTTTGGTAAACAAACATCAGCAATTTGTTCTTTTGCCACTTCAGTTGTGACCGGATAAATATTGAGCAGATATCAGTAATAAAAAGGCCCCCTGTTACCTGTGGCCTGTAACCTGAGATATTATGTTTTTTATTGCCTATTGCCTCTCGCCAATTGCCAGTTATTAATAACAGTGAGCAACGCGAACAAATGACCTTATCCATTTTTCCCAATGACCATCAATGACAATTGCCTCTCACCTCTAACCACTTACCCCTAACCAT
Source organism: Acidobacteriota bacterium (assembly GCA_039714255.1). Classification (GTDB taxonomy): domain Bacteria; phylum Acidobacteriota; class Aminicenantia; order UBA2199; family UBA2199; genus UBA647. The sequence continues at coordinate 5,738 of JBDLJQ010000048.1, forward strand.
TTTTTCCAATGACGTTCGTACAGCAAACAAGGTGAATTCGCATCAGCGAAGAGAGGGTGCCCTGGGGTACAAGGTGAATTCGCATCAGCGAAGAGAGGGTGCCCTGGGGTACTATTGACAATTAATGACAAGTTCAGGAAGTATCCAATGACGCCGGCTATGCCGGCTTATGACAAGTTTTTATTACTTACTTGTAAAATTGATTATTTTTTTCAGGACAGATTCCGGGCTGAGGGGAAATGAAATATAATCAGATGCACCTGCCTCTATAGCAGAAAAAATAAAATCAAGATCATCCTCTTTCCCGCATACCAGAACAGGTTTTTCCGATAACCTGCTGTTTTTTATCTCAGTAAGAATAGTTAAATTTTGATCGATATCTTTGTTTATAATAATAAGGTCAGGTGACCCCAAAATTTTATTTATATCTGAAGAACAATCAGGAAGTTTAATTACGGAATGCTTTGATATTTTCAGCAATGGAATAATTGACATCTCCAATGATTTATTTTCATCTTCACAAACCAGCACTTCTTTCCCTTTCATATTTACTTTTCTGCTATTTTTTGATTTGGAATAATATGTGGTTTTCATTAGCTTGAGATTTTCATTTCTTAGTAACTCTTGCTGGTTTTGTTTCCCCTTTAAATCCACAGGACCCTGAATAAAATCTTTATACCTGATACTTCTGTCTTTATCAACTCTAATATCATTTCCGATACTTTTTACAATTTTTTCTTTCAGAAAATTTTTTATTTCACTTATTGAATCAAACCGGTCATCTATGTTCTTTTTTAAACATTTAAAAACGATCTCAAGATATTTTTCATATAAAGGATCATTCTCAAGATCAGGCCGGTCGATCTGAGCTGGTATTTTGTATAGATGGGCTGAATATAATTCAAAACTGTTGTCACCTAAAAAAGGTGGAGAACCTGAGAATAATTCATATAAAATAATGCCCAGAGAATATATGTCAGAATGTAAAGTAATATCCTTTTTTCCCAGAATTTGTTCGGGAGACAGATAAACGGGAGTCCCCACAATATGGCCGGTTTTGGTCAGCCTGCTGTCAAATTCCTGTTCAAGATTCAAAGCGGTCCCGAAATCCAGTACTTTTATAAGATCATCAACACCTTCTCTTTTTAAACAGAAAATATTTGAAGGTTTAACATCACGATGAACTATAGATTTTTTATGGGCTGCTTCAAGTGCTTCAAGGATCTGAAGAAATATAGCATCTATTTCTTCAAGGGAAAAAGTAATCTTCTCAGTTATTTTATCTTTAAGTGTTTTTCCCTCAAGATATTCAAGAATAATATACAATTCTCCTTTCCATTCCACAAAATCATATAGGTTCACTATATTAGGATGTTTTATCTCTTTCAGTATCTCCGCTTCCTGATGAAATCTTTTTTTGCTTTCCTCATCCTTTTTAAAGGAGTGTGGATTTTTTATTACGACTTTTCTTAATGAAGATTCATCTTCTGCCAGAAATATATCACCCATCCCACCTGAATCCAGTTTTTTCAGAATTCTATATCTTTCCGCTATCAGCTGCCCGTTTTTGTTTTTCATTTTTTCAATAAGTCTATTTTAAAATTTCAAAAAGATCAATATTCTGATTATACCCCTGAAGTTTAAAATTTCCAACAGGTTTGACAAGTTTTTTATCACTTATTTTTTCATAAACCGCCTTCGTTATTAAGATCTGGTTCCTTTGTGCAATTTTTTCGATCCTGGCAGCAGTATTAACCACACTTCCTATTGCAGTAAATTCCATCCTTTTTTCGCTTCCTATATTTCCGATAATTGCTTTACCATAATTTATCGAGATCGCCAATTCAATAGTAATACCAAATTCTTTTTGCCACTTTTTATTCCCTACTTCCAACCATGTCAACATTTCTCGTGATGCTTTAACTGCATCGTTAACTGCATCAGGATATGGATCGGGGACACCGAACAGTGCCATAACGGAATCACCGATAAATTTATCTATCATCCCATTATTCCTGAAGATTATCCCTGATAAAATTGTAAAAAGTTCATTTAAAAGTGATACGATCTGTTCAGGGGGTTTTGATTCTGAAATAGAAGTGAACCCGGCAACATCTGCAAAAAGGACCACCACATTTTCCTTCCTGCCACCAAGATTCAGGTTTGCTTTTCTCGAAATTACTGCGTCAACAAGTTCAGGTGCCAGGTAACGGGAAAGATCCGATCTTATGGCAACTTCCTTTTTTATTCTGGAATCATACTCTTCGAGAGATTCTCCCAGAAAATTGAATGCGTCTGCAACTTCACCGATCTCATCTTTTGAATTAACCGCTTTGATTCGATGAGTGAATTCCTTATCTGCAAATTTTCTGGCTCCTGCAGCAATTTTCATTATGGGAGCACTAAGATGCCTCCCGAAAAGGGTTCCGATAATTACTGCAGCAAAAACAAAAATAAGAGCAAGTATCAGAATTTTTTTCTGCATTGAATATAAAGATTGATATGCTGATTCTTTTTTCTGAGTTGTTATTAAAAGCCAGTTAAATCGTGGGATCGTACTTATATTTATCACCCAGTTCTGCTTCCCGTCATTAAAGTCAAATGCAACAGCAATATTTTTATTTAATAAAAGATCATCTTTAAAAATATTTCGAAAAAATTTATCCATTTTTAAATTCTTTTTTTCCGGGATCCCTCTCCATCGGGAATCAGCAATTACATTAAATTCCTTATCAATAATATAAGCAGAATAAAACCGGGGAAAAGACCTGGAATGAATTATCTTTTCCAGTTGAATGGAAAGATCCGATATCCCGGTAACTGCCCCGAAATATCCCTGGATTCTTTCCCCTGCCTTCCATGTTTTATATATTTGCAGCAAAACTTTTTTATTTTTTATTTCCACATCACCCGGAATACAGTTTGAGTTGTCTATTATTTCCAAAATTTTCTGATCGATCTTTTCTGATTCATCAATTTCTGCCTTTAACCCTGAAGGTATCATTGAATCAAGGAAAGTGCCATTTTTATTATATATATTTACCAGATCCAGGTTCCGGGAATTCAGGATCTTATATTTAGACAACCTTATTACCTGGTCAGAGGTAAGTTGTTTATCATTTAAAAGTGAAGATATTTCGTTCAATTCAGAACAGGAATTATTCAATATTGAATGAGTAATATCAGTTAACTGTATGGATAAAGATAGTTGGAATTCTCTTAATTGAAGTTTAATTGCCTGTTCATTTATCGTTGTTAAAATATACCCGGTTATAATAAGCGGAATAATGGTTATCAGTATCAATATTGTAATAAATCGTGTTCTTATACCTGATCTTTTTTTTTCCATTATTAATTGTTTTTTTCAAAAATATTAAGAATCAACTGATCAATTTAAATAAAGCCTGAAGTCAATTGCAAAATTACCGGTAAGTTTTGAAAAGATAGGCAAAGCCTTGAGAAATGGAAGATATTTTATTTCAAAACTTCCATATTTCCCTAAAATCGGAAAATAGAATCCGGCACCAACTTCGGGGGTGAACAACATTTTTGTATCTATCTTATTATCTGCAATCAAACTGGGAAATGAAAAATGTGCCGCTAACCCGGCAGCAAGAAAAGGAGATAATTTTCTTCCAGGAGTTAATTGATACCGAAGCCTTGTAGTAAGCGGGAGAGAAGGTATTGATTTTTTATATTTACCTGTATCCTCCTTTAATAAAACTCGGGAAATACCGATGGAAAAATCTGCCATAAGAAAGTTATTCAACTTGAAAACCTTCCCCAGATTGAACATGGCCGATCTATCAATGGAAGAAACTTTGTCCGGAATATTCATGAGCATACCAATAAAGATGGATCTTTTCATTTCCGGATAATAACAGACCGAGATCCATTTATTTGATCTTTTGTATCCGGAATTTGCCCCGATAATATTTATCAGGTTCCATCCGTTGCTTAGATAAATGGTTTTTGAAAATTCACCATTGCTATCAACTGTTACCGGTTCTTCTTTGATCAGAATGGTTGAACCCGGAATAGTTTTCCCTTTTATCTTTAAAGTATCAGAAGAGTTCAACTTTGTTGAACTGTGGGCGAGTTCGGAGGAGTCATATGATGAATGAGATAATTCAACCGGTAACACAGATTTTTTCACTTTTATTAAAAATGAAGAAAGCGCAGGAAAGCCTTCTATTCCGTTCTTGTTTATCCCTGCTACCCGCCAGGTATATGTCCCCTTACCCAATAAGAAAGATATGCTATTCCCGTTTATCTTTTCATCTTTCAAGATCTGTTTAAACTCTTTGTCTGCTGAGATCTGAATGTGATATAGCGGTTCTTTTGGCTCCCATTCAAAAAAGATCCGCTTTTTATTTTCTTCCGGACCACCCGAAAGATAAAAATCAGGTTTTATAGGGGCCACTATTTTTGGCGGATCAGGGAGAGGTTCCGGCGGTGCGGGTTTCTTACCCTCTTTTACAAAAGTTCCGAATCCCGAAGGTACATCAACACTCTTTTTCTGAGCTTTTACTTCTGAAGTCCCGTCAAAGACAGACACTGCAGATCTGTTATCTTTGGAAATATCAACAAGTAAAACCTTTGATCTTGAATTTATAGTACAGGCTGGTGTATCAATTTTAAAACCTTCTCTTAATTTATTTAACTTCGTCCTCAAAAATCCTGTTAACAACTGAATGTTCTCTTTCCCGGGGGAGTCTAATTCCCTCTCAATTTTTTCATATAATATCATTAGAGAGTCAGGCCCTATATTAATTGAACTTTTATCCGGAAAACCAATATTAGCAGTGGATCTTTTTTTTGTATTCAGTTTATAAAGATTGAACAGGTCCTGAAGAACTTTCGCTTTTCTGAAATCAATTTCAACAGGAGATTTTGTAAAAACATTATTTCTTATGAACGTGATCTTCCCCAGGGGATCAATACTTTTTATCTCAATTCTTCTGTTCTTAATTCTCCCTTTTATAGAAGTGTTATCGGCAATGGGAAAACTGGAAGCATGTCCAATAACAAAAATCCGGGTTTTTAAAATTCCTGATCCGGAAACAAGATACTCTTTAACTTTTTCAGCCCTTAAAAGTGAAATTTCCTTATTTCTCTTAATATTTCCCTGACTATCTGTGTGGCCGCTTATTTCAATAATTAACTCTTTATTCTTTTTAATAAATTTTCCCAATTCACTTAAAAATTTCATATAAGCGGAAGAGGGATCGGATTGCCCGGATAAAAATGAGTCAGGTGGAGAGATCAGTATCCCTCCTTTAATCAGCTTTTGAAACTCTTCTTTATAATCATTCTGCAAATTTCCTGAAAAAACAGTAAAAAAAAGTGATAAAAAAATAAGGAATATAATTTTTCTCTTCATAAAAGACTCCATTATATACAAAATAATATACCCAGTTAAGTTTTTCTTGTCAAACACCAGGTTTTAAAATCAACCTACATCTTTCAGCCATCAGCCAAAAAGAAATAGTGAACTAAGGTTGCTGGTTACAGGCAACAGGTGACCTTCCAGCAAAAAGATTTTAAATCCGAAATCCGAATATCGAAGCACGAAACAAGCACAAATGATCAAAAAAGCAATGACCAAAACAGAAAAACGACTAATGACAAGCCTGTGAAATTTTCTAATGACAGTGAACAACGCGAACAAATGACAATATCTTTATTCCTTTATATATTTTTCCTCAAATTCTTCGATCAGGTCCAGGTTCCCCTGTTCAAATCCACCGGGTCTATCCTTCCCTCTGTATCCGGTATGATAACCGTATACTTTTTTAATATGATCCATTGATCTCCCGTTAAAGATCTTCTGAAGTATCCCTATAACCATTCCGGTACGGTGCATTCCTCCACCGCAATGTATCAGAATATTCCCTTCCGGTGATTTTCCTCCGGGATTTAATATCTGTTCCCTGATCAGCTTTCCCAGATTCTTCTTAGCTATTTCTCTCTCATGGCCCGGATTCGGAAATTCCCTTATGGCAGCACGCCAATGGCCATAGTTAAGATCCCCTGTTTTTACATAAGAAGCTCCGTGTTTTTGAGCTGTTTCTCTCTCGGCTTTAATCAGGTCATTCATCTCCATTTCCCCGTCATAAAGATTTATAACGTGTTTTACCTTTCCTTTGTCCAATATGGAAGAGTAGCATGAATCTTTTCCTGCAGGGTCGGGAGTGAAGGCAGTACGGAATATTGTCAAAGGATGCTTCACTCCGTTTTTATCTTTCCAGTAAAATCCCTTTAATACAATAGCCCCGAAATTATTATTATTTGCTTCTATTAAAACTCCCCTCACCATGGCCCACATAATATGGTCTTCAAGCATATCCAGAAAAGATTTCTTCTCTATCCCGCTCTTTTCATTCAGATAAGGATCCAATTTTTGCTTCAGGCTTTTTGCAGAAACCTTTGAAAAGGGTTTAAGTTCACTGCTGTATCTGTTCTGTGAATTACATGTAATACAGCCCGGTTTTATATTTGCCGCTTCCAGAGTTGTTCTCAAACCCGGTGGCATACTACCATTTTCACTTACAACAGCTGTTTCCGGTGGAAAAATATTAATATTTCCTGCAGTGGTCTTATGCTGACATGAAATGATCGATAATGCAGCTGCAACCAGTAAGATTATCCTTAATTGTGAAAATTTTTTCATTATTTAACTCCTCAAAGTAAAAAAGATCAAAATCAAATCCGAGAACTATCATATCAAAATAGAAAAAAAAGTAAAAGGAGAAAGATAATAGAAATTGTCATTTACTCACTACGTTCGTGTCATTGAGGGCTTTAAAGAACTTGTCATTGATGGTCATTAGGGGATATGAGAAATAGGCAAGGGGTAAGAGGTTAGAGGCAAGAGGATGAATTTACTCAACCTCCCAACCACTCATCCTCTCAACTTCTGCTTTTAGCTGTGGGCTTTACGCTGTTGTTAAAATCTGGTATTTGACGGCCTTGATGAATTTTTTGACCAGTATTTTTTTAGTACAGTTATTAGTTCGTTATCTTCAATATCTTTTCTGTTATCCGGGTTTATCCCCATTAAATAATCAAATGCATCCACTTCACTTCTGTAAGGTTCTGATCCCGAAGACCATGCCCAGATCGCATAATTGATCCCGAAGGATTCAAATATTTCCATCTCATCATCAAGAAATCCTTTCGCATTTCCTGCCCATCGTACACACCCAAACTCATTTGCTGTAACGATAACCCCATTTTCCTTAATAAATTTGTCTGCAATATTCAAAAAACCAGTAAGCCATTGTTTGTTAAAATCATCTGGGATAAAGTCCCAGTTCAGATCAAGTTTCCCAGGATAATTAATATTTGAATATCTCTCCTGATGAGAATAACTGTATGGGGAATACTGGTGAAAGGAATATATCGTTTTTGTATCAGATACAATTTGCAGATAGGGAAGCCAGTCCAGATTACTATAAAACATTGCTCCCACAATGATGGGGGTGTTTATATCCGACTCCCGAATCCCTGATATCAGGTCAGGGAAAAAACTGTTCCAGTCATAGGATGAACCTCTGTATTCCGGGTAGAATTCATCAGGTTCACTTATTCCAAGAATAACTTCAGAAGGATTAGGCTCAACCATAAGATCATATCCCACAACATATGGATTATCGTTGAATTCCTCAGCAGTCTTCTTCCACATATTTACCCACCCTCTCTTTGCATTTTCATCCTTCCATACTTTTTCATTATAGTATTTCGGATCAAACCATCCGTTTTCCGGATCCGATTGAAAATCTTCTCCGAAATAAAATGTATATTCAGACCTTCCCGGACCTGTTCTAAAACTTATCACGGCAAACATATCAGATTCTCCAATTAAAGAAATGAGGCTTTTCAGATTATTCAAAGCATCAGGGTCAGCGATATATGGTTGATCTACAGTATAGATACCGGGATGAGAAATATTTACATAATTAGCCCCCAGGGATCTCAGTTTTTCAAAATCCTCTTTTTTAAAAGGCGGGCCGAACTTGCCTGTCCCCAGAAAATCTCCGTCTACTTCGGGATCTATTTTTTTCTGCCAGATATTTATTCCTCTCAATTGAGTCCCGGTTGACCACAGGGACCATTTGGTAACTATATCTTCTGATTGCTCCTCATCTCCTGCACACCCTGTTAAAACAAGGAATAGTAAAATTATAAATATCGTTGAGGCCTTATAAAATTTTTCACTCATGATCTTTCCCCTGCTGAATTATACTTTAGTAAAAACGAAAATAGAAATATTAATGGTTTTATCCATTGACTTACTCCGAATATTGATATAAACTCCCGAAATAATGAAAAAAGATTTTTACACATTTGTTATCTCCGGTCTCTGGTGGGCGGGCTCTCCCGCCTTGTAAAAATCTACCCATCTATATATTTATTTCCAACTAAATAAAACACACAATTACGGAGGTAATAATGCAAAGATTTTCATCAAGAAATAAAGATAATTCTGTAGATTTTTTCTACAACATTAAGGCAGACCTTCCGACTCTGCCAAAACCCCCGCTTCATCCGGGAACAAAAGAACCCCTGGCCGGAGAGGACCTTCTCCCACTTTTTTCTGAAGGATTCATCGAACATGAGACAACTCTGAAGAGAGAAATAAGTATCCCGGGAAAAGTTAAGGACCTTTTTGATATCTACAGGCCTACCCCCCTTATTTATGCAGATGGGTTAAAAAAATATCTGGACACACCGGCCCATATTCTTTATAAATATGAAGGAGCAAGCCCGACAGGGAGCCATAAAAGCAATACAGCTATTATGCAGGCTTACTTTGCTGCAGAAGAGGGAATAAAAAACCTTGTCACCGAGACCGGGGCCGGTCAATGGGGTTCTGCACTTTCCATGGCATGTTCCGGTTTCGGACTGAATACTAAAGTTTTTATGGTGAGGGTAAGTTACAACCAGAAACCGGGCAGAAGGATAATGATGGAATTATTCGGTGCTGATGTATACCCAAGCCCCGGTGATAAGACTGATACAGGAAGAAAATTTTCCCTTTCAGATCCTGACCATCCCGGAAGCCTGGGGATTGCAATTTCCGAAGCTATAGAAATTGCCATGAAAGATCCTCAAACAAAATATTCACTGGGATCAGTCCTGGACAGTGTCCTGATGCACCAGACAGTTATCGGACTCGAGGCGGAAAAACAGATCAGGGAATTCGGACTGGAACCCGATACAATTATCGGATGTGTCGGAGGAGGATCAAATTTTGCCGGCCTTGCTTTCCCGTTCATGAAGAGGAATCTGACCGGAAATGGAGATATTAAATTCATAGCTGTGGAACCGGAAGTCTGCCCCACTTTAACAGATGGAGAGCTAAAATATGATTTTGGAGACAGTGCAGGCATGACACCACTCCTCTATATGTATTCACTGGGGATGGATTTTGTCCCGCCCCCGATACATGCGGGAGGATTGAGATACCACGGCATGGCTCCTCTTGTAAGCCATTTGAAAAATGAGGGGTTAATAGAAGCCGCTGCCTGCAAAGAACAGGATATTTTTGAAGCAGCAAAAATCTTCCTTAGAACCGAAGGTATCCTACCGGCACCTGAATCGGCTCATGCAATTGCAAAGGTTATTAAAGAAGCAAAGCTTGCAAAAGAAACCGGAGAGGAAAAGGTTATATTATTTAATCTTTCCGGGCATGGATATTTTGATATCAATGCATATGCAAAAAATTAGGAAAAGATAGAAGGTAGTAGACGGGAGTTAGAAGGTAGAAGGTAGGAAACAGTAAATTCTTAAATCCTGTTTGTTTTTTTTATCTCCTTACTTCTGACTCCTGTCTTCTTACTTCTTCTTTCTACTCTTTTATAAGTTTTACCGGATTAACCGGTTTCCCTTTATAGTGAACTTCCCAGTGAAGGTGAGGTGCTGTGCTTTGTCCACTGGCTCCAACCAGCCCTATTCTTTCTCTCTTTTTTATTTTATCACCCTTTTTCACTAAAATTTTTGACAGCTGGCCATATTTTGAAATATAACCGTTCCCGTGATCAATAATTATTAACTTTCCCCAGTCTCCTTTTGATCCCGCAAAGGTTACTACACCGGATGCCGGGGCGATCACCGGAGTTCCCTTTTTTGCACCAATATCCTGCCCGTTATGAAAATGCTTTTTTCCTGTTAAGGGATGCCGCCTCTCCCCGAATCCGCTTGTGAGATAACCCTTTGTCGGCCAGATATCAGGAATATCCTCAAAATAATACCTTTTAATATTGATATCTACTTCAGTATCTTTATCCATATTGAATTTAAAAACATTCCACACACTGACATTCCTAACATTTCCCTCTACTTTCGGAAGTGAATATTTCCAGAATCTGACACTCTCCAGGGCCGCTCTGGCAAGGACCGGATTTCCGGATAAAATTCTGGCTTTAGAAATATTACCATTTTTATCTACCGCCGCATCAATGACAACATTACCACTTAACCTTGCCTTTTTTGCCGTCTCAGGATAAGGGGGGATTTTTCCCTTTAAAAGTTTTATCTTTTCCGCTTTTTTTTTGCCTTTATCAAGGTGGAATTTTACTACCATTGTGAACTTGACCTGTTTTGGTTTGCCGTCAATGATATAAGGTTCATATATCCACTGGCTTACAGCTTTTAATGCAGCCTTACCCAGCAAAGGGTCACCCTTTAAAACTCTTGCATGTGATACTTTCCCATGAATATCACAGACCGCCTCTATCACAACCTTACCGCTTATCCTTTTTTTCACAGCTTCTTTCGGGTAAAGGGGTTTGACCTTTTTTATCAATACAGGATCTTTTACCGACACAGCTTTCCCCTGGCCTTTTTCTTTTCTTATTACGGCCTCCCCTTTTGCCCTGCTTATTGATAAAAAGAAGGGATCTCCATTTGAATCTTCAAAGCCGAATACAGATGACTTGTTTTCCGGGAGGATGAGATCGAATTTGGCGATCAGCTTGGGAGGTAGTATTTTCTTCTTTTTTTCCTTCATCATCTTTCTTTTTTCAGTATTTAGGGCCATCTGAGCAACCGATATTTTAAAATTTTCAGGTTTTTCCGGACTGGAACTGACAAAAATTATAAATTCATGGCCGTTAAGTATGATGACCTGGAATTCCTTCTTTTTTTCATCCGATCTCCACCCCCACTTCGCTTCAGACATCAATTTTATCCCGGAAAGATTAAAGATCTTTTTTATTTCAACTGCTTCACCTGTCCCTTTTGAACTGAAAGAGATATTACCCACAAAAAGGGGTTTCAAAAAATAGGTTGAGACAACACTTGGCCCTTTTTTAAAATCTTTTCTCATTCCTTCATAAAACTTCATTTTTACAAGCACATCATTACCGGTATCCGGCCCTGCAGTCAATAAACCGAACAACAAAAATAGAAATGCTATAAATGTTAAAATTACTTTTTTCATTTAATCCTCCTTGTTTTTCTGGGCCCAGACGATCAGCCTGTCCCTGTTATCACTATTGTAAAAGAAACCTCTGGCCTCTTTCCCATCTATCTCTATAAACTTTACAACCACTTCTTCGCTTTTTTTACCGTTTATTTTTACTTTTTCCCCGATAAAATTATTTTTTCTATTCAGCAGGTTAAAAGAAAAAACTAAAACGAGTAACAGTCCTGCGACTGCAGCATATCTCCACAGGAAAGATCCCGCCCTGTTTTTTTTCACTTTCTTTCTGATCCTTATCCCCCGTTCTACTCCAGGCCAGAGATCTGTTTGTTTTACAGAATTTTCCAGTTTTTTCAGATCATCTTTTATTTGTTCATCAGAAATTTTCACTTCTCCGCAATTTGGACATTGTGCAAAATGTTTATTTATAATAATTGCTTTTATAAAGTTAAAAGGAACTATCCGGTAAAAAAATTTAAAAAGCCAACACATCATTTTATGCTCCTCTCGGTCACAGATAATATTTTTTTCAATTTTTTCTTTGCATTAAAAATATGTACCCTCACGGTACTTTCATTACAATTAAGTATTTTCCCGATCTCCTTTGTTTTGTAGTTTAAGTCAATCTGGAGTAAAAGAGCTGCTCTCTCTCTGGGTTTCAGTTTTTTTAATGCAGGTGAAAATATTTCTGACCCTTCTACTGTATTATATTTTTCATATTGGGGATCCATATCTTCTTTCTTACTTTTTTTTATAAAATTCAGAATGGTTTTTCTTTTCCTCAACAGATCGATCCCGGTGTTATAAGTAATGGAAAGGATCCAGTTCTTAAAGCTGCTTTCCTGGCTAAATCCATCGAGTTTTTTATAGGCTTTTATGAAACTTTCCTGGGCAATATCTCTGGCATCTTCCATATTTGATGTGATCGCATAGGCTATTGATAACACATTTGATTGATATTTTTTTACAAGCATTTCATAAGCCTCATTTTTCCCTTTTAAACAAAGTTGAACTATTTTTTTTTCATCCATTAAATTCTGTTCACATTTATAACGGTTCAGGATAAATAAACATTTATAGAATTATTAAAAAATCTTTTTTATTATAGCAGACAGAAAGCAGATAATCTCAGAAGTAAGAAGTAAAAGAAGGCCTTCTGTCTCCTGGCCTCTTCCTCCTTCCTCCTGTCCCTATTTAAGGACATTTATAAAAAAAAATCATGGTATCAGAATTGCTATTAACTTTCATGACTGATATTGAGAATAAAGGAGCAGAATGAAGATTGACATTAAAAGTATTTCAAAATATATTAATAAAGATATAAAGGAGAAAAAAATGAAAAAATTATCTTATATGATAGTTATTTCCCTGATACTGGTTTTTTCAGCCTGTTCATTCCATTTTCCGGTAGACTGGGATGAAGATTTCGGGTACAGAAATTACAGAGTTATTCTTAAAATAGACCCGGATGATGCACACGTCCTGCTTAACGGAAAATTTATCGGAGAAGCATATGAATTCTCACAGAAAGAATCAGCATTAAAAATAAGATCAAAGAAAAATGAACTTGTTGTAAAGAAAGAAGGATTCAGAGAAGAACTTATAGATCTTGAAAAATATGGCTCAAAAAATATTACAGTTCAGCTGACATTAAAAAGAGATGAATTATATAAAGTATCAGAAAAACAAACCGCACCTCCACCTCCCGAAAAACCTTCTGAAAAGTATAAAGTTGTAAAAGAGAAAGATATTCCCAAAAATGAGGAAAAATCCACAAGAAGTATCACTTTTTCCAAAGTAACCCTTACGATTGCTCCCGAAGATTCTTCCATTTATCTGGACGGAAAGTTCTGGGGAGTAGCACCGGCAAATGGAATTATTAGCAACTTTAACCTGAAAAAAGGGAAGCATAGAATCGAGGTTTTGAAACCCGGATATAAAACTATTGTAAAAATAGTTGAGGTTTCAGGAAAAAAAGATCTTCAGATATCAATCAAACTGGTAAAAAAATAGAACAACAGAAGATATAGAAATTGGCAAGAGGTAAGGGGTTAGAAGCGAGAGGAAAAGATGAAAACAAACTCAACTACTCAACGACTCATCTTCTGTCTTATAACTTCTGATCTCAGGAAGGAATTATAAATGCGAATATCCCACAAACACCGTTTTGTTTTTCTGGCTAACCCGAGGACTGCCAGCACAACCATAAGAAATATCCTTGATGATTATTCGGATATAAAAAGCAGATATATTACTGATATAGACAGAGATTTTCCTTATTATCACCATATATCTGCACAGGAATTAAAAAAGATATTTGATCTCAATGGGTGGGACTGGTTTTCCTACAAAAGATTTTGTATTGTGAGAAACCCTTTTGACAGAGTTGTATCCCTGTATCATCACAAAATTCAAACATCAACTCAGCCTGACGAAAGGAGAAGCAGACCATACAACCTTGCGAGGAAAATAAAATATAAACTTCTCGGAGATTCAAAGTTCGAAAATTATGTAAAACATCTGAATCCAAAAAAAAGGTTGACCACATCACTTAAAGAATTTTTATGTGATAAGGATGGAAATTTCCTGGTGGATGATGTATTAATGTTTGAAAACCTGGGGACAGAGTTACCCGAATACCTGAAACAATTTGGAATTAAAATTGAAAAAGAGGATATTCCCCACCTGAATCTTTCGTCAGGAAGAAATAAATATAAGGAATATTATGATCCCTTAACACGTAAAAAAGTTGAGGAAATTTATTCATATGAAATAGAAAGATTTAAATATAAGTTTAATACCGGCAAGGGGTAAGGGGGGTTAGAGGCGAGAGGAAAAGATGAAAACAAACTCAACAACTCATCCTCTCAACTACTCATCTTCTGTCTCCTGTCTTCTTATTTACTAAACTTACAACGTCCAATAATAAGAATAATCTCTCTCTTCGGGAATCTTAAGGTTTATCTGTTCATGGGGAGGAAACACTGAAAATATTTTTCCTCTTTTTTTGACAATAATCCTGAAAGAAAAATTATCACCTTCTTTAAACTTTAATAAAGTGAAAGGTATACCACACTCTATTATTTCCATGGCGCTGCATTGTATCTTTTTGTTATTTCCGGGAACTGGAATTAAAACTTTATTATCCCCGTGATTTAATTCAATTTTAAACATGAATCCTTTCTTCAGAAATTTTTCGGCCTTTTCTTTAAGATCAAGCCTTAAATAAAAATTTTCCCTGTCAAAAGCAAAATGGATCTTTTTAAGAACGGGGTTTGAAATATAGATGGCACCGGCCATATTCCCCACATCGATCTCACCGCTTCCCATCCATTCAAAAAAACCGGAAACCTTTCCGTCTATTACAGGTGTTATATATTTTTTCGGATTTTTGATCTGAATACCATTTTTTCTTTTGGAAAAAAATACAGGTTTTTCAAGATCACCAGGAATTACTTCTCCCGCTATAAGCAGAGCTTTTATAAGATTCTCCCTGAAAAGCCTGTCAAAAGTTTCAAGGTCATCTGTATGATTTTCAGAACCGTACCACCAGAACCAGTCACTCCCCTGTGCGATCTTTATATGTTCTTTTATCTCATTTTGATCACTGACCGGAATATCTTTCCACCTGTTTTCCAGGATTAATTTTGTTTCTCTGATAAGCTTCCATGCCCTTCTGTCCTCTTCATCCCCGATCCAGATATTAAAATTTCCATTTATCCATGAACCCGCCGCCAGTTTTTCCATAACTCCGTGATCTGAAGAAGAAGCTTCTGAAAAGGTGACACATTCAGCATTATCACTCTCCGCAACAAGCCTGAAAAATTCTTTTAAAAAAACTCTTCCGCTTCCTGAGTAATATTCCCAGGCATTTTCTCCATCCAGTATTATGGGAACCACGATCTCTTCATCTCCGGATTTTCCGGAAGAAATTATCTTATCAAAAAGATCTTTTGCATTTTTTCCCTGGTCGCCATTCTTATAAAAAAAACCTATCTGATCAGAGAGATAATTATCCCTGAAGAAGATCTTAATATTTTTCCCCTCCACGATCCACGGCATGAAATAGCTAACATCTTCACCGGCTCTAATTTTTGACTTGTGTAATATTTTTTCATCGGTAGCTGTCCATTTGATCCCGAACCTGTCCATTATCTCTACAACTTCCTGAGAAACACTTCCTTCAGAAGGCCACATCCCTTCAGGCCTCTTACCGAACATTTCCTCCATATAGTCGAGAGACTGCTTTATATGTTCTTCAGCATCTTCTTTCCAGTTAAAATCAAGATCATATTCCGGAAGCGAAGGGTTTGTTTCTCTTCCAAGCTGAGGATCGATCAGAAGAGGCAGTATCGGGTGATAATAAGGTGTAGTGGAAATTTCTATCTGTCCTGATCCCCACATTTTTTTATAGAGGGGAATTATCTTTTTCAACAATTTCAGTTCTATTTCTGAAAGTATCTTTTTATCTTTTTCGGAAAAATTTTTCCCCTTTTTTAAAAGTTTTATGATCTCAGTATTTTCCCTTTTATAAATTTCATCAAAATTAGTAAGAAGTGACCAGGCCTGAATATCCCTCAATTCATTTGCATTAAATACATTACGCCAGTCTGAATTTTTTACGTTTCCCGTATTCTCTTTTTTCTTATATAACCTTTCATAATCCGGATAAGGTTTTATATGATTATCATAATTTACAGAAAAAAAATTGTTCACAATAAAACCGGCTTCTTCCCGGGATAATTTTTCACTCTCTATATCAAAAACTTCCTGCCAGATATCTTTTTTCCCCTGCGCATATTCATCAAGTTGTACTAAAAGTGAAGGGACAAGATTAAATGTGACCTTAATATCGGGAAGGTCTTCAAGGATCTTTACCATCCCATAATAGTCCTTTATTGCATGGATCCTCACCCAGGGAAGTTCAAATTTTCCCGAAAATGCCCCCTTATACCACGGCTGGTGCATATGCCATAATAAGGCAATTTTAATTTTAGCCGGCAGGTTATTCCCCTTTTTCCTTTACCTCAACCAGCACTCCGGAAAAACCTTTCGGATGGGCAAAAGCAATTTTTGCATTGTGGGCACCTGTTTTCGGTTCCTTATTCAGCATTCTTATCCCTTTCTCTTCAAACTGGCCTATCTGGTTTTTGACATTATCAACTTCATATGCAATATGGTGAATACCGCCGCCCCTCTTATCAAGGAAACCGGATATGGGTGAATCTTCCGATAAAGGCTCCAGAAGCTCGAGGAATACATCCCCTACTTTAAAAAATGCAACCGTTACCTTTTGCTCTTCCACCACTTCTGTCCCTTCAAAGGTAAAACCGGGGATACTTTTATAAAGTTCGATCTCTTTATTAAGATCTTTAACAGCAATTGCAATATGATCTATCTTTTTTATCATTTTAGCCTCCGAAATTCGGAAATAATATTAACCCGAGATCGAATTGAAATCAATACAAAAATTTAATTCTTAAAATCAATTTTTATTGCAATTTTCCCCTTTATATTTCCACTTTCAGACAACCTTTGTGCTTCTGCAATATTTTCAATCGTAAATATCTTTTCAATTACCGGCTTTAGATCCCCTGTAACAACAAATCCTTTCAGCATCGCAAGGTCAATACCGGAAGATTTAACCATAATATAGTTTGACCTCTTTCTGAAGGGGATAAAATTAAAAATTCTGTTAAAAATAACATTAAAATTTGGTATTGTAGTGATATATATCCCCCTTTTTTTAAGGAACATTTTACTTTTCGAAAAATTTGTTTTCGCTGCCGCATCAAAAAAAACATCAAACTTTTTTCCTGAACCGGCTAGGCCATCTTTTGAATAATCAAAAACATTATCTGCCCCGAGCTTTTTGCAGAATTCCATATTCTTCCCGCTGCATAAACCGGTAACTTCCGCACCCAG
>JBDLJQ010000049.1:0-23080 GCA_039714255.1 Acidobacteriota bacterium
GGTTCAGAGTGATTTCGGTGAACATTCTCAATATTGAGACCGTAAACAATACTGTGGATAGCGCAGATGTTATTGCCGAGATCAGTTTTTCAAGCGGAATAGGGAAAGTTTTAAGTAAGATCGCAAATTCTTACGGTGAAGTTTACAGATTCAGTATTTTAATGTCACGTCAGGGCAGGGAGTGGGTTGTTAAAAATGCAAAGTGGGAATGGATGTCTCTAAGTGATATTTATCCTGAATCCCTCAAGGTATTAAAAGAGTTATTCCCGGCAACATTTTAGAAAATATTTTTATTTTACCAGAGGAGGTAAAAGATGAGTATTAACCGTAGAAAGTTCATCAAAAATTCAGCTTTAGGTGTTATTGGAGGTTCAATTGCAGGATCAAAAAATGTTTTTTCTGAAGAGATCAAAGAAAAAATCGTAAAAAAACCATCACGGATCCTGGAATACAGGATGCTGGGGAGAACAGGTTTTAAAGTTTCAGATATAAGCCTCGGCTATTCAAACAACAGTGCTGTAATAAAAAGTGCAATTGAAGCAGGAGTGAATTATATTGATACTGCTGAAAGTTACAGAAACCAGCCTGCTGTGGGTGAAGCGATAAAAGGGTTGGATAGAAGTAAAATATTTATAACCTCCAAACTTGAAATAAAAGAAGATAAAAGTAAAGAAAGTTTCATAAAAAGGTTTAAAAAATGTTTAGATGAGCTTAAAACAGATTATATTGACTGTATGATGATCCATAGCCCTGAAAAAGTTGAAACTTTAAAAACCCCCGGTTTTCATGAAGCAATGGACCAGATGAAAAAAGAGGGTAAATTAAAATTTGTCGGGGTATCCAATCATGGTACAAACTGGTTGAGGAGGCCGAAGGTTTCGATGGAAGAGATACTTACGGCAGCTGCAAATGACGGCCGTTTTTCAGTAATGCTACTGGCTTACAATTTTATTCAGGAAGATTTTGGAGCAAAGGTCCTTGAGCTATGCAAAACAAAAAATATTGGTACTACCTTAATGAAAGTTAACCCTGTGGGTAAATATTATGGAATTAAAGAGAGAGTTGACAAGTTAAAAAAAGGCGGGAAAAAAGTTCCTCCACTCTATCTGGAAGGGTTGGAAAATTATAGCAAAAAGGCAAAGATAGGTGAAGGTTTTATAAAAAAATACGGACTTGAAAATCCCGGTGAGATCAGAGATGCTGCAATACGGTTCTGCCTTGATAATCAGAATGTCGGGACTGTTGCCTGCTCAATGAGAAATTTTGACCATATTGAAGATTTTGTTAAATTGTCAGGGACCAGGCTGGTAAAAACTGAAAAAATTAAACTGGCAAAATATAAGGAAGGCCCGGGAATGCTTTACTGCCGCCATGCATGCAGTAAATGTGAGCCTTCATGTCCTCATGAAGTACCGGTTAATACTATAATGAGATACAACCATTATTATGAAGGACAGGGCAAAGAAAAATATGCAATAAAAAGTTATGAAAAACTGGATGGAAATAAAGCTGATATATGTTCAACATGTGAAGGATATTGTGAAAAAAATTGCCCCTACGGAGTTCCGGTACAGGGAATGCTTGCCATGGCACATAAAAACCTTTCCATCGTTTGAAGTATAAATGAAGACAGGTTTATATATTGCCGGAAGCGGCAAAGATGCAGGTAAGACTACAATATCTTTAGGTCTTGTTTCAAATTTTATTGAACAGTTTCCCGGAAAAGTTGCATTTATGAAACCTCTTGGCCAGAAATCCACAATAGTTGACGGAAGTACAGTGAGCCAGGATTCACATTTACTTGAAAATGCACTGGGGCTGGATATGGCAATCAGGTATTCCGCCCCTTTTTCCACTTCTTCCGGAGCAGCGGAAAAGTTTATAACTACAGGTGAACCAGCAGATCTGAGAAAAAAAGTATATAAAGCATATAAATATCTGCATTCTCACTACAAAATGGTTGTTGTTGAGGGTACGGGACATCCCGGAGTAGGTTCGGTTTTCAATTTGTCTAATGCTGAAGTTGCATCTTTGTATGATATACCTGTAATTCTGGTTCTTGGAGGAGGAATTGGTTCAACCATAGACCGGTTCAGTATGAGTGTAGCCCCTTTTGAGAAAGCAGGAGTGAGGATACTGGGTGTTATCATCAATAAGATACTTCCCGCAAAAGAGGAAAAGGTTAAAAGAATTCTCTCAAAGTGGTTTGAAGGGAAAGGAATTCCCATATTTGGATTTATTCCCTATCATACCTCTTTGTCAAATCCCTCCCTGGGAGTCTTAAGCAGGGAAATGGGAGCAGAAACATTATTCATGAAAAAAGAGTCAAACCTTGATCATATAAGTGGATTTATCACTGCTTTCGGCAGTACTGAAGAAGTTTTAAAAAGCCTTCATAATAATCCTTACAGTGCACTTGTGGTCAGCGAAGGCCGGAAGAATGTGATTGATTCTATTATTGCAAGAAAATTATCCGGTATTATGGATGGGTCTCCCAGTGCACTGATACTTTGTGGAAATAGTAAGACGGATCCCTGGATCATAAATGCATGTAAAAAAGCTTCTCTTCCACTGCTTAAAGCTGAAGGGCCTTTTGAAAAAACAGTCAGAAAGATCCAGCATAAAGTGTTTAAAGTTGAACCCGAAGAGTCACAAAAGATAGAAGAAATAATCAGGCTTGTTAAAGAAAAAGTTGATATGGAAATGATATACAAATCGATGATATCTCCGGCTCCGGTGAAGGAATTAGGAGAAGAGGGAATAATAAATAAAATTCTGCGTACGCCTTTTAAAATGCTGGGAAGATTTATCAGTAAAAAATAAAATTTAAAAGAACTCAATTCAGGAATAGGGATGGTGAAAAATGAAGTTGTGGATAAGGACGCAGGATAAAAAAAGGATAGTTTGTGTAGAGAGTGTTGCTTTGAGGGGAAAGAATTTAAAACTTTATTCCCAGCAATATCCACTTGGATTATTATTAGGTAAATATGATACAGAAGAAAGAGCGATGTCAGTTATGGATACTATATTTACAAAGTTAAAAAGCAACGGCTCGGCAGATCTGCTATTTGAAATGCCGGAGAATTTTTAAATTCTTATTTTTACTTAATACTTTATCTTAATCTGATCTTTTTTCATTTATCAGAAACGAAACAGCAAAAATTATCAGGCCTATCACTGCAACAGTGCCGCCCAGTTTGGATGCCGGTGTAAAAAGCTTGTCCAGAAACATATCTGTTAGATTTGCTGCTTTTGAATAAATAAGTTCATTAAAATTACTTGAAATGAACTCTGTATGATGAAATTTAAATCCGAACTTTGATACAGGGATCAGATTTTCCAATAATGATGCAAGGCCGTATGCAGATAAACCTCCAATCATAATTGAAATACCACTCCACTTGAAAAACCCTGGCATTGAAGTAGCTCCCACAAGAGACCCGAGTACGATCAGAATTAATGGCAGGAGAAATAGTGCATATGTTACAGTGCTGACTACTTTCGTAATATTAAAACTACTGGGGCAATAATCTTCATTATCTATTAGATCCACTCTATCCTGAATATCTTCGATTGCCTTGAGTTGGAATGTTTTTACCAGTTCATCTGTTATTTCAAGGTTAGCCGGCCTGCATAAAGGAAAAGATCCCAGGTCAAAATCATCAGACCATTTACTTTTAAATACTGTATCTTTCCACTCCTCTATATCAATATTGTCACATTCAGGAAGTTGATTTATTATAGCTTTGAAATATTGTGTTACGGAATTATGAGTAAGTGCTTTTTTAAGGGTACTCATATTAAGATGCAAAGGTTCCGGAGGCCTTTCTCCTCTTAAAACTTCACCAAATTTTTTTAAAGATTCCCCCAGTTCATTTTTCAACCAGAAAAATATTCCTACTTCCTCCATCAATTGTCTCGGGGTTTTATCGATCTTTTTCATGGCATTTATCAATACTCTTGTTCTTTCATCATTTATATATTCCTCTTTTTCCAGTTCCGAATATAATTGATCTGTAATTACAGGTAATTCTTCAATGACATCCCGGGGAAGTTCTGAAAGAAATTCAGGTGTGACCACTGAATTTGTGACCCCTACTGCAATGATTGTTACAAAAAGTACCGGAATAGCAATAAAGGCTATTATAAAAAAACCAAAGAATTTTCTAAATGGATTCATCTTAATCTCCTTTTCTTTATATATCATATACGTATTTTTATTAAAAGAAGGTTTAGGTTAAAAATAAAATGATCAGCAGGGTGCGGCCTCGGATGGGTGTTAAGTATTACTAATCAATATTTATCTGTAAAGATTTTTGTTTATCCTTATAGTTTCAGCATAAATTATCTCACAGGAACCGCCTCCGGTATCATCTCTCCTCAAACTTGAGTTCCAGAATACATTTCCCCTTTCTGTGTTACCTTTGATCCTTACCAGTGCACCTTCAATTTTAACAATATCTCCCGGCCTTACCTGTTTTAATGCTAATTCTAAATTAGAATTTGCCGGAATAATGTGGTTATTGGAGGAATGGCTGATAATATAGGAGTTATCAACAGGACAACCGGTACTGTATCTGTAATAATACCACCTGCCTCTCTGGCTGTATTTAATATGAGAGTCCACTTTTTTATTTACCAGATCTCCCCAGATCAGAGCCAGGTCAACGGGGGAGAGTGATGATTCCCATTTGCCTGAGTATGATTTTACCGATACTACTTTTGAAGTTATTGAATAATCTGCAACCGGAATTATTGTAAAACTGCCCTTCCTGTTTTTTATGACAAAACTCTGGTTTTCATCAATTCTTTCCTGAAAAGGAGGATCATTGGTACTCAGGTTGTCATTTTTAATATCCCCGACAACAGCTTTATTGCAGGAGGCAGATAATATGGCAAACAGTAAAACCGCAGAAGTCCGGAAGATAGTTTTCATAAAATAATTATAATATAGCCTTGAAAAAAATCATATTGATAATATTGTTTTTTTGTATGAATTTATAATAATATAGAATTATAGATCAGGCTTATGGAAAAGTAGAAGGAAAAATGGATAAAAATAAATTTAAAATAAGAGATTATAAAAGTGATGATTATGATCAAATTATTGAATTGTGGAAAAAAACCGGACTCGGTGGAGTAGAAAGGGGAGATGACAGTGCTGTAATTGAACTTTCTCTGGAGCTTGGAGGTAAACTGTTTGTTATGGAAAGTTCTTCAGACAAAAAGGTAATAGGTACTTCCTGGATAACCTTTGATGGCAGGCGTCTTCATCTTCACCATTTTGGAATTGATCCTCAATTCCAGGGAAATGGATACTCCAAGGCGTTGTTAAGAGAGTCACTTGCTTTTGCAAAAAAAAAAAATGTCCAGATAAAACTTGAAGTTCATAAAGATAATGAAAAAGCTATAAATCTGTATGGTGATTTCGGTTTTAAATACTTGGGGAATTATGTAATTTTTATAATCAGAGATCTTACTGAAATAAAATTTTAATTTAAAATTCAGGTTTTTTTTTGTATAATTTCAGTTTCAGAATCAGGATAAAAAATGGTAACTAAAGCAAAACTGGCAATAATAACAGCATGTCTTTTCTGGGCTGCGTCGTTTATTGCAACAAAGATTGCATTGGCTTCGATCCCACCGGTTACAGTGGTTTCTTTAAGGCTTATCATTTCTGCATTGTGTTTTATTATCTGGATGAAGGCCAAAAATATTAAAATAGAACTTTTCAAAAATATATATTTAAAAAAACTTATATTGCTCAGTATTTTTGGAACCGGGCTCCATTATGGGATCCAAACTTTAGGATTGCAGTATACGACAGCATCCAAAGGGGGTGTATATGCGGTAACTGCTCCCATAACAATAACAATTATAGCAGCGGTATTTCTGGGCGAAAAAATTACCCTAAAAAAAGCTTTGGGAGTGAGTATTGCAGTTTTTGGTGTTTTTATGGTAATGGGTTTTGATACAATTCTGAATTTTGATCTGAAAGGGAATCTTTTAGGTGATCTACTGGTCCTTACAAGTATAGTTATGTGGGGGATCTTTACAGTTCTCGGGAAAAGCCTTACAAAAAAGATGAGTGCCCTTGAAATTACTGCTTTAGTGACGATTATTGGAGCAATTTATATGTTGCCACCAGGGATATATGAGATGTGGAGGGAATCATTTTCTCTGTTTTCAATTAATATCAGAGGTTGGTCTTCATTATTATTTCTGGGAGTAACATGCTCTTTCCTGGCCACATTATTGTATGTTTATGCTCTTTCGTTATCAGAATCTCAGAAGGTCGGAGTTTATCTGTATACTATACCTCCTATGACACAGGTGATAGCATTTATTTTCCTGAATGAATCAATAGGTGCTTCTCTAATAGGTGGATCATTAATTGTTCTTTCGGGAGTTTACCTCACTGAAAAAGGTTGAAAAGTATAAGAAAAATTTTTGCAGGCAATAGTGATACTGTTGAAAATAAAAATTTTTATTTTTCCATCTATTGACAGAATATTCGTAAATAAATTATAAAGCATAGAAAAATGAAAAAAAAGGAAGGTAAAATGTCTGTTAAACATAATGGAATTAACCATTTATTTTCTATCAGTTTTGTTCTTTTATTCTTTTTTACATCCGCTTCGGTTGTTTTTCCTCTTGATCCTCCGACAAAGGAGCAATTGGAAAAATACAGATCAGAGGGTACTTTAAAGGAAAAGATAAAGAGAGCAAAAAAATTTGGAAATCATCATGTCTCAGTTGACCTGATCAAGAGGCTTAAGTATAAGCTTAAGAATATAGCTGGTCTATTTCCTCAGAATGAGGATAAAAAGATATCAGGAATACTATCACCTCCACCGGCCTGGAAAGGTATGCCAAGCAAAGGAGTAGTAAAAATTCCGGTTATTCTCATCTCTTTTCAGGATAAACCTAATGCAAATTCAAAACAATTAATCAATAATAAAATATTCGGGACCGGGAATCAGGCTGAGTTTCCCTATGAAAGCCTCAGGTCTTTCTATACAAGATCTTCTTACGGGCAGTTAAAAATAACAGGAAACATACTGGGGTGGTATAAAACTTCTTATATCAGAGATGAAGTGCTCACAAAAAAACCTGTCAGTGAGGCTGTTGCCAGAGATAATCTGATAAAGGAAGTTATCAACTACTATGATGCAAAGGGGCATGATTTTTCCCAGTATGATAATGATAATGATGGAGATATTGATTATATAGTGATCATCTGGAGCGGGGAACATGGAGAATGGTCAACCTTCTGGTGGGCATACCAGACCTCGGTTGTAGACAGTACATTCATAGTTGACGGAAAAAACTTATCACTCTATTCCTGGCAATGGGAATCATACGGTTACCCCACCAGTTCTTTCAGGCCGACAACGCTGATACATGAAACAGGCCATGCATTGGGATTACCCGATCTTTATGATTATGAAGAGGGAACCGGGCCTGAGGGGGGAGTAGGGGGCCTTGATATGATGGATGCAAGCAATGGTGACCATAATTGTTTTCATAAATTTTTACTTGACTGGATAGATCCGGCCGTTATCACAACAGGGTCGTCTCACGATCTTATGTTAAAGCCTTCTGCCACCAATACAGATTCATTGATAGTAATGCCGGATCTGGATGATGGAGTGGTCTTTAGTGAATTTTTCATGATCCAGAACAGATATAAGAAAGGCAATGATATTAAATATCCGGGAAGCGGGATCCTTATATGGCATATAGACTCAACTCTTGATGATAGTGGTTATGATTTTAAATTTGATAATTCCTATACGGATCATAAATATTTAAGATTAATGGAAGCTGATGGTCTGGAAGAGATTGAATCAATGTTTAATGCAGATGCAGGTGATTATTATAATAAAGGGGATGAATTCGGTACTGTTACTTTACCTGACAGCTTTAAATATGACGGATCGAGCAGTGGAATTTTTGTTAAAGATATATTTGAAAATGGGGAGAATTATTCATTCTCAACAGGGATATTTAATCCTTTAAAAATTGAATTAATGGCTGAAAGGAGAATTGAAAAAAGCTGGCTTCTGAAAAAAGAATATGCTTTGATTTCATTTAATATTGAGATATTGAATGAAATTAATGTCCACAGATATATAGTAATGAGAAAGAATGATATAGATATATACAGGGAAATTAAAGAGATCCTTTCTACAGATTCTGAAAATAATAATTATTCATATACAGATAAATTCCTGGATGAAGAGAGAACTTATAATTATAAGATAGTTGCGTATGACAATCTTGGAAATGTATTAGGTGTTTCCAGAGAAATTACAATTTAAAAAAGTATTGTTAAGTTTTATCGATATTTACTTTACTCATTTTGAATATTGTTTTTGCAATATTGCCTGCATAAATATTGATCTGTTTTAACAGATCAAGGAGATCCATATGTATTTCATGGGTTTCAGCTGTTCCTTTACTTTCATTATAAAGGCGATCCAGATGATGTACCCTGTATTCCGATTCCAGGTCTAAATATTTTTCTTCCTTTGCCATGATCTTTTTTGCTTTTACCGGATCAAGTTCCTCAAATGCTTCTTTCAAACGACTGATCTGCTTACATACTTTTTCATGATAGATCAATAGTTCCTCTTTTCCTTCTTTGGAGAAATCACCTTTTAAAGATCTTTTTTTGGAAATTAATGGTATCATATTTTTCTGAATAACATCACCTGTACTTTCCATATCTTTTAAAATTGACATCATTTGATAGACTTCATTTGTTTGTTCATCGGTTAACTCATGTTTACCGATCTGGATCAGATAATCTGACACTTTTTCCTCGAGAAAGTCGATCTTTTCCTCTCTCATTTCTATGCCTTCGACTATACTTAATTGAGGATATATCTCATCTTTATCTTCCTCCTGAGAAATAAAAGGTTTGATTATACCAATGAGCATTCTTCCTAATATTTTAGACATTCTGACTATTTCTGATCTTGCAAGGTCAAGAGCAATTGCAGGAGTTTTCAGGCAGGAATTGTCTAAATGCCATACTGCAGGTTTTATTCCCTCTTCTACCTTTCTGGCCTTAATGATCTTTAAGATCAATTTCCCAAAGATAGTTGTAAATGGGAGAAAAACAAATGCAAGGAGTACATTAAATATTGTATGGGCATTCGCGATCTGTCTGGCAGTACTCCAACTATATTTCACTCCAAAATTTTTAATGATATCGGCAAAAGCCGGAATCCAGAATATAAATAAAACTACACCGAAAACTTTAAATAACACGTGTGCGAGTGCAACCCTTTTTGCCTCACGGTTTGCTCCAATACTGGCGAGGCCTGCAGTTATACAGGTACCAATATTTGCTCCGAAAATCAATGGGATACCTGCTGACAATGTAATGAGGTTTTGTTGGGCCAGTACAATAACTATTCCGGTAAATGCACTACTGCTCTGTATCAATGAAGTAAATATTGCACCTATTAAGATTCCCAGTATAGGATTTTCCAATTCTTTTAATACATCTATTAAGGTGCTTAAAGACCTGAGAGGGTACATTGCATCTGACATAATTTTCATTCCGAAGAAAAGGATCCCGAACCCCATTATACTTTCACCTATATGTTTAAATGTTTCATTTTTTGAAAACATTGTCATGGAAAAACCTATTGCGATCATTAAAAGAGCATAATCAGTTAGTTTAAAGGCAACTAATTGAGCAGTAATTGTTGTGCCTATATCTGCACCTAAAATTACTCCCAGGGATTGGGTAAAGGACATGAGGCCTGCCTGGACAAAACTTACAAGCATTACAGTAGTGGCACTGCTGCTCTGTATAACCATAGTTACAAAAGCACCAACTATTAACCCCAGCGACCTGTTTTGTGTAACCTTTGATAAGATCGAACGCATTCTATTTCCTGCAGATTTCTTAAGGCCCTCACTCATCTTTTCCATACCGTAAAGAAATAGTGCCAAACCTCCGAGCAAACCTATAAGGAGGAACCCCCAGGAGATATCACCGGGATTATTTATAGTGGATCCATTAGCAGCTGTAACAGAAAGTGTCATCATTAAAATTTTCATATTTTTTTGTACTCCTCATTCATTCTGCTCTATTACTTAAATATTTTTTTATATATGGGGAAAAAAATGATAAAAGTGAAAGGATCAGAAGAAGCAGGCTTATAGGCCTTGTAAAAAATTCTGTAAAGCTGCCTTTTACAAGAGAAAGCCTGAGATTTTCTTCGATCATTTTACCAAGGATCAATCCCAGTACAACCGGTGCTGTGGGAAAATTTGCTCTTTTCAAAAGCCAGGCTAATATCCCGAATGCCAGACAAACACCTACATCGAACATAGAATTCTCTATGAAATAACTTCCGATGAAAGAGAGAGCGATAATAATAGGATAAACCAGTGATTTAGGTGCTGCAATAATTTTAACCCAGAACCTGTTACCGATCATACCGAAAAAAAACATTACAATATTAGCAAGTATAAGGCTTATAAATATTCCATAAACGATGTCCGGCTGCTTTGTAAATAATTCCGGCCCCGGGTTCAATTTATGGATCATTAATGCTCCCAGTAAAACTGCAGTAGAAGCGCTTCCGGGGATTCCAAGGGTTAACAAAGGAATCAGGGCACCGCCGACAGAACCATTGTTAGCCGATTCAGGAGCTGCAACCCCTTCAAGTGACCCTTTTCCAAAATCTTCCGGATTTTTACTTGAATTTTTCGCACTGTTGTATGCAATAAAAGTAGCTATAGTTCCCCCGGCACCGGGAATACTTCCGATTATAGTACCAAGAATTGAAGACTTTAAGATCACTTTTTTAAAACTCCAGAATTTTTTAAAAGGAGGTAATTTGGCTGAATATTTTTTCCTGGCCTTATGTTCCTTTTTCAGTATTGAAAAATTTTCGATACTGTAAAAAATTTCTCCCAATGCAAATAAACCGATCAAAGCTGGAATAAATTCTATCCCGTCAGATAATTCCGGAATACCCAGAGTAAAACGGGAAAAAGGAAGCTGTGTATCAAATCCTATTGTAACAAGCAGTAGTCCCAGGACCGATGCAATAAAACCTTTAAGCGGATTATCCCCAGCTAGTGATGAAATAATGGTTAATCCGAATATTCCAAGAGAAAAATATTCGTAGGATTCAAAGTTCAAGGCGACCTTTGCAAGGGGGATAGAGAAAGCAATCAAAATAATAGTCCCGATCAGGCCGCCTATAGTGGAAGAGACCAGAGATGTACCGAGAGCCAGTCCCGGTTTACCTTTTTTTGTTAATTCATAACCGTCGAAAGTAGTAGCAACAGCTCCCGGAGTGCCGGGAGTATTAATGGCAATGGCCGTTATGGAACCTCCGTAATTGGATGAAAGATAGACCGAAACCAGAAGCACAAGTGCACTTACCGGATCCAGATTATATGTTGCCGGTAATAATAGTGCTACACCGATTGAAGGTGATAATCCGGGGAGTACTCCCACCAGGATCCCGATTAATACACCTATAAAGATCATTAAGATTGGAGTAAAAGCACTGATTGCAACAAAACCTGTCCAGAGATTTACTAAAATTTCCATATTAAATTTCCATTAAAAAAATATTTTTATATGCTGCTTGTCTCAACTTAACAGCCTCCCGACAGGTAGTTTTATTTTTAGCAATAATTCAAAAATTACATATGAAAAAATTACAAATCCCATTGAACTGATCAGGATCATGGGGATGATTCGATAATTTAAGATATTCATTATAGCTGCTATTAAAAGAACTGTAGCTATAAAATAGCCGATCCAGATTATAAGAAAAAAATATAAAATAAGGAGTATTATTATAAGTAAAACACTTTTTATATTTCCACTACCGTTAATTTTTTTATTGTAAGGCCTGTTAAGGGCTTTAATAAAAAGAATAATACTCAATAATATCAACAATGTGATCCATAAAAACGGAACAAAAGCCGGATCAGTAATGTTCAAATCAGATGGAATTGAAAACTGGGTTGTCTGGTAAAAAAAGAATAGTGCCAGCCAGATAAAGAGCATACTCATAAGCATATCCTGATTTATTTTTCTTATATTAAATTTAACTGCAATCAGTGTTAATAATAGAAGTGAAAGAAAAATAATTATTCCTGCCAGCCATATTGCCAGAGGAGCTTTTTTTATATATTCTTTTAATAGTTTTGCTTTTTTTAAATAGATATTTGTTTCAACAATTTCATCTTGAATGAGTCGGGATATTTTTTTTGTTTCCATATAGATCGGAAGGGCAAAAACTTCTTCATTATATTTTAGCCATTCCGGATCCCGGCTTACTTTAGTCAGAACTTTGTTCATATATTTGATGATCTCCGGATCAACTTCTTTACGAAATGCCAGGCCTCTCCACATATATTCATTCAACTCATATCCAAGTTCTTTAAATGTTTTAATATCGGGTAAATTTTGTAACCTGTCAGGGGCGGCAATTGCTATTATTTTCAGATTTTCTTTACCCCTTATGTCAATGGGATTTCCTACATAAACCGATGCTTCATTGCGCATAAGAGCCAGTACTGACTGGGGCCCCGTTTTATAATCGATCCACTTTGCTTTAATACCAAGTTTTTCCCAGGTTTTTATTGCCATAAGATGATCTCTCCCTCCTGTACCCGGGCCGATCCACACCTGTTCTCCATTCTTTTTTTTTGCATCCATGATTATATCTTTTAAATTTTTCAGAGTGGTGTTTTTATTAACAATTATAGCCTCGGGATCAAAAAGCATAGCGGAAATAAATTTAAAATCTTCTATTGATACGCGGCTTTTATTAACCATCAGTGTGGATAGAAAAGATTTAGTGACAGCAAGCATTGTATATCCGTCCGGTTCCTTATCCAGAACATACTGCATTGCAACTACTCCCTGGGTTCCGGACCTGTTTTCAATCACAAATGGAACTGTACTATAATTTTTCTTTCTTATAATATCAGAAATTTTCCTTGCCATTAGATCGACACCCGAACCGGGTTTTGAATGAACGATTATTACAACAGGCCTGGAGGGATAGACGGAACTCATTTCCGGGTTTATATATATGTGAAAAAGGAGGGACATATAGGCCAGGATGATGAGCAGTGTAATAATATTTATACTTTTAAAAAATTTCATAATTTCTATTTTATACAATTAAAATATATTTAAATAAAGTCAAAATGAAATTACCAAAATTCTTTTTATTAAATAATTTTACTATTTAGAAAAAACCTGTTGAAGAAATACATTCTGCATAAAAAATAACAGAATATAGGTTATTATTCCGGAAAAAACGGGTGTTGCTACCCAACCGAGGCTTATTTTGCCAATTATTCCATGGTTTATATTTTTTCCACCCTTTGCAATAGCTATACCCAACACTGCTCCAACAACAGCCTGAGAACTTGAAACCGGTACCAGGGGGATAGAAGGGAGTCCGTGAGAAACAAGAAATGATTGTAATCCCTGTGATGCAAAAATAAAAAGGACCATTGCACTGGACATTACTGTTATCAACGCATCAATGGGAGAAAGCCTGAATATATCTGAACCTACAGTTTCCATTACTCTTCTTGAATAGGTGAATACTCCTATGGCTATTGCAATTCCACCAAGGAGAAATAGCTGTTGCGTACCTGATAAAACAAAAATATTAGAAAAATCTATATTCTTGAAAGGTGAAACAGGTACAAATACACCCATAACATTTGCAATGTTGTTTGCACCGAGACTGTAAGAACCAAAGGCCCCCACAAGGATCAATCCCAGCCTTGTATAAAGATCAAGTTTGATCATGTGCAATCTGGATCTGTATAGAAATTTTTTTATTATAAAGAAAATTATAAGTGCAAATACAGCTGATAAAACAGGGCACAAAATCCATGTCGAAACGATCTTTGTGAGAGTCGAATAATCTGTTTTAAATCCTGCAAAAACATTCCAACCAATTATCGCTCCAACAATTGACTGTGATGTAGATACGGGAAGTTTCATTTTTGTCATGACAAATACAGTGAATCCTGCTGAGAATGCAACTGTAAATGCGCCTGCAATAGCATTGACGGATCCAAGTTTTCCCAATGTCTCAGTTGTTCCTGCCCCGCTTATAACTGCACCGATAATTACAAAAAATGCACATATAATTGCTGCAGATTTGAAACGGATCATCTTTGTGCTCACTGCAGTACCAAAAACATTTGCAGCATCATTCGCACCAAGGGACCATCCGAGGAATAACCCGCTGGAAAGGAAAAAAAGGATCGTGAACATTGTTGCTTACCTGGTTCTCTTTATTACATAAATTGAGAGTCTGTCTCCCACTGCTTCTGCTTCATCAGAGATCAGTGCAACTCTCTCTGCAAAATATCTTAACTGGACTTTTTCACTTAAGCTTTTGATTTCAGTAGAGTTGAAAACCTTTCTTTTTAACTCTTCTTCGATCTTGTCTGCTTCATGTTCATAATAATGGACCTTATTAATATGATCATTTACAAGAGATATTTCCCTGAAAAAAGCTCTTGAAGCTTTAACCATCTCATCAACAGTGTCAACAGAAAATTGTGCAAGTTGTCTGAAATCATCTTTAAGGAACTTCGGAATATCAGGTTTTTCAATATCAAATTGTGAAAGGACCTTTTTTATTGAATCCACAACATTATCACTTGTTTCAAGCAGTCCCAGAACATCTCCCCTTGAATCGGGGATTAGCATATGGATATAGAGTTTGTATTTAATTTCTCTTCGAAGATTATCAGCCTCATTTTCAAGTTTATTTATCTCCTCAAGGTCAATGTGAAATCTTTCAGTTTTTCCTTCGAGAAAATTATTGATACCTGATTTAAATACAAGTGATGATCTTGAGATAGTGTCACAGAAGACATCTATCTCGGTTATTAATTCTTTTGTTTTTCCTATAAATTTCATAAAATTTCTCCCGGAACAAGTATCTCAATTCTGTTAAAATATTCCAAGTCCATTCGGTGTAATATTTAAAAATTTAAAATAGGTCATTCCCATTATTATGCTTACAATCCATGCAACAAACAACATTATTATACCGAATTTAAATGTATCAGTGAGACTGTAATGATCTGTCAGGTATAAAAGAGCAGCAGGTTTACTGTTAAAAGGGAGTACATATACATGTTCTATCAGGAAAGCAACAGGAAGTGCAAGGCTTGTCACTTCATATCCGAATTTTTGTGCAACACCTATTGCTATTGGGACAAATATTAATGTCCTCATTGTTTTAGACTGAAATATCAATGCACTGAAGATCATTGTACCGGTCAATATAACATATAGAAGCCAGAAAGGTGTTGAAGTTCCGAAACCCAGATTATCAAAAACAGCATTTACCGTGATGGATGGAAAATTTGTCACTTTAAATCCTGCACCAAGTGTATATGCACCTGCACTGAATAAGAGGAGGTGCCATGGAATATCTACATCATCCCATTTAACAATTCCAATTTTCGGAAGAAGTGCTATTATTGCTCCTACAAAAGCTACTGCAGTGGGGCTTATTCCATGGAATCTGTCGGTAACCCATAAAGCCAGTATACCGCAGAAGATAATTATGGATTTGATCTCCTGAAATGAGATGGGCCCCAGTTTGTTCAGCTCCTCTCTCAGTTTTTCCATTCCACCTTTTATCTTCGGTGATCTTTCTTCCGGGCTTAAGGGGAAAATAATTTTTGTCCCAACTATCCAGCCGATCAGCATTATCCCTATTGCTACCGGGAATGCTGCTATCATCCAGTCAGAGAAAAATATGTCGCTTCCTATTGCTCCTCCGATCAGTGATGCACCGATAAGGTTTGCACCGGAACCTGTAACGAAACCACCGGCTGCTATATTGATCTGAAATAAATTCTGAAGAACAATATTTCTACCTGCATTATTCCTGTTCTTTCCACCTGTGGCCCCATATACGGCGGATACAACCATGAATATTGGAAGTAGAATTGCTGCTTTTGCTGTTGTAGCAGAAATGAACAGGGATAATACTATGTTGATGACCATGAAGCTGAGAATTATTGTTGATGCTTTTTTCCCAAATCTGAGGATAAACCACAGAGCAAATCTTTTGGCAACTCCGGTTGTTACGAGCATACTTGCAAGAACAAATGAAAGAATATTAAGCCACATAACTTTGTGGCCCAGTTGAGCATATGCAACCTTTTCAGGAAGTACACCTGTTAATACCAAAGCAATAATCAGGATCAGTGATGTCAGATAATTGGGAATAGCTTCTGTTATCCACAATACAATAGAGGCGGTAAAAACCGCCAGCATTGCTATGTTCATTTTTGTAAATTCGATAGATCCGACCTGGTCGAAAATTGATCTGGATGCTTCGTTTAATGTTGATGGGTCGATATTTTGCAGAAAAGGGAACTTGACAAAAAACATAATGGCAATAAATGAAAGTACTGCCAGCGGCCCACCTGAAAATGAAATTATCCTTTCGACCCTGTTCTTGTTCTTATTCTGGAGTTTCTCCATTCGATAATTTTTCATACTCAGAAAATCTGAATTGTTCATGTTATTATTGTTCATTAGCTTTGTATCTCCAGAATTTTTTTGTTTAAATTACTGTATTACCATTTGGTATAGGGATTTTTAATTAAGTTAGAATTGAAATATCTCGGGTCGCCTGTAACTTCCTCTCCGATCCATTCAGGTTTTTTTATTGACTGGTCCTCACTTGTTAATTCTACTTCAGCAACAATGAGCCCGTTATTCTCTCCGAAAAATTCATCTACTTCCCAGATAAGCCCTTCATATTCAATTTTATATCTATTTTTTTCAATGATCGGTTTTTCACATAAATTATCCAGCATTTCATTTGCATCGGAAGCTGATATTTCATATTCGTACTCAGCTCTTGTTGCACCTGTGGTTATCCCTTTTATGGTCAGGTAACCTTTATCATCTATTGTTCTTACCCTTACAGTTCTCTCTTTTACAGTTGACAAGTATCCCTGTCTGTAGAGGATCCCTTTTGCAAGATCCTTCCATGCCTCTCCTGTTATTAAAAATTTTCTTTCTATTTCTTTTCCCATTACAATTCTCCTATTTTAAATAAAAATCATCAGGAAGAGGCTCCATTCCAATAACTCTTTTTATTGCCATCAGATAATTTATATTTTCATATTCTTCAAGTGAAACAATCTTTTTTGCTTCCAGAATGTCATTTATGTCTACAGACTCAATGTTTGCTGTTCTGATAAGTGCGCCATTTATATATATTTCACCAATTTCTGCAATACAATTATTTATTGTGAATGCAAATCTTCTTTTAAAAACTTTTACTGCGGTCAGGTCATTATGAACATTTACTATCTCATTTAAAAATTGTTCAAGTGTATATTCATCCCTTTTGAATTCAGGTAATTCAACACCGAAAGCAGAAAACACTTCAGATTTGATCATGGAACTTTTCATGGGGAAACTCCCTTTCATCCTGGGATTCCATTGTTCCAGCCCTTTTTCTTCCTTAACAAAAACCTTTATATCCATTAGATTATCTCTGATCTTTGCATTATTTTCATTATTGCCGGCTGACATTATATATATTTCCGAACTTTCTCTTATATTTTCAACTTTGGATAGTTTTCTCATTTTTTCTTCAACAATTCCAACGTTGTTTGCAAATGTCCGGAATTCAAACCGTGGTTTTATTTCTGCCATAATTCTCTCCTGTTTTTTTTTGATAACTGAGCCCCGGTTAGAACCGGGGCTCAAAATTTTGTGATACTAAATTAAACTTAAAAAGTTACTAATAATCTCATTGCAAAAACAGAATAATCAAATCCTGTTTCAGGAACATCCCAGTCACCATCAGCATCAGCATACTGGTCATGATCAACGCTTGTATAATTAAGCATTATTTTATAGTTGGGATTAAGGTACCAGCTGAGGCCGAGTGTAAAATTCTTACCTTCTCCGCCTTCGATACCGGCAGCCAGATCATTAAGGTTTACCCAGCTGTATCTTGCAAGAAGTTCAATAGCTCCGCCCTTCTTTTTAGGATTTACTCTTCCGAATTCACCCTGGTCAGCATAATAAGGCATGGAATCTCCGGTTAAAAAGAAACTTCCGAAAATATAACCGCCGCTCAAAGAATAATCAGATTTGCCGCTGTCTGCCAGCCTTGCAACATTTACTCCCATATATTCAGCCTGAAGGTGAAATGAACCTAACTGAAGAGCAGTTTCCAATCCATACATTCCACTGCTTTTTACATCTTTAACTTTACCAGTGGAGAGGAATCTGATCTTTGAGATCTTTGATTCATCATAACCTCTGAATCTCATTTTTTCTGTAAATGCATCTGTTGTCTGGTAGGCGTAAGCTGCCCCAATGTGAAAGATCTTGTTATCTTTGAATATTGGTGCAAAAGTAGCTCTTCCAACGAGACTGTAACCTTCATCGGAATTTTCTCCTTCTTTCTCATCAATATCGCCAGGTTCCTGACCGAATATTCCACCTGCTGCCTGCCAGTTCTTTCCCCATTTATAAAGAGCAACACCAAGTTTTCTTCCGGGAGGGAATGCGTTGGGTAATCCTCTTTCAATGAATGAAACATATCTGGAGGATGTTACTTCTTCAAGACTGAAAGGTGATCTGAAATTACCCACTTTGAAGAGCATATTGTTCTTTTTGTATCCCATATATGCATCTTTGATGTCAACTTCATTACCGGCAAAGTCAAAATCGATCTCGGCAATAAAATTTGTCCATAAAGTGGTTTTTAGTGCAAATCTCATCCTTCTTACTTCACTACCGCTGTGAAGGTCAATAAGACTTTCATCTTCCGAGTATACTGCTGCATCAAGATAGAGCCTTGCATCCAGCTTGTAAGCAAACTTTCCATCTTTGGAAACCAGCTTAAGGATCCCATCAGTTGTATCTATTTTTCCTTCATCATCTCCACCTGTATATGCATTCAGGGTTGAAGCTGAGAAGAACAATAGACCTGCTGAAATAATGAGAACTGTTAATAAATTCTTTTTCATTAAAACCTCCTATTTTTATAATTCAATAGTAAAAGAGAGATATAGTTGCAACAATAGGGGAAATCCCCAATTTTTTTGTAGGTGTTTACCACTACAGAATAGTAGATCCGCTTTTTAAATTTATCTATTTTTCCCTGAACCAGTTAATCGCAAACTGGCGTAATTCAGATGCATTTTTCAGGTTAAGTTTTTTTTTGATCCTTGAATAGTATGTTTCGATAGTTTTTACACTGACAAAAAGTTTTTCCGCAATCTGATGTGGTTTCAGGCCTTCGCCTATAAGCCTGAAGGCTTCAAATTCTCTGTCACTTAATTTTTCCACCAGAGAAGTGGTATTGTTCTCTTTTTTTCCGGTAAGTTGAAATAACATTTTTTCAGACATAGTTTCACTAAGATAAATTTTCCCTGCTAATACCTTTCTTATTGCATTTAAAACTTTTTCAGAAGGTTCATTTTTCTGTATATATCCGAATGCACCGGCTTTTATTGATCTTTCAGCATAAAAATTTTCCGGATGCATTGATAATATCAAAACCGGAATAGTATTATATCTTCTCTTTATTTCTTTGGTCAGTTCCAGCCCGCTCATCCCCTTCAGTGAAATATCGACTATTGCAATGTCCGGTGATATCTCTGATAAGATATTGAGAGCTTCCGGCCCGCTTTCGGCTTCAGCAATAACGGTAAAGTCTTTCTGATGATTTATTATCTGAGATATCCCTTCTCTCATGATCGGATGATCATCTACAATTAATATATTGTATTCTTTATTTTTCATAACGGCCCTTAACTTTAAAAAAAAAGAGAATCTCTGTTCCGCTTTTATCTGAAGCTATAGTAAATGATGATCCTAATTGAGAGGCTCTGTATTTCATTATCTTTAAACCCATCCCTTTCCGGTTTAAAAGGGGAGGAAATCCGGTTCCATGGTCTTTTATCCTTACTTTAATTGTATCTTTTTCTTTTTTTATGATTATTTCAGCTCTTTTTGCATGTCCATGCTTAACAGCATTATTTAAAGCCTCCTGAATTATCCTGTACAAATTTGTTGCTATATTTTCATCTTTAATATCAATACTTTTGTCATAGGACAGTTTTACATCCAGTTTATATAATTCTCTCATCATCTCTATCAGTTCTGTTAAAGCAAACTTAAAACCTGTCTCACCAAAAGTCAGATAGAGGCTTTTTGAAAGGTTTCTCACATATTTCAGAGTGTTTTTTAAGTATTTTATGACTTTTTTTAACTCCTTTGTTTCCTGGATATTCATATTGAATAACCGGTCATTTAAAGCCTGCGTCATAAAAATAATCCCTCCTATCTGCTGGGCGAGACTGTCATGAAGATCCTGGCCGATCTTCTGCCTCTCCTTTTCACTGATATCCATAACTATTTTTTTCATAGCCCTGTTCTCTGCTATCTCTTCCCTTAATTGTTTATTTATCTTTTCAAGAGTTTGAGTTCTTTCTTTTACACTCTCTTCAAGGACCGAGTGAGATTCTTCAAGTGTATCAAGGGCAATTTTCCTCTCAGTTTTATCATGGATACTTCCCACCAGTGTTAAAGATTTACTATGGCTTTCATTTTTTATATTTCCTCTGATCCTGAACCATCTTTCCGTATCACATTTGCATATTATCCTGAATTCAGTGTCAAAAGGAGTTTTGTTTTTTATAGAGTTTGAAAGTGTTTTTTTAACAATTGTTCTATCATCCCTGTGAATTAAATTAAGGAAAGATATATATTTTCCATCAAAATTTTTTTTTTCTATGTCCAGTATTTTGAAAAAATTTTCAGAAAATAAAATTGTTTTTGTCTTAACGTTCAGTTCCCAGATACCTATGTTAGCAGCTTCAAGAACTAATCTGGATCTGATTTCATCTTTAAACGGATCAATATTTTGCAAAGGCATGATATTAATTTATAATTTTATAATAGTTTATAATTACTTACCATAAAAAAGTATAATTGAGTTAAGGGTAAAACTCAATAGAAGAAAAATTGAAAACATGAATTAATTTCTTTCACCGGTAAAAATTGAGAAATTTGTTGAACTATTATTTTATTTAACATATATAAAGTTTAGATATAAAATGAAATTTTCAAAAAAAAATCGTACTAATATAATTTCTCATGAAAACTTCTGAAAATAAAAAAAACAATCTACTTATTTTAATTCTGGGAATGATGGGGGCTTACGCTGTCATATCTCAAGCCGTAATTTTAAGAGAGTTACTTGTAGTATTATCCGGGAATGAATTTTTTTTCGGAATTATTTTATTTTCCTGGTTGGTGGGGATTGTCCCCGGTGCCATGTCAGGAGGAAAGATTTCGGAAAAGGACAAATTTATTGGATCTTTCTTTATAGCTTCAATATTGATCATACTGCTATATTTTCCGTTTTTAATATATATGATAAGAAATTTTTATGTATTAACAGGGAGCCAGGCAGGATCATTTATTAGTTTCAGCAGGATCATTATTTATTTACCCATACTGATTATGCCATTCACATTTTTCCTTGGATTTCAATTTCCTCTTTCGGCTAAGCTTATTAGCTCCGGAGAAGATCCGGATGTGAGGAATACCGGGAAAATTAGCCTGGTTTATATCTTTGAATCTGCCGGGGCTCTTACAGGAGGAGTTGTCTATACATTTTTTCTTGCAGGGAAGGTTTCACCATTTTATATTTATCCTGTTTTATCTTTAATAATATTACCGAATCTTTATTTTTTCAGGATCACCGGAGTAAAAAGGAAAATAAAAAATAGTGCTTTATTGATATTAACAATAATATTTGTTTTTTTATTTTTAAAAGCTGAATATATAGAGAATAAAACAATTAAACTAAGGTGGTCAGGCATTTCTCCTATTCCGCTTGAATATTCTACTGATACGAAATATCAGAATATATCGGTTTCAAAAATTTTTGATCAGTTTAATTTATACCTGAACGGGAGGCTTTCAGTTGTTTTTCCCGATGATCAAAAAAATATGCTTCTGTCATCACATCTGTATGTTCAGAATCCGGATCCAGAAAGGATTCTGATACTTGGTGAAGGAGTAAGCGGCCTTTGTAAAGATCTTACAAAGTTTGATTTTAAGGATATAGTATCTGTTGAGATTGATCCGGGAATTATTGAAACCATAAATATGTATTTACCGGAAGAAACAGCTTCATATAAAAGTAAAGAAAATATTTCAATTATTATTGATGATGGCAGAAGATATATAAAAAAATTGATCAGGGATAATATTTTCAAATCCCGGGATAAAAAAAAATTTGATATTGTTTTTGTAAACCAGGGGGAACCCGGATCACTATTAATGAACAGGTATTATACAAAAGAATTTTTTCGGGACATACATAAAATACTCTCCCGGAATGGGACTATTGCTCTAAGGATAACTTCTTCTGATAATTATGATGACGGGATTTTTCGATTTTATACGTCTCTTCAATATCAGACACTTAACTCTGTTTTTAAAAAGGTTGTACTTTCTTCCGGATCGGAAGCAATGCTTTTCGGGGCAAAAAGGGATAATATAATTTCTTCAGATCCTGATATCCTGAAAAAGCGTTATGTCAGGAGCAGAGTTGAACCACAAAAACTTGCCATGTTGTTTGAAGGTATTTATTTATCAGAAAAAATTAAGAAAAGAGATCAACTCTTTAAAAAATCTAAAGATATTCCTGTTAATTCGGATATCTGGCCTGTTACGCAATTACAATTCAGCAGAATAGAAGGTGCTTACAGGGGAATAGATATAAACTTTTTTTATTCTTTCTTCTTGAAAAATAAATTTTTGATTTTAGTTTTACTTTCAGCTTTGATAGTTCTGATTTTTACAGGTTCATTTATAAAAAAGAGAGTTTATAAGGCTGAAAGTGCTCTTGCAGCAGGTTATGTACTTTTTATCATGGGAATGTCGGGGATCTCTCTGGAATTGATACTGATCTATATTTTTCAGATATCTTTTGGATTTATATATAATTCCATAGGATTAATAATTGCATTTTTTATGGCC
>JBDLJQ010000050.1:0-22598 GCA_039714255.1 Acidobacteriota bacterium
TCTATTAAGGGAAGGTAATCATCAGGAATTTCCTCGAAGTTGCAATAATAAATATTTGCATTATTGTCTGAATCAAATGGAGTGCTAAGGTAATATATTAGCTTTGCCTTTTTAAATAAATCTAAATAAGTGATTTTCTTTAACAAAAAATCGTTATAATCTAAAAAGATGGGGACGGTCGTTGAAATTTTGAAAATTCTAATTATTATTAGTATATGAGACATGTGAGATTAACCTGGCCTGGAGCATATCATCATGTAATGAATCGAGGCCATAATAATGAAATGATCTTTAATTCTGATGAGTTGAAAAAGGAATATATCAGTATTCTTGGAAATGAAGCAGTAAAAAAGAGAATGAGGATATTCGGTTTCTGTTTAATGGACAACCATTTTCACATTATACTGGAGAACACTTCAGGCCGGATGTCGGATTTTATGAAAATGATAAATGGATGCTTCGGTAAATTCTATAGGGGAAAGAGAGGTGGTAGAGGATATGTATTCCATGACAGATTCAAGTCTACAGTGATACAGGATGATTCTTATCTTATGACGGTGATATCTTATTTTTTAAATAATCCGGTTCGTGCAGGTATAGTTAAGTCGCCATTTGATTATAAATGGAGCAGTGCTTCAATGTATTTTAATAAAACTGCAAATTCTTTTGTAGATCTAAAGTATGTTGAGGAACTTTATGTCAATAGAGAAGTATTTATTAAGGCTTTGAATAATAATATCAGTAAAGAATCGTGCCGTGAAAAAAGAACAAAATTTGGAAATATTTTTGGTGATAAAGAGTTTATTAAAAGATCTGAAAAATTGTTTGATCGAAGGAATGAATTTTCGAAATACTTAAATAAAAGAGAGGAAGATTTTTATTTTGAACCAGTGGAGAAAATTATTCAGGAATTTGTGAAAAAATTTAATGTTTCAATAAATGAAATTGACACAAGTAGTTTTCAAGGCAAGCGTATGAGAGGAGAGTTATTACGAAGGCTCAAAGATTTGGGTGGATTAAAATATTCAGAAATATATGAATTTGATATTTTTAAAGATCTTCGATTCAATTCATTAGGACGATTGTATAAACGGGCTGATATCCGTTTCAACAATAAAAAATGAAAAAGTCAAAAATTCAACGACCGTCCCCAAGATCTCCCCTGGAACGAGATCAGTCCGGACCTGACCTCCAACGATCCGGAAAAAATAGCCGGCAAAGGGCATATAATGTTCTGCACAATTACTACAATAGATGAATCACCTTTAAAACCGGGGATAATATGGGCAGGTACAGATGACGGGAAAGTTCACGTTACAAGTGATTCCGGTTCACACTGGGATGAAATAACAGATAATCTGATACGATCCGGAGCTCCCGGAGATATGTGGGTAAGCAGAATAGTAGCTTCCTCTCATAAAAAGAACAGGACATTTGTTACTAAATCCGGATACAGAGAGGATGTTTTCAAACCTTATATTTACAGAACTGACGACATGGGAAAAACCTGGAAAAATATATCGGGTAACCTGCCCGACTCCCCGATATCTGTGATATATGAAGATAAAGTGAACGAAAACCTCCTTTTTGTGGGAAATGATACCGGTGTTTTCTTCACAATCTCCGGCGGAGATAAATGGTTCCCGTTAAAAAACAATATGCCTCCCGTTCCTGTAAGGGACCTTTTGATCCACCCGAGGGATAAAGATCTTGTGGTTGGAACATACGGACGCGGAGTCTGGGTCACCAACATTTCCCCACTTCAGGAAATGAATACAGAACTACTGAAAAAAAAAATTTACCTGTTCAATATTCAATCGAGGCCGGTTCAAATAACATCCCCCAGAGCCTGGTGGGGAAATTACCATATGACCGGAGATGCTCACATCAGAACAGAGAATGAAAAAGGTGGATTAAATATATACTTTTATGCATCGGACACTTTAAAAAAACCGATGGAACTTATAGTTTCAGATATGGAAGGAAAAGAGATAAACAGGAAAAAAATAAGATCTTCAGGGGGCATTCAAAAAATAAACTGGAATTCCCCTTCAAAAAAGGCGGGATTTTACAAATTCACTATAAAATCAGGAAAATATAAAATAACAAAGACCGGAGAATTGAAACGGGGATTAATATGGCCGCTTTATTTCCCAAAATAATATATTTTTTTCATTGAAATTATAGTTAAATTTTGGTAT
Organism: Acidobacteriota bacterium; assembly: GCA_039714255.1. GTDB lineage: Bacteria > Acidobacteriota > Aminicenantia > UBA2199 > UBA2199 > UBA647. The sequence continues at coordinate 2,202 of JBDLJQ010000050.1, forward strand.
TTTTTTCTATAGTAACCTGGAGGTTAAAATGATAAAAACATTAATAAGTTTTCTTTCAATTTTTATGATAATTTTTTCTTTAGTTATAGCACCTGTATACGGAAAAGATACAGAAGAAAAAAAATATCTGATGCGTTACCCGGATATATCCGGAGATAATATTGTTTTTGTTTATGGTGGAGACATCTGGAAAGTTGCTTCAACCGGAGGCAATGCAGTTAAACTTACATTCAATGATGGAGGAGAATTATTTCCTAAGATATCACCGGATGGAAAACTGATCGCTTTCACAGGATCGTATGACGGCAACAACGATATTTATACTATGAATATAAATGGAGGAAATATAAACAGAGTGACCTTTCACCCCGGAGCAGATACTGTTGTCGGATGGAACAATGTTAAAAACAAAATAATTTTTTCATCAACAAGGGAAAGTTCCGGAAGGTATTCAAACCTTTTCCTTATAAATCCCGATGGAACAGGACTTGAAAAACTTATTCTTCATGAAGCAGCCTGGGGAAGCTTCTCACCTGACGGATCGGAAATTGCATACAACAAAGTAGCAAGGGAACACCGTACATGGAAGAGATATAAGGGAGGGCTTGCACAGGATATCTTTATATTCAACCTTAAATCCAATAAAGATAAAAGAATTACAAATTTCAAAGGGACCGACAGGGCTCCCATGTGGATCGGTGATAAAATATTCTTTTCTTCAGACAGGGACGGAGTATTGAATTTATATTCATACGATACAGGATCATCAAAGATCAAACAGAAAACCTTCCACAAAGAGCATGATGCAAGACGCCCTTCCGCCGGTTCGGGAAAAATAGTTTATGAAAATGGAGGAGTTCTCAGAATACTTGATGTGAAAAGCGGAAATTCGGAAAAACTTAATGTAAAAATACTTGCTGATGCTCCCGAAACAAGGCCGTTTTATAAAAATGTTAAAGGATTTATCACAGATTTCGATTGCTCTCCTTCAGGAAAAAGAGCTCTGATCGTAGCAAGGGGTGAGATCTTTACTGTCCCTGAAAAGAACGGGCCCACAAGAAATATATCAAAAGATTCCGGTTCAAATGATAGAGACGGAACCTGGTCTCCCGACGGCAAAAAGATTGCTTACATTTCAGATAAAAGCGGAGAATTTGAATTATACCTGATAGATTCAAAAGGGGAAAAAGAATCAGTTAAACTGACAGGCCATGAGGATGGATACAGGCAGAACCTTTTGTGGTCTCCGGATGGAAAAAAGATCGCTTTTGCAGATCATAGCCTGGCCTTTTACTATATAGACCTTTTAACAAAAAAGATCACAAAAGTGGATAAAGCAGATTTTGAAAATGTAGATATCGATCTTAAAGACAAACCGATCTACGACTATTCATGGTCTCCTGACAGCAAATATATTGCATATTCAAAAATGGACAGTGACCTTGTCACAAAGGTTTATATTTATTCTGTTTTGACCGGAAAATTCCAGTGTGTCAGTAACGGAACTTTTAATGATTTCAATCCTGTTTTCACAAAAGACGGTAAACATCTTCTTTTCATTTCCCACAGACAATTTTCCCCCACTTATGGAGATCTGGATTGGGAAATGGTCTACAAGAACTCTTCGGGAATATATGCTCTGACCCTGAATAAATTCGGCCTCCCACTGCTACCTCTTCAAAGTGATGAAGCAGGAAGTTCAGATAATTTAAAGAATAAAAAATCAGGCAAATCCAATAAATCGGTAACGGTAAATATAGATTTTCCCGGTATTTCTGAGCGGATAGAGCGACTTCCACTGCCGGCAGCTAATTACAGGAACCTTTCAACAGGAAAAGGTTCACTCTTCTATATGAACTCTGACAAAGGAGATTATAACCGATTCAAATACAGGAACCTGGGGCCCAGAGACCTTTATTCATTTTCATTTAAAAAAAGGAAACCGAAAAAACTGATAAGCGGAATATCCGGATATAACCTTTCATCAAAAGGTACTCATATTGCATTCAGGAAAAGGAGATCCATCGGGATCATTAAAACTTCTCCAGGCTCAAAACCAAAAATGGTAAATCTGTCAGGCCTGAGAATGAAAATTGATCCGGAGAAAGAATGGCTACAACTATACAATGAAGCATGGAGACTGGAAAGAGATTTTTATTATGAACCCGGTATGAAGGGAAATGACTGGGTAAAGATCGGTAATAAATACCGGAAGCTTCTTAAATATGCATCAAACAGAGGAGATGTCGGTTATCTTATCGGAGAAATGATCAGTGAATTGAGCACATCCCATACATATGTTTTTGGTGGAGACAGTAAAAGGAGAGGTGAAAGAGTAAGTACCGGGCTCCTGGGAGTAGATTGGGGAACAGATAAAAGTGCTGGCCGTTATTTCTTCAAAACGATCTATGATGTCCCGGATTGGTCAAGGGGAGTTATCCCTCCACTTTACGGGGCCGGGAAAAAAGTAAAAACCGGATATTTTCTTATAAAAGTAAACGGAAAAGAGGTTAAAACAAACAAAAATATATACAGCTATTTTGAGGATATGGCTAATAAACAGGTAACATTGACAATTAACAATAAACCTTTAACAACCGGTTCATGGACATTTAATGTTAAAACCCTCTCTAACGAAAGGTCATTAAGATATCAATACTGGGTAGAGAATAACAGGAAAAAAGTTGAAAAAGCTTCAAACGGGCTTATTGGATATCTTCACCTTCCCGATACTTATAACGGGTCTGCAACAGAGTTTCCTAAATATTTTTTATCTCAAATGACAAAGAGAGCATTGATCATAGACGGGAGATATAACGGAGGAGGCCTTGATCCCAGCATCTTTCTGAGGAGATTGAACAGAAAGATCCATTCTTACTTTACAAGAAGATATTCAAAAGATCAGATAAATCCACCCAATGCAATAAATGCCCATATGGTACTTCTGACCAATAAACAGGCCGGATCCGGAGGAGATGAGCTTCCATTCGTTTTTAAATCACTCAAAATGGGGCCGGTAATTGGAACAAGGACCTGGGGCGGGCTTGTAGGTGTATCAATGTTCATTCAACTTATGGATAGAGGCGGAATTACTGCTCCCGATTACAGGATCTACAGTAATTCCGGAAAATGGATAATAGAAAATCATGGAGTTGACCCTGATATTATTGTGGACAATGATTCACTGGAAATGTCCAAAGGCTATGATGCACAATTGATGAAGGGAATTGAATATCTTCTTAAGAAACATAAAGAAGATCCGAAAAAATCTCCTGTCCATGAAGATTTTATTGTAGAAAAAAGATAGATCAACATATGACGGGGCGGTTGTTAACCGCCCCTGATCATAACAAAAAAAATATTAATCTTTTTTAAATTTTGATACAAAAAAATTATAGATAGATGCAAAAACTGCCCCGCCGATCAGCCCGTCAAAAAAACCCCACAGGAATCCGATCAGGCTGCCTGAAAAACTAAGGTTGTATCCTCTGTATATTTTTCCTATTACAGTAGGATTACAATTTGCTCCATCCAGAAGGATCTTCCACCAGGTTATAAAAAGGATCCCGAAACCAAGGATGATAGCACATGAAATCGCAAATGCTTTTACATTTAATTTCATTTGACTCCTCCGTTTTTACTATTTTGTTAAACTCCGAGGATAATTTAATAAAATTAGAAAAAAATATCAAGAAAAATCTTATTTAATCTCAAATTTATATTATTAAGGAGCCATTAAACTGTAACAGGATGTTTCCTGCAATCAGCTCTAATCTATCTATTTTTTTGCTGCTCTGTTCTCCAGTGTTTCGATCACTCCGGTACCAACGCTGTCTCCCCATACATTTACAGTGGTTCTGAACCGGTCAAGAAGCCAGTCAACAGTAAGTATCAGGCCGATCCCTTCAATTGGAAGATTAACGGCCTTTAAAACAATAACCATTGTAACAAGGCCGGCTTCCGGAATCCCGGCTGCTCCTATGGCTGCCAGTGTTGCAGTAAGAAAGATTATAACCTGTTCTGCAGGCCCAAGGTGAATTCCATACACCTGAGCAATAAACATTGCCGCTACTGCTTCATAAAGTGCTGTGCCATCCATATTTATCGTTGCACCTATAGGGAGGACAAAACCTGCTGTTCTTTTTGAAATCCCATTCTGTTCCTCCACTGCATCAAGTGTCAGAGGAAGAGTTGCTGAACTGGAAGCAGTTGAAAATGCATTTAACAGCGGAGCACCAACACCAAAAAGAAATTTAACCGGCCCTCTTTTACCTATAAACCGGAGGATCATCGGAAGAACTATCACTCCATGGACCAACAGTCCTAAAACCACAGTAAAACTATAGGTACCCACGGCTGCCAGTTCCGGAAGGAATTCTTTGAACCCACCTGCATTCCCTATCCGGGCTGCTATTATCCCGAATATTCCAAAAGGGGCAACAACCATTATCCAGTCCACTATTTTCATTACAGCTTCATTCATCCCTGAAATGATCTCAATTACTTTTTCTCCCTTTTCACCTATTACAGTAAGAGCGGCACCGAAAAGGAGAGCAAAGAAGATCAATGGAAGAATTTCCATCCGCTGCATTGCATTAAAAATGTTTCTGGGTATAAGCCCTTCTCTCCCCTCTTTCTTATTTCCGGATACAACATCTTTTATGGTATTAACAATACTCTGGTCCTTTTTCCCGAGGATCCTGTCAGATATTGGGAGGGTGATCTCTATCCCCCTTCCTTCCGGTTCAGGTTGTATTCCGGCAGACATAACCATTTTATCTTTCAAATGAACTGAGAAGTCAGATCCGTTCTTCCTTTTAAGATATATTACATTCTTAGAATCTATACTCTCCCACGACTTTACACGAATTCTCTCCGGAGATACATCACTTAACTCACCCCTTAAATTCTGATCAAGGAGAACAAGGATATACTTGTCACCATATTCGGTCTTTTTTAATTTATCGCCCGTTATAATAACATTGTTGGTATCCAGCGGATCTATCCGGTAAGAAAGTTCCGGCAGTTTTTCCCCGGGATTTACACCCTTCCCGGGTTGAATTATATTAACAAGGATCAGCCCGACAAGGACAGAAAGGCCGGTTGTGGCAAAATAGTAAAGAATAGTCCTTTTTCCTATTCCTCCTATTTTCCTTATATCACCAAGATTTGTGATCCCCACAATAATGGACAACATTACCAGAGGTACAACTATCATCATCAACAGGTTCAGGAATATCTCACCCAAAATCGAAAACTGTTTTGCCAGCGCGGGGAGAAACCCGCCTGTTAAAAAACCTGTAATAATGGCTACAATAATTCCGTAAAGTATTTTTTTGTGTGAAGAGTTATTATTGGTCATAAATAAATTTTATAATAATCAGCAAATAAAGTAAAAAAATTGCCCGGGATACAAACCAATAAGATTACGGATAAGATCTGCCAGCATAATAATAATGAAATGAGATCATCGGTAACAAGGAATATTTTATAGATTACTCATAAAAAAAATACCCTCCTGATATTTTTTTTATAATTACAGATATTTATGATCTTTTTCTTCAGCTCTTGCCATTATGAACAGAAGGTCGGAGAGCCTGTTTAAATATTGAATAAGATGTTCATTTACCGTTTTAGATCTTGAAAGTGTGATCACCCTCCTTTCACCCCTCCTGGCAACAGACCTGCAAATATCAAGTTTTGCCGACCCGGGGCTGTTTCCCGGAATAACAAAACCTGTGAGTTTTATCTCTTTTTCAATTTCAAAAAGAATTTTCGAAAGTTTCTCTGTATCCTCCTCTTTGACCGCATTACCAAACTCTTTTGATTCAGCTGCAAGTTCCCCGCAAACCCTGAAAAGGCCTTTTTGAATATCTTCAACGATCTCTTTGAATCCGGATTTATTTACATAATGTTTTGCTTCCCCCAGAAATGAATTAAGTTCATCAATGGTACCGTAGGCTTCAACTCTTTCATTATCTTTCCACACCCTCTCTCCCGAAAAAAGAGAAGTTTTTCCCTTATCTCCTGTTTTTGTTGCAATACTCATATTTAAATTTACCTTGTGGCTGTCCAGGTACCGGATAAACTAATCTGGGGCAACCTTAAATAATAATAGGAAAAACTACCATCCATACTATTTTTATTCCTGATCACTCCCGAGGCACTTAAATTCAGAGCATCGCCAAATGAGTCATTTATCTCAACAGTAAAACTGATTTCATCTCCTGAAACTGAATAGGTCCCGATATCACCCACAAGAATTGTACTTACAGTTCCGGATTCTTTCGTTCCGGTAAATGTGACAAGCCCCACAACAGGCACACCAACAATATTATATGTAATATTCCATGTTCCGGTAATATCAACAGGGGCTTTACATCCGCCGGTGAACATAAAAACAAAAACAAGGAAAAATGAAAAAAATAAAATCGACATCTTTCTCATTAAGGCCTCCTAAAACACAATTTAATTAGTTTTACTTTATAAATATAAAAAAATCAAATTCATGAAGAGAGTTGATTTTTTTTTATCTTTATATTATTAATTAATCAAATATTGAATTCAGTTTATTTAGTAATTTTAATATTTGAATAAATTTTGACAGAAATATATCAATTATTTAATTTGTGTGTGGGGACAGGATGGGTAAAGAAAAGCTGGAGAAACTGGAAAAGATAGAAAAAATACTAGACATGATTATGGTTTCTTCAAAAAACCTTAACGGGTGTTCCATAATAACTAATGACGGATTTTCCATAGCAAACAGATTTGTTAACGGAATTGATGAAGATTCTGCAGCAGAGTTGTCTATATCACTGCAAAAGGCAAGTGAGACACTTTCAAGAAAAATTCTCAACGAAAATCAAAAGTTCACCAGTATTAGAGGTGTAAATGGTTTTATAACGTTAACAAAACTAACATCAGACTCAATGCTTTTATTGTTAACCGATGATAAAGCTTCATTAGGTATAATTACACTTGAACAAAAACAAAATATCCACGATTTACTGGAGATATTATAAATCTAAAATGAAAGGATAAAAATGGGCAAAAGCAGAGCACCTTTTAAAGTTTCTGACTACCTCCAGATATCCTGCCTTGGGAAATACAGTGTCGAAATTGCTGTTAAAGGGAGTAATAATTACAAAGGTAGTTTAATTATTAATAAAGGACAATTATGGAGTGCTGCAGACAATAATGGTAAAGGTGAGGAAGCGTTCAGAAGAATTATTCTTGAGAAGGACTCCTTAATTGACTGTTCGGCCTTTAATGGAAAAAAACCTGAAAAAAATATTGAAACCGAATGGGAAGAATTGCTATTTAAAATTTATACAAAAAAAGACAGAGAAATTTATCTTACAAAAAAAACAGAAGAAATTAATTCAAAGGTCAATGAGATTTGTGTAAACAAGATGTTATGCGAAGCTTCTGAATATCTGTTGGAAAAAAATTACGAAAAAGCATTTAGAATTTTAAATGAAATAATAAAAACAGACCCGGGAAACAAGAAAGCATTGTTAAAACTTACAAAGCTTAAAAAGCTGGGATTTGAATAATATCAGAGATCATTATTCATACCTTGAACCGGTTGTCACCTCTGATATATTAAACGCCTGGGCTCGCATACCATCCAGATAGTTTAAAATATCCATATAATGCAGAACCGAATCATTTTTGTATATTTTTTTATTGAGCCTGTCAAATAAATTTACTTTTGCTTCTTTAATAAGTTTTTTTATCCTTCTGTTAATAACAGGGGCTTTGTCAATAAAATTTCTTCCATCACCATCTTTTGAAAGAATTGAAAAAGCAGTGTGATAGAATTCATTATTATCTTTAAAAATATCAAGAATCGTTTTTCTCATTTCTTCTGATATGGATAGTTTTTTTCTGTTTATTTTATCAAATATCAATGCAATATGTTCCAGGTGATCACCATATTTTTCCAGGTTATTGGAAAGTGTAATAAAATCTCCGATACTGTGAGCATCTTTATCAGAAAGTGAATGTGAAGAGAGTGAAATTAAAAATTCATTTATGAATTTTTTATAATTATCCAAAACTTTTTCTATTCTTAAAACTTTATCACAATTATTGGTAGAACCCACATCAGTTTCAATTATTTTTTCCACTACAAGGGAACTTTCAGTTATAAGCACTGACATCTCATTTAATTTTTTTTCAGTTTCAGCTATCCCCAGAGAAGGTGTGTCAACAATAACCGAATCAACAAATGAATAGTCAGGATGATTCATTGATGATTTCATTACAGGGTCTGGTATCAATTTTTCACAAGCTTTACTGATAAATGGTATCAGAAATGAGAACAGGATCACATTTGAAATATTAAAAATAGAGTGGGCAGCTGCAATATGTGCTCCGATAAATGGCCTTGTCCCCAATGCACTTCCAAAACGGGAAACTTCTTCCACGCTCTTTACAGTAAGGTCGGCTATCCCGGGGATCAGATTTTCCACGAGACGGACAAAAGGAAAAAATAAAGAGACAATTACAATTACACCCATAAAATTGAACATGGTATGGGCAAGTGCCGCTCTCTTAGCATGATAATTTGCCCCCACACTGGCAAGAATAGCTGTTATTGTTGTGCCGATATTTTCACCCAGAATAAGTGAAACCGCACCATCAAAGTTGATCAGCCCCTGAGATGCAAGTGCAATTGTAATACCTATGGTTGCAGAACTTGACTGAACAATTACTGTGGTCACTGCACCTATTGCAACTCCCAACAAAACAGAGACATAATTAACACCATCAACTTTTGTGAAAAACCCTATAAAACTTTCAGACTCCCTTAATGGTGCAAATCCATTTTTCATGGTTTCCATTCCGAGAAATAATATTCCAAATCCAAAAATTATTTCACCAATATATTTCCATTTTTCATTTTTGCTGAAAAAACGTATAAAAACTCCCGTCCCGATAAGAGGCATGGAATATTTTACTATCTTCAGAGTGACGATCCAGCCGGTAACTGTTGTACCTATATTTGCACCGAGAATTACACCTATGGCCTGTTTAAGGCTCATCAGAGATGCATTGGCAAATCCAACAACCATAACGGTTGTTGCACTACTGGACTGAATAACCGCTGTAATGGTTAAACCAACAAAAATAGCAAAAAACCTGTTTGAAGTTATATAATTAAGGGTTTTCCTGAGTCTGTTTCCGGCGGTTTTCTGCATACCTTCGGACATGATCTTCATTCCCATCAGGAAAAGGCCAAGGCCACCAAAAGCCTGGAAAAAAATTGTCATCCAATCCAATATGTTTGCTCCAAAATTTTTGATTCAATTTAATAAAAATCTGTAAAAATTCAATATAATTTTAAAAAAAATTATATTGAATTCTATATGATATTAATCAAAATTACAATGAATTCAATCAGTAAAGTTATTTAATTTATTTTTGGTTCTTTGTATTCTTTCCCGGGATCAAGAGTAAAAGTATATTGACTATCCCACAGGTCATTAAAAAGGAGGTCGAGGATCTTTGCATGTTTTTTTGACCTGAAAAATATTTCAACATTCCTTGAGCTGTAAAAATATCCATATCCCCAGTTACTGGTGCTCACCATGCAGAGGTTTTCATCCACCCTCATTACCTTTGAATGAATAACACGTGCAAATGGTATGAAACCACTTGAATGTACAGGAATTGATGCAACCTTTACCTCAATTCCGGGTGATTCCGCCAATTCCTTTATACCTGCTATCTGGTGTTTCCTCAGATTCCAGTCAGACACAAGGATTTTTACAATTACTCCTCTTTTTCCCGCATTTTTCAATTCATTCTCAAGTTCAGTGAACTTTTTTTCACTTTTATACCTGTTTGCCTGATAATTCAATAACTGTACTGTTACTTTTTTTTTTGCTTTTCTAACAGATTCTCTAATTATTTTAATGGTACTTTTTATCCCCCGGGGATTAAGGCTTTCGGGGCTTGCAGTAAGGAACAAGTTTTTCCCCATCACAATTTTTTCAACATCCTTATGGTCATAGGCTCTTAAATTTCCGCCATTAAATTCCCAGTCCGCCTCAAAAATAGCTTTAAGATTTTTTACAATTCCGGGTTCTTCAACAAGAATACCCGTCTCATGTATGTGTTTCAGGGACCTCCAGTCAAAATTCTGACTCCCCACAAATGCTCTTTTGTCATCCACTATAAAATATTTTGCATGGAGAATTCCCATGCCTCTCTTTTCCCAGTTAAATATCCGGATAAAAATGTTTTTTATTATTTTTAATCTTTTTACCACTTCAGGATAAGTTCCCATCATCTTTTTATCGGAAAGAATTCTGATCTTCACACCTCTTTTTGCTGCATTGACCAGAGAATTTATTACAGATTCAAGAAGTTCACCCTTTTTTGATATTAAATAGAATTCAGCAAGATCAATGTTCTCTTCAGCACCTTTGATCAACTCCACCCATACTTCTGCCGTACTCCTTGTCCCTCTGCTTACAAGATCCGTTCCTTCAGGCATCGATGTAACAATTTCCAGATGGATCCCTGTGGAATTACATCCCTGACAAAGGATCAGAACAATAAACATTGTCATCAGATAATAAAATATTTTATCCCTGAGACTGATATTTCCCTGTATTAAATTAGTTTTCATTTTAAATTTATCTCCCGTAATATTATAAAAAATAACAGATTTGTTTTCAAAGTAATATTTCAGGACAATTATTATTCAGCTCATTCAACAATCCGCCAGACATGAATAAGAGGTTTTTCTCCATCCCCGAATGGTTCAAAAACATATAGTAAACCCCCTTCCCTGTCAAAAGCAATTGCTCCCAGATGATACCACTGCCGGCCGGAGTTTATATGGTAAAGATATTTATCAATATTAAGCTTTGCATAGGGTTGAGGTTCCCAGGGTTCTTTATCGCCCGAAGCAACTGCAGCCAGGTCCGATGGATCAAAAAAGATAAACTGACCCTCAAAACCGGTTGACCACCACCCCCGCTCACCTTCACAATCCAGGCATGGGCCGTTACTATCACCATACCAGCAGTCGCCTGTCCCCTTTGTTCCAGCAAATATTATTGCAGCCTTATTCCCTTTTGTCAGCCAGGCAGCACCCGACCACTCATCGGAATGGTGATAATTATCCATCCTGTGATGTTCTCCTCCTGCCTGGTATGTGGAAGTATATAAAAGTAAAGGGATATTCTTCAATTCACTTCCATCCTGTGGAGGAGACCCATCATTCCAGGGAGCAATGGCGAAAATTGAAGGGCCCTGCCCCGACCATCCCCCATCCCGGAACCTTCCGGTCCCCAGCTCCATTGATGAGGAATATTCTTTTGCCCAGTTTGACGGGATATCAAATAAATAGTCATTAGTGCTCATATTCCTGATATGATCCGAAAGCCCCCCAAGGAACCATCCTCTTTTAATATCAGGTTTTAAAAGGTCAGTTTCCGACCATCCATGGGTCAGTGACGGAGGCCCGTCCTGCATATGAAATCCCCAGCAGAAATATAATTTGTCCGAACTCTGTTCCCCCTTTTTCGGGAGGTATGCCAATCCCCCTCTTGGTATCTCCAGGGAACGTACATCAAAGATATAAGAAAAAGGCTGGATCACAGTGGCAATATTAAGTTCGGATAAATTTTTTTCATCAGAGACCACCGGAACCGGGATAGATATCTCAGAAACCTGATATTCCCATGCATGTCCTGTCCCGAACAATGATCCGGGATATCCGTCATCTGATCCACCTGTATCCCCCCCGGGGAAGTATGTCAATGCATATCCGCCCCAGGCCCAGCTTTTTATACCATAATCCGGCCCCGGAAGACGGAATGCCCCTATATATTGCAGATTTTCAGGCATCAATAATTCGGTGGGGATATCTTCCTGTTGCTCAGAACCGGGATCATCAGAATTTTCTAGAATATTACATGAAGAAAAATAAAAAATTATACACAGAATAAATATTAAATTTTTTAATAGCCCTTTCATTTTAACTCCAATAATCAAATAAAAAAGAATAAAAAAAATCTCAAAAATTTTTAATTGACAATATAGATTGATAAAAAAAAACACATATGTTATAGAAAAACAATGTTTATTTCGGCTATAAAAAGATTCTTCAGAGAACTTACCAAAACACCCATATTTAACACAAACGCTGAGAAAGAGGGACTGGATTCTTTTTTTATACAGAGAAATATTCTTATATTTAATTTTGTCGGAAAATTTTTATTTTTCGTATTTATTTTCTATGGCCTTTTCTCAATTTTCAACAAGCAATACATTATTGGAATAGTTGACCTGGCAGCAGCTTTATTCTTATCATTGGTCCTCTTTTACCTGAAAAGGACACAAAATTATAACTTTGCATCAAAAATCATCCTGTATATTATGCTGATAATGACAATATATTTTTTTCAGCTGGGAGAAGCCGGGAACGGATTATATTTGTGGAGTCTTACAGCTCCTACCTTTCTAATATTCTTTCTAAAATTAAATGAAGGGATAATTCTTTCATTAGCCTACCTTATTATTAATCTTATTTTAGCTTTTTTAAACGTATTCAATTCTGAATATTCAGGAAAAGTTCTTTTAAGGTATTCCGGAGTGTATATTTCAATTGTGATCATGGCATATATTTACGGGAAGGTCCAGGAAAGATCTAATGTGGAACTCAAATCAATTAATCTTATACTGGAGCAGAGTGAATCAAAATATCGTGCTCTTGTAGAAAACGGAAACGATGGAATAGCGATCCTGAGAGAGCTCCGGTTTATTTATATTAACTCAAAATTATTGAAAATCCTGGGATATTCAAACCCGGATATTCTTGAGAGATCACTTATTGACCTCATCCCGGCGGAAGAGCAGGAAGCACTATTACAGATGTTTGATAACAGGACGGTAAAAAGTAAGTATCCGCAAACACTGGATGTGTCACTCTTAGATAAAAACGGAGAACATATAGATGTTGAGATAAATGTCAGTACAATAGATTATGAAGGGATCCCTTCAGATCTTATCTTTGTAAGAGAGATCGGAGAAAGAAAGAAACTTGAACTGGAGAAATTGAAATATTCCAAACTTGAATCATTACAGATGGTGGCAAATGGTGTAACACATGACTTTAACAATATTCTGACGATCATTATGGGGAATCTGGAATTGATGAAGTCAAACTTCAAAGAAAATGATAAATTAAAAAAACCTTTGAATAAAATAGAAGAATCTGCCGGTAGAGCTTCCAGATTATTATCGGAATTACATCTGTTCTCATCAAATGCAGTTAAAGATGTAAGAAATGAGGAGATGGGTGAAATAATGGATTCTGTAATTATTCAATTGAAGAAGGAGTTTAAAACATCTATTGATCTTAAAATAAATAACAACATCTGGAATCTGAGATGTGACAGAGAACAGATACAGATCGCAATAAGGAATATTATCCTTAATTCAATTGATGTATCTGAGGATGAAGGTTTAATAGATATATTAATAGAAAATTATACAAATTACCCTATGGCCATCCATTCTCTGAAAGAGGAAAAATATTTGTGGATCTTAATACAGGATTATGGTGAAGGAATTCCCAGAGAAAATATTGACAAAATTTTCGACCCTTATTTCAGTACTAAAGAAGATATCACAAAAAAAGGTGTCGGGCTCGGGCTTTCAATTGCAAATAAGATCATTCTCGATCATAACGGACTCATTCGTGTAGATTCCAAAAAAGGGAAAGGGACAACATTTAATATTTTTCTACCTGCGGCTAAAAATTGACACCATTTTTTTGGTAAAAAGATAAATTTTATAAATCTAAATCCTTGACCGATGTTAAAACCGGTAATATAATCTAACATTAGTAAAAGGAGGTTTCATGAAAATTTCAAAAAGGGGAGAATCGATCCAGGAATCACCCATAAGAAAACTGTCTGCTGTGGCAGCACAAACAAAGAAAAAAGGTACAAAAGTTTACCATTTAAATATTGGACAGCCTGATATCCCAACCCCTGAAGTTTTTTATGATGCTATCCGTACTTTTTCAGAAAAAGTTCTCTCTTACGGCCCGTCAGACGGTATAATAGAGTTGAAAGAAGCAATGATCAATTACTTTAACAGGTATGAAATAGATCTTGAACCGGAAAACATAACAATAACCTATGGAGGAAGTGAAGCAGTATATTTTGCATTCAATGTAGTCGGAGACCCGGGTGATGAGATAATAATTCCGGAACCTTTTTATACAAACTATAACGGATACGCCACTATGTCAAATCTGAATATAGTTCCCATACCGACCGATGCAGAATCAGGTTTCCATCTCCCTGATATTTCAGAAATAGAAAAAAAAATAAACCCCAGGACAAAAGCAATTCTTATCTGCTCACCCAATAATCCCACAGGCACAATTTTTTCGGAAGAGGAGATCAGAAAAATCGGTGATCTTGCAAAAAAACACAACCTGTTCATCATTGCTGACGAAGTATATAAAGAGTTCACATATGACGGAAGTAAACATTTCAGTGTTCTGGAGATGGAGGATGTAAGGGACAGGGTAATTGTTGTTGATTCAATTTCAAAAAGATATTCTTCCTGCGGAGCAAGGGTGGGAGCATTGATCTCCAGAAATAAAGATGTAATGGGGTCTGTCCTTAAATTTGCCCAGGCAAGGTTATGCCCACCCACATTGGAACAACTTGGCGCAGCTGCGACCTATGCACTTCCCCAATCCTATTTTAAAGATATAAAAAGCGAATACCAGAAAAGAAGAGATGTTCTGTATGAAATACTAACGGAAAATAAAGAGATAGTTTTGAGAAAACCTGAAGGTGCTTTTTACCTGATGGCAGGTTTACCGGTTGATGATTCAGATAAGTTTGCCAAATGGATGCTTGAGAGTTTTAATGTTGATAATGAAACTGTAATGATAGCCCCGGGAGGAGGTTTTTATTCAACCGAAGGGAAAGGGAAACAGGAAGTCAGGATCGCATATGTCCTGGAAGAGGAAAAATTAATAAAAGCAGGAAAGATACTTCTAAAAGCAATTGATGAATATAACAGGCTGAAACAATAGTTTTTTTTTTATCCTTCCTCTGATATAATTTGAATATGAATAGAGGGTTTACACTTGCTGAGATCCTGATAGTTATTACAATTATCGGAATATTACTTGCCATAGTGATCCCTCAATATAAGATCTCTGTTTTCAAAGCAAAAGAAGCAGTACTGAGAGAGAACCTTTTCCAGATAAGAGATGCAATATCAAAATATTATACTGACAAAAAAAAATATCCTGTTTCCCTGGAAGAACTTGTATCTGCAAGATATCTTAGAAATATTCCAATAGACCCTTTTTCAAAAAAAAGTGACTGGAAAGTAATAAGAAATGAACCGGAAGATTTTGAAAATATGGACTTTGATGAAATGGATGGGATAATTGATATAAAAAGCAGGTCTGTAAATCCCCGTAAAGACGGTCAGGACTATAGTGAATTTTAATAAAAGAGGATATACGCTTATTGCAGCAATTATTGCAATAAATATTTTTGCAATATTTTCATTAATGGCTGCTTCAATGTGGGAAAGGGTACTGGGGCGTGACCTGGAGGAAGAATTATTATTCAGGGGAGAGCAATATGTTAATGCAATTGAAAATTTCAGAAAAAAAAATCCAAATCTCTATCCCCGAAGCCTTGAGGAGCTTGATGAAAATAAATTCCTGAGAGAATTGTATAAAGATCCTGTAAGTGATTCGGGTGAATGGAACCTTGTCCTGAAAAGTAAAAATGCAAGGATCAAATCACTGATGGTCGTTCCCACAGACCTTCTTGCAAAATATATAAGAAACGCAAACCTGATCGGAGTAAGTTCCTCCTCTATAAATGAAAGTTATCGTATATACAGAGGAAAGACCAGATATGATGAATGGGCTTTTTATATAGGGGCAAAAAAAGATAAAGAGATGCCGGAACTTAAATTTATCACCGATTAATGAATAATATATTTATTATAGCAGCAGAAAATTCAGCAGAAAATTATGGATCGAAAATAATAGACACCTTCCGGGAGAAGGGGAATAAATATAGATTCTTTGGCGCGGGTGGAGATAAATTTTCAGATAGAGGTGTGGATATCCTGGTACATAACAGAAACCTTTCAATAGTGGGTATTATTGAAGTTGTATCAAGTATCTTCAGACTTAAAAAATATATGAATAAATTTGTAAAGGAAGCAAAAAAAAGGAGAGCTGATGCAGCTATTCTCATCGATTATCCGGATTTCAACCTGAGACTGGCAAAAAAATTTAAAAAGGCCGGGATCCCGGTCTATTACTATATAAGCCCGACCATCTGGGCATGGAGATATTCCAGAGTTAAATTAATAAAAAAATATACAGATCATATCTTTATAATCTTCCCGTTTGAAAAGGATATATATGAGAAAGAAAAAATTTCTCACACCTATACCGGGCATCCGCTGATGAACCAGATAAAAATATCAATGGGAAATAAAGAATTCAGAGAGAAAAAAAATATATCGGAAGATAAAAAAGTGCTGACCCTTCTGCCTGGCAGTCGAATATCAGAGATAAACTCACTTTTACCTGAAATGCTGGAAACCGTAAAAATACTGAAAAAAAAATTTAACCTTGAGGTTTTTATTTTGAAGGCCCGTAATATCGACTCAAGGATAATAAAAGATATTTGCAAAACAGCCGGAATAAAAATACACATAACAGAACAATCGGAAGGTTATAATATGATAAACGGTTCAGATGCCGTTCTCACAACCTGTGGAACTTCTAACCTGGAGATAGCAATAATCGGAACTCCTTTTGTTGCAGTTTACAGGGTAAACAGGCTTTCTTATCTTCTGGGGAAAGGTTTCCTTAAAATAAACCTTTATTCCATTGTCAATATTCTTTTAAAAAAAGGTGTAGTAACAGAGTTGATCCAGAAAGATTTTACAGCAGAAAAATGTAGTAAGGCCATTACCGAATTACTGGATGACCCGGACAGGAAAAAAAATTTGTCAAAAGAATTCAGAAAGTTGAAAGATATATTATCAATGAATATGAATCCATCTGAAATTATTTTTGAAAAAATGATCAATGACCTAAAAACAAAAAAAATTTAAATTTTATTGACTTTTCATGAAAGAATAAAATAGAATTTCATTTTGGAGGGTTTTAATGTCTCTTGATTTAAAAACATTTGATATTGCTATAATTGGTGGTGGAATTGTCGGAGTTGCAACTGCAATGGAGCTTTCAAAAAAGATAGACGGGTCAATAATTCTTATTGAAAAAGAAAAAGAGCTTGCAGTTCATCAGACTGGGAACAATAGTGGCGTTATCCACTCCGGCCTCTATTATAAACCCGGTTCAATGAAGGCGGAAAACTGTAAAAAAGGGAGAGACCTGTTATATTCATTTTGTGAAGAAGAAAATATTCCTCATGAAAGGTGTGGAAAAATTGTTGTGGCAACAAGAGATGAACAGATCCCTGATCTTGACAAACTGGAAGAGAAGGGAAAAGAGAACGGACTTAAAGGTTTAAAAAGACTGAAACCCGAAGAAATAAAAGAGTATGAGCCCCATGTTGATGGAGTAAGCGGATTGTTTGTACAGGAAACAGGGATAGTAAATTTTAAAACAGTAACAGAAAAATTTGGTGAAAAGTTCAAACAGAACGGCGGCGTCATAAAATTGAACTCAGAAGTAAAAAAAATAACCGGAACAAATAATGAGATAATAATTCATACAACATCAGGAGATATATCATGTTTACATTTAGCAAATTGTGCCGGGCTCCAGTCAGACAGAATTGCAAAAATGGCAGGGGTTGACCCTGAGCTGAAAATAATACCCTTCAGGGGAGAATACTATGAGCTTAAAGAAGAATATAAAGGTTTTGTTAAAAATCTGATCTATCCTGTACCTGATCCCCGTTTCCCTTTTCTGGGAGTCCATTTTACAAGGATGATCGAGGGAGGAGTAGAGGCAGGCCCCAATGCCGTGACTGCATTTAAAAGGGAGGGTTACAGGAAACTCAGTTTTTCGATAAAAGATGTCATGGACTATACTTTCTATGGCGGATTCTGGAAAATGGCAGCAAAATACTGGAAAACCGCTACTCCGGAATATTTCAGATCTCTTTATAAGCCGGCATTTGTAAAGGCCCTGAAGGAACTGATCCCGGAGATAGAAGGTAAACACCTGAAACAGGGTGGAGCCGGGGTAAGGGCCCAGGCTCTGGAACCGGACGGATTCCTGGTTGATGACTTCAGGATCAAAAAAGCCAAAAATATGATCCACGTTCTTAATGCCCCCTCACCTGCTGCAACTGCTGCAATAAGTATTGCCGTTACCATTGCTGATAGTTGTATGAATTGTATAAATAAAATTGATTAATAATTAATAAATGCTAATAATTTAGATGTTTTATATTCTATTTTTATAATTTATCTTACTTATCAATATTTTTCTTTTTTGAATAAAGCCTTTTGTAGAAAAATATCATTATTGAACTGAGTATTATTGTTGCAGTAATAGTAAAATATATAGAGTCTATCACCATATTATCAGAAAGGACTCCTTTATTTATTGCCATCAATACAATAGCAACAGGTGCAATTCCCCTGGCAAAAAGAGAATTGATCAGGAAAAGTTCACCCCTTTTAAAACCTTTTTTCATAAATCCGAATAAATATCCGGTTTGTCTGATAACAAGCAGAGCTACTGCAGTAACCGATCCGATCAAAATCGCTTTTGTATTTTTAACATTAAGAAGGATTCCAAGATAGACAAAGAAAAATGTTTTGAGGAAAAATGATATTTCATCGTAAAACTCTTTCTCTCTTACAGATATTATCTTTTTTATTGACCCGTTCTCAACATTCTCCCCTTTAACGATCTTTCTTATAAACATTCTGAGTTTTATTGAATTGGTAAGTATCATTCCATAAAACAATGCTGCAATTGCACCGTTGCCGCCAAGATATTCAGTAAGAAAATATAAAAGAACCACATATCCTATGGTCACCATATAATCTTTATCTTTAACAAGTTTTTCCTCCAGAAATATCCATAGAGCACCAAAAATGATTCCGACAATACTTGCAACTGCAAAAAGTGATGCAAGCTCTGAAAGGACCTCTTTTAAAGCAAAAACCCGGGTCACCTTCAATTCAATTATTGCAAGTGCCATAACGATAGCTAAAACATCGGTCATGGCAGCTTCAATAGTTAAAACGGAACGGATCTCTTTCCCCGGATTCAGCTGGTTTAATACCGGAATAATAAATGAAGTTGAAACACCACCCAGTGAAAAACCGATCATAAGTGACATAATAAGATCAAATCCGAAATAATGGAAAACCGCAGTTACTGCAAGTGAGGAGAGTAAAAAATAAAAAAGAGCAATAACAACTCCGGATGAAAATCCCCGAAAGAATGATTTAAGATCCAGTTTTAATGATCCCTCAAACATAAGAAACAGTAGTGTAAAAGTTGTAAAAAACGGTGCTAAAAGTCCGAGAGACTCCGGTTGAATATAATTAAGAACATTGGGCCCGATAAGAAAACCGAGAATGATCAGAAGAAGAGTATCAGAAATATTGAATTTATCAAATATAAGTTCTGCAATATAACCAAAAATAATGATAAGTGAAAATAATAAAAGGATAAAATTTACATTCATTTAAACTCCAGAAAAAATATTACTCTTATACATTCCTTAAGTCAATCTAGGACTTTAGTCTTAGTAAAATTTGATTTTTTTCATTTTTTACATTAAATATATTGTGGCGAATAAAAAAAGGGCGGCAGAAATAATGAAATTCATCAAAATTTTATGGGGAAATGTCACTAACCTTAATACAATTTCAAGTTTAGGAAAAAACAGGGAAGATTTTATCAAAGAAATTTGTTTTTTAAACTTTAACCGTTTAAAACTATTTGCCACATTAATTTTTTTAATTAGTACTCCTCTGGTCTATTTTGATCTTCAGCGGATCCATTCTGAAATTTCTTCAATAAAAACAGGTGGGAAGATCGTTTTTTATTCCCGTTTGGCTGTTGCTCTTATAACAATTATCTCTATAATACTTGCCCATATCAAAAATATAGAAGATCATAAGGATATAGTCTTATTTCACAAATTATTGATCCGGATATCATATTTTATGCTTTTGTTATCTTTCACTTTTATGGCTGCCGGTGACTTTTTTATTTCAGGCAGCATTATTGTATTTTTCGGTACGATCTTTACATTTTCCGTTCTGACACTTTTAACAAATATTTACAGCATCTTCCTCTATTTTATTAATTCTTCTCTCTTATTCATTTTTATTGGCTATATATCGATTGAAAAAGAGATTTTATTG
>JBDLJQ010000051.1:0-22241 GCA_039714255.1 Acidobacteriota bacterium
GAATTTTCATTACTCATATTTTCAATTTCAACATCAAGCCTGATCTTTTTTAAATATGAGAGTATTAATGATTTAAATATGAAGAAATCAAATTTTTTCCCCTTTTTATCAAACCAGCTGGGGGGAAGATATTCACCTGACGCCGAAAAACTGACCATTTCTTTTTCACAGATATTATTCCGGTCTTTAAAAAATATATTTCCGAATTCCATAAGGGTTACCCTGTTAATTCCATTGTTAAAATTAAATGCAGTATTATGCAATAAACCCGAAATAAGTGAATTCCGCATAACTGAAAAGTCTGATCCGATAGGATTTTTAATTGAGACCGATTCATTAGTGCCTTTAAAGAAAGAATTGTCACTTTCTGAGTGAAAACTATAGTTTATAACTTCATTAAAACCATTTGCAGTAAAAAAGTTCCGTATAGAATCTATATTCTCTCTTTTTTCATCTCTTTTTGTAGAAGTATTTACAGACCTTGGGATTTCCGATGTCAATTTATCATATCCGTAAATTCTTATAATTTCTTCAACAAGGTCTTCTTTTCCGTGAATATCAACCCTGAAAGAAGGTACTTTCACATTCCATTCATTTCCATTCTCTGCCAATTCAAATCCAAGTTTGTTTAAAACCGATCGTACTATACTATCATCAATATTAATACCGGAAAAGTTTGAAGGAAAATCTTTTTCCATTTTAACTGTATCGGATATGGATCTGAGTGGATATTCATCGTAAAATCCCCCAAGTTCAAGGTCTCCTTCCTGGTCTTTTTCGATAAAATTCAGTGTAAGGTTAATAATATCTCTGGTACATTCTACATCAGCCCCTCTTTCAAAAAGATATGATGCATCTGTTTTTAATCCAAAAACTTTTGATGTTTTTCTGACCAATGCAGGATTGAACCATGCGCTTTCAATAAAAATATTTTTTGTTTCAAGTGTAACTCCGGACTCATATCCTCCCATTACTCCGGCAAGGGCAATAGGTGTTTTTTTGTCAGAAATAACAAGATCATTTTTACTAAGCTCTGCAACAGTACCATCAAGAAGCGTGATCTTTTCAGAAGGGTCCCCTCTTCTCACCCTGATCTGTTCACCTTCAATTTTATCGAGGTCAAACATATGAATAGGATGTCCATAGGTCATCAGGATTATATTTGAAATATCTACAATATTATTCAGAGGCCTTAATCCAAAGCTTTCCAGCAGGCTCTTAATAACAGGAGATGATTCTTTAACCTTAATGTTTTTTAAAATCGCACCGGAATAACGGGAACAATCATTTTTATCCTCAATTTGTACTGAGAATCTGTTCTTAATATCCCTGAATTTATCTTCAACTTTTAATTTAATTAGATTTGAATCCGGGTTCTTCGCAGCAATTTCCCTTGCAATACCATAATGGGAAAGCCAATCCGGCCTGTTTGGAGTAATTTCAACTTCAAAAACTGGTTCTCCTTCAATATCCAGAATTTCATCTACTTCAATACCTATGGAAGCAAGTAATTCTTTCATTTCATCATTGTTCTTGTTGAAATTGACAAATTGTTTTAAATAATTTAAATTTACTTTCATTTTTATCCGAATTGACTATTGAACCTGAGATCATTCTCATATAGATACCTGAGATCTGTAACTCCATATTTAAGCATTGCTATTCTTTCTACACCCATTCCAAAAGCAAATCCCCTGTACACATCAGGGTCAATATTACAGTTTTTTAATACTTCCCTGTGAACCATTCCGCTTCCAAGTATCTCAAGCCATCCTGTTCCCTTGCAAATCTTACAATTTTTATCCTCTCCAAAACAGAGAAAACAACTTATATCTACTTCAGCAGAAGGCTCAGTAAAGGGAAAATATCCGGGCCTGAACCTTAAATTGATATTCTCTCCGAAAAATGATCTGATAAAGATCTCAAGTGTCCCCTTAAGATGAGAAAAATTTATATTTTTATCAACAAGCAGGCCTTCGATCTGATTAAAGACCGGTGAATGAGTTGCATCCGGTTCATCTTTTCTGAAAACCCTTCCGGGTGAAATTATCTTAATAGGAGGATCACTTTCCTTCATATATCTGACCTGAACCGGAGAAGTATGGGTTCTTAAAAGTGTATCAGGATATCCTGAAATAAAGAATGTATCCTGTTCATCTCTTGCCGGATGATCTTCTTTAAAATTTAAAAGTGTAAAATTATTTTCATCAAGTTCTATCTCCGGCCCATAGGCTATCTCATAACCAAAGTTTAGAAAAATATTTTCAATTTCCCTTCTTATCTGAGTTAAAAGGTGGGTATTGCCGGTATAATTATTAACTTCGGGAAGAGTATAATCTACTTTCTCTTCACGGGTTTGGCTTAATCTGCTCTCAATATCAGTAAATTTTTTTTCTGCGATAACTTTAAGATCATTAATAAGCTTTCCCGCTAGTGGTTTATTGGCAGGATCTATCTTTTTAAGGTTTGATGTAAGCGCTGAAATTATCCCTTTTTTTCTACTTAGATACCTGTCCCTTAGATTGCGGAAAGTTTCATGAGATTGAATTTGTTCTAGTTCATTTAAAAGCTTGTCTTTTATCCTTCTAATCTCATTTTCAAGATCATTTATCATATCAAAGCTTTCGCTTTTTCAACAATGACTTTGAACGTTTCTGGTTCAGTGACCGCCAGATTAGACAGCATTTTCCTATTGAGAATAATTTCAGATTTCTTCAGTCCGTAAATGAACTTTGAATAGCTTATGCCATATTCCCTTACAGCTGCATTAATCCTTATATTCCACAATTTTCTAAAATCTCTTTTCTTATTTCTTCTGTCTCTGTAAGCATAAGTTAATGATTTTTCTACTGCTTCTTTAGCTGTCCTGTAATTAGATTTTTTTGTGCCAAAAAATCCCTTTGCTAATTTTAATATTTTTTTTCTTCTTAAGAGCTTTTTGTTTCCTCTGGTTACTCTCGGCATTTTTCCTCCTTATGAATATGGTAAAAGATCTTTAATTCTCTTAAACTCTTCTTTTACAACAACTACCGCTTTTTTTAGATTTCTTTTTCTTTTTCTGTTCTTTTTTGTCAAAATATGGGATGCATTTGCTTTCATTCTCATTAATTTACCTGATCCGGTAACTTTAATTCTTTTTTTTGCACCTCTATGAGTCTTTAGTTTTGGCATCTTTTCCTCCTTTTTTCTGTCCGATAAGAATATGGGTACTCCACCTCTCTCTTTTTGGAGGGGATTCTATGTCGGAAATATCTTTTAAAATTTCTACAATTCTGTCAGTCATAATATGTAACATTTCTGGTTTTCTTTTTTGTCTTCCTTTTAACCATATTGTAATTTTTACTTTATTTCCATCTTCCAGGAATTGTTTTATTTTTCTTAATTTTACTTCAATATCATGATCTCCAATAACAGGAGTAAACTTGATCTCTTTAATATGGATTTTCCTTTGTTGTTTCTGGGCTTCATGGGCCTTTTTCTGAAGTGAATAAAGATATTTCCCATAATCCAGTAATCTGCAAACAGGTGGTACTGCCTTAGGTGAGATAGCAACAAGATCCAATTCTTTATCACGTGCAAGTTCAAGAGCTTTTTGAATCGGGACTATTCCTACCTGATTTTTTTCTTCATCTATCAGCCTTACCTCTTTGGCTCTTATCTCTTCATTAATAAAATGGAGCTTTTTTTTTATTTGCTTTTTATATTTCATACTTTAAAAGTTTCTCCTTCCTAACCTTGGAAATTCCTGAAAAGAATACAGCCAGATCAATTTTTCCCTGATCTCCTTTTTTGTGAATTCTATATGAAATGTTCTTTTCACTTTCCTCCTCATCACCTATTATTATAATATATGGAATTTTCATATTCTCTGCATCTCTTATCTTTCTCCCTATTCCTTCACTTCTGGAATCTAAATCCACCCTGAAGCCTTCCTTTTTAAACTTTTTTGAAACTTCATCAGCATAATCTATATTTTTATCAGTAACTGGCAAAATTATCAACTGTACCGGAGCTAACCATAATGGGAAAAAACCACCAAAATGTTCAATCAATATTCCAAAAAAACGTTCAAGTGATCCCAATAATGCTCTGTGTATCATTATAGGCTGCTTGATTTTACCATCATTATCTGAATATTTTAAATTAAATCTTTTGGGAAGATTAAAATCGATCTGGATAGTTGTACACTGCCAGGACCTTTTTAACTGATCTTTTACTTTAATATCTATTTTCGGCCCGTAAAAAACGCCTTCACCAGGATCAATTTCATAATCTACACCATGGCTTTTAAGTGAACTTTCCAATGCATCAGTTGCTTTTTCCCATTCTGATATTTCCCCCACATATTCATCAGGGCGTGTTGACAGGAAAACATTTAACTCACTGAAACCAAAGGTTTTTAAAATATTCAAACTGAATTCAATAAGTTCCCCTACTTCATATTCAAGTTGTTCCTGAGTACAGAATATATGTGCATCATCTTGTGTAAAACCACGCACCCTCATTAATCCATGGAGCACTCCACTTCTCTCATAGCGATAAACTGTCCCGAGCTCAGCCCACTTAAACGGCATTTCCCTGTAACTTCTGTTCTTTGATCTGAAAACTTCAATATGAAACGGGCAATTCATAGGCTTTAGCCGGTATTTTGTATTATCAAATTCTATCGGAGTGAACATACTTTCCTGATAATAATTATTATGTCCGCTTGTATCCCATAGTTCATACTTTGCAATATGTGGTGTATTTAACAACTGGTAATCATTTTTCAGATGTTCATCATACCAGTATTTTTCGATCTCATAACGTATCATGCTCCCTTTCGGGTGCCATAATACCAAACCAGCTCCAATTTCATCATTTATTGAGAACAGGTCCAGTTCTTTTCCAAGTTTTCGATGATCTCTTTTTTTTGCTTCTTTCAACTGGTCAAGATGCTCTTTAAGTTGTTCGGGTGTAGGAAATACAACACCATAAATTCTCTGCATGGATTTATTATTTTCATCACCTTTCCAGTATGATGAAGCAATTGATAAAAGTTTGAAATTTTTTAAATATCTGGTGGATGGAAGATGCGGCCCTCTACAGAGATCAATAAAATCTCCCTGTTTATATACTGAAACATCATCACCTTCAACCTTATCATTTATAAGTTCAACTTTAAGGTCCTGGCCTGATTTTTTAAAATATTCAATAGCCTCATCTTTACTCCAGATTAATCTTTCAATCTTAACATTCTGTTTAATGTAAAACTTCATTTTTTTTGAGATCTTTTCAATATCTTCAGGAGTAAATGGTTCTTTGGTCAAAAAGTCGTAATAAAACCCACTCTCCAGAGCCGGCCCTATACCATATTGCGTCCCGGGAAACAGCTCGGTTACAGCCTGAGCCATAATATGGGCACAGGAATGTTTATAGACTTCCAGTGCTTCAACTGCAAGAGGTTCAATCTCAATTACTTCAGATTTATTTTCAGGTAAAAAATTGCGGTCCTTTAATTCACCATCGACCTTTATTAAAATTATTTCTTTTTTCTCTTTTTCCATTTTTTATTAAATAGGCGCGGGCGGGCTCGAACCGCCGACTTCTACCATGTCAAGGTAACACTCTAACCAAACTGAGCTACGCGCCTGTTCAAGGTAGGAAGAATTATTCAACTAATCCCTTCAGTTTCTTACCGGGTATGAATTTAACACTTCTTCTTTTAGGAATAGTGATCTCTTCTCCGGTACGGGGGTTTCTCCCCTTTTTTCTTTTTTTCACAATAGTTTTAAAAGTTCCAAAACCAACCAGAGTTAATTTTCCCTCTTTTCTTTTTAACTCATCAGTTACTGTTTCAATCATCAGATCAATCACATTCAGAGCATCATTTTTTGATATCCCGGCTTCATTAACCATTTCATTAGCCAATTCGTTTTTGTTCATTTAAAGATCCTCCTAAATATAGAGTTTAATTTACATTAAAACAGCTCTAAAGTCAATACTATCAATAAAAATAAGGATTTGTTTTATGGTCAAATTTTCAGAAGACTTCCTTTTTCCCATATATCTTTCTGAACTTTTGACAGGGGATCAAATTTGAAAATTTTGTTATTTGAAAGATTTTTTAATTTTCCATTCAGGAGATCAAGTTCAATTTCATCTTTATTTTCTATTTCTTTGTTTTTCACTAATTCTTCCAGGCTTTCAATTGAAATTATTGGAAATCCTGAGTTAATTGCATTTCTTTTATAAATTGCTCCATAAGAACCTGCAATAATCGCTGATACACCAAGTGCTTTAAAACAATCTACTGCCTGTTGTCGTGATGAACCTGCTCCGAAATTATCACCAACAAGGATAATATCTCCAGACGTGCATTTTTCGGGGAAGTCTTTCCATCCTTCAAGGTTTCCGAAAGCATGCTGACCCATTTTTTCAATTTCAGTAATATGTAAAAAAGCATTATGAAATATCTGATCTGTATCAATATCAGGTACTAGTTCATTTTTATTATTAGTAATTATCCAGACTTTTCCCTTCAGAATCTTTTCTTTCACATTACTTCTCCCTGTCAGAAATAAATCCGTTCAATACCGAATATGCAACTATTTCGGGAGATGCAAGGTAGTTGAAACCATCTCCCTGTTTTCCGGGAAAATTTCTGTTTCCTGTTGAAACCATCACCTCACCTTTGCCTGTCATTCCTATATGGCCCTGTGCACAACCCCCGCAACCGGGATTGGAAATAATTGCACCTGAATCCATAAGGTCTTTTAATATTCCTTCATTCATTAATTGTTTATAAACTTCGATCGTTGCAGGGACAACAGAAAGTTTAACCCCTTCTGATATTTTTTTACCCTTAAGAATTGACCATAGCTTTCTTATATCATCAACCCGGCCATTGGTACAGGATCCAACAAACCCAAAATCAATCTCTACTTTCCCGATCTCTGATATTTTTTTTGAATTATGTGGATATGGAGGCGCAGATACCATTCCTTCAATATCACTAATATCTATTTTTATTATTTCTGAATAAACTGCATTCTTATCTGCTATGATCTCTTCAGGTATATTTTCCAGGCCTGACATCTGTATCAATTCTTCCCTGACAGAGTCAGTAAAAGGTATAAATCCGATTATACCACCCATTTCAGTTATCATGCTGAGAAATGTTATTCTTCCTGTGAGATCAAGTTTTTCTATTGGTTCTCCATAAAATTCAACGGATTTTCCAAGAACCTTGTCTGTTTTCAGTACATCAAGTACCTTCAGGACCAGATCTTTTCCATTATAGTTGTATGAAGTGTCCCCTTCTATTTCAACCTTCACTGTTTCCGGAACTTCAAACCATGTTCTTCCCTGTCTGAAACCGAATGTAATATCAATATCACCCATTCCCTGGCCAAAGCTGTTGACGGCACCAAGTATATTCATATGGCTGTCAGTCCCTACAACTATTTTTCCCGGAACTGCCAATCCATTCTCAATAAGTGTATGTGTACCTATTCCTTTATCTATATCGAAAACTTTCAATCCTTTTTCCTTTGCAAAAGAACGACATAACATCTGATTATTTGCATATTGAATAGTTTTCGGAGGAACTGTAAGGTCAAAAGTAAAGAATACTTTTGATCTGTCAAAGACCTCTTCCCCGTTATAATAATGGTTGAAATTTTTTACGACATTGGGGCCGCCGAAATCCCTTGCAGTAACAACATCTAGGTCAATCCAGACTATCTTGCCCGGGATTATTTCTTCATCTGAATGGTTTTTAAAAATTTTTTCAATAACTGTATTTTTACTCATCCTAGTTTTTGTTTAACATCCTTCATTATTAGTTTTGATATTGCTTTTAAAGTTTCAACTATTCCGATCCCTTTTAAAGCTACTGCTTCAACAACCGGTTCATCTTTTTTTCTTAATGCTTCTATTAGTTCGTTTGCAGGAGTTATGTTAGGAAGATCCCGTTTATTTAATTGAAGTATATATGGCATTTCGTTAAAATCAAGATTGTACTCCCTTAAATTTTCCAGCATATCATTCAGACTTTCAATATTAGCTTCAAATCTTTCTCTTTGGGAATCAGCTACAAATACTATTCCATCAACACCTTTTAGTATCAGCTTTCTTGAACTACTATAATAGATCTGTCCCGGAACTGTGTAAAGGTGGAATTTTACTTTATATCCACTTACAGTTCCAAGATCAAGTGGGAAAAAGTCAAAAAAAAGTGTTCGCTCTGTTTCAGTTGCCAGGCTTACAAGCTTTCCTTTGTTATTCTGCTTTATTTTATTATAAATCTCTTTTATATTAGTAGTTTTCCCACTAAGACCCGGGCCATAATATACTATTTTAAAGTTAATTTCTTTTGTTGAATAATTTAAAAATGACAATTTTAATCACCGAAAATTTGATCTATATCTTCATCTGAAACACCTTCAAAAGGTGAATCTCCATTAATTAAAGAATTTTCTTTTAATTTTTCATTAATTTTTACAAACACATCTTTCAATAAATTATTTGCCTGCTTCCCTTTGAGCCTAACAATTCCAAGATTTGAACTTTTCTCAAAAATGACTATAAGAACCATCCTTTCATTAATTAATGAAACATATAGGTTTTTTTCGGGAGATTCTGTCAGAACTGTTTCAAATTTCTTGATTTCAAGCATTTGGGCAATACTGTTAACAGCAGCAATACTTCCTGCTACAAGTGAAGAAATTGAATTCAGATATGAATCGTCCATACCTTCAGTTGAAGCAATACAATGCCCTTCAGAATCAGTTACAAAAACTATATCAGACTGAGTGGTACCTTTTAATTCCTCTAAAATTTTCTTTATTAAAAAATATTCCTCATTATAAATAACAAAATTTTCTTTCATTATTCCTATTTTATCCTTATTTTAAATTTTAATCAACCTTAATTTTACACATTATGGATAAAAAATATTTTTTAAAAAAGATCAATAATTATTTTATCTCCATCCTCCCCTCAAAAGACTTCGCAATTGTGATCGAATCCACATAATCAAGGTCAGCTCCAATTGGAAGTCCAAGCGCAATCCTTGTTATTTTAATATTACTATTTTTTAACAAATCATACAAATAGAAAGAAGTTGCATTTCCTTCTGTTGTGGGGCTGGTCGCCAGTATCATTTCTTCAATATTTTCGCTTTCTAACCTTTTCTGCAATCCTGATATCCTTAACTCATCAGGCCCTATCCCCCTTATTGGTGAAAGATTCCCATGTAAAACATGATACAAACCTTTATATAATCCTGTTTTTTCAATAGACAAAATATTGAAAGGCTCTTCCACAACACATATTTTTGATGCTTCACGTTTTTTATCAGTACATATTTCACAGATTTCGTGTTCGGATATATTATTACAGATCCTGCAGAAAGATGTCTTATCTTTTGCATCAATAATAGAATTTGCCAGTTTTGCCACTTTATCTCTTTCCAGCCTCAACAGGTAAAAACTGATCCTTTGTGCAGATTTATTCCCGATGCCTGGAATTTTTCTCAATTCATCTATCAGTTTTGCAATTGGTTTTGTAAAGTTAAACATTCCCGATTCCGGTAACTAAAATATATTATTTAAAATCCGGGAAAAGGCATTCCTCCGGGCATTCCTCCGGGTAATGCAGAACCCATATTATCCTTTAATTCTTCATCCACCTTTGTTATGGCATCATTCATTGCTGCCATAACAAGATCCTGCAGCATTTCAATATCATCAGGATCAACAACCTCCCTTGAAATATTTATTGAAATAATATTTTTATGTCCATTCAGAAGCACTTTTACCATTCCGCCGCCTGCATTCCCCTCAACTTCAACTGCATTCATTTTTTCTTCCATCTGCTTTGACATATCCTGAGCCATTTTCATTAATTGATTCATATTTGGTAGTTTTGCCATTTTATTCTCCTTTTAAATTTTCTACAGAAATTATTCTCCCCTTAATTTTTGAAGTTAAA
This sequence comes from Acidobacteriota bacterium, assembly GCA_039714255.1. Taxonomy (GTDB): domain Bacteria; phylum Acidobacteriota; class Aminicenantia; order UBA2199; family UBA2199; genus UBA647. The sequence goes on from JBDLJQ010000051.1 coordinate 9,976, forward strand.
TTCTTTATATTCCTGTCTTTTTTTATTCTTTCAATCCCTTTTTTTTCCTTTTCAGGATCATCTTTTTCTTTTGTTACTACTTTGTCTTCCTGAACCTCTTTTTTATTTGGCTTTAGATCTTTATCTACCTGATTAACCACAGGTTCAGATTTTTTTTCCACAGGCCTTGTTACTTCAACACCAGGGTTTTCTTTAATATCATTTGGCGGAAAAGTATTATTTTTTTTTAAATCATTTATTACATCTTCAACTGATCTTAAAGAGGGGAAATATGAAAGTTTCATAAAAAGGTATTCCAATATTATTCTGGGATTTTCTGTATTCTTTATTGTAATTTCCATCTCTTTAATAGCATTAAAATACCTTAATAATTCTGTTTCGTTAATATCCTTGAGCAGGTCCTTGATTTTCGGAATATTTTCAGGATTGAGATTATGTAGCTTTTCAGAATCAATTTCTGTTTTCAGTACTATCAGGTTACGAAAAAACTTAATATACTCATTATAAAAAAACCGGTTATCAATACCTCTTTCAGAAATATCATTTATCAATTCTATTATTTTTTTTCTGTCTTTAGAAAAAACTGTTTTTGTAAGTTCAAAAAAGATATCTTCTTCAATTATTCCCAGAATATCAATGACATTCTGGTCTTTTATATCGCCACTTGAAATTGCAATTGCCTGGTCCAGTATTTTTTTTGAATCTCTGAGACTCCCTTCAGAAGATTTTGATATCAAATATAGCGAATATTTTGATATTGAAATTTTTTCCTTTTTGCAAATATTCTCCAGCAGGGAAACTATGATCTCTGTTGGAATCCTTTTGAATTCGAAATGCTGACACCTTGAAACAATTGTAGCAGGTATCTTATGAAAATCAGTTGTAGCCATTATAAAATAAGTATGTTCCGGAGGTTCTTCAATAGTTTTCAACAATGCATTCCATGCCGAATTTGACAACATATGAACTTCATCAATTACAACTATCCTGAACCTGTTCTTAAAAGGTTTATATTTAACTTTTTCTCTCAGGCTCCTTACCTCTTCAACTCCGTTATTTGATGCTCCGTCTATTTCAATATAGTCGGGTGATTTGTCTTCCGTTATTTCTTTACATACTGTACATTCATTACATGGTTCGGGAGAAAGTCCCTTTTCACAATTTAAAGCCTTTGCTAATATCCGTGCAGCAGATGTTTTCCCTACACCTTTCATACCTGAAAAGATCAATGAAGGATAAAGCTTATCCATTTTTATTGCATTTTGGAGTGTTTTTGTAATATGAGGCTGCCCGATCAATTCGATAAATTTTTGTGGTCTGTATTTTCTTGCCAGTGCTAAATACATTATTCCTTACTTATTAAGACCCAGGAAACACCGGACACATACAAAAACATGCTTATTGCTGCTACCTTCCGGTCCTGACAAGGTTCACATGGTTGTATTGCCGGGTTCCTGAGCCCTTTAATTAGTCCAAATCTCTTAAAATTCACAATTAATATTAATAAAAGTTCCTACCCACGAAAGCGTGGCTTCTCATCACCACAACTCCTCTTTCCATCCGCAACAACTGCGGATCTTTACTAAAATCGGAGAGGGTGGGATTACAAATGCGTTAATCACACATTTGCCTCCGGTTCCTTCACTTCGTTCAGTCATGAAGTTTCCCTTTCGGAAAACTTTCAAACCCACGAAAGCGTGGCTTCTCATCACCACAACTCCTCTTTCCATCCGCAACAACTGCGGATCTTTACCAAAATCGGAGAGGGTGGGATTCGAACCCACGGTACCGTTCCCAGCACACACGCTTTCCAAGCGTGCTCCTTCAGCCACTCGGACACCTCTCCAAATTATCAGAGAACTTTATTTTATACCTAAACTCAAATAATATCAAGAACATTTCCACTCCTTTTTTGTTTTACTTTTATTAAAAGCTGTTTCAAATATATATTCCTGTATTCTTCGAATATAATAGAAATAAAGGAACTGAACTCTTGATTAATAGAGAGGATTGGAATATAATAGTTTCAAATGGCGGTGTAGCTCAGGCGGTAGAGCAGTCGGCTCATATCCGATATGTCGGGGGTTCAAATCCCTCCACCGCTACTTTTACTAAATGGACTATTTATACCCTTTATTCCTTTCAAATATATTAAAGTTTAATCTCATAAAAAAGAATGACACAATAATTTCTGCATTTTCAGGCGGGAAAGATTCTGTCGCGCTTATACTACTACTTACAAAACTACAGAATGATATCAGTTTTGATCTTAAAGCTGCATATTTTAATCATAAAATAAGAAAAGATTTTAATGAAGAACAAGCCTGGGTTGAAAATTTTTTCAACACTATTGGCATAAACCTGATAAAAGGCAGCAAAGATATAATACAGTTTTCAAAAAAAGAAAAACTCAATCTGGAGAATGCAGCCTCAATCTCAAGGTATGATTTTCTTAAGAAAACTGCTGCAAAATTCTCTAACTCAAAAATAGCCACAGGTCATTCAAAATCGGATCTTACAGAAACATTCTTTATTAAACTCTTCAGAGGGAGCGGATTGCAGGGTTTGAGCGGCATCTACGGAATGAAGGATGAAAAAATAATAAGGCCTTTATTACTCTTTTCAAAAGAAGAGATACTGGCTTTTCTGAAGAGGAATGGAAAGAGTTTTTATTCTGACTATTCCAATAAAAATGAGATGTTCCTCAGGAACAGGATAAGAAACACCTTAATTCCGGTAATAAAGGATATTGAACCGGATATTGACGGGCATATTTTTAAAACGGTTTCAATAATTCAGGAGGAGTTTGATTATTTCAGAAACATTTCTAAAAAAATTCTTTCAGAATCTCTTACAATTAATAAAATATTACCGGTGTATAAGATAAAGGACCTGCATCTTTCAATTAAACGCCATCTTATCAGGGAATATATTCGCATTTTAAAAGGAAATTTACTTAATATCTCTTTCGATCATATTGATAATATTATTAAAAATCTTTTTACAAAAAAGGGGATTTCGGTGCCTGGCATTGACATGCACTGTCATAAAGGTTTTTTATATCCTGAAAATATAGTTATCCCGGATTATAATTATGAGATCAAGAGGCCCGGAGCCATTGAACTTAAAGAAATCAACTCAAAAATACTGATCGAAAGAACAGATACTTTTATTAAACCGGAAAATAACTTTACAATAATTCTACCTGAACCATTATTTAATTTTCCACTGATCATCCGCCCGGCTGGAAAAAATGACAAATATAAAAAGATCAATTCTTCTGTTAATCAAAAAGTTTTTGAAATGATCAGGTCTTCCGGAATACCATACAAACTCAGAAATCTTCTTCCAGTTCTTCAGGATAAGCAAAACAGGATCATCTGGTCACCCGGTTCTCCGGTATCAGACAGTTTTAAAGTAATAAATAAATCGGATAAAAAATATATCCTGTTAAAATTTTCTGCAGATTATTTAGAATATTCGTAAGCTATTTTTCCATTAACAATTGTAAACTCAATACATCCGCTCCCTTTCCATCCAAGAAAAGGACAATTATTTGCACTTGAACAGAAATTTTCTTCTTTAATATGAAATTTTCTATCAGGATTAACTATAGTGATATCTGCATATTTTTCAACTTCCAGAACCCCTCTGTTATTCAAATTTAAAATTTTTGCCGGATTTGTGGAAAACAATTCCACCATTTTTTTCAGATCGATCTTATTTGTTCTTACCAGCTTATCATATACAACTGAAAAAGATGTTTCCATCCCAATCACTCCAAATGGAGCATATTCAAATTCCTTATCTTTTTCATCGAAAGTGTGAGGAGCATGATCAGATGCAATTGCATCTATTGTTCCATCCTGAATTCCTTTGATCAACGACATCCTGTCTGATTCTGTTCTCAGTGGAGGTTTCATTTTGTATACCGGATCATAAGTTGTAATCAGTTCTTCATTAAGGAGCAGGTGGTGAGGTGTTACATCAGATGTAACATTTACACCTTTTCCTTTGGCATTTCTTATAAGGTCCACAGACCCGGTTGTCGAAATATGAGTTAAATGAAGCCTTGAATTGATCCTTTCCTGCAATAATATATCTCTTGCAACGATCACCTCTTCAGCTGCACTTAACATCCCTCTTAAACCATATTTATATGAGATAAAACCTTCATTAACCTGTCCCTCACCCGAGATCGAATGGTCTTCAGGGTGTTCGATAATAGGTACATCAAGCATTTTTGTATATTCCAGTGCCTTTCTGATCAGATCAGCACTCATTACACATTTACCATCATCTGAAAAACCTCTTGCCCCACCCTCTACAAGATCTGCCATTTCTGTTATATTCACACCTTCCAGATTTTTTGATATTGCTGCAATGGGAAAAACATTGACACTTCCAGTCTTATTTGCTCTCGAAATTATATATTCTGTTACAGACCTGTTATCATTTACAGGAAATGTATTCGGCATACAGGCAATTGAAGTAAATCCTCCATGTGCAGCTGCCATTATTCCGGATTCTATTGTCTCTTTATTTTCCTGTCCGGGCTCTCTCAAATGAACATGCATATCTATAAATCCGGGAGCTATTATCAGCCCTTTTGCATCAATGACTTTTTCTTTGCCATTTCCCTTAATATTACTATCTATTTTTTTTATTTTTTCCTTTTCCACAAGAATATCATATATCCCGTCACGATTTGTTGCGGGATCAACTAAACGGCCATTTTTTATTAACAAACTCATTTACTGACTCCTTTTAAAAGATACAATACCGCCATTCTTACAGCTATCCCGTTTGTAACCTGCTGAAGGATAACAGCTTTGTCAGAATCAGCCAAAGATGAACTGATCTCAACATCCCTGTTTAACGGTCCCGGGTGCATAATAATTGCAGATTTTTTAGCTTTTTTAAAAACTTCTTTTGTTATTGAGAAATGCCTTCTATATTCCCGGATTGAGGGAAAATAATTCCCGGAACCTCTTTCACCCTGTACCCGTAGCATCATAACAACATCTGAGTTTTTTACACCTTCTTCAAGATTATGAAAAACTTTTGCACCCATTTTTTCAAATTCTTTTGGCACAAGAGACGGAGGCCCGATCAATGAAACTTCATTACCTACTTTTTGATGTAATATAATATTTGACCTTGCAACTCTTGAATGAAGGATATCACCTACAATTGAAATTTTTAAACCCCTTATGGATTTAAATACCTGCTTAATAGTCAGGGCGTCAAGCAATGCCTGAGTCGGGTGCTCATGAAAACCATCACCCGCATTGATTATTGAACATTTTGAAAAAGTTGTCAGATAATATGGTGAACCGGAAGCAGAATGCCTTATTACAATTATATTAGGATTCATAGCCTCAAGGGTTAGTACAGTATCCCTTAGAGTTTCACCCTTTTTTAAACTGGATACAGAAGAATTAAAATTAATAAGATCAGCACTAAGTCTTTTTGCAGCCAGTTCAAATGAACTTCTTGTCCTTGTTGAATTTTCAAAAAAAAGATTTACAACTGTTTTTCCTTTTAATGCAGGCACTTTTTTAATATCTCTGGTGGATATTTCCACAAAAGATTCTGCTGTCTCCAGGATAAGATCTATTTCATCTGCATTTAAATGTTCAATCCCTAATAGATGGCTTTGATTAAAAACTTTATTTTCCATTTAAAACCTCGTAGGCTCCATTATTAGAACCTGGTCAACTTTGTCGGACTCATTTAACATTACATTTATACGTTCTCTTCTGGATGTTGGAAGATATTTTCCCTTAAAATCAGGAGATATGGGTAGTTCTCTATGCCCTCTGTCAATAAATACAGCCAGTTGGATACTTGCCGGCCTTCCTAATTCAAAGATCGAATCCATAGCTGCTCTTATTGTTCTTCCTGTAAATAGAACATCATCGATCAAAACTATATCTTTTCCTTCAATTGAAAAATTCAACTCTGTTTTCTGTACCGGAGGATGTTGTTCCTGAATATGAAGATCATCCCGGAAAAGTGTTATATCCAATATTCCAAGCGGCAGATTAATATTTTCTATTTCACTTATAATATCTTTTATCCTTCTTGCAACAAAAACTCCCTTTTTCTGAATCCCGATTAAGACAAGATTTTCAATTATTCTGTTCTTTTCAAGGATCTCCATTGCAATTCTTGTAAATGATCTATTCATCTTCTTTTCATCCATTATTTTAGCTTTGATCTTTTCTTCCATGATGTTCTCCTGATTAAATTTAAAATATCACTCAGTTTCGGTTTTGTCAATCAGAAAACCTTATTTATCAGAATATTTTGTACTTTGGAAATTTCAATAAATATTATTTTTTAATATATGAACATTTAGTATTATTTTTTAATCAATTCTTTATACCTTAAGAATGATTTAAGAAAAAATTTCTTATATTCATCAGATTTGAAATCGGGATAGGTCCATTCAAGGCATTTAATTCGTTTTGCCTTGAAAACATATTCAATATGAGCATATATTCCGTCAGAAAGCGGTACTCTGTGATAATGGTTTTTTGTTGTTGCAATTATCACATTTGCATCAGAAATATAGCCAGGATCGAGATTCACAAGTCTTTTCCCGTTTTTGGAAAACTTTTCTTCCATACTATTTGTAAACTTTTTGATTTCAGGCAGAAGTTCCGGATCTAAAAGTTCATTGAATGAGACAAACTGCCTGAATAAAGGTGACCCCATTTCTGAAAAATAATATGAGGTAAAATTAAAATCGATGATCTCAGATTCAATATCAATTTTAGAAAATTTTTTTATAAGTTCTTTTTTTACACTTTCTAAAATTTTTCTGTCAGTAAAGATAATTCCCGTGAAAAGGATTACTTTTTTAAAGGGGATTCTTGCTCCCATGTTTCCTTATTTTTAAATACAAATAATTTTTTATTTATGAATACAGCTGTTTTTATTTTTTCCGGTGAATACTGGAATACTGCATTTTCATATGAGGGAGAAATATATTTAAATTTATTATTAAAATCCATTGCTAAAATTTCTCCATCATTTGTACTAAATTCAATTTTTAAAAGATCATTATCCTTCAAAATTTTCTTCAGATTCCTTTTTAATGAAACCTCTTCTTTCCAAAATGGTTCAAGGCTTACAATATTTAACAATGTTTCAATTGAAAAAAACTTTTTATCTCTTTCCGTTAATATATATACATAATCAAACTCTTCATTAAAAGCACAATCATAATAGTTTTCCATCAAAGGTATGAACAACTTTGACCTGTAATTAAAAACTATCAGATCTTTCCGTTTATCTTTGGTCGTAAACATTATCATATTTTTTTTCGAATCAAATTTCAAAATTTCCAGTTCTGCAAATCTCCCTTCTTCCAGAAACATTGTTTCATCTATCTTAATGGTTTCTCCTGTATCATTATCAAAAATGATTGCCTGAAAAGCATTTTTCAGATCAAACAGATATATAAGGAAACTTCCAAGATCTTCAGAAAATCTTATCTTAACTATTTCCGAAGAAAATGCGTCAAGTTTTTCCCCTTTTTTTAATAATTTAGCAATATTTTTTGTTGTCTGGTAGGCAGTAAGAACTGAGAAATATTTTTTAATTGCTTTTGAAGGTATCCTTTTTATAATTGACAGGTCATCCAGTTTTTTGAAGTTTTTTGTAAAAAAATTGTAACTGTATACCATAAAATTGAAGCTTGAGTAAGCAGGATATTTTTCTCCAAACCTGGTCACTCTTGAAAAAGGTGAATTAAATGACAACTTTTCAATATCACTATCCACAAAATATGCTACAGACTCGGAAGAATTGAAAACAACTTCCATTGAATCACAGTTTACAGGGCGGTAATTAAGTTTCCTTAATAAATATGATTTCCCTGATTTTTCAAGAGAAAAGATCTTTATACCACCTATACTTCTTGTTTTATTAACAAATATAATACGCTTTAACTTTTTTGAAACATAAATATTTTCTACATTTCCTTCATAATTGAAAACTCTTTCTGTTTTTACTTTATCACTATCAATAAGATAAAGTTTTTCGCTGGCACCGGGATTTAAAACAGCTGCAGCCAGAAGATATTTGTTATCAAGCCAATGTACTTTTCTAACTTTAAAAAATTTCAAATAATTAATATCAGGATATTTATAGTTTTCAGAAAAAATATTTTTCAATTCTTCATAGTTATTCCCGCTTAAGATTGCTCTGTAGATCCAATTCTGAATATTACTTTTTACATTTTTATTATTCAAATAAAAACTACCTATCAGTTTATTTATCTCTCTATCCCAACTGTTTAACGAAAAAAATTGATAAAGATAATTTTTTGCTCTCCTGTCTCCTAATTTTAAAAGGGTTTTTGCATAGGTTTTAATATACTCTTCATTAACTTCGGAAAACCTGAGATTTTTCAAGATTGATCTTGCTTTTTTAGGGGCACCACTTTTTAAATAGTAATTAGCAGATAAAAGCATTACATCTTTTCTCCCGGATTGTAATTCATTAACCAATTCTACATACTTACCCATATTAAAGATTCTGTTCTGTTTGTAAAAGGCATTTGCAAGCAAAAAATTCAAGTGGAAATTGTCAGGGGCTCCATTTGCTTCTTCTTCCAGCATATCGATAGTTTTATCCGGCCTGTTCATTTGTATATAAAGGTGCCCAAGCAGAATTCTATATTCCAGTATATTTCTGGATCTTAATGCAAGCAAAAAATTCTTTTCTGCTTCCTGATAATTATTTTCTTTTAAATATTCATATCCGAGGCAGGCATATGCAGGCGAATATCTTCCGTTCAGCCTTATTGCCTTTTTAAGATTTTCTTTAGTTGTAGATTCCTTAATATCTGCAACAGAAATAGATATTCCCACAAGTGCAGCTACTGAACGAAAATTCCTGTTTAGATATTTATGAAACTCTTTCTTAGCATTATTCAATTCCCCGTCAGAAAGCATTAAAAAACCACTTTTAACTATTGGATTGGGATTATTACTGAAATAAATGGAAAAATTATCTTTAGCTAGTTGCTTATCTTTTAAGAGTAAATAAACAATTCCCTTATCAAAACTATTATCTTCTGCAGAATTAAATAAAGGGAAAAATATAAATAATGAAATTAAACATATAATTATTATTAACCTTCTTGTCATTGTTGCCCCTTGAAATTAATTTTAACATATTAATAATCCTATTACTAATATATAATTAACAAGCTGATCAAATAAAGAAGAACCAGTATTACCGCAGTTACAGGTATTTTTGAGAAAAACTTACGGAACTTCTTTTGCATGAGCCTGGAAAGGATCACAATATTCATTGTTGCAGCTATTAGTCCTATATAAAATATTTTCTGGTCTGAGATATTTAATAAAATATCTCCCCTGATATAAAAAATATCAATGATAAATATAATTGCAATATTAAAAAGGTTACTTCCGGCAATATTTCCCAACAGCATATCAAATGCGCCTATTCTGGCAGCAGCAAAAGAAACTATAAGTTCCGGGAAAGAAGTAACAAAAGCAAGGAAAACAACTCCAACAAAAGAGTCGGTCCATCCCATCCTGAATGCCAGTTCTTTTCCAACTATGGGGAGATAAATCCCGATCATAATAATAACAAGGGAAGATAAAGAAAAAGCTATTATAGCTTTTTTCATACTCATTCCTTTGTAATTTGAATTAATCTTTTCTGCTTTTCTATTATTGAAAATAATTTTCATAAAGAAGACATAAAAAACAATGATGAGCAACGAAGAAAATCCAATATTCAAAAGGCTGAATTTAAGCTTAATCAAAATAGCTGCTGATAATAACGAAATAAGGATAAGGCTGAAAAGTATGGGAAGATAATCTTTTTTTGATTTATTTTCAAATAATTTATTTCTGCGGAATAACAATTCTATTATTCCGATTATCAGTAAATTAAATATACAACTTCCGACAATCTCACCTATTGCTATGTCAGGAGAATGAACTATTGAAGCAGCAGATATTCCAGTGAATAATTCAGGAAAAGAAGTGATCATGGAAATAAATACAACTCCCATAAAAGCCCTTCCCCACCCTTTTTTTTCGGCTATCATATCAGCATTTTTTGTGACTTTATTACCAAAAATATAGATAAGAAAAAGAAGTAACAGAAACTTTGACCAGACCAGTATCATATATTTAAATTCCCCAATTCAATTTTTCACTAAGAAGTTCAAAATAGTTTATTTTATCGGATATTATCATTTTTAATTTTTTATCATAGGTTTTGATAGAAACACTCTCTCCATGCTTCAAAGGGATCACCTTCTGTCCATCCATTGTAACGAATACATTTGCCATATCTGAAACAAGGGTTACCTTGATACTCGAATTATCGGGAATAACAAAAGGACGGAATGTAAGTGAATGAGCGCAAATTGGGGTTACTACAATACCATTTACCTCAGGTGTTAAAATCGGGCCTCCTGCAGATAATGAATATGCAGTGGAACCTGTTGGAGTTGCAATTATAAGTCCATCAGAACTTATTTCAGTAACTTCATCATTATTGATTTCAAGTTTCAGTTTTATAATTCTTGCAATATTTCCTTTACTTATAACAACATCGTTAAGTGCAATGGATTTTTCTCCCCTGAATTCGACCTCTAAAAGCTTTCTTTCTGAAATCTTAAAATTCCCTTCCAGAAGTTTTTTCAGGCTTTTTTCAAGGTTTTCCTTTTTTAATTCAGTAAGAAATCCCAGGGTACCCAAATTAAAACCTGCTACAGGTATCCGGCTTTTAACTGCGAAAGAAGCAACCGAAAGAAATGTGCCATCCCCGCCTATTAGAATAATCAGATCTGAAATTTCACTTATTTTATCCCTTGATATTTTACTTTTTTTGCCAATCAGATCTGCAGCGGTTTTTTCCAGGTTAAATTCTACTTTAAGTTCAGTAAGGATCTTTATTGTTTTTTTTAGATAAAAAACAACATCTTCATGTGGTTTTGCTACTATTCCTATTTTTTTATATTTAAATTCCATTGATGATTATTTTATCATCTATTGAATCATTTATTCCATACTTTAAATGAAAAAAAAATTCCTGGTTACCTTTTTTACCTGCAATTCCTGCTTTGGTAAAATTTATTATCGAATAATTCATTTTTTCCAATTCTTTTTTTATACGTAACACAATTTCAACTCTCTTTTCTACAGATTTAATTACCCCGCCTTTTCCTACACGCCCTTTTTCTGCTTCAAATTGAGGTTTTATAAGAGAAATTATCTCAACATCCTCAAAATCAACAAGAGCCTCAAAGATCTTCGTAACAGAAATAAATGAAACATCAATCGTTATCAGTTCGGGTTTAAATCCGATATGCTGAGGCTTAAGAAAGCGTGCGTTCATTTTTAATAATGTCACTTTATCGTTTTTTCTCAATGAATAATCTACCTGGTTTATGTTTACATCTACACCGGTAATCCTGTCTATCCCATTTTTCAACATATAATCTGCAAATCCTCCATTGGAAATACCTATATCAAGTACTTTTTTCCTCCTCAGATCAAAATTAAAATCTTTTATTGCTTTTTCAAGTTTGAATGCTCCCCTTGAAACATATTGATTTTTTACTTTAACTTCAATTTTATCTGCAGATGAAACTTGTCTGTCTGGTTTAATTTCAACCTGATCGTTAACAAATACTTCACCTGCCATTATAAAAGCCTTTGCTTTTTCTCTGGAAGTTGTGTGCCCTCTTTCTGTAAGCTCGATATCAAGCCTTTGCTTTTTAGCTTTCATTTTCAAATAAGAACCTGTCAAAATCAGGAATTTTGAATCTGTTCTTTATAAAATTCAACCTGAATTTTTTTTGAATTTCAGGATTCCTTAGTTCAGGGGCAATATTTTTCATGAAGATTTCACTTTTGATTTCTATTTCCCTGTTATCCTTGAAAATATTTAAAAGTTTAGTGTAAAGGTCATTTAATTCATACTTTTTTTTGTTTTTAATGTTTGAATAAATGGATTCAAACTCATCTTTTAATTCAATCAGTTCAGGAGGATAATTATTAAAAAATAATTCAATTCTGTTTAAACCTGCATCAGGTTTTTCAGAAACATTAAGATTTACATTTAATTCCATCCGGGATTTATATTTTTTCCTTACTTCATATGAAAAATTGCTAAAACCTGAAATTTGTTTATCCCTTTTTTTCCATCGAACAACAACATTATCAATTGATTCTTTTATCATAGCTGAAGGTATCTTCTTTTCC
>JBDLJQ010000052.1:0-21969 GCA_039714255.1 Acidobacteriota bacterium
GGCCCAGTCCTGGCTTTCCGTCCCGCCGGCTCCGGGGTTGATAGTCAAAAATGCATCGTTGGCATCATTTTCCCCGCTGAGATAATTTTTTGTTTCTGTTTCGTCTATGAATTCTTCAAATTTTCCCAGTTCCGATTCCATTTCAGTGATAATATCGGGATCTTCATCTGCCAGGTCAAAATAGGTTTCCAGGTCTTCCACCCCCGAGTTGATCCTCTTTTCTATCCCTAACTGGTTTTCCAGTCTTTTTTTTTCCTTTAAGAGGGGGGCAGATTTTTTAGGATTGTTCCATATGGCGGGATCCAGGAATTCTTTCTCTATTTCTTCAAGCCTGCTATGCTTTTTACCAAAGTCAAAGATACCCCCTGAGATCTTCAGCTTTCTGCTTCAGTTCTCCGAATTTGTTTTTAAGTTCAGGAAGTTCCATAATAATATTTTATATTGATTTACCCGTTCAGTCAATATGATTATTATCATGGCAGGCAAAAGACTATACAGCTTTTAAAAAAAAACTCTTTATGTATAATAAAATATCTATTTAGGATGGGAGAAATTATATGAAAAAAAGTGTTATTTTTATTCTTATCTTTAATTTTGTTTTTATTGCTTTCGGGTCAAAAGCAGTTTTGATGCCCGGGCTGAACAAACCCATTTATATGATAGTTGATAATGGCCAGATATTTATTGCTGACTTTCCCCACATGTATATCTATTCGGCAGAAGACTTTAAACTTAAGAAGAAATTCGGGAAGAAGGGAGAGGGTCCGCAGGAATTTATGGGCTATATTCTTTTTGAAGTTACACCGGACAGGCTTGTCCTTGACAGCCAGGGGAAGCATTCTTACTATACAAGGAAAGGAGAGTTTATCAAAGAGGTTCCTTTTAAAACCGGTGGAAGGTATAAAGTACTTGGAAAAAATTATGCTGCTTACGGTTACTATCAGGAAGACAGAATATTTTTTATGGCAGTAAATGTTGTTGATCATAATTTTAAAAAGATCAAAGAGGTATACCGTTATCCGGACTGGTATCAGGAGCAGGGACCGAAAAAGGGTATCCATGTGATTGATTATTTTCGGACAAGGTGTCTGACATCCGGAAACAGGCTGGTTGTCAGGGATATGAAAGATTTTAAGTTTTATATTTACAATGAAAATGGTGAAAAAGTTGCTGATATCAGCAGGGATTATGAAAAGCTGAAAGTAACTGAAAGAGACAAAGAAAACTATCACAATTATATTAAAATCCATCCCAATTTTAAACAGTTTTATGAGAATCAGAAGGGGAATATAAAATTTTATAAATATTTTCCTCCTGTAAGGGATTTTCTCCTGGTTAAGGACAGGATGTATATTTTCACTTATTTAAAAAAAGAGGGAAAAACTGAATTTTTTATTTATGACCTGAATGGAAAGTTTTTAAAACGGACCTTCATTGAATTAAACCATATCGATATGATAGATTGCGGCCCCACCTGGGTGGATAAAGGTTATTTGTACCAATTGGCCGAAAATGAAGATGAAGAAGAGTGGGAACTTAGAATTACAGAGATAAAGTGATCTTTTGATTACATAAGCATGAATAACTAAACTTTAATTATACTCTTCCTTTTCCTGGCTTCTTTCACATATGTTTTTGTACAGGCAGTTTCTGCACATTTTTTCATCCTCTGTCTGGGTAAAGGGGATCTCAGGGTCAAACATATCCCTGAATATCGACCCCAGTACGTTCTCGAAACCCTCTAATATTGAAAGTTCAAATATGTCTGATTTATCTATTTTTATAAAACGGAGTTTATCGCTGAGCTTCTTAAAGGGATAAATTCCCAGTTTAAATTTTCCACCCAATAGTTCATTTTCTTTCATCAGGTAAGTATAAAAGAGCAATTGAAATGCCTCTTTCTTTTTTGTCCAGTTTACTTTGTCCATCTCGCCCGGGATATCGGGAGAATCAACTTTCCCTGTTTTATAATCAATGATCCTCGGTAATCCATTAAGCTCATCTATCCGGTCAATGGTTCCCTTTAGTTTTACCCTGATGCCTTCTCCCTTCAGGTTAAAACTAAATTCTTTATCATTTACTTTTTTTTCCAGGTGATGGATCCTGAAAGGGGCATATTGGATCTCATTAGTTATGAATCTTGAAGCGAACTCTTCAATAACTTCAAATGTGATCCTGTTCATTCCTGTTTCAGTTTCAGTGATAGAATTTTTTTTGAAACTATCTCCGATGATCTTTGTTAGTGTTGTACCGGAAATTTGTTCCAGGTTTTTTCTTTCAACATTTTTTCCTTCCATTTTTTTATAAATATTTTCCAGTACATCATGAAAGATGATCCCGAACTTGGCATAGTCAAAAGCTTCGTCAGTGTCAGTATCATCTCTGAGTCTGAGAATATATTTAAAATAGAATTGAAGCGGGCAGTGGATCCATGTCCTGATGGATGTGGCGGAAAAAGTCCGCTCTTTCAGGATCTTAAGATTGCTCTCTGCTTTTTCTATTTTTATTTGCCCTCTCTTCTGAATATCAAGTGAAAATTCAGCATTATAATATTCAATTTCTGCATCTTTATTGACCTCATTGTATTCAAGGAGGATCTGGTCAATGAACCGGCTTCTCTCCCCTTTATTACCACCGGAAGAGTTGCCGGAATATAATAATGTGATATTTTCACTATTCCCCAGCATCCTGTAAAAATGATAGGCAAAAACTGCCTCTTTTTCTCCGGACCGGGGAAGCCCGGTAACTTCCCTTACATCCTGCGGGATGAAGGTTTGGGAAAACTTCCCGGAAGGAAAAATATCTTCATTCATAGACAGGATAAATATATTTTTAAAATTGAGATTCTGCATCTCCAGGACTCCGAGGATCTGAAGCCCCTCAAGAGGTTCTCCTGTGAAAGGTATGTGGACGGAACCGATCAGATCATTGAACATTTTATGGAAACCTTTTATGCTTACGGGGTCTTCGATCCGTTCAATTATCCCTTTCAGTTTCTTTACCAATGTGTAAAACTGGAATATAAATTCACTTTCAATTCCGGAGAGTTTTTTGTTTTCTCCTGAAAGTTTTTCCCTGAGACGGTTAATCAGGAAAAGGAGAAGTTCCATCAATTCTGTTGATTTTGTTATATTGCCTGTTATTCTGCCCATAAGAGTATCCTGCCCATTTTCAGCATTATAGAATGTTCCGATCTCTCCTTTAAGTTTTTTTGAAAGTTCAGTGGTTTGGTGGTCACTTATCATTTTTATATAGGGATGATCAAGAACCCTCAGCAGGTCGCATCTGTAGAAAAATTCCCCTTTTTTATTGTGGAGTTCCATTAGTGACTCATACATTGAGTATGCTGTGGTTTGTTTTAATGGAAAACCTATGGAAATATTCCCTTTTTTCATCTTATACGGGAGTGAATTAAGGATGGGGAAAAGGAGATTTTCATCAGGCAGTATAACGGCTGTATCTTCAAGGTCCCCATCGTTTTCAAGAATTTCACTAAGTTTTATACCAGTCATTTTTACCTGGCCGATATCTGATGTTGTCTCAATGATGCGGATCTTTTTTTTTTCTGTAAGTCCGGTCCCTATCCAGTTGAAATCACGGCCAGGGCTGAGGTCCGAGGCTGAATCCCTGAAGAATTTCCCGGCCTCCTGATCTTTGTCTTCGGTAAAATATCTGTCCATCTCCCAGTAAATATCAGTAATGCCTGCTTTAGTTAATTGAGATATTATTGATCTTTCAGATCCTGAGAGTGCATTAAATCCTGCAAATATGATCTTTTCCCATCCTTTACCGGTTATCATGGAGATATCTTCTGCTACTTTCCTGAATGCCATTCCCTCGTACCCGAAATGTCTCTCCTCCAGGGACCTTCTGAAAGGATGATATATGTTTTCAAGTTTTGACCAGAAATGGAGATACTCCTCTTTGCCCGGGGTTATTTCATCAGAACCTGATGATTCGAGCCCTTTAAGTTCTCTGAGAAACTTAAAGAGATCCCCGGTATCAGCAAGATTTTTGTCAATTTCATTGAAATCGGACAGAATTGTTTTCCCTTTCTGGAAAAAATTTTCGATACCCATCACATTTTCATTCTCAACCTCTCTATAAACTTTGAATAGTTCAAAGATAAGTTCATAGGTTTCCGGGATCTGAAGGCCAGAACACAATGAGACCAGGTCATTGATCGAATAAATTGAGGGAGACCACATAGGTGTGGGGGAGAGATCTTTTAATATCTCCCTGAAGTATACGGATGATCTCCTGTTGGGAAAAACGAATACCAGTTTGTAAACCTTCTCTTTATATTCCCTGAAATATTTCCCGGCTATCTTTTCAAGAAATCCTCCTCTTCCTCCCATTTTTATACTCTCACAGCCTTCCCGTCAGGGATATAAAACAGTATCCCTTCAACATTTTCATATCCCATAGTTTTTACCTGTTCTATATATTTACTCATCTGATCAAGGTTTGTTTCGGATTCTTTTCCTGTTTTAAAATCAATAATAGTAGCTCTTTTTTCATAAATAATTACCCTGTCCGGCCTGAATATACCCTCCTCAGTAATGATCGCTTTTTCTGAAAGAATTTCTCCGGGCCCGAAAAACCACCCCTTTACTTCTTCCTTCTCAAACATTAAATTCAAGTCTCTCTTTATTTCCTCATGCTCTGATCCCGATATCCTTCCTGAATATAAAAGTTGGTGGAGGATCTTGTCCACCGGATTTTCTCTGCTGATCTGAGATAATATTTCATGGATGATTATTCCTTTATCGATCTTTCTCAAGTGATCTTCCGGTGTCAGGTTCCAGAATTTTTCCGATCTCTCTCTGATGGTGATCTTTTCACTCCACCGGTTGGAGATCATTTTATCTTCATTTATGGTTTTGACGCGGCCGGTCTCTTTTATCTCCGATTTTTTTTTCAGTTTTCCCAGAGTAAAATGGTCTTCTCCAGACTTTTCCATATCTCCCGAACTGGTCTTTATGCGGAGGAGTGAATAATTATCAACTTTATTATTATCCTTTTTTCTCTCTCTGGAAAGGATAAATAATCCCTCTATTGCCCTTGTACAGGCTACATAGAAAAGGTTAATATCATCTGTTTCCGCCCTCATTTTTTCTTCCTCCCACTCTTTTTGAAAGCGGGAGCTTTCAAGGCTTTTTGTCCCATGAACATAAAAAGGGGGAGGGTAATTATCTTTGCCAGCTTTAAAACCGTCTCCTTCCATCCAGTGGTAGTTGGCCTTCTCTCCGGACCAGTCTGCAAAGGGAATAAAAACTACGGGAAACTGGAGGCCTTTTGCTTTGTGGATGGTCATGATCCGTACCCCGTCCTTATTTTCAGGAGTTGGGACACTGTATTCTGTATTGTGCACTTCCCACCATTCGAGGAATCCCGGTATTCCTCCACCTTCATTTTCCGAATAATCGAGTATCATATTGAGGAATGATGTTATATAACCTGATGAAGCTGACCTTAATTGTTTATGCAGGTCAAATGTCCTGATAAGCTCCTCAACAGCCTCATAAAGGGGAAGTCTCAGCAGGAGGTTCCTTTTTTTTATAAATTCATCTATACATCCGGGCAGGGAGACCGATCCGGGATCTGTTGAATATTTTTCTGTTTCATTAATGGTCCAGATATTTCCTTTAAAATATCCGGAGATATAAAACAAGATCTCCGTCATTGCAAGTTTGTTTTCGTTATCAAAGATATATCTCAAAAGATTGATGAAAAAATTTGCCAGGGGGTTTTTATAAAGTTCCAGAAGTTCCGGAGTAATAATATCAATCCCTTTTGAAAGAAGATAATCTGCTACTTCTTTTCCCTCTTTCTTCTTGCGGGTCAGTATTGCGATATCTGAGAGGGTGAAACCTGCTGCCATGCATTCATCTACGATCTCTCCTGTCCTTATAAGGGCTTGATTTAAATAGTCCTCTTTGTTAAGAAAACTGACTGAGATGAATCCTCCTTCGCCTGTTTTGCCCTTCTGGTCCATATTTTTATATAATCTGTTAAGCAGCTTGTTGTGATCTTCCATGCCGGCTAATCCGGAAAATAATTTATTGTTAAAATTTACAATATTTTCCCTGCTTCTGAAATTATAGGGCAGGTTTATAACTTTGAGATTATCAGGGTGGATCAATTCGAAGATATCATTGTTCATGATCTCCATATCTCCACCCCGCCACCTGTAAATGGACTGCTTTTCATCTCCCACTCCCAGGCTGATTTTTTTTTCTCCGATACTGTTGTCGACAAGGGGAAACAGGCTATCCCATTGCATCCTGGATGTATCCTGGAACTCATCAATCATTATATTTTCAAAACTGTCTCCAAGGATATAGTAGACAAAAGGGATATCACCCTTTTTTATTATTCCATGTACTTTTTTTGTAAGTTCATATATCGGTACGGTGTTATATTCATCTTTATATTCATTCATGAATATATTTATCTTTCCGATGAGCCCGAGGAGGTAGATGTTCTCATATATAAGGAATGCAGTAATAGCATCTTCAAGTTTTTCATCGATAAGCGATACCATTTTTGACTGTACAATATCCAGTTGATCAGCTATAGATTCTATCTTTATCCTTATATCATCGGACGTATTTCTGGTCATCCATTGGCCTTTCCGGAAATTACTGTCTCCAAAACCACTGAAAACTTTTATCTGATAAGGATTCAGCAAAGATGTTTTCTCTATAAATGCAGCTGCTCCCTTTTTTTTATATGCAAATTCATTCAATGAGAGGCCGGGTCCGGTTATCAGTTGGGATCCCTTTTTAGCAATTTCTGTTAATTCTTCCATAAATTGAAAAAAGATCTTTTTAAGGCCTTCTGCAGCAAGGTCTAATTTACCCGGATCTATCTTCATAATATTTTCCACCGGGGCTTCTGTCCTCTCCCTGTTTATTTCCTGCTGAAGTTCACTGATATTTTTTTCGACATTCCATGATTTATCCTGACCCATTTTTGAGAAGACAAATTCCCGGATCACATTTGTTGTTTCCGGATCACTGCCTATTCCTGCAAAGATACTTTTGGAAACAAAATTTTTCATCCTGCTGAAGTTAAGTTCAACATCAAAACCTGATGGAATATCTGTCTCATATGAAAATGAACGTACAAGCCTGTTTATAAAACTGTCTATTGTGGTGACGGCAAAATTTGAATAGTTATGAAGTACTTTTTTAAGTACTTTCCCGGCTTTTCCCTCAATATTCTTAAGTGAAGGATTTTTTTTAAGAAGGTTCTGTTTAAGTTCTTCATTCTCTCCTTTTGAGAGGGATTTAAGTGATCTGAGTATCCTCTCCTTCATTTCCGCGGCTGCTTTGTTGGTGAAGGTTATTGCCAGGATGTGTTTGAATTTAAAATCATTCTCAAGAGCAAGGGAGAGGTATTCCAGTACAAGCTGATATGTCTTTCCCGAACCGGCCGAGGCCTTGTAATTAATAAATGTCAAATCATCCTCTAAGTAATGATTATATCACTATGACAAAAATTTTAAATTCAAAATTTTAAATTATATGGAGGAAGCAATGGGGACTAATATCGATGTGGAACATGCGTTTTAAAATTATTTGAAAAAATCTGAAAAATTGATTGAAAAAATAAAAATATGGTTTATTATTAATTTTTAAAGTAATAAATTCCGGGCAAAATACAGTTTCTTCTGTATAAAATATGGGTAAGTATAATTTTGAAAAATTATCAGATTCTGACCATAGGGAGGTTACATGGGATCTAAAATGAGATTTTTAATTATTATTTTTGTAGTGCTTTCTTTTACTATTGTTTTTTCAGCTGACTCAAAAATAAAAGAGCCTGTTCTAAATGGGAACGTAAGAGTTGAAATGTTCAAAAAACATACTGCTCTTAAAGGAACTTCTCAATACAAAAGGATAAAATGGCAATATGTAGGGCCCACCAACATCAGTGGACGATGTACCGATGTTGAGGCGGTATCCCCGAGAGGGAAACAGTATACAATCTGGGTTGGTGCAGCCACCGGTGGTGTATGGAAATCTGTTAATGAAGGGACAACATTTGAACCTGTTTTTGATGATATGCCTGCGGGATCAATCGGGGATATAGCCATTGATCCGAAGAACCCGGAGGTGGTATGGGTCGGTACAGGTGAAGCCAATATATTCAGAAGCTCCAATGCGGGTTGCGGTATTTACAAAACCACCGATGGAGGTAAGACCTGGGAAAATATGGGGCTTGAAAAAACCCATACAATTCCCAGGATAAGAATTCATCCGGAAAATAGTGATATAGTTTATGTTGCTGCAACAGGCCACGAGTGGACTTCAAATCCTGAAAGAGGGCTATATAAAACTGTCGATGGTGGGGAAACCTGGGAGAAAGTTCTTTACATAGATAATAATACAGGAGTTAACGATCTTGTACTGGATCCGAAAAATCCTGATACAGTTTATTGTACTACCTGGGAAAGGATAAGAAAAAAATGGAATGACCCGAGAACTTTTAAACATCATAAAAATAATGGTGTCTGGAAATCAACAGACGGCGGAAAAACCTGGGCCAAAAAAAACAAAGGGCTTCCTGTTCCCCATGAGATCGGAAGGACAGGGATAGATTTAGCGGCATCTAACCCAAAGGTTCTATATGCCTATGTTGATAATTACGGGATAGCAAAAAAAGCAAAATCCGGTGATACAGATTCTTATGGCCGTCAGAAGAAGGATGTGATAAAAGGGGCCACTGTTTTCAGAACCGATGATGGTGGTGAAAACTGGGAACAGGTGAGCGGAAAGACCGAAAAGATGAAGTTATATATGGAACGCCTTTCAGCTACATACGGATGGGTGTTCGGCCAGATTAGGGTTGATCCGAACAATGAGAACAGAATTTATACCATGGGGCTTTTCCTCAACGTTTCCGATGATGGTGGTAAAACCTTCAGGGTTTTACGAGGGATGCATCTTGACCATCATGGCCTCTGGATAGACCCGAACAACTCAAATTATCTCCTAAATGTTCAGGACGGCGGCCTCTCTATATCTTATGATAAGGGTGAGAACTGGAAAATACCTCTGGCGGAACTACCTCTTGCCCAATTCTATAATGTGGGATTTGATATGGAAAAACCTTTTAATGTTTACGGATCAATTCAGGACCACCACAGTTTTTACGGGCCAGTTGATATTTCGAGGAGCAGGAAGTATGTCCTCCCTGTGGAATTTAAGAATACACTCGGAGCTGAAGGAAGTTCCCATGCTATAGATTCAAGGGACAGCACAGTGTATGCCAGTGTTTTTTACGGGGCATTGGCCAGACTGGAAAAGGGTAAGAATGATGAAAAAATGCTTCTGCCTGAAAAACTTCCCGGAGAACCCGGACTCAGGGGGCAATGGGTTGCTCCCACAATAATTTCCACTCATAATCCAGATATTATTTACCATGGGATGCAATATGTGATGATGTCCCGTGACAGGGGAAATACCTGGAAAAAGATAAGTTATGATCTGTCATATAATAATTTGAAAAAAAGGGGAGATATAAATTATCAGACCATAACGGCTCTTGATGAATCTCCCAGAAGGTTTGGCCTTATCTATGCCGGTACTGATGATGGCCGGATCTGGAGGACCATGAACGGAGGTAAGAACTGGAAGGAGATCAGGAATGGTAAAGTTCCGGTGAAATGGGTATCAAGGATAGTGGCCTCAAAATATGATATTGGAACTGTATATATGACCCAGACCGGAAGAAGGGATGATGACTTCCAGGTCTATGTCTGGAAATCGGAAAATTTCGGTAATACCTGGATCGATATTTCAGGTAATATTCCTGTGGGCCCGGTTAATGTTATCAGAGAGGACCCGAAGAACAAAAAGAGGCTTTATCTCGGCACCGATGCCGGAGTTTATATAAGCAATGACGGCGGCAAAAAATGGGAAGTACTGGGCTCCATGCCTTTTGCTTACGTTCATGACCTTGCATATCACCCCAGGGATAATATGATCATTATTGCTACCCATGGTAGGGGAATGTGGGTTCTGGATGCTGAGCAGATAGATAAGAAGGAAGAGACCGGCGGGAAGGTGGGAGTAACTGCTTCTCCTGACCAGGTGAAAAATCTGTTGGGCAACTGGCTGATGGATTCGGACAGGGGTTTCTCATTTAACCTTGCCTTTAAACAGAAAGGAGCTGGTATTTCAGGAAAGATGACCATGCAGTTTGGCAATGCTGAACTTTCTAATATCTTCTATGACGGGAAAAAACTGATGTTCAAAGCTATCCTGGATATGAGCAAAATGGGCGGACAGGTTATAGAGATGAAAGGCGATGTGGATATTAAAGGGGAAACCATGTCCGGTATTGTGAACAGCAAAATGGGGAACCTTAATATAAAAGGGAAAAAGGAAAAATAATATATAGCTGATATACAGGATTACCGGAGCCCATCCGGTTAAAAGGATTCAGGTTATCTATTATTTGAAGAGGGCCTTTTTTTCCATAAAAAATATACAGGAAGGCCTGAGATAGTAATTGCAAGGCCTGCAAGTGATTCTACAGGTTTCTCAATTATGGTGTTGCCGAGAACCACTAATAATGCAAGGATAAAAAAGACCGGGACATAAGGATAACCCCAGACTTTATATGGCCTTGAAATATCCGGGAACTTTTTTCTGAGAGTAAAAACTGCAAACGCGGCAGCTATCCAGAATACAATTGCTATGAACATCACAAAAGTTAATAATTGTTCAAAAGTTCCTGTTAATGTGAGAAGACATGCAAGCAGAGCCTGAATAAAGATCGAAAATGTCGGAGTTTTATACTTTGGATGGATCCTGGCTACCCTTTTAAAAAAAAGGCCGTCATTTGCCATCGCAAAATATACTCTCGGACCGGTTAATATTGATCCATTCAGTGAGCCGAATATGGAAATTAAAATAGCAGCAGTTATTATGGCACTTGTTGTACCCCCGAACAATGATGCTGCTGCTTTCTCTGCAATTCTTACAACACCGGATATTTCATTTAGTGGCAATGCATATAGATAAAGGTAATTGATCAAAACATAGACAACAGTTATGAAAACAGTCCCCCATATCAGGGTGAGAGGCAGGTTTCTTGTCGGGTTTTTTATTTCCCCTCCGACAAAATTGATGTTGTTCCAACCATCAAAAGCCCAGAATACAGCTATCAGAGCGAGGCTGAATCCGGATATTAATTGACCTATACTCAACATTGAAGGATTGACAGACAGATCCACAGGCGAGCCTTTGCCAAGTAGAAATCCGAGAATGATAATTCCTGAGACTAATATAATCTTCAGAGTAGTAAATATATTTTGAACAATTTTTCCGAGGCCGGTTCCTAATGCACTTATAATGGAAAGAAAAATTATTAATCCGATTGCGACTATTTGTCCCGCTGAAATTGAAACGTGAAAATTCATGTTAAAAAGATTCAGTTCCGTTAAAAGGATTATTTTATTCAGAGACAGGCCAGGGAAAAAATAACCTGTATATTCTGCAAAGGCTACAGCCATTCCGGCTACTGAACCTGTCAAATAGATCAATAACATCATCCAGCCGAACAAAAAACTGATAACAGGGCCAAACGCTTCCCGCAGGTAAACATATTGCCCTCCGGCCTCGGGAAAGAGTGCTCCAAGTTCTGCATATGTCATAGCGCCGGCAAGAGTAATCAGCCCCCCTGCGATCCATGCCAGAAGTATAAGAGTAGAGGAAGGTAGTGCCTTGGCCATAATACCGGTTGTGAGGAAAATTCCGCTTCCCAGTACTATTCCGACCATGATCATGGAGGAATCGAAAAGATTCAGGCTGCGTTTTAAGCTATTTTCAGGATTAGTGTTCTTTTCCATGGTTCTTATTTTATTTTCGGATATTCCCATATTTTATTAAATTATAATGTCAGTACTCCTGATTCCGCAATAACTGTTCCTTCTGGTGTAACTGCGCTGAGTTTATATTGTGCAGATATATCTTTCTGCACTGCCGTGTCGGTAAAAGAACTGGTTCCCGGGCTGAAGCTTTGAAGGGTGGTCCATGTTCCGTTCACATTTTTCAAAAGATTGTATGATGCAACGGGAGTGGGATTTTCAGGATGTTCAGTAATGGAAATATTCAGCTCGGCATAATCTTTTGTAATTATCCAGGCCCGTTCCGTTTTGCGCTCCCCGGTCAGGGTCAGTGTCGGTGGATAAGATTTTTGTTTGAAAGTGACCACTACATTATGGACCTCTTTAACATTATTTATAACATAAGGGTTAGAAATGGCTTTGGATACTCCGTTATCCGTTATTGATGCGATCTTATATCCTGAGTTCGGATTTATGGTAATTGCAGCATTATTCCCGAAATCTATCTGCTGCGAGAGAGGTGATACAGAACCGTTCCCGCCTGAAACCGTTGCATTTACCCGGAAAGTTATACTTCTGAAAGTGACCACTACCGTATGGTCTTCCTGTACATTGCCAATGATATATGGGTTGGCGATTGTCTGTAGGATGCTGTTGTCGGTTATGGAAGCGATTTCATAACCGGGATCCGGAGTGATAGTGATGGAAGCGGGCTGGTTCTCATGAATAGTTTGAGTTGCCGGTGATACCGTACCATTTCCACCTGAAACCGATGCATTAACAGTGTAATCCATTATGAGCTTTGTTACAAATGCATCTCTGCCGGATTGATCGGATTGATACTGATTCTCAGTCGGAAAATCATTGCTCTCTGTAAAACCTGTTACATAGGCATATCCGTCATTTCCGACATTTACTCTTGTCCCCTGGTCTCTTAAACTTCCCCCCAGGTAAGTAGACCAGATAAGGCCGGAGGCTCCACTCTGAGCAGTATCTATCTTTGTCACAAAACCGTCATGGGTCCCTCCTGGAGGAGTTGACTGATAAGCATTATGGACAGGGAAATTGGCACTTGCTGTGTAGCCGGTCAAATATGCTTTGCCAGTAGTGTCTACACTTAATCCTATCCCGGTTTCGGAACCATTTCCCCCCAGGTAAGTAGAGTAAAGGAGTTGGATCGAACTCATGTAGAAATTAAATTTTGAGAGAAAGGCATCCTGATTACCTCCTCCAGAAGCCGACTGATAACCATTTAATGTGGGGAAATCCGGACTCTGGGTCTGCCCTGAGATATAAACATAATTACTCCCATCTACGGCAACAGCATGAGTCTGCTCAAAAGCAGAACCACCTAAGTAGGTAGAAGCAAGAAAAGAAGCCGCGCCGCTCATCCTTGTATTCAGCATTACCAGAAAAGCATCTCTGTTGCCGTTAAAAGTTGAGTCGTATGCATCCTGAGTGGGAAAATCAGAGCTTGTTGTGCTTCCGCCTACCAGGAGGAATTCATTGCTGTCAAGGGCCACAGAAAAACCGTAATCGCTACCGTTGCCTCCCAAATATGTGGAATATTGGAGAGATGAGCTCCCTGAACTGAATGTATCAACTACAGTGACAAATGCATCCCACCCAGTCTGATTAGTCTGATACTGATTTTTTACAGGGAAATCAGTACTCATTGTCTGACCTGTTACATAGGCAAATCCATTAATGTCCGCTACAATTCCATTTCCGTAATCGGTACTGCTTCCTCCCAGGTATGTTGAATAGCGGAGAGACCCGGTTCCTGCCTGAGTAGTATCCAGTTTTGTTAGAAATGCATCATCCCCGGAGGAACTTCCCTGATATTGGTTTAAAATTGGAAAATCTGTGCTTGATGTCTGACCTGTGACATAAACAATGCCGCTGTTGTCAACTGATATCCCTGCCCCTCTGTCTATTGATGATCCACCCAGATATGTAGAATAGAGTAGAGATGATGAACCGCTCTGAGTGGTGTCAAATTTTGTAATAAAAACATCATCGCTTGAATTAGTCGGGTCATACTGGTTTCGTAATGGAAAATCAGAACTTTCTGTATACCCTGTCACATAAACATATCCATTACTGTCTACATCTATACCCGAACTGGAATCATAGTCGTTTCCCCCAAGATATGTGGAATATGCCAGCACGACCGGGTCGATGACCAGCGGTTTTGTTTTGTCATATTTTCCGGTTGTGAATCCGAAGGTGGTTTTTCCTGTTTTTTTAAATTCAGATTTAATTTCTTTTTTATTTCGATCATTTTGATTTTGAACATTTGAATTTGTTTCGGGTGTCGGGTTTAGGATTTGGGATTTTGTTTTTTTTGCTGAAGGCTGAATGCTGACGGCTGAATGCTGCCTCTGATAAGCATAAGGTTTCTTGTGTGTCAGTTTTCCAAATTGTGTTGTTATGTCAAGATCGCCTTTTTTGTTTATCTCTATTTTTTTTACATTTTCATACTCAAATTTAATATCTTCGGGGCTGCCTCCGGGATGGACTATCCAGTCATATTCGATCTGTTTACCGATGCCGTAAACTTTAAGATCGATGTTTTTATAGAGGTTTTTGTAAAGAACAACACCGGAAGTAGGAACTCCTCCCACCCATTTGCTTTTGTCATTCCCCTTAAAATAATTAATCTTTAGTTTCTGTTCATCCAGTGGAACAATTTCAGGATTTTTGTTCGCTCCTACAAACAGTAATCGTGAAACATCACGAAAAGATTTGGGATCTGGGATCTGGGATTTAGTTTTTCCTTCTGGCTTCTGACTCCTGTCTCCTGTCTCCTTAGTTCTAATGCTGTCAAATACGAGCCCTTCTTTTGTTACCCAAAGTGTATATCCCGGTGTTTTGGCATAGAAGAATGCTTTTTTGTCCATCTGTCCCTTATTGTGAATAAAATAAAGGGGGATGTTCCCGAAGTTTATATCGGGAGTAAGTTTTCCGCCTTTCTGAACAATTGGTGTGGCCCCATTTTCCTTAATTACCGAACCCGGTAACTGAAATAATAAAAAAGTGAATAAAGCTAAAATGAATATAATATTCCTGATGGTGTCCATAAAACCTCCTCATTATTTATTTTAGTAAAGCTTTGTCATCAGAGAATATCGTTATTGTTTAAATCAAATATTATCAGGAAGTAAAATAAAAGGAAACAATATTATAGTTTTTTTTAACAATTGTTTGATTGACCGTAGACACAATTAATAGTATCCTTTTCATATGCTTAAAATATATTCCGGGTTATATAAAGGGAGGAAGTTAAGGTCGGCTAACACTCCTGATGTCCGCCCCACCACTGCAAAGTTAAAATTATCGTTCTTTGACATTGTCCAGGACGAGGTAAGGGAGAGCATATTTCTGGATGGTTTCGGTGGTAGCGGAAATATAGGACTTGAAGCACTTTCCCGTGGAGCCGAATATGTTGTGTTTATTGATATCCTCCCTGAATCGATAAAACTGTTGAAGCTCAATATAGAAAAGATCGGTATCCCTTCAGATAACTATAGAATAATCAGGGGAGATTATAACAGGAGCATTATAAAACTAAGTAAAGAGGGTTTTAAATTTGATATTATTTTTCTTGATCCCCCCTATAAAATGCTGGAGTATGCAAATCCGCTGAAAGTGGTTTATAAAAGGGAAGTTCTGAGAGAAGGGGGAATAATAGTTTTAGAACGCCCCTCAACCCTTAAGTTCAATGCAAAATTTTTTGAATGTTACAGGACGCAAACAGTCGGCAGAAAAAGCCTCGATTTTTACAAGGCTCTGGAAATTGAAAAAAAAGAATAATAGAATATTTTAAACTGTTGCTCTGTGAATTTTCCTTTTGAGATTATGGATCCTTCTGATCAAAATTTTATGCTGTTTTTTATCTCCTGATTCAAGAGCGTCATCTCTCTTTAATTTTAAATTTCTGATCTGTTTTTTTACCTCTGCTTTATTTATCCCGACAACTACATGGTGTTTATGTTCATCCACACACAATGCTTTACAGAGAGCTGCAAGCAAATGCTCTTTGTTCATCTGCGTATAACCTTTAACCTCCTCTTTCTCCAGTCCTTTGGCTATCTCCCTGAGCTGGGCTACGGTATTTTTCTTAAGTTCTTCATAGGTGAATTCCATCACGATCCTCCTTTTTTAAAAAAATTCAGAAATTAAATTTTTTAGAACCATCTGATTAAATATTAATGTAAAAAAAATAATTTTCCAACAAATACAAAGTAATTTATTTCTTTTGTGATATTTCTCTCCTTTTTTTATTCTATTATTGAGGAGACTGATGATGAAAAAAAAATCATTTTTTCTTTACCCGGTAATTCCGGTTTTATTCCTTATATTTTATCTACTCTCTTTTGAGCCTGTGTCTGTATCTGCCGGCAGTTCAAACGTACCTGTTATCACCTTTGTGAAAGTTCCGAAAACAGTAACAGTCGGGACACCTTTTCCAGTGAGTGTTAATATTATCAGCAAAAATAAGATTGCATTTTTAAATGTATGGTTTGAAGGTGTATCAAGAAAGATGGCCCCTAAAGTTAATAATAACCTGCATTATATAAAACTTATTGCAAAGAGTCCCGGGAAAAAGGTTCTGAAAATATATGCTGTTGATGTGATGAGATTTTCAGGAAAGTCATATAATACTAATTTGTATGCTTGTGAGAAAACAAGAGTAGAAGGTGATTCAGGAATGATAATACAGACTAAACCTCCGGGAAAGCTGGGAAATGTTAAATCAAATTATAGTTTACTTGCTGGAGATCCGCCGGAGTTCAAACTGAATAATTATCTTTATTGTACCGGTGATTATATTGATCTGAAAGGTAAAAATTTTACCGGTGACCTGAAGGTGAGGATAGGCAGCAAACAGATTAAGATAGAAAGATACACTTTTAAAACACTTAGATTCAGGACTGGTGGTGGAACAGTTAATGATTTTTTATATGTCAGAAATAATGCCGGAGAGACAAAAAGTAAACGTCAGTTAAAGATTTCGGGGATACCGGAAATAAAAAATGTAATTCCAGCAGATGCCGGGCAAAAGGATGTTGTAGAGATAAGAGGGAAATATATTGACAGTGTGGACAAGGCTGCACTTAAGATAAAACATCCGGGAATAGACAAAGCTTATGATCTTAAGATTATCGGGAAGCCTGAAAGTGGAAAGATAAGATTAAAAATGCCCGATATCTTAAATTATCCCGGAGATTCATATATCCACTTGAATTCCCGGTGTGGCTCAGCAAAAAAAATAAAATTGAATATTAAAAAAAACGGGGTGGTTTTCCTTACACCTGAATTGAAAAGGTTTTATCCAATAAGCGGTGCTCCCGGAACTATTATTAATGTATATGTATCAGATCTTTCTGTTCCTGAAAAGGAGAAAATTGAGGTAAGTTTTAATAACCTTAAGGGGATTGTGGAAGATCTAGAATATCACGGGAAAGGGGAGTATAAACTCAGAGTATCAATCCCTGAAGATGTAACGAATATAGCAGGATATGGGCAGAAGGTACGCATTTCTGCATTCGGTAAGAGTGTGATAAGTAAAGATGATTTTTTTCTCTACGGCAAGCCGGAGATCGACAATGTGGAAAAAGCTTTATGGAGTGATAAATTTGTTGATATTCAGGGAAAAAACTTTGTACAATATACAACTTATGTATATTTTACCGGCATAAACGAAAACTGGATCATATCAGAACAGGTCAATAACCAGGGATTTAATAAAGTAAGTGCAAAAATACCCTGGGGGATAAAAAAAGGGCACGTTAAAATAAGAACATATATAGGAAAAGAGTATCAGGAAAGCATTAGTAACTTAGAATTCGACCCGGATCCTGAATAGAAAATTCTGCCTTTCTATTGCATTTTTTTTCAGGTCTGTTTATCATATTTTTTGATGATATAGCAGGAGATATGATATGTCCGGAGCAAGTATTGGAACATTTATTTCATTTGGGATCTACCTCTTTTTTATGCTGGCCATAGGATGGCATTTCTATAACAGGACAAAGAACCTTTCCGATTATGTACTGGGAGGGCGTGGGCTCAATGCATGGGTCACTTCACTGAGTGCACAGGCTTCTGATATGAGTGGATGGCTCCTGCTCGGGCTGCCAGGTTATGCATATCTCGCAGGTTTGGAAGCAGGCTGGATAGCCCTGGGTTTACTGATAGGAACATACCTGAATTGGAAATTCATTGCCGGAAGGCTCAGAAGATATACCAGGATCGCAGGTGATTCAATAACCCTTCCCGTTTATTTTGAGAACAGGTTCAGAGACAAAGGAGGAATTCTGAGGGTCGTTTCCGCTCTGTTCATTCTTATATTTTTCCTCCTCTATACTTCATCGGGTTTTGTTGCGGGGGCAAAATTATTCAATACTGTTTTCAATATTCCTTATATATGGGCCCTGGCTGCAGGTGTATTTGTTATCATCGGTTATACTTTTCTTGGTGGATTTATGGCAGTGAGCTGGACCGATTTTTTTCAGGGATCTTTAATGTTCTTTTCAATAATTATAATACCTCTTATTGCAATGTCTTCACTTGGGGGATATGAGGTAACCGTCAATATTTTGAATAATATAGATCCCAAACTTATGGATGTATTTACCGGCCTGAACGGGGAGAGGTTAAGTGTTATGGCCATAGTTTCCATGCTTGCCTGGGGCCTGGGATATTTCGGCCAGCCCCATATCCTGGCAAGGTTTATGGCAATAAGCTCTCCGGGTGAAATACCGAAAGCAAGAAAAATTGCAATGGGGTGGGTTTTTTTCAGCCTCATTGCAGCAGTTGCAGTCGGGCTTGTCGGACGTGCACTATTATTAAAAACTCCCCTGGTGGGAAAAGCCGCATCGGAAACGGTTTTTATGGTTCTTGTTAACCAGCTTACAAATCCATTTGTTGGCGGGATACTTCTTGCTGCAATACTTGCCGCTGTTATGAGCACTGCAGATTCTCAGTTACTGGTCACATCTTCGGCAATAACAGAGGACCTCTATAAGGTTATTTATAAAAAAAAGATAAGTGAAAAAAAGCTTGTATGGATCGGGAGGTTTGCGGTGATCGGCGTTGCACTTGTGGCTTTTTTTATTGCTCTTGACCCGGATAGCAGTGTCCTTGAACTGGTTGCTTATGCATGGGCGGGATTCGGTGCCACATTCGGGCCTGTAATAATCCTCTCTCTTTTCTGGAAGAGGATGACCGCAACCGGAGCCATTGCCGGAATATTTACAGGAGGTCTGGTTGTACTTTTCTGGAAAAATATTTCCGGCGGGATATTTAATATATATGAGATAGTTCCCGGTTTTATATTTTCATTCATTGCTATTGTGACATTCAGCCTTACTGATAAAAAACCTCCGGATGAAGTTATGGAGGAATTTGAGAAGGCTTCAAAAGAACTTACCAGCAACTCTGATTTGTGGTACAATTCAGATTAAATTCCAGGGAATTTCACAAAAAAATCTCTTAATTGGGAGGATTAATGGATAATTTTATGCTTAAACTGAATAACCTTGTAAAAGATTTTGATGGTAAGAAGGCTGTTGATAATTTTTCCCTGAATCTTGAAAAAGGGAAGATCCTCGGACTGTTAGGCCCTAATGGCGCCGGGAAAACAACCACAATAAGGATGATAATGAATATTATTGCCCCTGACAGTGGCGAGATAGAGATCCTGGGCGAAAAGTTCAATGAAAAGTTAAAAGATAAAATAGGATACCTTCCTGAAGAGCGGGGGCTTTACAGAAAAATGAAGGTTTCCGAAACACTGCGTTTCTTCGGAAAATTAAAAGGGATGAACAATGCAGACATCTTTGAACGGAGTGAATCCCTGTTGAAAAAGTTCGACCTTTATGACTACAAAGATAAAAAAATAGAAGAACTTTCAAAGGGGATGGCCCAGAAGCTTCAGATCATAACAACCATCCTCCACTCTCCTGATCTTTTAATACTGGATGAACCTTTCTCCGGGCTTGATCCTGTGAATATAGAACTGGTTAAAGATCTAATACTTGAAATGAACAGAAATGGTATTACAATAATTTTTTCAACACACCTTATGGAGTATGCTGAAAAGATAGTTGATTCGGTTGTTATGATAAACGGAGGAAAGAAGGTTTTAGACGGTGCATTAAAGGATATAAAAGGGGATTATGGAAAAAAATTTATAAAGGTAAATTATGAGGGTGATCCCTCTTTTGTTGAGTCATTAAAATATGTTCTGAATGTAAAGGACTATGGAAAAGAGATGGAAATAGAACTCGAAGATATAGGAAAAAGGGATATACTCATAAAAGACCTTGTGTCAAAAATATCCATTAACAGTTTTGTTGTGACCGAACCTTCGCTCAACAACATCTTTATCCGTAAAGTAAAAGAGGAGGGCCGGTAATCCGGGAGAGCATTATGAAGATTGCAGCAATTATTTCAAGAGAATATAAACAGATAGTTAAAAAGAAATCATTCATTATAGCAACAATATTAACACCGGCACTTATGGCTGCATTTATCTTTGTCCCAATGCTCCTTACAAAAGTGGGGCGGGAGGAAAAAGTTATAAATGTTACCGATTATTCAGGAGTCATCCATAAGGAATTTATTGAACGGAGTGAAAAAAGCAAATATCTCAAGGAGAAGTTGAAGCTTACATTCCGGTATGTGGAAGACAATAGTTCGGATCAGAGAGCTTTATTGAAGGAATATGAAGCAGAGGAAAAAAAAACCGATGGTTTTGAATTCAAACTTGCTCCGAAATTTAAAAAAATGATCCTTGAGAAGAAGATCGACGGAATGCTTATTATCCCGGCGAGCATAGTTGAAAAGAGGCAGATATATTATTGTGCCCAGAATATTTCCGATTTTGAAACGAACAAATATATAAATACGGTGGTCCACAGAGTACTCTCATCAAAGATATTAAGGGATAATATTGATGATCCTGAAATTGTGGGGATAGTTCAAAATGCAACTGCAGATATAAAACCGAATTTATTTGTAGTTAAGGAAGAGGGGACAACAAAATCATCATCCACCACAGCATACATGATGTCCATTTTTATGCTCACGATACTTTTTTCGGTTCTAATGGGTTATGGGCAGCTTATTATGAGAGGGGTAATTGAGGAGAAAAATAACAGGATAGTTGAAGTGTTGATATCATCCACAAATACACAGAGCCTTTTTTACGGAAAAATAATCGGTATAGGACTGGCCGGCCTTACCCAGGTGGGGATATGGATGCTGATGGGGTGGATCCTCATGGGTAAATTTTCTCTCGGGATAGACAGGTCTGTCCTTAACTTTCTTACTCCACAGCTGGGGATCTATTTTGTTCTGTTTTTCATCATCGGTTATTTCATGTATGCCATACTCTTTTCAATTGTTGGCGCTTCTGTTAATACAGACCAGGAGGCACAGCAGTATGCAGCTCCCATAACTTATCTCCTTATTATTCCATTCATGATCGGCATCATGGTGACCCAGAACCCCAATACTCCACTTGTGATTGCAACTTCTCTATTTCCATTGTTCACACCAACATTGATGTTCATGAGGATAAGTGTTGCACCGCCGGCATTTTCACAAATTCTTCTCTCCATTATTTTGAGCATGGGATTTACGGTATTTCTTGCATGGCTCGGTGCAAAAATATTCCGGGTAGGCATCCTGATGTACGGGAAAAAACCCTCAATGAAAGAAATAATAAAATGGATCAGGTATAGATAATAAGATTTAAAGATATTGGAAAGGGGAGAGAGGTTAGTGGTAAGGGGAAGACAAAAAAAAATCGGGGACGGAGGATTACTTTTTTACGTTAGTTTCAGTTTTTAAATACGTTTTCGTATAAGAGGCGGTTTATTTGTTCGGGGTCGGGATTTATTTCGGGGAAAATATCCTCCCACATTTCCCTGTCCTCCATACAGAGATATAATAAGGGCGGTTCACCAACCGCCCCTACGTTACTTCTTATTTCATCCCTGACAAACCTGAACAATTCTCTCCTCAGGGGTTTAAAATATCTGTATTTATTATCATACCCTTTGATAAGCTCACCGTAAAAAAGCCGGGAATTT
>JBDLJQ010000053.1:0-21755 GCA_039714255.1 Acidobacteriota bacterium
ACAAATCTTCATATTGCTTTATAATTTCATTCATTGAAATGTTCTTTCATACCTCAACTGATTTATACATTTATTCCGTTTTTGACGTTTATACCATGAGGGAATATAACAATTTAATATTATTTCTGTTGAGGTTGTTTTTTGCTTGAAGCTGAAAGCTGCGGCTGCATGCTTATCTCTTGGAATTTATTGCAGGCTCCCGCCGGTGGGGTGCATTGTAAGACAGGTTGATGCAACAACATACACTTTTCCAAAAAATTGAGGAGTCAGTCCGGATGTGGTTTGATCAGGTTCTTTCCAAAACTCTTCTCTCCAATTTAATCAATTTTATGATACAAAATCAAATAATTTTTTTCAAGAAATCTTTTCAAAGAAGTCATTGGTGGAGAATTCCCGCAACCCACAGTCCAGGGCCCCAAAAAAGCCTTCAACATAAATTTACACTCAATGGTCCACGCAGTACAAAAACTCCAAAATCATTCCTAATGGTTTAGTATAAAATCCGTTTTAATGGGGTTTATTTTTTGTTATGTGTAGTTAACGTATTTTTTTGAGTAATCATAAGATGCGCCTTCATCAAAGTTTCTAAACCAGAATCCATATTCCTATTCATAAGCCAAAGTCCTGTCGTTAATAATGAGTTACCTGTGAAGTTCTGTTCTACTAATGTTAGTTTTCTACTTGGATCAATGATCATGAATCTTTCTCCGTATCCATCCGTCCAAATTGTTTCAGTGTCAGAAACTATCCACCACTGATAACCAAATCCATCATAACGACCATAATTTATGTGATTTTTAGTAAGGTCACTGTGAGAAGTTGTGCTTTCAATAATCCAATTTTTTGGTACAATTTGTTTCTTATTCCAAAGACCGTTGTTTGAGACCATAACTCCAATCCTTGCCAAATCTCGTGTACTCATGTAAATGTAGTATTGTTTATGCATTGACTTTTTCTTTGGCCAAAACCATGGGCCCCCTGATATTACATTATCTTCTGAAAAATCTTGCATTCCTAATGGTTTTGCCAGATATTCTTCCATAAATTTCCCTATAGAACTTCCAGTCTCTTGAATAAAGATTGTTCCTAACGCATTAGCATCAAAATTATTCATAAAAAAATAACTTCCTGGTTTATGACTTCCCCTTTTTGGTCGATCTGTTATCTGAGAATCATGCTCTCCTTGTGCTGGTAAATAAATACCCGATTTAGCCATCAGTAAATCTCGAATAGTGGCACTCTTTTCTTGCTTAGTTAAAGGGATGTATGCGTCTATCTCTAGGTCAGCTAGTGTTTTATTTATATCAATAAGTCCTTTTTCAACTGCAATTCCATATAGCAAACCCATAATAGATTTACGAACGGAATGAGTATTCATTATTTTATCGGTAGGACCATATTCATAGATGATTTTTTCATTTTCAAGAATAATTATAGATCTAGTTCGTACAGGTTCTTCTTTAGGTGTCAAAATATTTTGAACCTCTTCTGCAATTGGATTACCATAGGCTAATTCAGTCTGAAATTCAGGCGATGGATTACTAACACTTGGAATTATAGAATAAATAAGTATCATTAGAATCAAAATTCCGATACTTGAAAGAATCAACTTTATTATTTTTTTAAAATTCATTTTAGTATTATTAATTGACAAGTTATACACAACGGTGACCAACGACAATTATAATTCCCTTTAATATATATCATAAATATAGCTTTGATAATAGGTTTTGTGGAAATGTGAAAATTTTCTCCCGGAAATACTGGCCGGGGAGTTTCCTCAACCCACGGTTGAGATACCGGCTGAAGCTTTCACCATAAACCTCGAATCAATGGTAAAAGCGGTTATAAGAGAGATCCCGGATCAACTTATTCAAACAAAGCGGAGATCCCGGATCTAAAGTTTCCTGAAATAACTTTTCTCTCAGTTATTATTGCAGTTATAAGATCCTGCGGGGTTATGTCAAAGGCAGGATTATAAACTTCTGTTTCCGGAAGGGCTGTCTTTTTTCCCATACAGGTTAATACCTCATTTTTATCTCTCTCTTCAATAACAATATCTTTTCCTGAACCACTTTCAAAATCAATAGTTGATACAGGGGCTGCAATGTAGAAAGGAATATTATGGTGTCTGGCCAGAACAGCCAGAGAATATGTTCCTATCTTGTTTGCCGTGTCACCATTGGCAGCAATCCTGTCCGCACCGGTTATAACTATATCGATATTCCCTGCAGACATTAAGTAACCTGCCATACTATCCGTAATCAGCTTAACGGGAATGTTATCTTTTTGAAGTTCCCAGGTTGTCAGTCTTGCTCCCTGCAGATAAGGCCTTGTCTCACAGGCAATAACTGATAGTTTCCGCCCTTTAAAAAATGCGCCCCTTATTACCCCCAGAGCTGTTCCATAACCGGCGGTTGCAAGGCTTCCGGCATTACAATGAGTCAAAACCGTATCTCCTTCCCCGATCAACCCTTCTCCATTCTCCCCTATCTTCATGTTAATTTTTTCATCTTCTCTCTTTATCTCCAGAGCTCTCTCTATCATTCGCTCTTTTAACACAGACAGGTTTCCCGAGTGCTTTTTAAAAATTTTTTTCATCTCTCCTGTTGCCCAGAAAAGATTTTTTGCTGTCGGCCTTGTACTTTCCAGCTCGCTCAGAATTTTTTCAAATTCATATCCGGGATCCCTTACATTTTCCCCCATATTTAAAACCCCGAGAGCAACCCCCATAGCTGCTGCGACTCCGATCGCCGGAGCTCCTCTGATCACCATATTTCTGATACTTGCAGCAACTTCAAAGTGGGTAGAATGTTCGATCTCAACTTCTTTAAAAGGGAGAATCCTCTGGTCAAGCATAAAAACCTTATTATTTTTCCACTTAATAGGTGATATCAATTCAGGATCCTAAAATTCAGACAATAATATCAATTACCGCAGCCACCCGGGAAGCGCTCCTGCTTTCCGGGCCTCATTGTAAAGTGCTTCTTTGTCCTTTTCAAATTTGGATAACCGGATTTTATGCTCTTCAAGTAATTTAGTTAACTCATCAACAAGGGCCCTTGCCTGATTTATTTTTCCGGGGATATCAGCAATAAGAAAATTTGTTTGGGCCTGGTTCAGATTAGATTTGGTTTTTTCAATATTCTTTTTAGTTGTATCAATATTCTCATTAATGATTTTCATTTTTCTGCGCCAATATTCCTCTTTTTTTTTAGGATCTTCTTCTGCAGCTTTTTTCTTTTCCTTCAGTTTTTCACCGGTAGTCTCATTATCAACTTTGATAAAACTTAAATTCTTTTTTGTTTTTATCGTTGAAGTAACATTATCGTTAGTGATCTTATACTTTGCTTTTTTTATTTTTTCCCGCCTCTTTTTCTCTTTTTTTTGTAATTCCACCAGATCTATTTTTTGAGGGAAAATAAAATCGGCAGTGGTAAAAATAAAAAAAGATAAAACTATAACCAGGGCGGATTTTTTCATTTTCCTACTACCTGTATGTCAACTCTCCGGTTTTTCTGTCTGTTAATTTCGCTGCTGTTATTAAAAGGAGCATCTTTTTCTCCGTAAAAATAAGTCTCAATAAAACTTTCCCCTATTTTATACTCATTAATAAGGAGTTCTTTTACTTTTTCAACCCTTTTTTTGGAAAGCTCAAGATTATATTCAATACCGCCGATACTACAACAATAACCTCTCAGGATTATTACATATTCAGATTTATCTTTGGCAAACTTTTCCAGATTTTCAAAATTTTCTTTAAAGGAATCGGAAACATCTGTTTCGTTCATGTCAAACAGGACAGTAAAATCAAAAGTTTCTTCGGTCTCTTCAACATCTGCTGTTAATTCACCACTATCTTTCAGGATAGGCAATTCACTGTCTGTCGTTATCCCCGTTTTAGTCTCAGGTAATAATGTTAAGTAAGTTCCTACTTTTACCGGAAAGGTGGAATGGAGTATTTTTACGGATGAATTCGTATTTTGAGGTTTTACAACTATCCCTCCGCCTATTATAACCGGGGGTAATTTTTTTTTGATAATTTTATAAAACAGAACAAAGTCTCCTTTTGACAATTCATCTTTCCCCATATCCACAATTACAATATCTCCGGGAGAAGCATTCTCTTTATTGTATTTTATCAATTCATTTGAATAAACGACCCTTCCTTTTACCTGAGATTCAGGTAACCTTGCCATATTAAAATTAATTCTCCTTCTCAAGACCTGTTCTTCATATTTGTAAGGGATCAGAAAGTTACCAATATTTACAGGGCTACACGTCTTTTCCAACTCAATTTCTGATTTTTTTTCAAAAATTGTTTTAATAACCGCTGTTCCCTTTCTTAGATATAGCCTTCCCAGATACCTGTTATTTAGAGGGCTGCTAACTCTGCCCCCTGATTCAATAATGATAAATTTATCTCCTTCTTTAAGTCCGTCATTCAGTCCTTTGTTTATAAACATATAATCACCTGTTGAATATTCAGACTTATTTGATTCCATCTCTCTGCTTCCGATGATTTTTATATCATTGCTCTTTTTTTTCCCTATTTCATATGAACAGTATATATCTGTATCCGATACCAGCAAATATTTTTCTTTTGTAAAATACGCTTCATTTACTGTAAGTTTCTTTTGTTGTCCATAAATGACACTGAATAAAATTAAAATGATTAAAAGGAAGTAAAATTTTTTCATTGTTCTCTCCTGTAAACTTAATTTTCACCCATACCAATCTAAAACAATGATATAGAAATATTATAACTCTACTATTTTAATAAAGTAATTAATACGTTTTGTCAAGTTTTATTAAATAATATAGCCCCTGGGGAGGGAATCCGCCCATAAAAAAAGAGTCTTTTATTTGACAGCCAGCCACTTTTGTAGTAAAAAACATGTGGAGAGTAAATGGGAATTTCAGTAATTGAGCATCCGATACCTATAGTGCTAAAATCTATTCTTGCAGACAAATCGACCGGAGAATTGATTTTCAAGGCAAGCAACACTAAAAAATCTCTGTTTTTTAACAAAGGAGAGCTGGTCTTTGCAAAAACCAATATGATCCAGGAAAGGCTGGGAGAGATCTTGTTCAAAGCGGGTAAGATAGACAAAATCCAGTTTTGGAACATTCGCAAACTGATAGAAGGTAAAAAGGAAAAGATCGGAAAGATCCTTGTTTCAAGTGATATTTTAAGCCAGAAAGATATTTATGATGGAATTAGAATGCAAATCTCTGCTATAGCGGTTTCCACTTTTTCTGAAGACACAGGAAGCTGGGAATTTAAAGAGAAACCTCTGAATCTTCCGGAAGATTCAATATTTAAAATAAATCTTCCGAAAATTATTGCTGCCGGATTAAAAAGGATAAAAAATTTCTATTTTTATAAAAACCAGTATTTTTTGAAATCTCCCGTTTTCGGGAAAATTGATAAATTCGTAACAAATTCTCTCTCCAGTGAAAAAATCGATTTTTGTAACAACCTGAAAAAATATCCGGATATGTCAAACGAAAAAATCAAGGCAAAACTGAATTTGGGAGAGAGCGAATACTGGAAAAATATAGTTTTTTTTTATCTTTTGGGAATAGTGGATTTTAAAGAAATAAGCGAAAAAAAAGATATCAGTAAAAATATTGATGAAGTAATAAAGATCTATAATAAGATCCATGGGAAAAATCTCGACTATTATGAAATTCTCGGGTTAAACAAAGATTCATCACTTGAAGAAATAAAAGAATCCTACTTTTCCTATGCCAAAAAATTTCATCCCGATAGAATGGTTCCAGCTCCTGATCCGGAGATAAAAGAGAAAGCAAATTTTGTTTTTGCAGAGATCAACAGAGCATTTGATATCCTCAGTAATATGAAAAAAAAAAGAGACTATGATATGAAAAATATAGACTCAGCAGAAACTGAAGGCGAGAATAATGGAAAAGTGCAGGAAAGGGGAAGATCTCTTTACAGGAAAGCAAAAACACTTTTTGCACAAAAAAATTTCTGGGAAGCTACCGCTCTGCTAGAAGAAGCAATAAATCTGTCTCCTGACAAAGGCCAGTATTTTCTTCTGCTCGGTCTTTGCCAGATGAACCTCTCCAATATGAAAAGGGCTGCTGAAAAAAACCTTATTAGAGCATCTGAGATCGAACCGTGGAATGCCGAACCATTTACAGCCCTGGGATTGCTTTTTATGAATGAGAGCATGAAAAACAGAGCAGAAAGTTTCTTCAGAAAAGCACTTTCATTAAACCCTGATAATACTGTGGCAAAAAAGAGATTAAACGAACTTGTGAAAGGAAGCTCAAAAAAAAGATCAAAAAGTTCTATCTTTAAGAAAAAAAGCTAATACCTATTCACCTTCCAGGGTTTTTTCAACAAGTTTGCTTATTTCATTTCCTTTTTTATATACATCATCAAGGATCTTTCTTGACTTACTGCTTAATTTTGTTTTAAGATCAGCGTCCTTTATATCTGTAAGGTTGATTTTTACATTATAAAAAGCTCCTGCCGCAGAAGACACAGCAGTCAAAGCAGCAACTCCGGCATCTGACAGAGAATTTGTATTTCCTTTCTTTACTGCAATATAAGCAAGATCAACAGCCTTTTTTGCATTTTCAAGGACAGAAAAAGGTATTAATGTAGCCTCAATAGTTGCCGCCTGAATTGCTTCATCTCTGATCTTTTGTTCTGCTTCAGACTTTTTGGGAAGCGTAAAGGCATCCATTATTTTGTTAAAAGCGTCAGTATCTTTATCAATAGCATCTATGAAAAATTCTTTCAGCTCCTGCCCTTCCTCTGAAATTTTTATCATATCCTCTCTGACATTCTTATACTTTATTTTATTAACGGTCAGATTTCCCACCATTGCAGAAAG
Source organism: Acidobacteriota bacterium (assembly GCA_039714255.1). Taxonomy (GTDB): domain Bacteria; phylum Acidobacteriota; class Aminicenantia; order UBA2199; family UBA2199; genus UBA647. The sequence goes on from JBDLJQ010000053.1 coordinate 6,873, forward strand.
AGCAACAGAGAGACTTCCATTTATAGCAGCAACACTGCCGCCTCCCGGTGCAGGTGAATCCGATGCAAGCTCATCCATAAAATCATTTACTTTCATCGAAACCAGTTTACCGCTCTTTTTAAATCTGTATTCAATTATCCTTTCATTAATATTAAAATCAGAAACCTCATTTAATCCCATACTTTGCACTGCAACTCTGATGATCTCCTTTTCAGATACACCTGTAGAGGAACCCTGTCTGCGCAAATAGTGAACACCGGCCTCTTTCAGAGCATCAAGGGGGATAAGGCCGACTATTTCACTCCCGGTCACCCTTGCACCAAACTCCAAAGCCAGTTTTTCAGCCTCATCAAAGATCCTGTAGAGGGGAGATTCTTTATAATTAAGGATATTCACCGTTACCTGGGCCATTTCATATTCCTCAATAAACCACCCCATTCCCTGAACACCCTTGAACATTCCCGGGATATTCTCTTTTTTTCCGGTTTCCTTATTTTTAATATTCCGTCCTTTTTCACGCAGTCTTTTGGCTATCTTATTGGCAATCTTGGTATTTTTTGTATTTAAATTTATATTATATGCTATCAGGAAACCTCTGGCTCCCACAGCCGTGGCGCCACTCTTTTTATTAAATTCCGGCTTGCCGAAATCCGGTGCAAATTCATTTTTCTTCAGTTTATCAGGAAGTGCCTCATATTCTCCCTCCCGTATGTCAGGGAGCCTTTTTCTGCTACTCTTAACAGCAGATTCTGCATAAAGATATACAGGAATTCCCAATTCCTCTCCAACCCTTTTGCCAACCTTTTTTGAAATTTCAACACACTCTTCCATTGTAACGCCTGACACAGGAATAAAGGGGCAGACATCTGTAGCACCCATTCTCGCATGTGCTCCCTTATGTTTGGACATATCAATTAGTTCGCCTGCTTTTTTAATAGCTGCAAAAGCTGCTTCAGCTACACCTTCCGGCGATCCTGCAAACGTAACCACAGTCCTGTTTGTATCTTTCCCGGGATCAATATCAAGAAGAACTACGTCTTCAGTTGCTTTAATTACATCAGCGATCTTATCGATCACAGACATATCCCGGCCTTCTGAAAAATTAGGTACACATTCGACAATTTTATTCATCATTACTCCTTATATAAAAACTATTTCCTTTTTTTCTCTTTTTTTTTTCGCCATTCATTGATCTTTTTATGATCACCCGACAAGAGTACTTCCGGCACACTGAAACCTCTAAAATCTCTGGGCATTGTATATTGGGGAAAACCGAACTGATCATCAAAGTAAAAAGAATCGGTCTCAACAGACTCTCTATTGCCCACAACGCCATCAACCATCCTGCTTACACCTTCTATCAAAATTCCCGCAGCCAGTTCTCCGCCCATTATAACATAATCTCCAATGGATATTTCTTCATCTATATAATTATCAATTATTCTCTGGTCAATACCTTCATATCTTCCACACACCAGGATGAGATGCTTCTCCTTTGATAATTCCTTAACTTTGTTCTGAGAAAGTTTTTCTGCATAGGGGGAAAAAAGTATCACCTTCCCGTCCGTTTCGGCTTTTACAGATTTAATTGCATTATATAAAGGCCCCGGAGTCATTACCATTCCTGCTCCACCCCCATATGGCCTGTCATCGGTTTTTTTATGTTTATTGTCCGAAAAATCTCTCAAATCGTACGATCTTATACTGATAAGATTTTTTTCTGCAGCTTTACCAATCAGTCCATACTCTGCAAAAGAGTCAATCATTTGGGGAAAGATCGAAATTACTGAAAAGATCATTGTTTGTTAAGATCTCTTAATCCATCCGGCGGATCGATCAGGAGCAGTTTTTCATTTTCATTTATTTCAATAATAATTTCATCGCTCAAAGGAATAAGATAGACATCATCTCCCTCTACAACATTCAGGATTCCGGTAAACTTATTTTTTTCCACAAATTCAACCTTACCCCAGGAATTCCCTTCCACATCAATTACATTAAAACCTTTAAGGTCGGGCCCCGTTACAATCTCTTTCAGCAGTTCACAATAAACATTGTATCCGATAAGCTTCAGAGATTCATTTATAGAGTCAATTTTAAAAAATTTTAATATTAAAGAAGAGCCCTGTTTCTTATAAAATTCTACAGCAAACTCTTTTTCATGTTTTTCTGATCTTAAGACAAAGGGATTGTCAAAATTTATATCTGAAATGGTAATATCAGGGGAAGTCTGACAAATGACTTCCCCTCTATTTCCCCGCTTTTTTGTTACTTTTCCTAAAAAAATCAAAAATTATTATTCTTGATCTTCAAAGTTTTCGATGATCTCTAAGTTAAATCTCCTTCTCTGCTTCATCCCGGCAGCAGCAAGAATCGTTCTTATAGCTCTGGCTGTTCTTCCTTGTTTCCCAATAACCTTACCGAGGTCAGACTGGTCAACTCTTAATTCCAAAATTGTTGTCTGCTCTCCGTCAATCTGAGTTACTTTTACTTCATCAGGGTTATCCACTAATGATTTACATACTGTCTCAACTAGTTGTTTCATTGTAACCTCCTTAGTTTTCAGTATTGGTTTTCTTTAATAACGACTTTACGGTTGCCGATGGCTTAGCTCCAAGCTTAATCCATCTGTTGTACTTTTCCATATCAATTTTAACTTCAGGAACTTCAGGCATTGGATTATAATATCCTATTTTATCAATATACCTGGATTCCCGTGGTTTTCTTTTATCAACTGCAACTACTCTATAAAAAGGTTTGTGCCTTGTGCCCATCCGGGTCAATCTAATTACTACCATTGTAAAACTCCCTGTTTTAATAGAGTTAATCTACCCCATTTTAGAAGAAATGTCAAATTTTTTCAACATCTTTCTAAAGAATGGTTTTTTCATAAATTTTTTCATCTCAAAATATTGTTTCAGGAGCTGGTTTACTTCCTGAACACTTCTTCCCGATCCCTTTGCGATCCTGTATCTCCTTTTACCATTTATGATCTTGGGCTTTTCTCTCTCTTCCCTGTTCATTGAATTTACTATGGCGATCAGGTGATTTATCTTTTTATCATCAACATTTACATTTGCATTCTGGTTCAGGCCCATATTTGGAAGCATACCCATTATATCTGAAATAGACCCGAGTTTTTGAACCTGTTTTAACTGAGCGAGGAAATCTTCCAGCGTAAATTCATTTTTCATGAGTTTTTTTGTAAGTTTTTCCGCCTGAGACTCATCAAAATCCTTTTCTGCTTTTTCTATCAATGTTAATACATCACCCATTCCAAGGATCTGTGATGCAAGTCTGTCCGGATGAAATTGTTGAAGATCACTATATTTTTCACCTGTTCCAATAAATTTGATCGGTTTTCCGGTGGCACTGACAATCGAAAGTGCCGCTCCGCCCCTCGTGTCGGAGTCAAGCTTTGTCAAAAGGATTGAGTCTATTCCGATTGTATTCAAAAAACTCACAGCAGAATTAACTGCATCCTGCCCGGTCATGGAGTCAGCAACAAAAATTGTTTCTGCCGGTGATAATATGGACTTTACTTTTTTCAATTCATCCATCAGCTCATCATCAATATGGAGTCTCCCGGCTGTATCGGCAATTATATAATCGTATCCCATTTCAACTGAGGTTTTAATAAGTTTTTTTGCAATTTTTTCCGGCTTATCTCCTCCCGGGTTAAAATAATTCACACCAATTTCTTTTGCAATTATCTCTAATTGTTCACCTGCAGCCATCCTTTTAAGGTCAAAAGAACAGAGAATAGAAGATTTACCCCGGTTCTTAAGGAATAGTGCAAGCTTTCCTGCAGAAGTGGTCTTTCCGGTACCCTGAAGGCCGGTGAGCATTATAACAGACGGTTTTTTTGCCGATTCGTTTATTTCACTCCCGGATACTCCGAGAATAATCTCCAGCTCATTCCTTACAATTTTAACTATATGCTGATATGGATTAAGGCTCTCCTGAACTTCCTTTCCCATCGATTTTTCTTTAACTTTAGAGATGAAATCTTTTACAACCCTGAAATTTACATCAGCCTCAAGCAGTGATAATTTTATTTCCTTCAGAGCTTTATCAATGTTTGCCTCTGTTATCTTTACTTCACCCTTCAGATACTTAAAAACCTTGTTGAATCTTCCGCTCAGATTATCTAACATTGTTCACCCTGATATAAAAAATTTTTTAAATTGTCTCAAGTTCATATGTTTTTCCACATTCTACAACCTCCACATCTTTAACACCTGTGGATAATAATTCCTTTTTAAGATTCAGAAGGCTTTCATCTTCCCCGTGGACAAGAAATATTTTTTTCAGTTTTTTCAGATCATAATTATTTACCCACTTTTTTATCTCATTATAGTCTGCATGGGCAGAGAAGGCATTTAAAACTTTGATCTCTGCATTTACCTCATATTTTTTTCCGAAGATCTTAACTGATTTTGCACGTTCCACCAGTTTGCGCCCCAGTGTATGCTGGGCCATAAAACCGACAATTACAATTGTGGTTGATCTTTTTTCAATATTATTTTTCAAATGGTGAAGGATCCTCCCGTTTTCTGCCATTCCGCTTGCAGAGATAATAATTGCAGGCCCCTTCTGCATATTTATCTCCTTTGATTCTTTTACTGAACTTACATATTTGATATTATCAAACCCGAACGGATTAATATTTTCAGAAATGAAATCTTCATAGGTCTCTTCATCAAAACATTCCGGGTGAACTTTGAAAATGGAGGTTGCATTAACTGCCATGGGAGAATCGATAAAAATGGGGATTTTCGGGATCTTTTGCTCAAGCTGAAGCAGGTGAAGAATGTATATCAGCTCCTGTGTTCTTTCGATCGTAAAAGCCGGGATAATTATCTTTCCCTTCTTTCTAACTATATCTTTTACTATTTTTTCTAACTCTTCTTTTCCCGAATTCACCGTATTGTGAAGCCTGTCTCCATAGGTCCCTTCCAATACCAGATAATCAAGGTCAGGCATGACCTCCGGATCCTTAAGAATGGGAAGATTTTCCCTGCCAAGATCACCGGAAAACCCGATCTTAATTTTATTTTCAATGTTGAGCAGAATAGTTGATGACCCGAGTATATGTCCGGCATCATAAAATTCTGCAGTCACACCGTTTACCAGTAAAAATTCTCTCCTGTAATTTATTGTGATAAATTGTTTCAGAACATTTAGAACATCTGCCGAATCATAAAGAGGTTCATATAGTTTTAATTTCCTTTCCGGATATTTCTTTGACTTTTTCTCAAGATATTCCCAATCTTTTGCCTGGATGTATGCACTGTCAAACATAATAATATTAGCAATATCCCTTGTGGCAGGAGTTGAATATATATTTCCTTTAAATCCATTTTTAGACATTATCGGCAAGGCTCCCGAATGATCGAAATGTCCGTGAGTTAATAATATACAGTCCACCTCTGCCGGATCAAAGGTTAAAACACGGTTCTTAAGATAAGATTCCTCTCTTTTTCCCTGGAACATTCCACTATCGATCTGAATTGTTTTTCCATCAAATTCCAGAAAATGTTTAGATCCGGTTACCTCATTACAGGCTCCATGCGAATATAATTTTAGTTGTCTGTTTTTCATAGAGATTTTATACATCCTTTGGACATAAATTTCAACTAAAAGATCCAATTTTACTTTGAAGAAAAAAAAATGCTATAATCCTGCTGAGGTTTGGATGGACATTTTAGCAGAGGAAAAAATAATAAAAAAGAGGGGCGTTACCTTTTTACTTGCCAGAACTGTTTCAAACTGGGGATTTAAAAACCTCACCAAAGCTCATGTAGAGTTTGCCGCAGATCTGAAAGAGATCCAAAAAAAAAATTCTGCATTTCTTTATTCAGGGCTTCACAGAAGCCTTTGGGAAACCACAGGAATATTATCAGCGCTATACCTTAACAACCTTCCTATCCCTCTAGTGGGAATGGGTGATAATTTAATTAAAGGCAAATTTTTTGTGTCTCTGGCAGAAAGGACAAGTGTTTTTCTTGTAAAGAGAGGAAATACGAGAAGAGAACTTGTGGAGTCTGCAAGATTATTAAAACAATATGTAAAAAGTTTTATCACATACGGCAGAGATGTTCTGCTGTTTCCAGAGGGGACAAGAACAAGTATTCCCAGGGAAGGCAGGTATGGAAATTTTTTCCCTACTGCTTTTGAAGCTTTGCTGGAATATGAAAAAGAGAAAAATATTATAACCTCTCAAAACAAAAACCTGGAAACCCAGGAAGCCTATATAATTCCCTTTAATTCTGACTATTCAAAGGTCCGTGAAGCTTATGAGCTTGTGGGTTATAATAAAAATATCCCCAGAACACTCCGGGTTTGGGATTCTTTAAAAATGTTAAAAAATATCAGAGATGTTTATATATCTTTTGGTGAACCCATAAAGATATCCGGACATATAAATAAAAACAGGAAAGAGCTGGCTTCCATGGTCAGGGAAAAATGCCTGGATCTTGTAAAGATACTCCCCATTAATATTGTATCCCGGGCAATAGTTGACTCTGCCGGAGGAAATTCAATAAATAAAAAAGATATCTATGATTCAATAGATAAGCTCAAAATAAAGTTAGAGAGCCTAAGTGATAAATTCAGGGGATTCTCTATTGATGATACTCCGGAGGAAATATGTTCAAAGGTATCCAGGTATAATTCCGATTATATTGAACCTGAGATTGGAAAAATTCCGGTCTATCAACTATATGCAAATTATATTCACCATTATCTTGATTAAAAATCGCGAACCAGAATTTTTCTGATTTTGGTATTGCCATGAAAAAATTATCTTACAATTTATTTATCGGGGAAATCATGACAATCATGCGAATCATGGTTAAAAGTGTAACAGAAAATTCAGGATTTTTGAGAAAAAGGGGACAAAATCACGACTTTTTTTTATATTTCTATGGTACTATAATTGCTACCCTGAAATGGAGAACAAAATGAAAAAAACTATTTTTTCCTTATCAATTTTATTATTCCTATTATTTTTTACCGGATGCAAAAAACCTGTTATTGATTTTGAGTGGTATATGTTTGAAGGAGAAGGCTCTTATTCAGCTGACACAAATAAGAGCTATTTTAAGTTGGACTGCCGGATAAAATTGAACCAGTCCTCTATTAATATTAACCCCTCAAGCCCCGGAAGCACCTGGGATTTTCAATTTGCTTCCATAAACTTTTGGGAATGTCTTATAACTGACGGTGAATCTGCAGTTCTGCTTTTCAATGGGGAGACAATAAGTGAAAAAATGGAAGATATATACACAAACGTCAGTGAAGAAGAACAACCTGAATATCTGTGGGTTTTTGCCGAGTCTAAAATATTAGTTGATAATGATATCTATCGAGGATATAATCCACAGAAAATTATTTTAAGAGTTTATATAAAAGATAGCGAAGGAAACATAGAAACCCTGGAAAAAGAGACTGATTTTATTTTCACCAGAAAATAACTACGCTATTATTTTGTATATTTTACAGGCCTATCATGCCTGTATTACCTGAAAATTTCCAATAGTTTAAAAATTTTTCTAAATCTATTATAATATAGATGTGGGAAATGGCAGGAGATCGAGAAGGATTTTTACCGGTATCCATATATTTTTAGTTTTAGTGCTGTTTTCCACTCTTTCATGGGGGCTGGATAATTCAAGGCCCATTCATCAGAATATGAAAACAATATGGACTGCCAAACAGGGACTCCCCTCTGATAATATAACAGACCTTATACAGGATAAAAGGGGATATATCTGGATAGGGACCTTTAACGGCCTTGTAAGATTTGACGGTATTAATTTTAAAGTTTTCTCCAGCAATGACAATTCGGGTTTTATAAGTAATTCTGCTACAGTGATCATGGAAGGAAAAGACGGTACTTTGTGGATCGGAACAAACGGGGATGGGATAGCCCGATATAAAGATCATAAGTTTACCGGCTATACATACAAAAACGGGCTTCCTGACAATGTGGTCCAGTCACTTTGCGAGGATGACCGGGGAAATATTCTTGTGGGAACACGGAACGGGCTGGGAATTATTGGAAAGAACGGAACAATTTCAACCCCCTACAATAAAAACCTTAAAAATGAAAGTATTCAGATGATCTATAAGGATTTTAAAAAAAAAATATGGATCGCCACCGGTACGGGAAAAGTATTCCTCCTGGAACAGAAAGGTATTTTTAGAAAAGAAGAATTTGATCTTCCGAAAAACAATGTTGTTTTAAGTATATTTAATGACTCCGGAAAAAATTTCCTGATCGGAACACGGGACGCAGGTTTGTTTCGTTTGCGGAAGGGCAAACTTGAAAAATTCGGAGAAAATGACGGGATAACTGCAAGAACCATTAATTCACTAACCCGGGGGAGCAGGGGGTGTATCTGGATAAGTACTGATACAGGTGTATTCAGATACAATAATGGAAAAGTTGCAACCTTTGATGAGAAAACAGGATTAAGTGATAACCAGGTAACAAAAATCGTTGAAGATAAAGAGGGTAGTATCTGGATCTCAACATCCAGAGGTGGATTAAACAAGATCAGTGAAGGAAAGTTCAGCACAATTACAATTGACCAGGGCCTGATATACAATAAGGTTAACTCTGTGATGGAAGAGAAAAAAGACACATTCTGGATAGGAACAGACAGGGGTTTAAGTGTCTATGAAAACAATAAATTCATAAACAATCCTTTGATCAAAAAACTGAAGGACTCAAGGATCCGCCATATTATGAGCGACAGCACCGGAAGGATCTGGATCTCAACCTATGGAAACCTTGGAGTTGTTTCCTATTTCAGGGGAAATATCCGTTCATATACTGCTGAAAACGGGCTTACGGGAAACAGATGCAGAGTTTCAGTTGAAGACAGCTCGGGAAATATCTGGATTGGAACATCAAACGGCCTGAACAGAATACAAAACGGGGCCATAACCAGATTCACAAAAAGAGACGGCCTTGGAGATAATTATATTTTAAGCCTTTTTGAAGATTCAAAAAATGTTCTTTGGATCACAACTAATGGTGGCGGGGTTTCTTACCACAATAACAACAAATTCATAACCCTGAACGAAGGCCACGGACTTTGTTCAAATATAGTCTTCAGAACAATGGAGGATTCAGACGGAAATTTATGGTTTTCTACCAACAAAGGGATCTCCAGGTATAACCGGAAAAACTTTGTAAATTATACGGATAAAGACGGGCTTTCCGGAAAAGCTGTTTTCCAGATAATTGAGGATATCAGGGGAAAGTTCTGGATGACCGCAGATGTCGGTGTTTTTACGGCGAACAAAAAAGCACTGAATGATTTTGCTGAAGAAAAAACAAAATTTGTGAAAACAACCCTCTATAATGATATGGACGGGCTTCTTGACTCTTCCACACCTCTGTCCTGGGGAGCCAGGAGCAGTGATAACAGGATCTGGTTTCCAACCTTAAAGGGGATAGCCATTATAGATACATTAAATATTCCCATGAATGAAAATCCTCCACCTCTGTTGATAGAAAAAATATTTATTGATAGTAAAAGCTTTTTGCCCGGAGAAATAACTACACTTAAGCCTGATTATAAAAGAATCGTTTTTAAATATACAGCTTTAAGTTATGTGATACCTCATAAGGTACAGTACAAATTTAAACTTGATGGCTTTGAGACAGAATGGTCAACGCTGACAATAAAACGTGAAGCCTCCTATACAACGCTTCCACCCGGACGGTATGTTTTTAAAGTAAGAGCCGTTAATAATGACGGGATCTGGAATAAAGATCCTGTACAAATACAATTTGAACAAAAGCCTTTCTTTTATCAGACAATCTGGTTCACTCTGCTGATCATTTTGTCACTAATGGGATTAATTGCATTTTTTCTCGGAATGCGGATTAAAAACCTCAGGAACAGGGAAAAAGAACTGGAATATCTTGTAAGAGAAAGGACTGCAGAACTTGAAGCAACCGACAGAATAGTTGCAAATATAAATAAAGAAATTGATTTTTCCAAACTTCTCAGGGTTTTACTAAATCAAACCTTAACTCTCTTTCCCCAGGCCGAAAAGGGAGCTGTTCTGATTTTAAATACTTCCCGAAACACTTTTGAAACTGCTGCTTCAAAAGGATATGAAAAATCGGACATAGCAAGTCTCAGTTTAACATGGGATGAAGCTGTGAACAGATATACAAAGGGGGGAGAAGAACCGGAGCCTGGAATTTTTATTCTTAAAAATTTTGCAGGCCTGCCGGGTGAAAAATCACTCTCATCATTTACAATGCCAAAATCCCTCCTTGCAATGACAATATCGTCAGGCAACACAATTGAAGGTTTTTTTGTATTAGTGAATATGAAAGATAAAGATGCTTTCAGCTCTTATGATGCAACAAAACTTAACAGGATAAAAGCTCATGCCGTAACTGCTGTTTTCAAAGCCCGTACTCACCAGAAACTTGAGGAAGCCGCAATTAAAGATCCCCTTACAAGACTGAACAATCGGAGAAAAATGCTTACTATAATTGAATCTGAAGCAGTAAGGTTTCAAAGAACCGGGAAAGCCTTCTGCATTGTGATGGGTGATATTGATTATTTTAAAGTATTTAATGATCACCATGGGCATGATTGTGGTGATTTTGTATTAAAAGAGGTGTCCACCCTTATACGCTCAACTATCAGAAAACAGGATGTGGTCGGAAGGTGGGGTGGTGAAGAGTTTTTGCTGGTATATCCGGAAACTGATATTAACGGCGGTGAAATTGTATCTGAAAAGGTCAGAAGATCCATCGAGGAAAAAATATTTGAATTCAAGGAGGTAAAGTTAAAGATCACAATTACCTTTGGCCTCGCAGAATATAAAAAAAATAAAACAATAGATTCCTGTATAAAAGATGCCGATGATGCCCTTTATAAAGGGAAACAAAAAGGCCGCAACTGCGTTGTCATAAACAAAAATTAATAACTCCAGGGAGACACCCTGTTCAATAATAAATAATTAAGTAAGGTGTCCCCCGTGTGACAATCTAAAACCTGTAATTGTCTGATTCGATCAAATATTACGTTGTGCTGAGAGAGAGGATAATATGTTTTTTCGGAGTGGTAACCATAACAATGGTCAGAGTTTGTTTTCCCCTGGAATAGATAATCGTTTTTGCTAATTTATTTCCGCCGGCATTCATGGCTTTATTGACGTCGACAAATTTCCCGGCAACTCCGCCGAGGCCACTCTTCCAGCCCAGTGATGTTAATTCTTTATCATAAAAATCCTTGATATCCTTCCACTGGCTTTTAGCAGGAAGTGAAAATCCTTTTTGTTCCACACTGCCTTTGGCTGCCAGCGGCCCCATGGATTCCCGTACTTTTTTGTCTGCTTCCATGTTGTTTTTGAGTGTATTTCCCAGATCACTCTCCCCCGCCTTTAATTCTTCTGCGCCGGGGAAAACCGGAATATCTGCCAGGGAAATAACGCTTCCCCCGCAGGCAAACATTAAAAATAATCCTGTTACAACCACAATGCTCATGAATAATCTTCCTTTTAACTTCATTTTTTCTCCTTTCTTATTTTGATTTTTTAAATTATATATGCAAATACCGAAAACATTTCAGGCACCTGAATTATAAGTAAAATAATGAGTTTTTTTTATATCTCCCTCCCTTATCTTACTAAATAAGAATAATGATCAAAATATCTCAAAATCATCTAGATTACTTTTATATCACGGGAAACCGGGCCATTTTATCAGAGGCAGTTCATTGATGTGACAATGGTTTAAACCGGAACAGCTCGCAATAGTTGTGGAGGTGTACCGCACATATTGTTGCAAATTAACAATATTTTCAAAATTTTGTTCTTTGACAAAAATTTTTTTAGTATATAAAATAAATTCAATTAGATTTTAAAGCTTGATATTTTTATTAAATGGTGATCTGAAAAAAAATTATTTATTTTCAAGGGGAGGAATTATGATTTTTTCAAAAAAAGGTATCAAAATCTTTATTATTCTTTTATCTGTATTATTTTTACTCAACACTTTACAGATACAAGCAAAGAGGACGATCTACGGGAAGATCACAAGTTCTAAAGGAAACAAACCCATTGCCGGTGCAATCGTAACTGCATACGATTCAGACCCTGGCCCTGACCAGAAAATGAAAAGTACCAAAACAGATTCAAAGGGAAATTACCGGATCAAATACCGGGATGGGGCATGGGATGGAAAGAAAACCAAACATCATACGTCGTGGAGGCCGGATATCTATATTGTTGTTGTAGCACCGGAGCATCATAAGGGAAAGTCAAAAAAATATAATAACCAAAAATTAAAAAATGATCGAAAGATCAATCTGAAACTGAGATATATGGAAGGGGCGAGGACCATCCAGGGCATAGTCAAAGACTCCTCCGGAAGAGCGGTTGCAGGAGCACTTGTTACAGCATGTGACTCTGATCCGGGAAATGACGAGCTGATGGGAACAGCGAAGACATCCAGTAGCGGTGCATACAAGATCACCTATAAGGCCGGCTCGTGGGATGGCCCAAAAACAGACAGGCATACACAATGGCGTCCGGATGTTTATATTGTGGTTTCTAAAAATAATTATAAAAAATATAAATCGAGAGAATATGGTAATCACAAACTGGCAGATAAACTCACTATTAATGCTAAAATCAGCACTATGAACGGAAAGGTTTTTCCTCGATCAGCTGATATGTGCAACTGGAAGAAATCTGATGCAGAAAGATGCAGGGAAAAAGGTTCCGGGTATATCTGGATAGGGCCTGAAGGCAGGTTGGGACGTTGCATTAAACAGAGGAGTAGAATTCTAAGCCTTCAAAAGAAATATAAACATGTAAAAAATATTGCCAATTTGTCAACACCTCGTGTTCTTGGTTACCTTGCATATTTTGAGGTTATTGTAGGCAGCGGGTCTACAATGCGCAGTTTGCCTCAGGATGTTCGAGATAAACTTAGAAAATACTATGGAAAAATTATAGACAAGGTAAAATATGGATCATCCCGGCATACATCAGGGGAAAATACAGCAATGACAGACTGTTATGATATATTTTTTCCCGCTGGAAGAGGTGCTGTAAAAGCAATCAAAAATAACCTGATCTTTACAGAAGGTTATGGGATGAAGCTTCACTTGCTATTGCATGAGCTGTATCATTCCAGTCAATGCAGTAGTTGGGGAGGAAGATATAATTATGCAAACAAATGGTTCAGTCAGATCCCTGTTGGAACAATCGGAGCGATCTTAAGTGGATTCACTAAAAGAAAAGCAAGGTCAATTCATGATGAAATGCCCATGGAAAGTGCAGCTGAAAAAAAAGCTGACCAGGTGATGATATCACTCGGGTATAAAAAATCCGGCAAAGATTGGATTAAATAGTGAATTTGAAGCTATAAACAAACAGAATTGGAAGGCTTTAGTTAATTTTTGTTTATGACAACGCAGTTGCGGCCTTTTTGTTTTCCTTTATAAAGGGCATCATCGGCATCTTTTATACAGGAATCTATTGTTTTATTTTTTTTATATTCTGCGAGGCCAAAGGTAATTGTGATCTTTAACTTTACCTCCTTTTGAGGGCTTTCATGATTCTATATCAGGAGGGAAGTTTAATTTTTGAGATTTATTTCAGTTTATTTTATATAGTAGAGTGAAGGGAGGAAAGATGCCGAAATTTTATATTAAAAAAAAGAATCTGATTTTTGTGACTAGTATTTGCCTGTTCAGTCTGTTTACTTATGGTCAGAGAGGAGTAAAGCAGGTTAAGAAAAAGGTGTTCCTTTCAAAATCCGCAATTAAAGCCATAGCCCTGCCTCCGAAATTACGTGTTGAGGAGTTTGGAGGAGAGTTTGCAAAATGGGTTACCCAAATGACAATTACTTCAAAGAAAGTACTCCGTTTCAGATGGTCTTCAAGCCAGTCGGGTGTGACATTTGCAACAGTTGATGTCAGAAGAGGCAGTAAGTACGGTCCTCGTGTACTAAAAAAAGACCTGAACAATATTCCCGGCCCTGGCAAAGTGGCAGTATTTAGTATAGATCCTCTTGCCAATCAGGGAGGTAGTCCGATAATACTTTTTGCATCCATCCGCTTATGGAAGGCAGAGGGGCAGCCGGTCGGTTCCGTCTCAAACCAGGTAAAAATTATATTTAAAAACCCCACCCTGCAGATCACCCAGTTTCAACTGGACAGGCTCAAGCTGCTAAAAGTGACACCCAGCCCGGGAAAACATATAACCGGCCCTCCGGCTTCTAACCAGAGTCTGAATAACGGCAATTCAGTAAGACTGACCTATTTTTATGAGTTAAACACCGAAACTTCTGCAGAGATCCGTCAGTGGCCTATTCTTCAGAACGGATCTATAGCACCAAATAACAACTGGACCTATGAAACGGTTCAAAAAGGGAAGGGGCAGGTAACAAACCTGGCGAACATATTTTGTAATACACCGGACCAGGCAGTAACCCGTATTTACGGTGTCAAATACAAGATGATGCATAACGGGAAAACACTGGTTGAAAAGAAAAAGATGTTTACCCGGCCTTTTTTCTTCCGCTGTCCACAAAGTACTAATTAGCCGGGAAAATAAGTTTGTTTACATCTAGTGTATATTTGTACAAGTTTACCGTAACGGGCGCAATAATTATATTTAAATAAATGAATCCGGAACTTTAAGAAAGATCCGGAAAAATTTTGAAAAATAAATCTATATTTGTTATAAACAAATAGTAAGCTTAATCTGTTATTAGTCTTTAATAAGGGGGAGTCAATGGCAGGTAAAAAGATCAAAAAAGATCAGGCATCAGGTAAAACCTATAAGATTTCATCAAACACTAAAACCATAGGCCATTACAGGATCCTGGAA
>JBDLJQ010000054.1:0-21173 GCA_039714255.1 Acidobacteriota bacterium
TATCCCTCAATGACAATCTCTGTATTTTTTTTTGATTCAATATATTAAATTGACATATTAAAAAAATAAGACTAATATAACCATAATGGAAGGATATAAGGGGAATAAAAAGGTTGCAATTGTATTTTCAGGCGGCCCGGCACCATCAGCTAATGCAGTTATTTCTTCTGCTGCACTCAATTTTATAAATGCAAAAGTTCCAACCCTAGGTTTTTTCTATGGTTTTGAATTCCTTTCCAAGTTTGACAGACGAGACCGGTTCTCTCTTGTTGAAAATAATCATTATGAAGTGCTGGATATCTCTATATCAAGGATACGTAACAGAAGGGGAGTATACCTTAAAACATCAAGGGCAAATCCCGGAAGGCTAGTAAAAAGTAAAGATGACTTGAATGACCCGGAAAAGAACAGGAATCTGATGAACATCCTTGAAGGTTTTGACAGCCTCGATATAGGTTTCCTTGTAACTATCGGCGGAGATGATACCCTTAAAACAGCGAATCTTCTAAGCCTGTTAGGGCTTCCTGTAATTCATATACCAAAAACCATCGATAATGATTATTTCGGTATTCCCTGGACATTCGGATACTGGAGCAGTGTTCAGATAGCCAAAGAGTCGCTGCTAAGCCTTAAAGCAGATTCTGAAAGTACAAATTCATATTTTATTGCTGAACTTATGGGAAGAAAAGCGGGATGGATAACCTATGCTGCAGGGCTTGCCGGTGAAGCTGTAATGATGATATCAACAGAAGATATTGACGGGAATGTGATGGATATAGATATTGTTGCAAAAAATATCGTTGATAAAATTGTAGAGAGAGAGAAATTCAATAAATATTATGGTGTTGTATGCATAGCAGAGGGACTGGCAGATAAGCTTCCTGAAAAATTAAAACCGATTGAAAAAGATAAACATGGAAATGTGATAATGGCAAATGCGGAAGTGGGCAGGATTATCAGGGACAGGGTTTGTAAGATTTATGAAGAGGAAAACGGACGAAAAAAAAAGATAGTATATAAACAAATAGGGTATGAGACCAGAAATACCCCTCCTATCAGTTTTGATGTTGTTCTGGGAAGTATGCTCGGATTCGGTGCTTACAAACTTTTCCGTAACAGACAGGTGGACTGTATGGTATCAGTTTCAGATAATTTTTCAATAATTGCAGTTCCATTTTCAGATCTTATTGATCAGAACACCCTTCTGACAAAATTGAGAAATGTTCCGAAGGGAAGTGATTTTTTTGAATTAAAAGAAGCACTCACCTTTAAACTTGCTGATTAAATAAAATCAATATTATTCTTGTCTTTTAGATAATTTCAAGTCCATGAAGTATTATTATCATAACTGCTATGGGAGTAAGAAATTTAAGAATATATCTCCAGGCTACATAATAAGGTTTTGTACTATTAAATACTTCTGATTCAATTATTTTTTCCTTCATCTTCCAGCCTACAAAAAGGCTTATAAGCAGGCCTCCTGCAGGAAGCATATAGTTAGTTGAGACAAAATCAAAAATATCAAAGAATGACTGCTCCTTTCCCTTGAATAATACTTTTATTTTATCAAGTGCCGGAAGAAGTCCCATAACATATATTGAACCTCCTATGATCAGCACAGCTTTTACTCTGCTCCATTTCTTTTCATCAATAAAGTAAGATACAACAACCTCAAGCAGAGAGATCCCCGATGTAAGTGCTGCAAATGTAAGCAGTAAAAAGAAGGGGACAGATATGAGTTGGCCGGTTTCCCTGAAAAGGACCGGAAGTGTCTCGAATATCAGCCCCGGGCCTGCAGCAACCTTCATGCCATATTCAAATACAAGTGAAAATATTGCTATTCCTGCAAGGAGGGCAATAACAGTATCCATAATAACAACGGTGATAGCTGCTCTTGGAAGGTTGATCTTTTTATCCAGATAACTTCCATATGTGATCATTGCACCCATACCAAGAGAAAGAGTAAAAAATGCGTGTCCCAATGCAGATAGAACAGCTTCGGAAGATAGCTTTGAAAAATCCGGCTTAAAAAGAAAATTCAGGGCCTTGATACCTCCTTCGGAAAAAAATAATCCATAAAAAGTAAGTCCTATAAGAATTAACACCAGAGTTGGCATTAGTATCTTTGACCATTTTTCTATCCCGTTCTTTATTCCGCCTATCACGATCCCCATTGTTATTCCCATAAAGATCGTATGCCAGATAATTGATAACCCTGCATTAGTCTTCAAGGATGTATATTGTGACTGTATCTCTGTGGCTGAACCAAAGAATCCTGAGATAGATTTGAAAATATATGCCATTGCCTGGCCTGCAACAATACTATAGAAAGAGAGGATCACAAATCCGGAGGCAATACCGAGCCATCCGGCTGACTGCCAGAAGCTTTTCTTTCCATCCAGTTCCTGTATTGCTCCAACCGGATTTTTCTGAGCTCTGTGGCCGATTATTAATTCAGATATCATTATCGGGAGTCCCACTACAAGAATGAAACCCAGATAGACAAGTACAAATGCCCCTCCTCCATAAACTCCTGTTATATAGGGAAATTTCCATATATTACCAAGCCCCACAGCAGAACCTGCAGCAGCAAGTATAAAACCCATTCTTGAGCCCCATTTACCTCTAGTAGCCATAAATTTCTCCTTGAATAAAGTTGATTTTTAACACAGCATAATATGATTGTCAAATTCCTTTCATCTTTTCTTCCTTAGCCCTGAAATAAGAATAAAGAGGAAAAATGGAGCACCGAAAAATGAGGTGATGATCCCAACCGGTATCTCTACCGGAGGAATAAGAAGGCGGGACAACATATCTGCAAAAGTTAAAATAATCCCTCCCAGGAAAATTGTAAAAAAGATCAAAACTTTAAAATCATTTTTTATTATCAATCTTGAAATATGGGGGACGATAAGGCCGATAAATCCGATGGGCCCCACAATTGAGACAATTATTCCTGTTATAAAAGAGACAATAATGAAAAGTATAATTTTGAATGCCTTTACATTCAGCCCTCTTGAACCTGCAAATTCTTCACCGCCTGATATAAGTAAAAGTTCTTTTTTTACCAGGAAAATTATAATAACAAAGAATATCCAGGCAGGTAATAAAATAAATATATCATTATATCCGGATGTGGAAATACTTCCCATTAACCATCTGAGGACAGAGATAGTCTGGGTTATATCTACCATATATTGCAAAAGCAGTATAAAGGATGAGAAAAAAAAATTTATGGCAACTCCTGACATAAGTATCGTATATACAGAATAATTCTTAGTTATTCTTGTAATTCCAAGGATCAGAAAAATTGACACAAGGCCTCCGGCAAATCCTGATATGTAAATCCAGTTTAAACCAAAGATGGTTATGGTCAGGTTCAGTTTAATAGCGATAACCGCACCAGCAGCAGCACCGGAAGAAACACCAAGAGTGTATGGAGTAGCGAGGCTGTTTTTGAATATATTCTGAAAAACCAGCCCACCCAGTGCCAATGCGGAACCGGCAAGGAAAGATAGAATGACCCTCGGAAGCCTTAATTGCCAGAATATAAAACCCCTGGATCCTTTTTCGAATATGGAATGAATGTCTATATCAACCATTCCCAGGAATGGCACTGTTAAAAGTGTAATAAATCCTGCAATACAGATCAAAAAAATTTTGTTTCTTCTATTTTTCATTTGGAATTATTAATTCTCTACCTTCTGAAATGTACTTCCGAAAGTTTATATTAAATGTATCAGAGAATACTTTAACATCTGTTTTATCAGGGCCATTATATATTACAGAGCCATCCTTTAATGCGATTATTCTGTTTGCCAGGTGAAGAAAAGGATTGATATCGTGAGTTACAACCAATATTGTTTTCTTTTCTTTCTTTAATTCTTTAAGAAGTGAGTTAAGATTAAAAGCCCCCTCGGGATCCATTGAAGAGAGTGGTTCATCAAAAAGTATGATTGAGACATCCTGAATATATGCAGATGATATTAATACTTTTTTCCTTTCACCGCTGCTGAGAGTATTTATATCTCTTTTAAGTAGATCTTCTATTTTAAATTTTGAAGCTGCTTTTTTTACTATATCAATATCATTTTCATTGTAATCCGAAAAGATCGATTTATATGGATATCTTCCCGAGAATAGTATATCCTGAACAGAAATAGGGAGGAGAAATTCTTCCCCCTGAGGTTGAAAAGAGATAATACTTGCCAGTTCCTTTCCGGAAAGGTTTTTTATGTTTTTGCCTTTGATAGTTATGAGGCCGGAATAATCCTTTATCAGGCCTGCCAGGATCTTAAGGAGTGTGGTTTTTCCTGCTCCATTAGGCCCTAATAGAATTGTGAAATCACCCTCATTTATTTTAAAGTTTATATTTTTCAGTATGGCCTTATGTCTGAAAAATGATACATTATTAAGTTCGATCATTTTTTTACTTTATGATATTAACTCCCTGAAATATAGAAACTGCATTCTGAAGATATTGAACAGACGGAACAGGATGGATTCACCGGTTTGCAGATGGTCTGTCCGAATCCCACAAGAGACTGGTTTACTCTTCTCCATAATTTTTTTGGAAAAATCTTCTTAAGTTCTTCCTCAACAAGCTCAGGTTTATCTCCAAATGCCCATCCTATCCTTTTTGAAATTCGAAAAACATGAATATCAACAGAAATTGAAGGAATATTGAATGCAAGAGATAAAACAAGATTAGCTGTTTTCCTTCCCACTCCGGGAAGGGTTGTAAGATCATTCAGGTTGGAAGGGATTTTACCTCCGTTTTCTACCAGCTTTTCGGCAATTTTTATAATATTTTTTCCCTTCTGCCTGAAAAATCCCACAGGATATATAAGTTTACTAACTCTTTCTTCACCCAGTTTTAAAATATCTTCAGGTGTTTCTGCCAATGAAAAAAGTCTCTCTGATGCCGGTTTTGTCACATCATCCTTAGTTCTTGAACTGATTAGAACTGAGATTAATATTCTGAATGGAGTTGACCTTGTGATACTATTTTCAAAGCTTTTTACCGGGGGATTGAGAGGTTCCACCTGTTTTTCTATTAATTCAAGAATTGATTCCGGCGAACTTTTTTCTGGCATAGGGATTATTCTATGATTTTACCATTTATTTTGATCTCATTTGTAATTTCTACAGAGGATTTAAGAGTTGCAGAAACACCGCAATACCTGTCTTCGGAAAGTGAAACAGCCTTTTTTACTTTTTCAGGTGGGATGTTATCCCCTTTAAAATCATAAAAAACTTTAATGTTTGTGAATCTCTTTGGATGTTCTTCGGTAAGGATTGCCTCAGTTGAGACCTCAAATGAATCAACTTCAACCCTCATTTTTTTCAGAATTGATATAACATCCATGCCTGTACATCCTGCAAGAGAAATAAGTGTAAGACCTTTAGGCATCGGGCCCAGGTTTTTACCTCCTACTTTTTCATCTGCATCTATAATAAAATTAAAACCATCAAGCTCGGCATTAAAAGACATACCTTCATTCCATACAACTTTTCCTTTCATTTTTACCTCCCAAACATATTAAATATTTATGATCAATATCCCAGGACCATCAGGATTGATCCTGCTAATAATCCGAACAATATATTGAATACTTTTATTTTTATAGTGTCGTTAACAGAAAAACTTAATAAAGGGAGTGAACCATGGCCATCCTGAACAATAGAATTTGTCAAAAGGACTGAAAAGGGGATCATTCCCTGAGAAAATAGTGAAACAAACAGCAGATTCGGCCCGGATATAGGAAGTATTCCAACAAATGCTCCAAGTATTAGTAAAAGGGATTTGCTGTGAGTGAGAAGGTTTTTCATATCAAAGACAGTGTCCAGTGCAGAAATAAAGAAGATCGAAAAAAATAACCATATTAAAAGAACTGAAATATGCTTTTTTATAATATGGTTTAGTATGTGCTCTTTAAAAAAGTGTGAAGTATCAGGTTTTTTCTTATATTTATCTTCGTCCTGATGGATTATCACACACTTTTCACATAATTTGATCTTAAATATCTTTTTATATAATATTGCCAGATAACCCCCAATTATTCCTAAAAAGAATAATGTTCCGAAAAGGAAGGCAACAGTCGATATAGAAATTTTTGACCCTTCACTGAATGCCATACTTATTAAGGCGAAGGCTTCGTCCCCCGAGGTTGCAATAAGTACACTGTTGATTGCTCCGAAACCTATAATACCACTCATGTAAAATGAATCCACCACAAAGGTCCCTATACAGCCGGGAAATATTCCAAAAAGGGAGGATAGGACTATCTGGGATGATTTCCCCTTTGAAAAAAATTTTTTAAGTTTTTCATTATACTTTATCTCGATATATTCAACTAAGACCATCAGGACAAGGATTATTCCACCAATCTTGATGGTTTCAAATAACGAATCAAATAAAATTTCTTTCAGCATAATAAAATTATAGTACTTTTACGAAATTGATTCAATAGTTAAAAAAAGTGTAAAACAATCCCGGAAAATAAAAAAAAGGAACTTTTAAAATTTATATTTTGATTATATCTTTCTTACGTTAACTGCCTGATCTCCCTTATCTCCTGATTTGATTTCAAACTCAACATCTTCACCCTCTTCCAGAGTTTTAAATCCTTCAGTATTAATCTCTTTGTAGTGTACAAAAACATCTTTTCCTTCTTCGGTTGAGACGAATCCGTAACCTTTTTTTGCGTTAAACCATTTAACTTTGCCTTTAGCCATAAAAAATCTCCTTTAATTCTTGGTAAATATCGGCTGAAATAATAATCCACGGTTAAATTAAGTGTTTAACTTTTGGTAAATATTCCACACCTTATTTCCAACAAAATCAATAATACTGACTAAAAAATGGAAAGTCAAGAGATATTTATGAAATCTTATTTAATAAAGAAAAAAACTGTATTATAATCATTTTTATTAATAAAACTGTATATTTCTTACAAAAAAAAGTAAAAATATACAGTTTATTCGGAGGAATGATGGATCCTGAAGAATTTGAGAAAAATAATAAACTGGACAGGCTTACTGAGCTTTTTACCAAAATTATTGAAGGAAAGGGAAATAAAGAACTATTTGAATTATACAGTAATGATATCGATGTTTTACTACCCCGTGAAGTTATAACAGTGATTGACAGAATAATGAAGAGTGATATTGGAATGGAAGAATTAAAATCGGGCATTTCCAGAATCTTAAATGTTGTACATCTACAGTTGAAAAAACCTGATTGGAAACCCGACCCGGAAAACTATTTTTTTCACTTTATGCAATGATTTTCAGAGAGGAATTGATCCTCTACCCTGCAGCTGAAGAGAGTCTGGATAAAAGACTCTGGAATGAGATGCACAGGGAAAGTTTTGAAATAGGTTTTTCATATATAAATACATCTGTTGAACATAAAAAATTTGGTGACAGTGTGACTTCAGGAATGAATGAAGGTGTTGTTGACCTGGGAACCGGAAAGCTGACTCCGGAGCAGATAATTATGATTTTTAACACCCTTCCTGTGGATATTACATTTGTTGATGAGAATAACAGGGTAGCATATTTTTCATCCCCAAAAGAGAGGATATTTACCCGCTCAAAAGCCGTTATCGGAAGAGAGGTACAGAATTGCCATCCTCCCGAGAGCCTCGATACAGTAAATAAAATAATTGATTCCTTCAGGGAAGGTAAAAGGGACAGGGAGAACTTCTGGATCAATATTAATGGAAATACAATTCTTATTCAATATTATGCAGTGAGGAACGATAATGGCGAATATAAGGGAACACTTGAAGTAAGTTCCAATATTTCCGACATAAGGAAAATCGGGGGTGAAAAGCGCCTTCTTGATTATTAAACAGATCTTTTCAGCTCTCTCTCCCTGATCCAGCTGTAACTTACCGGGACAATAAAAAGGGTTATAAGGGCAATGGCCATTCCTCCGAATGAAGGAATTGCCATGGGGATCATTATATCGGAACCCCTCCCGGTTGACATCAGGATCGGCATCAATGCGAGCAGCGTAGTGGCAGTGGTAATTAAAGCAGGCTTTACTCTCCTGGAACCTGCTTCAATTGTAGCTTCCCTGATCTCATCAATGGTTTTGGGAGACCTCTTCTCAAAGACCTGGTCAAGATATGATGCAATTATCACACCATCGTCCGAAGCAATTCCGAACAATGCGAGGAAGCCTACCCAAACGGCAACACTCAGGTTAAAGGCATGAATTTGAAATAATTCCCTGAAATGAATTCCAAAAATTGAAAAATCAAGAAACCATGGCTGACTATAGAGCCATATCATAATAAATCCACCCGACCATGCAACCAGAATACCGGAAAATACAAGTAAAGTCGTTGATACCTTCTTAAACTGAAAATACAGGATCAGGAAAATTATAAACAAAGCCAGTGGCAGGACTATCATAAGTTTTTTCTCCGAACGCACCTGGTTTTCATAACTGCCTGCAAATGAATAACTGACTCCTGCGGGGATC
This sequence comes from Acidobacteriota bacterium, assembly GCA_039714255.1. Classification (GTDB taxonomy): domain Bacteria; phylum Acidobacteriota; class Aminicenantia; order UBA2199; family UBA2199; genus UBA647. Next base: position 8,498 of record JBDLJQ010000054.1, read on the forward strand.
TCCAGTTCACCTGACTTTATCTTACTCAAAAGATATTTTTTTGTTTCATCTACAACATCAACTTCAGCGAATCCAGGTTTCATATCAAACAATACATAACCCACAAGAAAGGTGTCCTCACTTTTTATTACCTGTGGCCCCCGTATATAATTTATTTTTGTTAATTGGGTTAAAGGGATCTGTGCACCGCCAGGAGCCGGGACAAGTATTTTCGAGAGGGATTCGATATTATTTCTCAACTCTCTCATATATCTTACCCTGACAGGATAACGTTCCCGGCCTTCAACTGTAGTTGTTATATTTTTTCCACCCACTGCAACTTCAATAACATCCTGAACTTTTTTAAGCATTATCCCGTATCTGGCAATTGCTTTTCTGTTTATCTCAATTTCAAGGTATGGTTTTCCTATGATCCTGTCAGCAATAACAGCGGAAGGTTCAATAGAATGAATTTCTTTAAGCAGTCTTTCAAATTGCATCCCGACCTTCTCTATGATTTCCAGGCTCGGACCCTTTATCTTTATCCCCATGGGAGCACGCATGCCACTCTGCAGCATCACTATCCTTGCTGCTATAGGTTGCAATTTAGGAGCGGATGTTGTTCCGGGTATCTTTCCTGCTCTGGTTATCTCTTTCCAGATATCCTCCGGAGAATTTATCCCGTCCCACCTTTTCCGTCCGGGATTCAGGTTTGGGTTTAACGGCAGTCTCCAAAAAGGAAATGGGAAACCTCCGGAGTCAGGGATGAGATTTCCGTTTTTATCTCTAAAATATTTTCCGGAAACCTTATAAGGCAAACCTTCCGGTCCGGGGAGTTTTTCACCGGCTTCATTTCTGAAGAAATCAGTTTCATCAGGAGTATATTTGAATAACATCCTCTTCCCTTTGCTGTTAGTTTTGTACCTTGGTTTATAATTAATTACTGTCTCGATCATTGAGACAGGTGCAGGGTCGAGGGGTGTGTCTGCTCTTCCCAGTTTCCCAACAACTGTATTGATTTCCGGTATATTTGTAAATGCAATATCCTGTTTTTTAAGGACATCCAATACTTCACCGATAGAGGCATGAGGCATCGTGGTTGGCATGTATAGAAAAGCTCCTTCATCCAGGGGAGGCATAAATTCTTTTCCAAATCCCGGGAATTTATGTGCAATATAACTAACTGGTGAAGAATTTTTTACAAAATTCGGGAGCCATCCGAAAAATGTATTAAATCCGAGCCATGACATACTGCCGAAAAAAACAATTAAAAGTACTAATGTAAAAAAAGCTTTTCTGTTATTTAATGTCCACTTTAAAAGCCTGGTGTAATTCTTAAGGAATCGTGAAAACAGGAACAAAATACCTCCGATCAAAAAAAACACAAAGAGCAGATTTTTAATAAATCCCTTTTCAGGCCCCAGCGGTAGCCAGTAACGTGTAAGAATAAAACCCACTACTGCTACAGCAAGATAGTTAACTGATCTGCTAAACAATCTTTTTGCTTCATCGGATATTCTTTTTTCAATGATCTTATATCCTCCGACAATCATTACTATTAATCCTGCCCACCATGAGACAAATAATAAAATGATAAATCCTGCTAACAGTATGGATATTGGGAATAAACTGCTGATACTTTTTTTCTTTTTATTTTTTCCGAATAACAAATAAGCAAAAGGTGGAATTATCATAAGGGCAACAATAATAGATGCTGTCAATGCAAAGGTTTTGGTAAATGCCAGAGGCTTGAAAAGCTTTCCTTCAGCTGCAGTCATAGTGAATACGGGTAGAAAACTTATAATAGTTGTTAAAACTGCAGTCACAACAGCACTTCCAACCTCACTTGAAGCTCTGAAAATAACATGAAGGCGGTTTTCATCCGGTTTGGCTTTATTCAGATGTCTTATTATATTTTCAACAAAAACAACTCCCATATCCACCATGGTTCCAATTGCAATTGCAATTCCCGAGAGTGCAACTATATTTGCATCTACCCTGAAATATTTCATTGCTATAAATGACATTAATACCGCGAGAGGTAACAGGCCTGCTATCAGGATAGAGCTTCTCAGGTTGAGAAGCATTAAAATAACAACAATAATAGTTACTAATATTTCTTCTGTTAATGCAGTATTAAGTGTTTCGAGGGTTTCATTTATCAGCCCTGTCCTGTCATAAAAAGGGACGATAGTGACTTTGCTCACTGTCCCGTCCGGAAGTATTCTTTTTGGAAGTCCCGGTGAGATCTCTTTGATCTTTTTTTTCAAATTATTTATTGCTGCAAGCGGATTATCACCATAACGTACAACTACAACTCCTCCAACCGCTTCAGTACCACCTTTATCAAGAGCTCCCCGTCTTAAAGCGGGGCCGATCTTTACATGTCCGATATTTTTTACATATATGGGGACATTATTATTAACGGCCACAACGCTATCCTCAATATCCTTTATATTCTTTATAAATCCAAGGCCCCTTATAATATATTCGGCCTTGTTTATTTCAATGGTTCTTGCTCCTACATCAAGATTTGACATCTTTACTGCCATTAATACCTGTTCAAGGTTTACTTTATAGGCTCTCATTGCATCAGGATCGACATCTATCTGATACTCTTTAACATGTCCTCCCACTGATGCAACTTCACTTATACCGTCAGCTGATAAAAGTGCATACCTGATATACCAATCCTGAATTGTTCTTAATTCATGGAGATCCCAGCCTCCTGCAGTATTTCCTTTTTCATCTTGTCCTTCCAGTGTATACCAGTATATCTGGCCCAGGGCAGTTGAATCCGGGCCTAATGCAGGCTTAACACCTTCGGGGAGTAAACCTGCAGGGAGTGAATTTAATTTTTCAAGAATTCTTGATCGCGACCAGTAAAAATCTATTTTATCTTTAAAAATAACATAAATTGTTGAAAATCCGAACATTGAATAACTTCTGACAGTTTTAACTCCCGGTACTCCAAGAAGTGATACTGTAAGGGGATAACTTACCTGATCTTCGATATCCTGAGGTGACCGTCCCATCCATTTTGTAAAAACGATCTGCTGATTTTCGCCTATATCAGGAATTGCATCAACTGGAACCGGATCACGTGGTATTCCCCCCGGATTCCAGTCAAAAGGAGCAATAATTAATCCCCAGAAAATAATTCCAATTACAAGTAAAGCAATAAAAAGCCTATTCTTAAGACAGAAAAGTATTATCCGGTCGAGTATTGTATCGGGCTTCAGTTTATTCATCTCTGAATTGTTCATGACCAATTCTCCATACTAATGTTTTCCATCTATATTTTCGGACATATGATCATGGCCCGGTACAGGGCCTCCGCCATCAGGGTTCATCATACTTGGCTTTGCCTGAATCTGCAGATCACTATCAATTTTAAATGCACCATTTACCACAACCATTTCACCCTTATTTAATCCCTTTTTTACAATATAGAAATCGCCGGCTTTGGGGCCAAGAACCACTTCCCTTCCTTCAAATACTCCTGTTTTACCTTTTACGGCAACATAGACCACTGCTCTTGTCCCGGTTAAAAGCGGGGCTGATGAGGGAATGATCAACGGAGCAGTTTCGTTCCCATCTTTAGAAGATAAATAGCCAAGATCTTCAGCTTTGACAAGAGGCATTCCGCAAACATCGCATTTCCCGGGATGGCTTTTTACAATTTCCGGGTGCATTGGTGAGATCCATTTTCCGGATAATTCCGGATCAATGACTTTTCCGGATTCGGAAAGTCTTGAACGTATCACTGCTTTAACAAACATATCAGGCTTTAATTTATTACCCGGGTTTTTCAGATTGACCCTTATCTTTATCGTTCGGGTATTTGAATTCAGAACAGGGTCAATGAATGCGATCTTTCCCTTAAAGATCTCACCGGGATATGCTTCGCTCTCAAACTCAACATTCTGCCCATACCTTAACCATTGCAGGTCAGACTCATATGCATCAAGCTTAACCCAGAGAAATGACAGATCGGCAATGGTATAGATCCTCATCCCTGTATTAACATAGATCCCTTCAACTGCATTCTTATTTATGACAATACCGCTCATTGATGAATATATCGTAAGATGTTCCTGAGTTTTGCCTGAAGTTTCAATTTTTTTTATCTGTCCGGGTGTTAATCCCCATAACCTGAGTTTTTCCCTGACGGCAGACAAGATCCTTTCGGAACTCTCTCTTATATTTCCGGTGACTTTTCCTGAAATATTTCTGAGGGCATCTGCTGATTGGATAAGTTCCTGCTGAGCTGTAACAAGTTCAGGGCTGTATAGACGAACAAGATGGTCTCCTTTTCTTACTCTGGTGCCTGTAAAGTTTACAAATAACCTGTCTATTCTCCCGGGAACTCTGGAGGTAATATATCCAAGCCTTGTTTCATCATATTCTACTTTTCCCACCAACCGCACTTCTTTTGAAACAAATTTTTGTTCAACGGGCATTGTTCTGATCTCTGCAAGTTTTATTGCATTTGGAGATAGCTTCAGACTTCTTTCCCCTATATTACCTTCTCCGGATGAGGCAGGGATAAGGTCCATTCCGCAAAGGGGGCATTTCCCCGGATTCGGCTGCCTGATCTGAGGGTGCATGGAACAGGTCCAAATCTGATCTTTTTGATGATCATGATCTTTTGCCGTTAACCCTTTTTTCGTAACCGTCGGAGAAGTTTCGCTTGAACCTCCGCTCAAAATAAGGCCTGATATCAGACCCAGAATAATTGCACTTAAAAATAACCACCTGTTCTCTTTTGAAGTAATCTTAGTTAATATCATTTTTATCTTATCCATGTTGTTTTTCCTGCTTTGTTTCCTCCTCTAAAACCGGGAAACTGTTTGTTTTATACCGGGAAAATTCTTTTCCCGTCATCATTTCAAGTTCAGCAATATGCTGAAGGTAAGATGTTTTTGCCCTCTCAAAAAGTAATTCAAGATCGAACAGGGTTCTCAAAGAATCGATCATATCTATAAACTCAACTTTGCCGGACGTAAATGCAGAGCGTGTTACTTCGAGGGCAAGTTTTGATTTCGGTATCAATGTATCTCCGTAAAGAGATATTTTTCGACCCTGGTCACGAAGTTTAAAATAGACCATATCCATTTTTGACAATAATGAGTTCTCCTTCTCTTCTTTCTCTTTTTTGACTGATCTGAACCTGGCCGCAGCTTCTCTTACTGAAGAACGGAGTTTTCCGAAATGAAAAGGGAGGTTAAAAGATATCCTGGCTATCAACGGATTTTTCCCGCTGTCAGGCACTCCTGTTACATCAGATTCTCCGGTGAATATATAGTCCAGTCCTAATGACAGGTCGGGAAAGTAATTTTTTTTTGCCAGTTTTATTCCAATCTTTTCTCTTTCAATTATCTTTTCAGCTGCTTTTAACCCGGGGTTGGCCTCTTTTATCCATTTAGTTAAAAGCTGGTGGCCTATTTTTACAAACTTTCCCTTCATCCGTTCAGGCAAAAAAATTTTACTGTCAAAGGGCCTGTTTAAGGCAGAATTAAAAAGGGTACGTAAAGGGCGTTTCAGGTATGAAAAAGTTGAAAGGCGATCCTGAAGTTTATCTAATTCGATCTGGATCCTTATCAGGCTTGAATGTGAGGTTTCACCGGTACTGTATTTTGTCCTTACGACCTCTTCAAGATTTCTTAACAAATGTATGTTTTTTTTGATAACTTCAAAAGCACGACTGATATAATAATATTCATAGTAAGATTTTTTTACTTTAAAAAAAACATTCAATTTTTTTTGTTCAAATATCTGTTTGAATGCATCTGCTGTTTTTCCTGCAGCATCTGACTTTAAGCCCAGTTTACCGAACCACGGAAATTTTTGAAGAATTCCAAGCTTCTGTTCCTGAGGGCCGGTTTTTGTTTCTATTTCTTTAATATAGTAAGAAAAACTGATCAATGCATCGGGCAGAACTTTTACCCGGGTGATCTTTTCTACTGAAGCTTTCCATTTGTTGAATGCTGCTTCAAGGCCCGGATTTTTTAATGCTGAATAGGCAAGGTAATCTTTTAATTCAGAATCTTTATTTAAAAATATTTCATCAGGCTTTAAATTTAATATAAATAGAAAAATCAATAAGAGAAAAATGATCTTCCTTTTAAGAAAGATCCCTGTGCTTTCCATAGATTGTTCATTTATTCTCATAGTTTTTCCTTTTCATAATTTTGACAAAGAGTAAATCCTAATCTTGCTATAAAAAATGTAAATAAATGTACTCCTCCTTCAGGGGGTCGGGGGCCCCCTGAAAAGATAGAGGCACTTATGTAAGCCAAATGAAAGTCGGATGAAATGGGGAGGAAAATGAGAAATGTTTGTCTAATGAACTTAAAGCATTGTGAATGCAATGAAATTGACAAGATGGAGGACAGTTGTTAAAATAAAAAAACCATGAATAAGAAAAATTTAATCAGAATAATCTTAATTATAGTTATGTCTTTTCCTGTTTTCGGGCAGTTTTTTGATGACCAGCCGACGGTTAAACCTGTGATCGATTTTGAAGTAAAATATGACAAAGGGTATATTTTATTCAAGTTCGATCTGAAAAAAGATCTCCATATTACCGATCTTAAGAACGACTTTTTTAAGATTACAATAGAAAGAAATGAATTTATAGAGATCCTCGGGGTTACTTTTCCGGAAGGTGTTCAGTATGGTGATGAGATGGTTTTTAAAAACAGTTTTGACGTTTTTGTCTATATTAAAAATCTGAAAAAAATACCTGCTGACGGAAAAGATTTTAGTTTTAATGTGTCTTATCAGATCTGTCAGGAAGAACCTGTTGAAGTTTGTTTCCCTCCCGAGGAAGAAAAAGTATCCATAAAACTTAATTCAGATTTTATTACCGGGGCCGGTGTTAAAACAAATGGTGATAAGAACGGACTGAGTTTTTCCGGGTGGGTTGAAAAAACAATAAAAGAAGAACTTGAAAAAAAATCATTTTTTCTTTTTCTTATGGTATTTCTGGGAGGATTCCTTACAAGTTTTACGCCATGTGTTTATCCGGTTATTCCTATAGTGATGGGTTATGTGGGGACAAAAAGCGGAAAGTCAAAATTCAAAGGGTTTTACCTTTCTATATTTTTTGTACTTGGGCTTGCTATTGTATATTCTGTACTTGGTGTAATTGCAGCAATGACAGGATCTATGATGGGGTTATCATTCCAGAATCCGTTAGTTGTGGTAATAATTTCTGCCATTTTTATTATAATGGGGCTTAGCCTCGCAGGATTTTTTGAAATTCCTGTTCCATCTTCCATATCTTCAAAGGTTCAGAAGGGACATAAAAGTGAAATAATCGGCTCACTGATCGTTGGTGGTGTCGCAGGTATAATTGCAGCACCCTGTGTCGGCCCCGTATTAATTGCACTATTATCATGGATAAGCCAGACGGGGAATGTTTTCCTCGGTTTCTGGCTCACATTCACCTTTTCACTGGGACTTGGAGTTATTTTCCTCCTGGCAGGAACCTTTTCCGGTGCTATTTCAGCGATGCCCAAGGGCGGAAAATGGATGGATTATTTTAAATATTTCTTTGCTGTTTTACTCATCGGCGGAGGTATATATTTCCTCAATTCTGTATTACCGGAATGGATTAATATGGTATTGTGGGGTGTTTTCCTTATTTCCGCATCTGTTTTTTCCGGCCTTTTTAAACCGTCGGATGATGACGAACTAAAGGGTAAAGCTTACAAAGTTGTTCTTATAGTATTATTTTTGATCGGTGCTTTGCTGTTCACTAAGGGGATAAATTCAAAATTTTTTCCTGCTCCGGCTCAGATAATTTCCGAAGTTCAGAAGAAAGAAAAATTAAATTGGGAAAGTGATCTTGATAAAGGAAAACTAATTGCAGAAAGTGAAGGTAAAGTTATTATGATAGACACTTATGCAGACTGGTGTGTTGCCTGTAAAGAACTTGATGAGCAAACTTTTTCCAATGACTTGGTTAGAGAAAAATTAAACAATTTTGTACTTGTAAAACTCGATTTTACAGAAAAAAATGAAAAAAATGAACAAATAAGAAAGAAACTGAATGTAATTGGAATGCCTACCGTAATATTCCTGGATAGTTCCGGTAAAGAGATAAACAGGTTTTCGGGGTTTTTAAAAAAAGATAAATTTTTAAAATTCCTTGATGAAAACATAAAAAAAAGTAAATAATTTATTGATGACAAAGGAAGGCCTCAGTGAACTGAGTTATGAGATCGCCGTAATCGGCAGCGGGCCTTCCGGCCAGAGGGCAGCTATACAGTCAGCAAAGGCCGGAAAAAATGTTGTCGTTATCGATAACAGAATACAGAAGCTGGGTGGCGTTTCATTACATACAGGGACAATCCCCAGCAAAACCCTGAGAGAAGCTGTCCTCTATTTAAAAGGTTTGAAGAGAAAATTTGTTTACGGCTCCAGTAGATATTCCAGAAGTGAGGTTGAACTTCTGGATCTTACTGAAAAAGTCGAGTCAATACTTACCTATGAGATAAAGGTCATTGAGAGACAGTTTAAACGTAATGGTGTGGATGTAATTTATGGAGATGCATCATTTGCCGATAAAAACAATATAAAGATCAGTGATAAAGATGGAAATACTCTGTCGGAAATAAATGCTGAAAAAATCATCATTGCAACCGGAACAAACCCGAGAAGGCCTGATGACATAAATTTTGATCAGAATGTTATTTTTGATTCTGATTTTATATTTTCAAGAGAAAGTAAGATTGTGGAACTGCCCCGTTCCCTGATAGTTTACGGAGCCGGGGTTATAGGAACAGAATATGCCGGAATGTTTGCCGCTCTGGGGTGTAAAGTTTCGATTATTGACAGCCATGCTGATATGTTTCCATTCCTTGATGTTGAAATTGTAGAACTTATTAAAAAATTTTTTGAAGAACTGGGTGTCAGGATATATCTTAATGAAAAGTATAAAAAGCTGGAAGTAACCTCCGAAGGAAAAGGAAAACTTCAGACAGAAAGTGGCAATATTTATGAAGCTGATGCAATACTTTTTTCAAAAGGGAGGACTCCTGCTACAGGAGCACTGAATATAGATAAAGTTGGAATAGAAACAGGCCCCAGGGGAACAATTAATGTCAATGATAAGTATCAGACGTCTGTGAAGAATATTTATGCATGCGGTGATGTTATTGGTTTCCCTGCTCTGGCATCTACTAGTTCGGAACAGGGGAGGCTTGCTGCAAGATTTGCTGTCGGGTTGGGTGTTGATTCAAAAGTAAATGATAACTTCCCTTATGCTATATATTCAATACCGGAAATGTCTTCAATTGGAAAAACCGAACAGGAACTGATAAAGGAAGAAATTCCATATGAAAAAGGTGTTGCATATTATTATGAGATCGCCAAAGCAGCTATTTCCGGAGATGACCGGGGTGCATTAAAGATCCTGTTCCATAAAAGAACAAAAAAAATATTGGGGATTCATATTATAGGTGAGCAGGCTGCAGAAATAATCCATATAGGGCAGGTTGTTATGTCGATGGGAGGTACAATTGATTTCTTCATTAACAATATCTTTAATTATCCTACATGGGCGGAAACATATAAAGTGGCTGCATTGAATGGGAAAAACAAGTTAAATTTAAAATAGTTATTAACTTGAAAAATATTTCATAAACTGAACCCTTTCAAATACCTGGGGATCTTTAACCTTATCACGGCTCAATTTACCACGAAAATCATTAAGGGTTGAATAATTATGTTCTCTCATCCATTCTTCAATTTCATTTAGTATAGTCTTAATATATTCGGGGCCATTTTTGTATATTGATGTGACAACCTGAACAGCTTTTGCACCAACAAGAATATTTTTTACTACATCTTTACCGTTATGAACACCTGTGGATGAAACAAGATCACATTTAGCATGGTCTGATAATATTCCGATCCATCTTAAAGGCATTGCATTTTCACTTTGTGAGCTGTATATTCCGGCTGAAACAACCTCAAGTTTATCAATATCAATATCCGGATTATAGAACCTGTTGAAAAGTACTATCCCTGATACACTTGTAAGAGATAAGTTGAAAATAGTATTTGCAAGTCCTGAAAAATAAGAACTGATCTTAATAGAAAATGGAATAGATATTTTTTTTTCAACATTTTTGATAATGTCAAAATAGATCCGTTCTATATTCTCGCCTTTATTTTTAAAATCTCCCGGAAGAATAAATATATTTAATTCCAGGGCATCGGCACCGGCAGATTGGATAGTTTCCGCAAAGGAGGCCCATTCACCTGACGTGATACAGTTTATACTTGCTATAACCGGTATGGATACTTCTTTTTTAAGTTCTTTTATCAGCTTAATATACTTATTAAGATTATGCTGTTTTGTATATTCCGAAATATAATCATAACCTTCGGTATGTTCGAGAGTTCCGGTATCAAAAGATCCGATCTCCATAGATATCTGCTCTTCAAATATGGATTTTAAAACAACGGCTCCGGCTCCGTTCTCTTCCAGTTTTTTGATATTTTCGACTGAGTTAGTCAAACCGCAACTTCCTACTATAACCGGGTTTTTTAATTCTAATCCTAAATAACTGGTTTTAAGATCGGTCATCGATACCTCCTGTAAGACTGATAAAAACTGATGTTATCATATAAAAAAAAACGGGTCAAGAAGCTTAAATTAATTATAAAAATATTCTTGAAATGGATATTTTTATAAGATATAATCAAAAAAAACAGGAGGAAAACAGATGAGTTTGGAAAAATTTGACGAAATAATAAAATTTGCAATTGAAAGGGAGAATGAAGCTGCAGAATTTTACAGATATATGCAGGACATAGTAAAATTTAAAAGTCAGAAAGATCTTTTAAAAGAATATGAAAGAATGGAAGAGAGTCATGCAAGGGCCCTTGAAACAATAAAAGAATCAAAAATAAGTGAAATGGAAATCGGACATGTAGAGAACCTTATGATAAGTGACTATGTAGTGGACAAAAAACCTTCTCCGGAAATGACATATCAGGATATAATAATTATTGCAATGAAAAGGGAAGAAGCTGCACACAGATTGTATACAAATCTTGCTAAAGAAGTAGGGGAACCAAGGATAAAAAAACTTTTTGAAAAATTGGCAGAAGAAGAATTAAAGCATAAACTTCATTTTGAAAAAATTTATGATGACGAATTTTTCGAAGAAAATTAATATTTAAATAAAAAAAAATTATTAAAAACTTGAATGTTTGTAAATTTATGATAGAATAATATGTAATGATTACAAATATAAAGTAATTATAAAGGAGGATGATTATGAAAAAATTTGAATGTGAACCCTGCGGATATATTTATGATCCCGAATTAGGAGACCCCGATGGAGGAATTGCACCGGGAACAAAATTTGAAGATATTCCTGATGACTGGGTATGTCCTTTATGTGGAGTAGGTAAGGACCAGTTTATTGTCATAGAGGATTAATCTTTTTTAAAAGGAGAGAATAAGATGAGCAAAAAAAGCCAGGTTTACAAATGTGATATATGCGGTTCTATAGTTAATGTATTGCATGGAGGAGCAGGAACACTGGTTTGTTGTAATCAGCCAATGACCCTGCAGACTGAGAATACCACAGATGCTGCCACTGAAAAACATGTACCGGTAGTAAAAAAGATCGATAGTGGTTATGAAGTTGTGGTTGGTTCAGTAGAGCATCCTATGAGTGAAGAGCATCATATAGAATGGGTGGAACTCATAGCTGATGGAATATCATATTTTAAATATTTTACTCCGGAAGAATCACCTGTTGCTACATTTATAACAAATGCAACTGATGTAAAAGTTAGAGCATACTGTAACCTTCACGGTTTGTGGAGCAGTTAAAAGATATAAGTAAGTAAGTTTACATAAATAAAGGAGTCCTTCCGGGCTCCTTTTATTATCTATCAGATTAATTATTAAATTTCTTTTAATCTTTAAGAATACTTCAAGTTAATCAGAAAAATTCAGTTTTTAAATCCTTGACAATTTTTATTGAAAAAAAATATAATTATATTTCTGACTATAAAATTGGAGGCTATTTTGAAAAAAGAGGAACTCAAAGAGTATGATGGTAAAGAGGGAAGGCCTGCATATGTTGCATACAAAGGTAATATTTATGATGTAACCAACAGTAAATTATGGAAGAACGGTTCCCATATTAACAGGCATTTTGCCGGAGAGGACCTTACTGATCAGATGTCAGTTGCACCTCATGGTGATGATATTATGAGCAGGTTTGAAATTGTTGGAACCTTTGAAGCTGAAGAGATTACCGAAGAACATGATAAAATGGACAGATTGAGGGACTGGTATAGGAAATTTCATCCCCATCCTGTATTTATCCATTTCCCGATGGGTTTGTTCTTTTTCAGTGCAATTATGCAGCTTTTGTTTCTTATATTTAATTATTCCCCTTATGAAAATGCAGCATTCTACTCCCTGCTGATTGCAGCTGTTACATCAATACCGGCAACTCTTTCCGGTATATTCAGCTGGTGGTTGAATTATCAGACAATGCTGACCCGTACATTTAAAATGAAACTATATCTATCAATTATACTTGTATTATTGGGGATCCTCGCAGCATTAATAAGAATATTTATTCCAACAGTATCATTTGACTCAAACCTGTTTTTTTATGTCTATAATTGTTTTTTATTTGCAAGTTTCCCTATG
>JBDLJQ010000055.1:0-20644 GCA_039714255.1 Acidobacteriota bacterium
CGTTTTCTATTCCCGTTTGGCTGTTGCTCTTATAACAATTATCACTATAATACTTGCACATATCAAAAATATAGAAGATCATAAGGATATAGTCTTATTTCACAAATTATTGATCCGCATATCATATTTTATGCTTTTGTTATCTTTCACTTTTATGGCAGCCGGTGACTTTTTTATTTCAGGCAGCATTATTGTATTTTTCGGTACGATCTTTACATTTTCCGTTCTGACACTTTTAACAAATTTTTACAGCATCTTCCTCTATTTTGTTAATTCTTCTCTCTTATTCTTTTTTATAGGTTTTATATCCATAAAAAAAGAGATTTTATTGACACAGAGGATAAATCTTATTTCTTTTACAATTCTGGCCTGGATAGTGTCACGATATCTCTTTTCTATGAAGGTACGGGAATATCAGAATAGCAAAGAGCGGGATAACCTGATCTTTGAACTGAAGGAAGCATTGGAGAATGTAAAAACTCTCTCAGGCCTGCTGCCTATATGTTCCAACTGTAAAAAGATCAGAGATGACAAAGGTTACTGGAATCATCTTGAAACCTACATACATGAACATTCGGATGCTGCATTCAGCCATAGTATCTGTCCTGAATGTGAAAAATCGATCTATCCTAAAACAAACGGGAAAAAAAATAAATCCTGATTTACCTCCTATTTTTTATTAATATTCAAAACAGGAAGTTCTGAAATTAATATTGCGGAAACAATTATTAAACCGCCTATTCCCCTCCTCAGAACAAATAGTTCGCCTCCCAGTGTCCATGCAAATATTGCAGCAAAAACCGGTTCCATTGAAAAAATAAGGGCAACTTTGACGGGAGAAGTAAATTTTTGCGATATCATCTGTATAAGAAATGCGGACAATGTTGGAAAAACAGCAAGAAACGCTATTGTCCACCATACATGGCCCTGTGTCCAGGATAATGACACAGAGAATGGCAAGGCGGAAATGATGGACAGGACTCCGACAACAAAAAATTGCTGAAAGGTCAAAACAAAAGGATCACTTCCTGACCCCATATATTTACCGGCAAAAAGTATGTGTAAAGCATATGCCAACGCTGTAATAAGAGTAAGGACATCTCCCCTGTTTATATTATTCATCCCTCCTGTAAGTATCCACAATCCGGATAATGCAATAAAAACTGATAAAATTTTATTTAATGCCGGAAGCTTTCTGAACAGCATCCATCCCATAAAAGGTACGAACACAATAAACAGCCCTGTTATAAACCCTGAATTTGAAGCTGTTGTATATTTAAGGCCGAGGGTCTGGGGAAAATAAACGAACCATAGAATTACTCCGAGCATGATACCATTTTTAAAATTTTTAAAAACCGGCCTTTTCATAAATCTTAAAAGTATATACATAAAAACAGAAGCTATCAGGAACCTGTATCCGATCAGTGCAAGGGGCGATATGAATTCCAGTGCACTTTTTACCATAAAGAATGTTGAACCCCATATTGCTGCGGAATAGAGGAGCCCCAGATCTGCAAAAAAGTTTTTAAAATCCTTCATGCTCAGTTCTCCTTATTATCTCATCCTGAAGTTCTTCCACCAGGTCAACAAAATAATCGCTGTAACCGGCTACACGAACAATAAGATCTCTATGCTTTTCCGGATCATTTTTTGCTTCTCTGAGAGTTTCCGCATTTACAACATTAAACTGAATATGGTGTCCGTTAAGTTTAAAATAGCTCCGTATAAGAAAAACAAGGCTATCGATGGATTTTTTATCATTAAAAAATGAAGGGGTAAATTTCTGGTTCAACAGAGTTCCCCCGGTTTTTATATGATCAATTTTTGAAGCAGATTTTATTACTGCTGTGGGCCCGTTCCTGTCCGCACCCTGAAATGGTGATATACCTTCAGACAAAGGTTCTTTTGCCTTCCTCCCGTCCGGCAGTGCACCGATCTTACTTCCGAAATAGACATGGGAAGTTGTGGGCAGCATATTGATCCTGTGAATACTGCCGTTAGGGCCGGGCCTTCCGTCAACAGAGTTAAAATAGATAGTAAATATCTTCATTGCTAGTTCATCTGCATAATCATTATCATTCCCGTATTTAGGTGTCTTATTGATAAACATATTTCTCTCTTTTTCATAACCTTCAAAATCGGTGTCCAGTATATCCATCATTTTTGCCATGGTGATATTTTTTTTGTCATATACATTATACCTGACAGAGGCCAGGGAATCTGTCAATGAGCCCAGGCCGACCCCCTGAATATATGTAGTGTTATATCGTGCTCCTCCACTATTATAATCAACACCTTTTTTTATACAATCATCTATCAATATTGAAAGTAACGGAGCAGGCAGATATTCGGAATAAATTTTACCTATAATATTATTCCCTTCAATCTTTATATCGGTAAAATATTTTACCTGTTTTCCAAATGCATCCATCAACTGGTCAAAACTGCTGAATTTTTCAGGATCTCCCGTTTTTATTCCTATATTTTTTTTTGTAAGGGGGTCATATCCGTTATTAAGTGTTAGCTCAAAGATCTTTGCAAGGTTAAAATAACCGGTAAGAATATAACTTTCGGTACCGAATGCTCCACTTTCAACACAGCCGGAAGCACCACCATTCCTTGCATCTTTTATACTTTTTCCCTGGCGTGTAAGTTCCTTCACTATGGCATCTGTATTAAAAACAGAGGGCTGCCCGAATCCGGTCTTTATAATTTTTAATGCTCTTTTTATAAAAGTATCCGGATTTTTTTTACTGACCTGAACCATGGATCCGGGTTGAAGTATCCTCATCTCTTCTATAACATCCATAAGCAAATATGAAAGTTCATTTACAGCATCCGATCCATCTTCTTTTAAACCACCAAGATTGATCAAAGTAAAATCGGTATAAGTATTACTCTCTTTTGCTGTCACACCCATCTTCGGGGGAGCCGGATGGTTATTAAATTTTATCCAGAAGGAAAAGAGGATCTCCTTTGCTTTCTCTTTTGTTAACGAACCTTCTTCAGTTTCTTTTTTATAGAAAGGATATAAATGTTGATCAAGCCTTCCCGGATTAAAAGAATCCCAGGGATTTAATTCAGTAATAACCCCGATATGAACGAACCAGTAATATTGAAGAGCTTCAAAAAATGTTTCAGGTTTTTTTGCAGGAACCCTGCTGCAAATTTCCGCCATCTCGGCAAGTTCATTTTTCCTCCGGGTATTTTTTTCCTTTTTTTCCAGTTCCGTCAATTCCAGTGAATATTTTTTTGCAAACATGATCAGAGATTCTGCTGATATTTTCATTGCTTTTAATTCTTCATTTTTATCAAAAGCATCCGGATCGTTAAAAAAATCGATTTTTTTTATATTATCATCAATCTCAGTGATAATATCTTCAAATCCCTGTTTATAGATCTTGTTACCAGGAACTGTGTGCCCCGGAGCCCTTTGCTCCAGAAATTCGGTAAAAACTCCTGCTTTGTATGCATCTTTCCACTTTTCAGACATATGTGAAAAAACAATTTCCCTTATACTCCTGCCTCTCCAATATGGAATGATCTCCTCTTTATAAACTTTTTCCACCTCATCATTTACTTTAAAAGAGACCTTCTTTCTTGAATCTATTTTCTTCAGATCTTCAAGTGAATGGATGCACACTTCAGGATATGTGGGAGTGCTTTTTGGTTCCGGCCCCCTCTCTCCAACTATCAATTCTCCCTCATTTATGTGGACCTTTTTATTCAATAGAATATATTTAAATGCAAGTGCCCTCTGTACAGGTACAGAATCACCCCTGCCTTCACCTGATCTGTAAAAATCGGTGATCAATTTTGCCCTTTCGGCAGAAACTTTATTTATTGCATTTAAACTCTGTTCCCTGAGTTTTTTTATCCTTTCGTTCAACTTTTATCCTCCCAAACTAACTTTAAGATCATAACTTTCAAAAAGGTTTCTGATCTTATTAAGTTCACTCTGATCCGGAGTTTTAATTTTTTTCATTTCCGAACTTAAATTTAATCTTTTATATTTTGACATTCCATACATGTGATAAGGTAAAAGATCTATTTTATCAACATTTTTGAGGGCTGAAATAAACTCTGCTGTTTCATGAATATTTTTTTTATCATCATTATATCCAGGAATTACCGGAAAACGGATGATCACTTTTTTCCCTGATCCCGAAAGGATTTTCAGGTTATTCAAAATTATTTCATTGGAAACCCCGGTAAAGTCCCTGTGTTTATCTGCATCCATAACCTTCAGGTCATACAGATAAAGATCCCCTAGAGGCAACACATCCTTAAATATATCCTCATTCACAAATCCTGTGGTATCAATTGCAGTATGAAGGGATAATTCACCACATTTTTTAAGAACATCTTTAAGAAACCGGTATTGAAAAAATGGTTCACCTCCGGAAAAGGTAACCCCTCCACCTGATTCCTCATAAAAAACAGAATCCTTTAAAAGTTCATCCATTATATATGCGGAACTTACCTTTCTGTTAGGCCCAGTATTTTCCCCTTTCAGGTCCATTCTGCTTTCAGGATTATGACACCAGAGACAATTCAGGGGACAACCGCTAAAGAATACAGTGGTCCTTATCCCCGGGCCGTCATGCAGGGCAAATTTTTTAATATCAAAGATATAACCTTCCATTTTCCTGATATCTGATATATCAGATATATAAGAAATTGTCAATTTATAGTTTCACCTTAAATTTTGTACTTTTGTCCTGTTAAGAGGACAGATCCCACAGATTTTTCCGGCAATTTTATTGCTATAGATTTTTATATTAAGTAATATTTGAATATAGTATTAAAAATTGGAAATGGAAGATAAGAATTATTTTAATTATTTCAGGATCATTCTATTCTTTATAAGAAATAAAAATATAATTTTAATAGTTTTACAGGAGAGATCATGAGAAATATTATAGTTACCCTGGTTATGGTGTTGTTATTTACCTGGTTTTTCTCAGGTAATCCTATTTATCCTTTCCCGGAAGTGAAGGATATAAAACTGGAATATGATGTAAATGTCAATGCTGTAATAATTCCAGTATTTGCTCTGGACAAAAAGGGAAATCCTGTTTTTGACCTGAAGAAAAAGGACCTTGTACTATATGTTGAGGGAAATCCTGTGGAGATAAATTCACTGAACAGATACTTCTTCGAAGAAGAGGAAAGGTATTCCGAAAAGGTTGGAAAAACTGTCAAGATCCCTGTAGTAAAAAATGAAAGGGCTGTCCGGGAGAGATATATATTTTTGATAATTGACTCTGTATTTAACAGCCGTGACGGATACAGGAGAACCAAGGAGATAGCGGAAAAACTTATTAACCAGGGTAAGGCCGGTGATAAGTTCATTGTAGTTGAGATCCATCCCTTAAAGGGGCTGAATTATATAGGCGGTACGGAAACGGGTAATAAGGTTTTAATAGAGAAAATAAAAGCTCTTAAACTTAATTTTGACAAATGGTCAAACGAACTTTTCAGGCAGAAGGTATTAGGTAGTAATTTGAGTAATGATATATTCGGCTCATCCCAGCAGGAAAACAGGAGTTTTATGGAGTTAAGTAAAGGCCACCAGAAATCAGAAAGGATGCGTTACAGGAACCAGATAATCAAATATAGTAATATGTTATCAAAATTCAAATATGCCCTGAAATCAATAATAAAACCCAAGATGGTTTTTTTAATATCCGAAGGAATGTCACAGGGGAGCTTTCTTGAAACTTCAAAGGGATTCAATATGGAAGAAGCCCGGGAATCAGAAAAAATTAGTAAAGCAAGAGATGCAAACATTGGTAATGACGGGAGTACCGGAGGAGGTATAGGCCAGTGGTCAACACTCTGGGATTCCGAGAGAAAGGATAATTTTAAAATGCTTTTTTCCGGAGTGATGATGGGATATCTGGGAAATATTGTTAAAGCTGTTAACAAGGGTAATTCAGTACTTTATTCAATAAACCCTGCAAAACCTTCCGATACCCATCAACCGAATATTTCCGGAGATATGAGTTTGAAATATCTTGCAGGGGAGAGCGGGGGGAAATATTATACAGGAACCAATACAGTGGAAATAGTTGAAAGGATAAATAGAAATACTTCAGCATATTATGAATTATCATTTCTTATTCCGGAAAATATGAAAAAGAACCTCCATGTAAAGATCAGGTGCAGAAGAAAAGGTGTTAAAGTAAATACAGTTCAATATACCGAACTCAAGAAAAACTATTCCGATATGGATAAACTTCAGCAACAGGTATTTGCCTACAACCTTGCAAAGGGTGGAAAATGGAGTAACCTGATAGCAAAGGTGCTAAGAGGAAAAATCACAGTAAAAAAAACAGAAGGGGACAAGGAGAATACATATAATGTTGAATTTCCAAACATACTGATCGGGAAACATGCTGATATCTACGTTATTACTGAAGACCCGGCAACCATGAAGATTGATATTAAAAAGAGAAAAAAAGTGTTGTTAAATGATACAGAAGAGATCAGGATAAAAAATGAAAAAAATAAGCGATATTACCTTGTGGTGGTTGAGCCTGAAAAAACACATTCAATATCAATTGGATTAAAATAGGTGAAAATATGAATAATGTAGCTTCAAAGATAACAGCACTACTTGTTTCACTTTTACTGATACTTTCGGGATTCACAATACCTTCGGAATCGGCATTAAGTTCTTTTTATAAAAATGGTGTAAATTCCTATGAGAAAGAGGATTATGAAGATGCATTATTTCATTTGAATACCTGTCTGGAACTTGTTCCCATAGAAAAACCTGTATTCAGGGCAAAGATATATTTAATTTTAGCTTCATGCTACACAAAATTGGGAGATGTTGAAAAATCACAACAAACCCTTAGCCTTCTGAAACAGCATATAGGGAAAAATAAACTGAACGGGATCCCTTCTATTTATTTGAAAGATTCAAACAATCTGGTTGCGGAATTAAATCCATCCAGATTATCAGGTTATAAAAAAGTGTTTAAAGGTAAAAAACTCAAAGTAAAAAGGTTAATAGAAAAAGAGGGAATAAAAAGAACTTCAAAGAAAAAGAAGAAGAAAATATTGATGATAACAGGTGCTGTTATAGTAGCTATTATTGCAGCGGTGATGATATTCAAGAGAAAAAAAGAGGAAGCTCCTCCGGAGGAGCCATACAGAGAAGTTGAGTGGATAACAATTCCGGCCGGAGAGTTCTGGATGGGTGATGACAAAAATATCGGAGAACCGGATGAAAAGCCTCTCCATAAGGTCTATCTTGATGAATATGCTATCTCAAAATATGAGATCACCTTTGAACAATATGATAAATTTTGTGATGAGACAGGGAGAACAAAACCGGGTAATAAAATATATGGTAGCAGTTTTTTTTTCAATGGCAAATTCCCTGTTGTAAATATAACCTGGGATGATGCAAAAGCCTATTGCAACTGGTTATCACTGAAACTCGGGAGAAATATCCATTTACCTACAGAAGCCCAGTGGGAAAAAGCTGCAAGAGGAACGGACAAAAGGACATACCCCTGGGGAGATCAGCAGCCGGACAATACTATAACAAACTGGGATTACCTGTCTACCTCCAAACCGAAAATAGTTGGCTCTCATCCTGAAGGTAATTCACCCTATGGTGTTTGTGATATGGCGGGTAATGTATGGGAATATTGTAATGACTGGTATGACACAAATTATTATAGTGATTCTCCATATAAAAACCCGAAGGGGCCTTTAAGCGGCCCCTGGAGGGTAATAAGAGGAGGAAGTTTCAATAGAAGAGAAGGGCCGGTCAGAAGTTCATACAGAGGCGGGAACTATATTAACTTTAAATATGGAAGCATAGGCTTCCGTCCGGTGATGGAATAGAAAAATATTGAATTTAACATTTATAAAATAAAACTTTTGATATTCTTTATATGTTTATTTAAGTTGAACTACATTTTCAACTATGTTATATAAAAAAAATGGAGAAAGGGACATTAAACTTAAAATCATTGAAGGAACAGGTTTATGAATATCTGAGAGAAGAGATACACAGCAGAAGAGTGATGCCGGGTTCAGCAATAAATATGGATGCAACGAGCAGAAAGCTCGGGATCAGCAAAACACCACTCCGGGACGCACTGATCCAGCTTGAAATGGAGGGGTTTGTAACGATCCTCCCGAGGAAAGGAATCTTTGTAAACTCACTGGCCATTGAAGATATTAAAAATATCTACCAGATCATCGGTTCACTGGAAAGTTCAGCACTAGCCTCATTTTATAAAACAAAAAAAGATTCTGACCTGGATCGCATGGAAATTCTTAACAATAAAATGGAACAGGCACTGAAGAAAAATGATTTCAACCTTTTTTACAAATATAATCTCGATTACCATAATGTATTTTTAAATAAAAGTAATAATCCCGAACTTATCAAACTTGTAAATATTTTAAAAAAAAGGCTGTATGATTTCCCGCTTCAGGAAAAATGGATCAAAGAGTGGGAGGAAGAATCAATAATTTGTCACAGGAAAATTGTATCACTTTTGAAAAAAGGAAATATCAAAGAAGCTTCACTTGAAATATCAGAGAACCACTGGTCCTTCAAAGTACAGGAAAAATATATCAGAAAATACTATTTTAACGATAAATAATACTAACCTGTTGGAGATATCCGCGCAAGCTGTTCTTAACTAAACCTGAAAATAGTCCCAGTCTACTTGTTAAATAAATATCAACAATTTTATTAATTACAGGCCTGCATCTTATCTTATTTTTTCATCAGGTCCTGGAGTTTTTTCCAGGCCATTTTCCTGAAATACTGATATTGATCCAGGTCTGATTGATCTTTTGAATCCATATATTTGAGTATATAAACAGCCTCATCATAAAGATCCTTTGAAATGTTCATTAACTGAAGGATCCCTTCCTTATCACTTTTGGTCATCTGCAGTTCCGATAGATCTTTCAGGTTACCAATAGCACCACTCATAAAACCTTTTATCATTTTTAATATCTCTTTGGAATTTTCAGGTGTATATATTTTTTTTGACCACAGATCAGTGACCATGCCAATATTCAGATATGATTGATATAAAGATACAGTTCCAAAATATCCCTGGTTAAAAAAAAGTTTTTCTTCGGTCTTTGAACTATAACCTGTGATATTAAGTGAAAATATAATAAGAACAAGAACAATTAATAATAACTTTTTCATTTGCCACCTCATATCTATGATAACAGATCGTAAAAATGGGAGTCAAACCGGAGATAAAAAAATGTAAAAAAAAAGGGGAATGAATCTCTTCATTCCCCTTTAAAATTTTATCAGGATTTTACAAAAAGAGTTTAACCTCTTCCGCCTCTTCTCCTTTTACCATTACTTTCTCCGGCTCCGGTTCCGTCACAAACGCCGGACCCGTAATTTCCACCAAAATTATTCATATTTCCGAAAGAATTGAAACTACCGGTTCCATTGATGTTTCTCTGATTTCTGTTTCTGTTCATTTTACCATTTCCAGTTCCGTAACCTGTTCCATCCTGAGGTTTTACCCAGTCCGGATCCAGACGGTTGGGAACACCATCACCATCATGGTCTCTGAAATTATCGTTAATTCCATCTCCGTTCTCATCAATAAATATACAATCACCGGATCCGTTTCCCGGCCCGTTTCCTGCAGTTAATGAAAATACACTGATAACCATAACAGTTACAAATATTACCATAAGTTTTTTTATCATTTTTTACCTCCAATATTCATATTATTTATATAGCAACCTTCATGCCAACTTAGTCCTGAAAACTAAAAAAGCTGTATACATCCTATATATATTGGTATTTTTTTGGAACTCAATAAAACAAAAAACCAAAATTTAATATATGTCGTTAATTATCGCTTATTTTTCGCAATTTTCTGCGAAGTTTCCACACTCTACACACAAAATATTTGAATTATTATCTTATTTTCTTTAAAATTATTTTGAATTTATTTAAATTCTTTTTAAAATGGATAAAAAGCCCGGAATAAAATTATTATTACTTTTATTATTGTCAATTGTTATTTTTGATATTTCAGGATATGTATTACTGGAAAAAGTAAAAGTCCTGGATGCTCTGTATATGACAATAATAAGCATAAGTACGGTGGGGTTCGGTGAAACCTTCCCTCTATCCCCTGCCGGTAAGATATTTACAATCTTTGTTATTATTTCCGGCCTTGGAACTTTTCTTTATTCAGTAGGGCTGATAGCAGAGTATTCTGTTGAAGGAAAGTTGAGAAAAATTCTCGGGAGAAGAAAAATGAAAACCCTGTCAAATTTAAAAAATCATATTATTATTGCAGGATTCGGACGGATGGGTGAAGCAGTTGCAAAAGAGTTTTATGACAAAAAAAGTAAATTCATACTAATTGAAAATAATAAAGAAAGGTATTCTCATGGAGATGAGCTTGGATACAATATTCTGTTAATGGATGCAACAGAAGAAGACTCTCTGATCACGGCAGGGATAGAGAAAGCAAAAACATTCATTTCCGTTCTATCATCGGATGCAGATAATGTTTTTACTGTGATGAGTGCGAAAGAACTTAACCCGGATCTGTATATTATTGCCAGAGCAGAAACTGCTGCAAATGAAAAAAAATTAAATAAAGTAGGAGCAGACAGAGTAATTGCACCTGTTTCACTGGCTTCAAACAGAATAATTAACTCCGCATTAAAACCCAATGTGGTTAACCTTATTGACCTCGTAACTCAGTCAAAGAATTTAGCGCTTTCACTTGAAGAGATAACAATAACGGAAAAATCACCATTAAACGGAAAAATTATAAAAGAATCGGGCCTTAGAGAAAAAACCGGATCCATAGTGGTTGCTGTAAAACGGGGTGAAAAAATGCATTTTAATCCATCTGCATTAATGAAGATCCTTCCGGAAGATATCCTGATCCTCATAGGTGAAAAAAATAAAATAACTGATATTTATTAGAGGTAAATAAAAAAGGGGCGGCTGGAGAACCGCCCCTTTAGACGTTGATTCATTCAGAGAATTTTTTTCAATGAATGAATCTTTATAATAGAGGTTTTATTAGAAGACCGTTGACCATGTAAATACTATATGCCTCCCGGGTGCAGGCCTGAAAAAACTTGCATTTGAAAATTCAGTATAAAGTGTATTTGTCAGGTTGCCGACAATTATCCCTATCCTCTGAGGGGACCTGCTTTTCTTAAACAGAGTTACACCGGCACTTAATGAATGAACCGTAAATCCGGGGATTGTAGCTCCTATGGGATTATCTCCCAGCTGAACTTCTTTTTGTTCACCATTGATACGGATATTATATCCAATCCGAAATAGTTTTTTCGGATGTTCATATTTTACATTTAAATTGAATTTTGAGGAAAATGTATCAACATAAGGAGTATCCGGGTTCCCTATATCTGAAGAATCCATTTTTGTATAATTTGATGTGAGTTGAAGCCCGAATTTAAAATAGACCCCGCCTGATATTTCATACCCCTCGGTTCTCAACTTATCAATATTTACATTTTTGTATTCCGGTAGTCCGTAAATTGTTTCTCCGGTAGGCGAAATTCGTATTCCGTCATAGATAGTATTATTAAAATAGGACGACTCAAGGAAAAAATTATTTAATCTTAATTTAAACCCGAGATCAAAATTCAGGCTTGTTTCTGCATTCAGTTCTGTATTCCTTGACTGATATGCACTCCCTTCCGGTGTTGCACCGTTAAAGAACCTTTCTATAAGGTTTGGAGATCTGAAACCTCTTCCCACTGATACAACAAATTTCAGATCATCTGTAATTCCATAACTGAAATTAACAGAACCAACAAAAGTATTATCATTACTGTTGGCCAGAGGTTCATTTTCCAGCCCCAAAGTTTCTTTTGTATCTGCATTTACACTCTGATAGCGTATGCCGAATATCAAAGATGTTCTGTGAAACAGTGATATATCATCCTGAAAAAAGAATCCCATGCTGCTGTAGGATGCGTTAGGGAGAGAAGGTGTATTGTCTTCAGAAGGCCTCGGAGGCCCGAATCCAATTATTTGTGTGATATTAGTATCACTATTATTTGTTGAATCATGGAAAAAATCGGTACCATATGTAAAAAGATGATTTCCCTTTTTTTTATTAAATTCAAGCCTCAGCCCTGTTGTATTAATATCAGTATAATTATCGGTGAGAATACTGATGCCTGCATCAGGTTTTCCCGGAATTCCGAAAGGTACAAAAATATCATTTTTCAACTGTCTCTCATTTCCCCTGTAATAAGCCGTGAAACCTATATGATCTGCAAGGGCAAAATCCATATTATTGTTCTCATATTTGAAAGTATACTTTTCAACTTTCTGATCCGGATATCTTATCTGTATCCTTGCAGAGCCGGGTGCATAATCATCAGGATCTACAAATCCGAACCCGGCATCAACAGCATGATAATATTCATACTTGAATGAGAGGTCTATCGACCCGGTCATTTTATAGTTAAGGAGTAGATTAACTCCCCCATCTTTAACACCTGTATCATAGACCGTTGTATCATCCGAAAGCTCAATCTCTCCAAAAGATCCGGATGGAGCCGTATAGTTATTTGCTTTCTTATAGTTGCCACTGAGCATAAATCCTAATTTGCCAAAATTACCATTTATATTAGCCACTCCTTTATTCTGCCCGTCAGCTGAACTGTATCGGTATCCAAAATCTCCGTGAATCCCGTTCTCTTTGATATCATATTGAGGTACCCTGGTAATAATGTTAACAACACCACCGATTGCATCTGAGCCATAAAGCACCGAAGCAGGCCCCCGGACAACTTCAACTCTCTCTACATCTGAAATATCAACAAGAGCCGGTATTTCACCAAAATCCTGCTGGCGGCGGGAATTATTCATCCTGATACCATCTTCCATTAAAAGTATTCTCTGCCCCCGCATTCCACGGATAACAGGCCTGCTCTGATTAGATCCTACACCATTCACATCAACACCGGGAAGTTCCAGGAACAGATCAGAAATATTATCGGGAGCTTTTTCCCTGATCTCTTTATTATTAACCACACTTACAGATTTTGGAATATTAAATGTATCTTTTTTTGAACCTGTAGCCGTAACCGTCATTTTATAATAAAGCTCCGCCTTTTCTTTGGTCTTCTTATCTTTATTATTTTTTTCTTTTTTTTTTGTCAGGGTTGAAATATCTGATTTTTTTTTAGCATCAAGAAACTGTCCTGAAACAAGAGAGAATAAAATTATAAATATAACGGGGAAAAAATAATTTTTACTATGGATCTTATTCATATTTACCTCTTTTAATTAATATTTTGTATATAAGATATAATTTTAAATGACACCCGGATTAGTTCAAGGATCAATGACATTACCATGACATAAAAAAACCTATTTGTGGCAGGCAAACAAAAAGCCTGTTATTATTTTTTAATTTATTTAAAAAATAACAGGCTAATTTTCGAAACGGTATCCTTTATTCCTGACTGAAATAAAGTGCTGCGGGTTTGAAGGATCTTTTTCAAACAACTTACGGAATTTTAATATAAAATTATCAACGGTACGGGGAGTGGGAGATACATCCATTCCCCAGACCTCTTCAAGAATATCTGCTCTCTTTATTGTCTGGCCGATGTTGGAAACGAAAAAAGAGAGAAGTTTTATCTCTTTTTCTGACAGGATAATTTCGCCCTGATTACTATCGCATTTCCGTGATGAGAAACTTATTTTAAATCCATTAAGGATAAGTATCTGGCTTGAAGGGATAAACCTTTTTCCCTGGCTTCTCCTGACAAGAGCTTTTACTCTGGCTATCAACTCTTCCATATTAAAAGGTTTGGGAAGATAATCATCTGCTCCCATATTCAATGTATTTATTTTGTTCTGAATATCATTTTTTGCAGTTACCATGAGGACCGGAATATTAATTTGTTTTTCCCTCAGTTTTTTTAACAGATCTGTACCAGTGATCCCGTCAAGCATAATATCCAGAATAAGAATATCCACATATCCCTTTCTTATATAACTGTACATCTTTTCCGCCTCTGAAAATCCGACAACTTCAAAACCGCTTTTTTCAAGATTTATCCTGATCATATTACGGATCAGTTCATCATCTTCTACAATTCCAATTTTATAGATCATTATAATTTAACTATTGGTAAAACTATTTTAAACTCTGCACCTTTTCCTTTCCCATCACTTTTTGCATCAATGTCAGCACCCATTTCTCTGGCAAGATTACGGGAAATGAACAGTCCCATTCCTGTCCCGTGTGATGTTTCCGGCAGTTCAGGATCAGAAAATTTGAATGCATTAAATAAATTTTCTGCTATATCAGGGTCAAAACCCGGGCCGTTATCCTGAAGTATAATTTCCGCTGTTCTGTTTTTTTCCCTAATATTAACAATTAACTCCAGTCCGGGTGAACAATATTTGCAGGCATTATCAATTATATTATCAATTATTACCCTCAGTACATTTTTATCGCCTTTAACACTTATAACTTTTTTATTATCATATTCAAGGTTTAAATTGTTTTCCAGAGCCGACATGAAGTGTTCATTAAAATAAACATCGAGAAACTCCACCAGGTTAAAAACTGTTAAGTTTAATTTAATTCTTTTATTCATAAAGGATGAACCGGTAAGAATATTTTCCGCCAGTTTTTCCTGCTTCTTTACCTCTTTAATGGCCATCTCCAGAAAAACCGGTAGTTGTTCTTTCTTTATGGCATTATTTTTAAGGCTTTCAAGAAATGATTTAATTCCCATAATTGGAGTTTTTATTTCATGGGTTATCTTTCCCCAGAATTCTTCCATTTCCCTTGTGGACCTCTTTTCAAGCCTGATGAACTTATACAGAAAAAATATACTGACAAAAACTATAAAAACAAGAAGCCCTGATTCACCAATAACCATAATTTTTTTGCTTCTGAAGTCTGCATCCATCTCATCCAGGATATGTTTCCTGATCCTCAGGCATAAAGGCCTGTCTGAATTATTTAAAACAATGGAATAACATGACCCGGGTTCTCCCGATTCGACAATTTCAAACCTGTTATCCTCTTTTACTATTCCCGTTTGCATCAAATTGTTTTTATTCAGGTCCATTTTAAATGCAAAAAATTTCAGATCACCTTTTAGTTTTTTGCTTAAAAGTGAATGTTGATTATTTATTGACCTGTTCAGGAATACAGACCACCAGACAACAAGAAGGGCCAGGGAAAGAGTCGATATTATCAACAAAATATGTTCGCCGTGATTCTTCAGATAGTTTTTCAATTTTTATTTATTTAATATATCAAGGCTTTTAATTTTATAACGGAGTCCCGACTCGGAAATGCCAAGCTCTTTTGCAGTTTTTGTTTGATTAAAATTAAACTTTTTCAGACTTTTTTGGATTATATTCTTCTCTATTATATTGATCCTTTCCGGGAGCGGCAGAGATTCATCAATTTTATCAAAGCTGGTATCTTCTTCTTTAATAGTATTTATAAAAACAGGCAGGTCCTTCATTGTAAGTATATTTCCCCTTGCGAGGACAATTGCCCTCTCAATAATATTTTCCAGTTCCCTGATATTCCCTCTGTAATTATATCTGATCAGCGCAGACATTGCATCTTTTGAGATAGATGATATATCTTTCCCCTCTCTTTTTCCGAATTTTTTTATAAACAGGTCTATCAGTGGAGGAATATCTTCTCTCCTTTTTTTCAAAGGTGGAATTTCAATATTAATAACATTAAGTCTGAAATATAGATCCTCCCTGAATTTTCCTTCATTGATAAGTTTGTTCAGATCTTTATTGGTAGCTGTAATAAGCCTGATATCGGTTTTTATCACCGTATTTGAACCCAGCCTGGTTACCTCTTTATCCTGTATGGCCCTTAGCAATTTCACCTGCATTTCCAGAGGAAGATCACCTGCCTCATCAAGAAACAGGCTTCCTCCGTCTGCCTCTTCAAATTTGCCTTTCCTGTCCTGAACTGATCCGGTATAAGCTCCCTTTACTGAACCGAAAAGCTCAGCTTCGATCAATGTTTCCGGCAAAGCGGCAATATTAACTTTAACAAATGTATTATTTTTTCTTCCCGAATTATTGTGAATAAGATTAGCAATAACTTCTTTTCCTGTTCCACTTTCCCCCGTAATAAGTACACTAGCATTTGAATCGGAAACCCTCAGGGCCATATTAACTACTTTCTGCATACACTCTGAACCGGATATCAGATCTTTAAACTCTGTCTTTTCTGCAAAGCTTTCTTTCAGTCTTTCATTCTCCCTTACCAGCTTTAACTTATCAATGATATTGTTTATATTATGGTTAAGTTCATCGATCTCAACCGGTTTTGTAAGATAATTATATGCACCCTTTCTTAAAAGCCTTACAGCTTTCTCTACCGAACTATAGGCGGTCATAAAAATAACCGGGAGCACAGGGTCAATTTCCCTTACCTTGTTATAGAATTCCTCCCCGTCCATCCCCGGAAGCTTATAATCAAGGAGTATCAGGTCTGTATGATTTTCACTGAAATATAAAAAAGCTTCTTCCCCAGTCTCAAAATGTTTTGCTGAAAATCCCCGTTTATTCAGGCTATCTTTAATTGCCCTGCCGGCAAGTTTTTCATCTTCAACGATCATAATATTAAATTTTTCTTCCATTCTGTTTACCCTCTTTTAAAGTAATTTTAAATATTTTTTTCCCGGGTTTCCATGAAAACAGTTCAATACTACCATTAAGAGCCTCAACCATTTTTTTTGTGATATGCAGCCCCAGCCCCATACCTCCGGTTTTGGAAGAAATATAAGGCTTAAAGATAGAATCCCTGAGATCAGTTCTGATCCCCGAGCCATTATCTTCTAAAGCAATATTTAACATTCGGTTTCTTTTATTTATATGGAGGGAGATCTTTTTTGCTTCTGCTTCAATAGCATTATTGATCAGATTAAATAAGATCTGTTTAAGCAGATCTTTATCAGTAACAAAATCAAATGATCCTGATTCAACAAT
Organism: Acidobacteriota bacterium; assembly: GCA_039714255.1. Lineage (GTDB taxonomy): Bacteria > Acidobacteriota > Aminicenantia > UBA2199 > UBA2199 > UBA647. The sequence continues at coordinate 17,021 of JBDLJQ010000055.1, forward strand.
AAATTCGATGTTTTTTTCTTTGAACTCATCCTTTTTTATTAATTTGAATTCGCTGATAAATTCATCTATTGAAATTTTATTATTTTTTATCCTTATATCCTTTGAGAGTTCAGAATAAGAATTTATGATCTCAGAGATCCTTTTGATCTCATTCTTCACAGCATTTTTATAAAAAACAGCATCTTCATTATCTGCAAGATATTGTTCCATTGTATTAAAAGAAAGATATATTGAGTTTAAAGGGTTTTTGATCTCATGTGCAATTTCAGAAGTGAGAAGCGAAAGATCCTTAAATCTCTCTTTTTCTTCTTTTTCCCGTATCAGTTCAAGATTTTTAAAAAAAAATTTTTTATCATAACTGAGAATTATAATAACAATAAATACCATTATGAGGAGAATTATTCCTGTTATCAAAAAAAAATTCCTACCTACAGTTCTTTCAAAGGAAGTAAGAAATTTATAATTAAAACCTATATAAAGGCCGAAATCATCTGAATTTTTTTTGTTAAAAACACCTCCGATCTCAAAGATCTTTCCTACCGGAGAATCAAGGAACCTGTATCCCTCCTTCCCGCCTGCAACGGGGAAAAAACCATCATACCTTGAAAGGAGATAAACAAGGTCCCTGTTCTTTAAAAGCCCTATATAAATGATCGATTTGTTCTTATACAAACTTAATAGAAATTTTTTTAACGAATCTTCCCCGTGTTCAAGAATATATGTTCCTGACGTCTCTATAAGGCTCTTAATTGTCAGCCCTTCAGCAATTGTAAGTTTCTCAAACTCGGTTTTAATTTTTTTTTTATTTATTTTATTAAACTGAAAAACAGCAAGAATTATAAGGAAAAAACTTATGATTAGAATAAGAAAAAACCCTGATCTGTTTTTCAATGCCTTCTTTTCCTTCTCTTCTCCATTTTTTTCATCATCCCTTTATTTCTTCTGTTCCCTCTCCATAAGGGGAAGCCGTTCCTGTCACGGAAATTAACTATTTTACCTTCAAAGGTCAGAGACTGTGCCATTAGGGTTATATCTTTTCCGGATTTTATCAATGAACCTTTTACTTCTATCAGATTTCCTTCGACCAGGTCAAGATCATAGAACCATTGAGGAGAAACCTCTATCTTATATATCTTTTTTTCTTTTTTTTCTATCAGGTCAAAAACAATGAAACTCCGTTTATGATAACTTTTTTCAGTTTTTATTTTTGATATTTCTCCTGTTACAGAAATAACTCTGTCAACCCTGAAATATTTATAAACTCTGTTTTTAACCTGTCCGGATAAAATATAAATTGATGAAAACAGGATCAAAGCTACCAGAATAAATATTATTTTCTTCATTTTTCTAAAAATAATACCTGACACCTGCCGAGAGTGTCAACATATTGTATTCAAAGAAAGAGTCATTTGATCCATTATCTCTGAAAACAGAATTAAAATAAAGGTCCAGGCTTTTAAATTTTTTAGATAAAGAAAAGCTGAATTGGGATAACTGATCACTCCTTTCCAAAGATGGATCTAAAATAATCCCGTCTTCATTCATAACCATAATACCGGGATAATCCTTCCGGAAATATGAATATTTTCCTGTGATTGAGATTTCAGAAAATGGGATAAACCTTACTCCGAGAGTGATCCTGCTCCCGTCCCACAGATAATTATCATTATAGGGATAGATAACATATGAATTGTTTATTAATGTATCACCATTTTCCATTCCCCGAAAATTCTTTCTTACCTCTGCCTCCGCAAACAACCCCAATCTGGTCCCTATTCCCTGGGAAACACGTAAAAGTGAATAAAAGTTAGGGACATTCATAGAGTTGGTCTCTTCATCATTATATATAAAATTTCCGGCCATGTCTGTTTCCAATGAAGCTATATGAGGATAAGTTCTGTAGTTTAATCCTGATTGGATCCTTATTGTCGTCTGGGAGCGGAAAAATTTATTGATCTCAACAAAAAATGTATGATTCTGAAAATCAAAAGAGGAAAAGTTCGGATAATCCCTGTATTGGAAATTGTATCCTGTTTTCATCAGCATTGAAGCTGAAAGATAATATTTAACCCCGAATTGAACGAAAGGGCCGTTATAATTAAAATCTGTAAAAGATTCATTATAATTAAGGAAAGAATAACCCAGGTTAAAATATATATAATTTCTCCCCTTCAGATATTTTAAATATTCTATTCCAGGCTCAACTCTGAAGGAATTAAAATCCGGATTTTCTCTGAATAAATTAACATCAGCATCCAGATAAAAATTTAAATTTTTATCTGTATAATTAACATCTGCCGATATTACAGAAACATAATCTTCAATTGCAGTTGAATTAAGAAACACATTATTTGAATAATAACTGTTAAGTTCAACTCCGAAATTAAATTCTTCTCCTCTTAAATTAAAAATAAAAAAAATCAGTGTTAATGTAAATATAATTGTTCTCTTCATCTTTTCCCCTTAAGGGGGAGGGGTTTCCCCCTCCCGTTTATTATCTGTTCCTAAAGCCTCTGCCGCCTCTTCTCTGTCCGCGTCCTCTGCCTGACCTGTTCATTAATCCTCTTGACTGGCTCCAGGCAGGATCACCATTCTTATCCCTTATCTGAATTACATCTTTTCCGGTAGTAATATTTGATGCATAAAAAACAACCTGATCTTTAAAAGTACCTTCAAAGGTGTTTAATTTAATAAGATCTCCTGTCTTAAATTTAATCCCCTTATTGTTAAAGAAATATTGGGGGCCCATATGAACCTTATACCCTTTTTTCCCTTCATTTACAATAAGATGTATTCCCGGAGCACCATAACTTCCATAATTCACTTTTTCAACTTTTGTTATCTTTCCCTCAATTAACCGGGTTTTTTCGATTGAAAAATTTCTCTTTGTTATATTCTGAGCTCTGTTCTTTCTTAATCTCTCAAATCCCTGAGACTGTGAAAAAGCTGTCATTCCAAAGAAAATTACCATAATAAAAACTGTGATTGATTTAAAATGTTTCATTTTTTCTCCTATTTATTTTTTATCTGATATATTTTATCCATTAACTCACGGGGAGTTAATTTTTCTTTTTTTGCAACATCTCTGAAAATATCTTCTCCTGAGACATCAATACCTGTTTCTTTAAGGTACAACAATATTCTGTCAACATTGATCATTAACATATCTGCGATCTCGTTCATTGTCTTTCTTCCGATTCCTCTTCCGGGCTGAAATGAACCGTCAGATTTCAACTTGTTCTTTTCTTTTACGGAAATGATCTTATATAGATCGAAAGGAGAAATATTATTCTCTTTTCCTATTTCTTTCAGAGTCTTGTTATCATCTACAACGATGCCTTTGTCGGTAAATTTCATTTTGATCTGTTCAGGAGAAAGAGATATTACTTTTTCTGAAAGTTCGGAGATAGTCATCTCTTCCGTATGAGGCATTGGAGCAAATTCCTCTTTTTTTTCCCAGGATTCGGTAAAATATTCTCCAAGGTCCATAACGCTCTGAAATGGAGGGACCTTTATAATGGTTCCAGCAAAAAATATCAGGGTTAGGACAATACTTGCATAGAGTTCTTTTTTTCTATTAATACCCTTTTTTGTTTTCTTCTTTATATATAACTTTATTGTCTT
>JBDLJQ010000056.1:0-20139 GCA_039714255.1 Acidobacteriota bacterium
TCTTGTTATTGCATTAATAACCGGAGGAGCCTCATCAATGGTGTTAAGCCCTCCACCTGGAGCAGGCCCTGAAGATGCAACGGGGCTGAATAAGATTTTGATCGATTCCGGTGCCGAGATAAGTGAAATAAATTGTGTCAGAAAACATTTTTCCACATTAAAAGGCGGACAGCTTGCAGCACTTATTTATCCTGCTGAAATATTCATCCTAGCTTTATCCGACACGATCTCCTCATCTCCGGCTGATATCGGGTCGGGAATGTTCTCCCCGGACCCCACTTCCTACAGAGATGCAATGGATATACTCGAGAGATACAGGTTAATAAAAAAGGCAGGAGAAAAGGCAATCAAACATTTGGAGGCAGGGATCAGGGGAGATATTCCGGAAACTCCGACACCCGGGGCAAAAATATTCAAAAATAACAGATTCCTTATTGCCGGGGATAATTTAACTGCATTAAATGCTGGAGCAAATATGGGAGCGAAATTGGGATTTGAGACACGGCTCCTTGAACAATCTGATTCAGGAGATACAAAAAAAGCAGCAAAAAAATATGCAGTAATGATTAAAAATATAATAAAAAACAGAAAACCCGGTCAACATCCGATCCTGATACTTGCCGGAGGCGAGTTGACCGTTAAAGTAAAAGGGGAAGGAAAAGGGGGGCGAAACCAGGAGTTCATACTGACTATTCTAAAGGAACTTAAGGATATAAAACACCCATTTTTTATTTCCAGTATTGGTACTGACGGTATAGACGGCCCGACCGATGCAGCGGGAGCCTGGATAAATGAGCGAACTATAAAAAAGATCGGAAAAGATCCCGAAATTATTATAACTAAATATTTAAAAAACAACGATTCCTACAATTTTTTTGATAAAACCGGTAATTTAATAAGAACAGGCCCCACAAAGACCAATGTTATGGATATCAGGATGTTCCTTATATCCTGACCTAACCGCCGCTGACAAGATGCAGGGCAATTACATCATCACCATTTTTTATAATTGTATTTTCAAAATCTTCTTTTTTTACCAGAGACCCGTTTATTTTTACAATTATCATCGGAAAAGTAAATCTTTTTATTTTAAGAAGCTCTTTTACACTTACGTCTTCATATCCATCAAGATTTTCATCTCTATTGTTAAGTTTAATTTTCAATTTTATCTTCTACAGGATCTTCACACGATCTTTTCCTGATGCCTCTGTTACCTGGCCGATTATATAGAATTTTTCATTGATCTTATTCAGAATAGACTCTACTTTTGATAATTGTTTCCTCTCAATAAACAACATCATCCCTATCCCCATATTAAAAACCCTGAATCTTTCTTTTTTGTCTATTTTTCCACTTTTAACAAGAAAATTAAAAATTTCGGGTACAGGCCATACCTTTTCTATCTTTACCCCCAGGTTTTCCGGTAAAACTCTTGGAATGTTATCAACAAATCCACCACCTGTAATATGGACCATCCCCTTAATCAGGTTCTTTTTCAGCAGGCCGGATACTGGATTAAGATACGACCTGTGTGTTTTAAGAAGTTCTTCTCCAATGGTCCCTTCAAGCCCGGTTACTTTACTGTCCACTTTTAATTTTAATTTGTCAAAAACAATGTGTCTGGCCAGTGAGTAACCGTTGGTGTGGAGTCCGGTGGATGGAAGCCCTATTATAAGGTCTCCCTTCTCAATGGTTCTTCCGCTTACGGTATTTTCATTCCCCACCATTCCAACGATAAAACCTGCAACATCATATTCATTCTTTTTATAAAAACCGGGCATTTCGGCAGTTTCACCACCAAGAAGGACAAAGTTGTTATCCACACACCCCTCAAGGAGCCCTGAAACTATCTTTGATATTATTTCGGGTTTAACTTCTCCGGTTGCAATATAATCCAGGAAGAACAACGGTTTTGCCCCATAAACGAGGATATCATTGACACAATGATTAACAAGGTCTTTTCCGATGGTATCGTGGATATCCATCATAAATGCAATCTTCAGCTTTGTCCCCACACCGTCGGCAGATGAGACCAGAACCGGATTTTTTACATCAAATTTTAAAGGGAAAAAACCGCTGAACTTTCCAATCTCATTAACACCATATTTTTTTGCCATCTTTTTTATCTCATCGACAGCCTTGTTTCCCTGGTCTATATTAACGCCCGCTTTTGAATAAAGATCTTCACCCATTTTTTGTCCTTTTAACCAATTTTACCACCACCAATTTTAATTTCAATATCCGGAATTGTCAACTTTCCCGTAAGCAGTAAAAAACAACCGGCATTAACTTCTCCTCTGTGGTGTAATAAAGAAAAAAATATCAGGCAAAATAAAATTTACCGGCAGAGTTTATATATTCAGACAAAACAAACAGGGACAATATCTATATGTTTTCCCCCCTGCATAGGCTGCCTTAAAGGAAATTCCCAACGGGAAAATTGTTATCCTCCGCTTTATGTCTTAATAATAATATCCCTGAATATCCAGGTTTGTCAGTCCGGCTGCTTTTGCCCAGTTTATTGCATTTTTATATTCTTTTCGTGAAATCTTCCGTGAAATTTCAGGATGTTCAAGTGCTTTGTACATAGGCCTGTATTGAGACATTAGATTTAAGTATGTATCTTTCGGAAGATTTTTTGCAATCCATTCTATTACTTTTCTTGTTCCACTTACATTATTCGGCATAACTAAATGGCGAATCATCAATCCACGATACATTATCCCGTCATTTGCCTGTTTGGCCACGCCCACCTGACGATGCATTTCAAGTAAAGCATTCTGAGTATCGCCTGCATATGTATCTGCTCCGGATGAATATTCAGCTGCCTTTTTTCCGTCAGAATACTTGAAATCAGGTAAATAAATATCTGCTATGCCATTAAGGATTCTTAATATCTCTACTCGTTCCCAGCCACATGTATTATAAACTATTGGTAATTTCAGCCCTTTAGAAGCTGCTTTATCTATTGCAAGAACTATATGTGGTGAATAATGAGTTGGTGTGACAAGGTTTATGTTAGGACATCCCCGTTTTTGAAGAGCCAGCATTATATCCGACAATTCTTCGATGCTTCTTACAGACCCTTCTCCTCCCTGGCTGATCTCCCAGTTAATGCAAAACACACATCTTAATCCACAATTTGTTAAAAATATGGTCCCTGAACCACCTTTTCCCACAAGGGGCTTTTCTTCTCCAAAGTGAGGATGAAAAGATGCAATCTCCAACTTCGAGTTCGCCTGACAAAAGCCCCTTTCACCATTGAGTCTGTTCACCCCGCACATTCTTGGGCAAAGTTCACAACTTTCCATCAAATCCCATAACTTCTTCCCCCGTCTCTTCAATTCTCCGCTTTTATGCAGTTTTAAATATCCCGGTTCAAAATTGGGGTTTTTTCTTTTTTTATTTGTACAACTAATTGCATTGAGTAAAGGTGTAAATCCGGCAAATACAGCATATATAAGAGTTTTGATAACATTTCTTCTCGATTTTAAGTGCATTTGGTTATCACCCTTTTTTATGGAAACTTTATTTACCAAACCTTGTTTTTGATATCTTTTTTTGGACATATTATTATTTTATAACCAATAGCCTGATTCCTCTTTATACTATTATGTACTAGTTAGCAGACAAACACACAAAATAAGAATGTTAAAAACTCAGGCATCGTCACTCAATCTAAAAATTCTTTATTTTACAGGGCCAAAATATTTATCGAGCCAGGCCAAAATTTCCTTAATATATTCATTTCTGGGCGGAATATGGTCCGTTTTATACAATTTCAATTCTTTATGTTCTTCCGGTGTTCCAAACAGATCAAACATCGGTTTTATTGAAGTTTCACAGGGGAAGACAGAATCATATTTCCCACACAACATTAAAATTGGTGTTTTAACATGCTTTAGATAATTGATTTGATTAACTTCCGGGCGCTTCTGCACATCTACCCCACCTCCCAATATAATTGTTGTTTTGAGGCGATTTTCCACTGCGGAGATATACACAGACATTACTCCTCCCCAGCTCATTCCGTAATAGGCAAGTTTTTTGCTGTTTATATCTTCACGGGTTTCCAGAAAGTCTATACTTTTTTTGAGATCTTTAACCAGTTGGATCACAAAATCAGTATACTGGTGAGAATTTCTATTCATCCAGACCGGAATTAATGCATCATTTCTCCTCTCAAAGGTCCCTTTGTAGACAGGATAGAGAACTGCCCGCCCGTTCTTCACCAGAAAAGAGAGAAAAACCGGAAATTCATAATAGTTTGCTATATCCTTACTGGATGATTGAAAAATAGAAGCAGACCCCGGAAAATAGATTACAGTCTGATAAGGAGGAGTTGCATTTTTAGGTAAAAACAGATTGGCAACTATACGTTCATTGTTATAAGCGGCATCATAGGTTACCCTTTCGTGGATCCATTCTTCAGCGCTTTCATCCCTTGATTCAATTTTTGTGTTCAAAGGGGCCTTGTCATAGGAGAATTGTTCTTTATAAACCTGAAATATTGCATCTGAAACCGGTTTCTCTTTGTAAAAATCCATAGTTTTACGAAAATTTATAACTTCAAAAGCCGGCCCTTGTATCTTTTCGGGATTTGGATAGAGAACACAACGAAACCCATTTGTTGAAGAGCGGTCAAATGCAGGTGCCCCTGCAAAGTCTGAAAATCTATAGGTATTATCATTCCAGGCACCGCCTCTTATCAGCTTACCTGCAGGTGCTTTGTTCCAGCACCATTCCCTCACATTGCCGGCCATATCATTAGCACCATAAGATGTAATACCGGGAAGGCTTCCAGCCTCAACAGGGCCCTTACCATTAAAATTACTGAATGGGGCGAATATGGCAAAACCTCCAAGCTGGGGCCACTGAATTAAAGAAGTATATTCTCCCCTGGCCAACCCCCAATGATGTCCGGTAGGCAGGCTTTTGCCGGCAAATACAGCGTAAGCTGCCGCCTCATACCAGCTTACTCCCGAAACAGGATAGTTATCTTCTCCTTCGGGATAATCCCCTGCCTGCCAGGTGGCCGGGCCTGTCCGGCCCGTCTGATCAACAAATCTGGCCATAGCCTCTTCACGGGAAAGTACCTTTCCTTCATATATAAATTCATGGGCCCAATAGGTCTTATTATTGTACCCCTCACTGTCTATGAATTTTTTATAGTCTTTATTGGTAACCTCATTCCTGTCTATAAAAAAATCTTCAAAGACCCCCACGGGAGTTTTCAAGCCTGCTACACGTACCATCTCCGGAGAAATACTCCCCTTCTTGTCCAAGACCCTTTTCAGGTCATTTGCAACCAGGAGGTCTTTTCCAGCAATACTGATGTCCCAGCTGGAGGCAACAGCCAGAACGGTCTCATAACCCTCTTTCTCCATTTTCCAGCGAAAGATCCCGATAGGTACTCTAACACTTTTTATGGGAGAAATACCTATATGTTTCCACTCACTCTCCGGAGAACTATATTTTTTCATATAAACATCTGCTCCGGGAGGATCTGTATTGATGTTGATATTAAGAGAACTTTTTGAAAATAATGCAGCAAGCTCCGGGTCATTCGGGATATGTTTTTCAGCTTTCTCAGCAAGCTCATATGCCTCTGTATAATCCCGCCAGCTTGATTCAACCAGCCTTTTTACCTCCGGAAGCATTTCGTTCCGGGCCCGGTCAATTTTTGCCTGGCGCCCAAAGAACCAAACCGAAGCAAAAATAATGAGAAGTGTTGTTGCGAGCACCGGAACTGCTATCCGCGGCTTACGGATACGGCGCAGGAAGGTTTGAAAATCAAATGTTCCCAATTCTGCAGCCTTCCTGGCATTCTGATATCCTTTAAGGTCCTTTAACATTTTAGCTGATGATGAATAACGTGATTCCATGTTTTTTTTCAAAGCACGATTTACAATGTTCTGCAGTTCTGTCGGAACATCAGGATTGAGTTTTTCCACAGGTTCGGGATCTTCATTCATAATTGAATATATCACAGCCTGTTCATAATCTCCTTTGAAAGGACGACATCCGGTGAGCATCTCATAAAGCATTACACCTACTGCCCAGATATCGGCACGATGATCCACCTCTTTTCCTTCACTCTGTTCAGGCGACATGTACGCCACTGTGCCAAGGGTCGATCCCTCCTGGGTAAGCACAGTTCTTCCGGCCAGTTTTGCAAGGCCGAAATCAACTATTTTTACCTGTTTTTCTTCGGTAACCAGAACATTTGCAGGCTTGATATCCCTGTGAACAATATTTTTAGAATGCGCTTTTGCTAATCCCTCCATGACCTGGACAGCAATTTCAACTGCTTCCTCCACAGATAATCGTTCATTTTCAATTTTTTCTTTAAGTGACACTCCCTCATAACAGGCCATGGCAATGAATAATTCCCCTTCTTCTGTTTCACTGATCTCATAGATGCTGCAGATATTCGAATGATCAAGCGCTGATGCCGCCTTGGCTTCGTGTATAAAACGTTTTTTTATCTCTTCTGTCCTGCTTAGATGAGGTGCCAGAAACTTAAGTGCAACAAACCGGTCCAGCCTGGTATCCCTGGCCCTGTAGACCGTTCCCATACCACCTGTACCAAGTTTTTCAAGTATTTTGTAATGATGAATAGTTTTACCTATCATTTTACCCCCCCGGTTTTACACATACAGTATAACTCCAGGTTATATTGTTATGCATTAAATAATAAATAACCATTACAAATCGGAATGTCAAGAAATAATTCCGGGAGGAATTTATATTATCCAGACCACATATTATGCAACTATACACTTCATTAAACATTGACTAAATCGGTGAATGGTATAAAATAGGATATTCCAGGAGAAAATATGTATGAAAAAGAACTTAAAATAGGACTTGATGCAGTTGACAAGGCCATGAGTGTCAGCAGGAAGATCCAGAAAGCACTTACAGATAAAGATAAGCTCGATAAATCGGACAGGAGTCCCGTTACCATTGCGGATTTTGCTTCTCAGGCAGTCATCTGCAGTATTCTGAACGACTCTTTCCCTCACATTCCCATTGTGGGCGAGGAAGAGTCTGCTGATCTCGGGAAACCGGAAAACAGAGAATTATTTGAAAAGATAGAAACATTCCTGAAAAATGAGGACTCACTTTTTGAAAAACTTCACCAGAAAGATATTCTGAAAAGCATCGACCTGGGAAACGGCAGTCCTGACAACAATCTCTTCTGGACCCTGGACCCCATTGACGGGACAAAAGGGTTCCTTCGGGGCGAACAATATGCAGTGGCCCTTGCACTTATACAGAACGGGGAAGTAGTTCTGGGTATTTCCGGCTGTCCCAACCTTAATATAAAAGGGGAAACAGGGGATGAAGGGTTCATTTTTTATGCAGTTAAAGAGGAAGGCTCATTTCAGATAAACTGTTCCACCTCAACAACAAAAAAGATAAGTGTAACACCCCATCTGGATAAAGCAAAAATGAGATTTGTCCAGAGTTACGAATCGGGGCACGGAAACCTTAAACTGCAGACGGATATAGCGGAAAAACTGGAAATAGGAGAGCCGCCGGTACAGCTGGACAGCCAGGTAAAATATGGCATAGTGGGTTCAGGCAATGCAGAGATTTACCTCAGGATCCCCAATCCCAAGTCTCCCGACTATAAAGAAAAGATCTGGGACCATGCTGCAGGAAGCCTCATTGTTGAAGAAGCGGGAGGAGTTGTTTCAGATATCCACGGAAAACCCCTCGATTTCAGTCTCGGCATAAAGCTGGCCGCCAACACCGGGATCCTTGCAACAACCCCGGGCCTTCACTCAGAGATCCTTCAGGTGATCAAAAATTCCTGAAAAGGAAAAATCCTTTTAATGGAATTAATCCAGATATTAAAGATAGTTTCTCTGATAATACTCCTTCTATTGCTGCTCAGGTTGAAAATAAGCATCTCCCTCTCTCTTCTGATCCTTTCACTCTATTCGGTTCTGATCTTTTCCATTGATATTAAAAGGGCCATCAACTCTTCTCTTCTGATCCTCATTGATGAAACCTCTCTTAACCTCTACCTTATAATTTCATCTGTCCTGTATATAACAATGATCCAGAAGAGAGAGAAAATGTTCGACCGGCTGCTCCTCTCCCTCAGGTCCATATTCAGGAACAACAAAGTGGTTGCAATGACAGCTCCGGCCATTATAGGGCTTTTACCCATGCCGGGGGGAGCCCTTGTTTCAGCACCCCTTGTGGAAACATCGGTAAAAGACGGGAATATCCCCGGAGAATTCAAAACCTTCATAAACTACTGGTTCCGCCACATATGGGAGTTCGTATGGCCCATCTATGCCGGACTGCTCCTCTTTGAGGCCATGTCATCCATCCCTCTGAAAAGAATTATTCTGATCCAGTCCCCCTATACAATTCTCAACATCATTTCCGGCCTCTTAATAACCTACTGGTTCATGAGAAAGAACAATATCAAAACTCCTCCTGTTTCGGAGAAAAGTACTCCTGGAAAAACCATTTCGGATTTTTTTGCAGGCATTTGGCCGGTCCTGCTGATCATACTCCTCTTTTTTATCTTTAGTGTCCCCCTTTATATTTCCATGGTGATCACCTCTGTTGTCCTCACTATTATTAAAAGGACCGGAATAAAGGATGTGCTAAAAATGGTCTTCTCTCCACTGATATTAAAGACCATTTTTCTGATGACCTCAGTGCTGATCTTTCAGAAGATCATTTCCATCTCCACCATCTTCAGTACATCCGGCCTTGGAGATATTCCGTTCCCGCTCCTTATCTTCTTATGTTTCCTTATCTCCTTTTCACTGGGATTCCTTACCGGAGTGAATACCGCATACATAGCCATCTCATACCCCATCCTGCTCCCTCTTATCAAAAGCCTTCCGGGATTTACCTCTCTTTCCATCTATATTTATGTGATCGGTTTCGCAGGGATCCTCTTATCCCCGGTCCACCTCTGTCTCGTCCTCACCAATGAATATTTTAAATCCAACCTGTTGAAGGTTTACAAATATCTCCTCCCTCCGGTTTTACTCCTCATGATTACATCTACACTTGCAGTCCTCTTTCTGTAAGTTAAAAATTAACCAATATTGACAAAATTCCGATATTTATTTAGACTATATCCGGCTAAAGGCAGGTATAATGTATAAAATAGGTTTAACCGGAGGAATTTGCACAGGGAAAACTTTTGTTCTGAATGTTTTAAAAGAACTGAATTGTTATACTATGAAAGCCGATGTCGTGGCAAAAGAGATAATATTCTCAGATGATTCAGAAATTTCCGATCAGATCATTAAGGTTTTCGGCAGTGACATATATGATAAAGATTCCGGTTTAAACAAAGAAAAGTTTTCAAAAATAATTTTTGAAGATGTGGAAAAAAGGGATTTTATAAATAATTTTATCCATCCTCTGGTAACAAAAGAGAGAGATAAGGTTTTTAACGATCTGGTAAAGGCAAAGATTGAAGGATTCTTTATTTATGAATCCGCTCTCCTTGTTGAATCGGGAACCTATAAAAATTTTGACAAGATTTTAGTGACCTATACAAACTATGATGAACAGATAAAAAGGTTGACCGAAAGAGATTCCATTGATATTGAAAGGGCTGAAAAAATGATAAAAGCCCAGTTTCCCCTCAGTGAAAAACTGAAAGTGGCAGACTTTACAATTGATACTACCGGCACCCTTGAAAATTCAAGAACCAAAACACTGGAAACATTCCATCTGTTAAAAAAACATTTTAATATTGAGGAGAAATAGAAAATGATAAGAGGCAATGTTTTGTCAAATTCACTTAGGATCCTGGGGCTTAATGACACCGTAACTGTTGATGAAATTCGTAAAATGTATATAAGCAAAACAACCCAGTTAAAATTTCAATCTATATTCCTGCTCAATGACGATCTGAAAAGGGAATTTGTAAAATATCATGAAGCATATGTTATTTCTTTGCGGGAAATGGCTTCGGTACAGTCAGGTATAAATCCTGATTTTTATCCGGGAGACCAGGTCTTCACTCTCCTTCTTAACCAGGGGATCTATTTTCTGATCAAAGAAAATTTATTGAAGGCCGGGGAAAAACTTGAAGAGGCAGCACGAATTAAGAGCAATAATGTCATTACCTATATCTACCTTGGAATTATTCTGATGAAAAGAAAAAGCTATTATGCATCAGAAAGATATTTACTGAAATCTGTTGATCTGGATCCTGAAAATGAATACGGCTGGCTCTTTCTGGCAGCAAATTATTTAAAGGCAAATCAATTGAACAAAGCTTTACACACCCTGGACAAAGTAAGAACAATGGCTCCCGTTGACCCTGATTTGATATCAGAGATAAATGAAATAAACAAACTGATCATTGATGAGATGTCCAAAGATAAAAAAAACTCTTTCATAAAGAAACTTTTTGATAAGTAGGCCGAACCTCTACCATAGTTTTATCCTGAGCTTTTCTATGCTTTAGTTTCCCGATATTTTATGATATAGTTCTTTTTCTTATGAAATGGAAAAATATTTTCCGGGAAACAGCCATAATATCTTCAATTCACCTCAGTACAAAAATACTGGGATTCCTGGAAAAAATATTGATAGCATATGTTTTTGGTGCTTCCTCAATTTCCGATGCTTATTTTTTTTCATTTGCTGTTTTTATCATCATCTTTGATTTTTTTAATGAATCAACATCCCCGGCTCTCCTGCCGGAATATGTAAAACAGAAGAAAACAGGAGAAGACAGGGAGCTTTTCTACAGTGCTTTTTCGTATCTGATAACCATAGGTTTTGTTATTTCAATACTTATAAGTATATTCTCCCCCTTTATAATCAATAAACTTACAAACTTTCCTGCTGAAACTGCTATGGTTACAATTAGTTATCTGAGGATAATTTCTCTGGGTATAGGATTTGTGATAGCTTCCATATCGACGTATCTTTATATCAACTCAAATCAGAAGTTCTTCCCGGCATCTCTGGGAGACCTGATGTTCAAGATCACCGGATCACTCTTTATACTTTTTGTCCTCATAGACAGCAGCTACGGGCTTCTGAGCCTGGCCATCGGAATCACTGCCGGATCATTTCTTAAACTATTCACACATATTGTCTACCTTAAAAGGACCGGTACCGGGATCCGTATAAAGTTCGGTAAAAATATAAAAAAAATTTTCAGGTTATCTGCACCCATGGTGATCGGTATTCTTTTCTCAAAATTCAGGATCCTCTTCGATAATTTTATAGTTTCCGGTATGGCTGTTGGAAGTGTTACCGCTCTACAATATGGTTACAGGGTAATGGAGTTCGGGATCGTGGTACTCCTTGAACCTTTTTCCACTGTTATCTTTCCTGAATTTGTCAAACTGATCAATAATATGAATGACTTCATAAAAAGGATATCCACCGGGATGAAATTTCTTTTAACGATCTTCCTGCCGGTATCCACTATAACATTCATCTTCAGGTATGAAATCATTTCATTACTTTTTAAAAGGGGAGCATTTGACGAAAAAGATGTGGCTGTTACCGCTGCAGCATTTTCATTCTATGCTTTATCAATGTCATTTATATGTATCGATTTTTTATTATCACGAAGCCTTTTTTCAATGGGAGATACATTATTTCCGGCAATTTTTGAAGTTTCATCAATTCTATTCCATATAGCGTTTTCGATAATATTCAAATCAAAGGGGATACATATAATCTCAATGGCATTCCTCCTTAACCGTATATTAAAATCCCTGCTCCTGTTCATAAGGTTCAGATTTATGGTAAAAAGGCCCCTTGGAATAAATGTTTTTTTGTTGAAAATAGTTTTTTTTCTGGCCGCAAATACAATTATCATTACTTTATTGAAAAGCCCTGCTGCCGGACTTTTCGGTTCAGGTATCCCTCTATTCCTGATACTCTCTTCTCTTTTTATGCTATTTTATTTTATTGAACTTTATTTTAGCGGAATACTAATGCAATTGATAAATGCAGTAAAAAAAGAATAGGAACAAATTAAATACCGGAAGAATCTTTTCCGAAAAAAAAGTTTCTCCAATTCGGGTGCTCTGTTAAGAACAGGATTGTTTTTAATATGTTTTAATGTCCTCTTTATATATTTTTCAAATTTTCTATTCTTTTTCACATATGTCTGGAACCCGAAGGTACCTAAAGCTTTAAGGTTTCTTTGAAATGCAGTCAGGTAAAGTTGCTCTTTGTCAGGAGTGCCGGTTTCCCTGAAAAATCCTAAAAAAAGATCTCTCTCCTTCAGATCCAGATATGAATCGAAAAAAAATGAAGCCAGGTCGTATAGTTCCGGTGCCCTCAGGGAGTCCTGAAAATCGATCAGATATATCTCATCTTTAAAATAATACATATTCCGGGAGTGGAAATCGCGATGTGTAAAAACAAATTTTTTCTCAATCTTTTCCAGCTGGCCAAATATCTCATTTTTCAGGGCATCAACATTTTTATATGAAGGATAGATATTTTTAATAAAATGATCAAAAAAAAAGTTGATCTCCCATCTCATCCTGTTCAAGTCCAGAGATCCCTGCGTTAATGAAACAGGGATATTTTTAATGTTTTTCAGTATACAGGAGATCTTTCTGAGAATTTTTTCCCGGTCAGAACGAAGGGAACCCCTGAAAAATCTCTGGATCGATATATTTCCAAGGTCCTCCTGGATCAGGATTTGATCATTTATATTTTCTACAACTTCCGGAACATTTATCCCATTCTCTTTATATATTCCCGAAAGGCGGATTATTTCAGCTATTTCCTCTTTTTCCGGTTCTCTGTATACCATTGCAATCAGAGAATAGTTCCTGAAGAACAGACGATAATAGTCTCTTTCTGATGCATCACCTGCTATCTTTTTTATTTTTAAAATGTCCCTGAAATTTTTCCTTAATTGTTCTGCAGGAGAACAGATCTTATTTTTTTTCATATTCAAATACAATCATATTATCGGAAGGAAGAAAAGAGACAACAAACTTATCTTCAAAAGCTTTAGGCCCGAATATAAGGTGGGGGCTGAAACCTGAAATCCTGTTCAAAAATTTTTCGATTGGCCATACTTCAGCATTATTTCTGACAAACAGATACTTTCCCAATTGTACCTCTGCAAATGTAAGGAAATATTTAAATATCTTTCCATTTGAAAGATATTTTGATCTTTCCTCCATAGGCAGTTTAAGTTCCTTTGCATTGTCCAGCCTGATCGTTATATCTTCAGCACCCGTCTCGATCACAGCCAACCCTTCTGCTCTGTTAAAGAGAACCGGAACAAGAGGATATTTATGTCCGAACCATGGTACCCTCATAACTTCACGCTTTACCACTGATGAAATATCCTGTGAAAACCTCTCTTTAGTTCTTAAAATGAAAGTATCATTAATAAAATCAAAAGTTACCACTCTGTTTTTTATAAATATAGGGTTCAGATTTGCATCGAAAAAATCCGGATTTGGTTTTGGAACATATATTCCAAAAAGATTCCGAATTTTAAAACTGTCAAAGGCTAATGTTTTACAGTATATGTTAAACCCGTCCAGCTTTTCAGACTCACTTCCTATCTGGGTTATTGTCCTGCCTCCCCTTTCAGGTTTTAATAATTTCCTGAGAACCCTGCTATGGACAAGCCAGCCCACTGTATTTCCTGTATCAAGCAGGATGCTGAAATTTTCCCCATTGAAACTGAATCGGATACTTTTTAAATTGCCCCTTTTTTTTTCAAACGGGATTATAATTTTGTCAGATCCCGATTCAATGAAAAAACGGATGATCTTTTTCCTGAACAGTTTATAGTTTGATTTTAAATCTGAATAGTATTGACGGTTTTTAAACTTTTTTTTTTCTTTCATCCTCTGTCTGTACAATCCGGAAATTTTAAAGGGTTCTCCCTTGCCTTTGAACAATTCCAGGCCCAGGAGGTAGAAAAGATGAGAACTTTTAAATTCACTGTCAGAAAGTGACAGCCTGTTCAACCAGATTTCCGCATCAGCAAATCTTCTTAAATATAAAAGAAGAAGGAGCCTGGCCTGTATTATTCTGACAGATCCGGGATCAGACTTTATCACTTTATTAATAATATTTTCCGCTTTAAAAAGTTTCCCCATGGCAAGGAGGTTCATCCCCTCCAGAGCTTCTGTCTCAAAACTTTTTTTCCCGTTTTTTTTTATTTTTTCCAGAAACTTTCCGGCCTTCTCATGATCGCCTGACCTGATGAGAGATTCAACATATAGTAATTTATTTTCCGGATTCAGAGTCTGAAATGTTCTTTTTGTCAACAATTCAACAACTGCTTTAAAATCTCCATCGAGATATAATTGTTTTGGACTCCTGTTTTCTTCAGATGCAAACACCTGGCAGGGAAGCAGAAATACAAATAACAAAAAAATACTGAATGTTTTTGTGTTATTTTTTTTGTTTGTACTTTCCATAACAATCATTCAACCTTGACATAAATGATATAATAAAAGATAAAAAAATTCGACAAGGAGATAAATAGTGGAAGAAAAAAAAAGTAAAGCAACACAAAACAAATATGAATTCCAATCTGAGGTTAAACAACTTCTGAGCATCCTGGTATATTCGCTTTATAAGCACAAGGAAGTATTCTTAAGGGAACTTATTTCAAATGCCGTTGATGCGCTCAATAAAGTTCAATTCACACAATTGACCGAGCCGGACATTGAAAATGCCGACACCGATCTGAAGATCAACATATCAATAAACAAGGAAAAAGGGATACTTGTCATTGAAGATACTGGCATTGGAATGAGCAGATCAGACCTGATAAACAATATCGGCACCATTGCCCATTCAGGCACGGCTGATTTCCTGAAAAAAGCAGCCAAGCTGGACAAACCTGAGAAGCTGGATATGATAGGGAAATTCGGAGTAGGATTTTATTCAAGTTTTATGGTGGCAAAAGAGATTCATGTCTATACAAAATCTTTCAAAAAGGGGAGTAAAACCTACTTATGGAAATCAAAGGGAGACAATAGTTTCACAATAGACAAGACAGATGACAGGACAAGGGGAACAAGGATTGAAATAGTATTAAAAGACGAGGAAAAGGAATTTCTTGAAAAATCAAGATTGCAGGAGATAATTGAAAAACATTCCAAGTTTTCCCCATTTCCCATTGAACTTGACAAAGAAGAAGTAAAAAGCTCTGATGCCATCTGGAGCCAACCCAAATCAAATCTAAAGAAAAAGGATTATATTGAATTTTACAAATTTTTTGAGAACACATCAGATGAACCGGAATCCTACATCCATCTGTCATCTGATGCCCCGGTTCAGTTCAACTCCATTCTCTATTTTCCCAAATCGAATTATGAAATATTCGGGATTTCAAAAAAGGATCCGGGCATAGATCTCTATTCAAACAAGGTTTTAATAGACAAGGGATCAAAAGATATCGTTCCTGAATACCTGAGATTTGTAACTGGAGTTGTGGATTCTGTGGACCTTCCTCTGAATATTTCAAGAGAATCGGTCCAGAGCAATATCATTATAGAGAAAATCAAAAAATATATTGTCAAAAAGATAATAGACGAGCTTATCAGCATAAAGAAGAAAAAATATGATGCGTACCTTGGCCTGTGGAAAAATTTCAGCAGAAATATAAAAGAGGGAATAATCAACGATTTTGATAACAAAGCCAAACTGGCAGATACTCTACTTTTCAGCTCTTCAAAAACCGAAAAGGGAAAATATACAGACCTGTCAAAATATAAAGAGGGGATGAAAGAGTCTCAGAAAGAGTTATTCTACACTTCCGGAGCCGACATATTGTCAATTGAAAAAAATCCTTCTCTGGAAATATTCAGAAAAAATGAGATCGAGGTTCTTTACCTCACCGATCCCATAGATGAGTTTGTTCTGGATAACCTGCGTGAATATGATGGAGTCAAGTTCAAGCTTATTGAAAGTTCCGATATAGAATTTGAAAAAACTGCAGAAAGCGAACAGGATGAAGGATCCAAAAAAGACCTGAACAACTTCATTGATTATCTGAAAACCATCTATGGGGACAAAATTGAAAAAATAGAGATCTCGAAGAGACTTGTCAAGAGCCCCTGCATCCTTCTTAACCCTTCCGACGGTCCATCCGTACAGATGGAAAAAGTGATGAAGATGATGAACAAAGATTTTTCATATTCAAAGAGGGTCTTTGAAATAAATCCAGGTCATGGCCTTATAAAACAGCTGGTTTCCATACATAAAAAAGACCCCGCTTCCGATTATCTGAAAAAAATATCCCTGCAGATGCTCGACAACCTTCTCCTTCGTGAAGGAGTAATGGACAACTTTGATGACATTGTGGAACGGATGAACGATATAATGCAGAAGGCAGCTGAAAATATTGACGGGTAAAAATACTTCGGCTTTTGACCGGGGAAACGGGATACTGCTTCATATAAGCTCCCTCCCGGGAGAATTCGGGGTTGGCAATCTGGGGAAAAGCGCGTTTGATTTTGTCGATTATCTTAAAAAAGCAGGGCAGAAATACTGGCAGATCCTCCCCATGGGCCCTGTCTCTTCCGGGTATTTTTATTCCCCTTACTCCTCATATTCCTCCTTTGCCGGAAACAAACTTTTTATAGATCCGGAAACTCTTCAGAACGAACCCTGGATAAGCGGAGATATACTTCACGGTATAAATACTTCAGAAAACACTGATCTTTCAGATTTCGAACAGGGGGAAAAAAACATAAATCTGGTTCTAAAAGAGGCTGAGGAAAATTTCAGGAATAGTTCAGATCTTTCTATAATAGAGAGCTTCAGAGATTTCTGCAGCAGAAACAGTTACTGGCTTGATAACTTTGCTCTCTTTGAAGCTCTTTCCGGTTATTTTAACTCAATGGATTGGAGGGGATGGGATAAAGGATTAAAAGAAAGAGATCCCAATGTTTTAAATAATTTCAGACAAAAATTTGAAAAGGAGATCGGGTTTTCAAAGTTCGGTCAGTTCATCTTTTTTCAGCAGTGGGAAAAATTAAAAGAATACAGCAGAACCAGGGGTATCAAAATAATAGGAGATATTCCCATATATACAGGCATGGACAGCGCCGATGTCTGGGCAAACACTGAAATATTTCAGTTTGACAACAACCTTGAACCTGAAGGTGTTGCAGGTGTACCTCCGGATTATTTTTCACAGACCGGTCAGAAATGGGGCAATCCGCTGTACAGATGGTTTGATGATGAAAAGCCCTTCGAAAAAACCTTTGAGTGGTGGAACAAAAGAATAGCAAGACTCCTTGAAATGGTTGACATAGTGAGGATTGATCACTTCAGAGGGTTTGAATCCTTCTGGAAAATTCCCCCGGACAAACCTGACGGTGCTGTGGGGGAGTGGGAAAGGGGGCCCGGTTCTGAACTTTTTAAATATATAAGAAAAAAATCAGGAGTTCTTCCGGTAATTGCGGAAGACCTTGGAATAATTACCGAAGAGGTAAATAACTTAAGAGAAGGAGAGGGGTTCCCGGGAATGAAGATCCTCCAGTTTGCCTACGACGGACATTCCGACAATCCCTATCTGCCGGAAAATATTACAGATAATAATTGTGTGATCTATACGGGGACCCACGATAATAACACCTCCATGGGATGGTTCAATGAAGAAATAAATGATCCGGAAACGAAAAAATACATCAGGTCAAAACTGAAAATTGACAATGATGAAGAGTTCATCTGGAAATTTATCGAAGCCGCAGTCACATCGAGAGCAGATATTTCAATAATTCCCCTTCAGGACCTTTTGGAACTGGGGAGTGAAGCAAGGCTCAACACGCCCGGCACTTCAGGGAACAGCAATTGGAGGTGGAGAGTCTCATCAAACTCATTAAATAAAAAAAATATGGAAAGATTAAAAGATCTATGTATCAGTTCGGGAAGGTAATATGAGAATAAACAGGCCCTTTTTTGAAATAGCTGAGAATATCTTTGTTCTTCAGGAAAACATGTTCCCCCTTTATCTGATCAAAGGGGAGAAAAACTTTCTCATAGACTCATCCATATCTGCATATGGAGAGAGTATAGGGAAAAAACTGAAAGAATTACCGGGAGAGGAAAAAGTTCAAAATATCATGCTTACACACTCACACTATGACCATACCGGCGCTCTCCCTTATCTTCAAAAACTTTTTGAACCGGATATTTACGGTTCTGAACGGACAATTGAACTTCTGGAAAGGGAAGATGTAAGGAACTTTATAAAGGATATGAACAACAGGTTCAATGAAGTACTGGGAACAGGCCGGACTGATGAATTTCCGATGCTGAAAAATCTGAAAAAGCTTAAAAACGGTGACAGGATAAAAATTGATAATTCAAGGTTTATGGAAGTGGTCAGCACTCCCGGCCACACAAAGTGTTCAATATCTTTTTTCCTTCATCCCGACAAGATCCTCTTTCCCGGAGATGCCACAGGTGTAATAGAGAGGAACAATAAACCGAAACCTCTATTCCTCTCGGATTATGATCAGTATGTGAACTCAATAAAGGGCCTGATGGAACTGGATGCGGAAATGATATGCCTTCCCCACAACAATTATATAAAAGGAGCAGAGCGGGTAAAAAAGCATATACAAAATTCTCTGGAAAGCGCTGTGGACTTAAAGGAAAAAATTGAATCTGCTCTTAACTCAGGATTAGACGTTGAATCCGTTTCAAGACAGATAATGGAAAGTGAATTCCCGCAACCTACGGTACAGGGCCCGGAAGAAGCATTTAACATTAATTTACACTCAATGGTCCGTGCAGTAAAAAAACTCCAATAAAACCTTTAACGGTTTGTATAAGAATAGTAGCCGACTGCGAAACTCGAATTTTTCAAATTACTACTAATTTTTATGCGGGCTACAATGTTCATATTTACTACTGTCTCGGCTATTATTTTTATACTTTGTTATACAACGTAATTTTTATCCAATTCGTTATTGAGTTTGTGTGGATATTCTTTCTCTCGATTTTGGAAAGAAATAATTTTCGAATTTTGAATTATTCCATCACGTATTTCTATCGCTTTTGATATAGTTTCATTCTTTTCCCATGTTTTACGTCCTCCGATAACTATTGGTAAAAAAGGAAGTATCGCTTCTGAAATTTCCCATGAAGCAGAATCCCAATAATAACTTGGACTGTGGTCTACTGAATAATAAAACTTATCCATGGAAGTAAACATTGGGTTTTCAAACGTTGTTGGCTTAGCACACCAAAAACCCATACCTTCATCACAACTTATATCAATAATAAGAGTGCCTTTCATTAATTTATCAGCATTACGTGCCGGTACAAACATTTTAGGATTTTCAGTATCCTGAAGTGTCCCATTAACAATTATTTGTACGTCTGACAATATTTCTGAAAATGGGCGAGTAGAACCATCAGGTTCGACAGACAGCAAATTCCCTGAACTATCATTTTCCATTTGCTTAAATGATACATTAGGCAATTGATTACTAACATCTGTTGGTACACGACTAGTATAAACCGTGATTTGTTGAAATCCTTGTCCTTGTAATGCATATATTGCTCCCCTGCTTACAGACCCAAAGCTAAGTACTATTGCTTTTCGTTGTTTGCCATAATTCCCAACAAACCCTAATAGACTTATTGCATGATTTACACCAGCATAACCTGCCATTTCATTATTTTTATAAAAGGTATGCATATTTTTATCACCTGCCCGACTCCAAGTATGCATTTCTTCCCATGCAATAAGGGTTAATTTTCTATCAATTGCTACTTGCGTAATTTCTTTCTGTTGAACACAATGTGGCCAACCCCACACAATTGTTCCTTCTCGTATTTGTGCTAAATCTTTCGCTAAAGGTTTAGGCATTAATACACAACCAAAGTTGCTTAGTATTTCTTCTCTGCAAGCAACTCGACCTGATGTTAGTTTAGCTAAAATATCATTCTCCACGCCAAATCTCAATCCATAATCCTCTTCAAAAGTAATTTGTTTTCGTAAATTCTTGGGAATTCGTTCTATATGCTCTGGATGAATTGGTACACGTTTCTCATTTTCTTTTAATGATTTTCCAATCACTCCAACAGTTAATAATTGTGTTTTATCCATATTTCAAATTTTTATCTAAATATTCATAAATGTGCGTATTCTATTATGTTGTATAA
>JBDLJQ010000057.1:0-20110 GCA_039714255.1 Acidobacteriota bacterium
AGCACGGGTCAAGAGTGTGTTTATAAAAGATATGGAAGAAAAATCAGATTACCTTAAAAGGATAATTAAAGAAGATATCATAAAAGATGAATCAGACACCTTATCTAACATTGCCCATACTTTCAAGGGAAATGCTGATTATTTCGGGCTGTCGCCCTTACAAGTTCTTGCTAAAGAACTTGATACAGAATTTAAAGAAGATGGGTCTGAAAAAAACATTTCCAATCTGACACTGGGCCTTAGTAAAATAATAGAAGATATAATTTCCATAAACAAGTAAATCTTCTATAGTACTGGCAATAAGTTCCACAAACTTAAACTTCTGTTATTAAGTGCTTTTTTTATTTCTCTTTAAGATCTCTTTCAGTTTCTTTGAAGCTAATTCCCAGATAGTTTTGAGGCCTCTGAATATATACTTGCTCATGAACAGGAGGAATATTCCGAGTGCGGCAAGTACAAAGGAGAAGAAGATCCCCAGAACACCTTCAAGAGTGGGGTTGGATATCTGAAGGAATCCCACCCTTATCATATCCGTTTCCCCTGTAAGGGTAAGAAAAAAATCTGGATCGATTATATGGATAATGCTTGCAATGATCCCTGCGAACCCTCCAAGGGTAAAACTAATCGCAACCGCATAGTAAGCAACAACAAGGCCCCCCAGTACTCCGAGAATCCCCAGAATGATCCCCAGTCCGCCGAAACCGAGTGGAAGCCCGAATATAGCGATAAGTGCGCCAATAAGGATGTAGAGGGGAATATTTTTCTCTTTACCGATCTTGTACATTGCTTTCGGAGCACTTTTTGTAAATACTTCTGACGGTTCACCGAATTTTTTCAGGACCTTCAATATTTTTCCTACCTCATCACCATTTTTTTCGTCAGTATAAGATTCATAAATGTGTGAATCTATCTCTTTAATGAAATCATCCTTATCTATTTCAGGTAATCCTTTCATATTGGATCTTACTCTTGATAAATAGTCATCAACTATTTTTTCTACATTTTCAGGATATTTATTTCCCATTTTTTTCCTCCCTGGTCGGATATATTTTCTTTTTGTCCGAGAGCGGTTTTCTGCCGCTCTTTTTTTTCATTGTTTTAGTATTCAGCACGAGAGCTGTCAGATCTTTAAACTCTTTTTCCAGACCTTTCAGGATCTCTTTGCCGTGATTTGTGATCATATAATATTTCCTCGGCGGGCCTTTCGATGATTCAACCCATTGTGAATCGATCACCTCTTCCTTTGCCAGCCTGGAGAGGATCGGATAGATTGTCCCTTCATTTATATCAAAGTTGCAATTGTCTGTTATTGCTTTAATAAGTGAGTAACCGTAATACTTATCCTTTTTTAAGACCTGAAGTATGACAAGTTCGAAAACCCCTTTCCTTAGCTGCTTGATCTTATTTTCCATTTTCACCTCTTAATACTTTGTAATATATAGTATACGGAGGAACATAGTACAAGGTTCCAAAAAAAAATAGTTTTAAATTATCTCTTAAAATATTATAGAACCGATTCGCATATTTTTTCCCAAAATTTTATAATCTTATGGTCAAACAGGGGAGGGCGGATGCAATCAAAAAAAACAGGTATACTTTTTTTAATTATTACTCTTCTTTTAACTTCTGCAACATTATTTTCTTATCAGGGAGTTCTGATGAACTCAGCTGAGACAATTAATCCGGGAAATTTTAAACTGGCAATATTTCCCACAATGATAATAGACAGGAATGGAGGTGATAATATCTGGGGGGTTGCCGGGAAAGGCGGATTCGGACTGACACGAAATATTGATATTGAGGCGAAAGGGGCAATTTTTAAAAACTTCAACTATTTCGGTTTTGATCTGGAATATTGGTTTTATCGGGGTAGGAATATAAATGTATCAGCAGCATTCGGATGGCATATGATGCAATCAAAAATAGGAAGTGATAGTTCAGGAATAGATGCAGCATTTATAGCGAGTACAAAACCTTCTAAGAAGCTTGAGATTTACAGTGGGATTAAATTATCCTTTGATACCGTAAAAAATAGTAACCGGAATTTTACTCTGGCTCATATTGTTCCCGGATTTGAGTATAGGATCACATCGGAAATAGATTTCCTGGGTGAGTTTGGAATTTCACTTAATGATTCTACCAGCAATTATTTGAGTTTCGGATTTGCCTATTATTTCTTAAGATAGATTTGATTTCAGGGGTTTATAAACCGAAATCAGGCCAGATTCCTGTAAACTGAGGGGGTATTGACCTTTGCAGGGGGCTAATTTCAGAAAAGATCTTATAAGGCTTTCCCCCATTTTAGGGGGGACACAGGGGGGCCTGATATATTAAACCAACACATATCATTAAAGATTATCGGTATTAAAAGTATCGCCCTGGTTAGGATCTCCGGTTTTCATCCCTTTTCTGAACCACTTTAACCTTTGAGCAGAAGTGCCATGTGTAAATGAGTCGGGGACAACATATCCCTGCTGCTGCATCTGTATCCTGTCATCACCGACAGCATTAACTGCACGAAGCGCTTCCTCAACATCTCCCTCTTCAAGAATATTCTTCATTTTCTGAGCATGATGTACCCATATACCCGCAAGGAAATCTGCCTGAAGTTCAAGTCTGACCGTCAGTTCATTAAGCCTGGCCTGACTGACACGGCCGCGTTGGGAATCAACTTTATCCATGATCCCCAGGAGTTTCTGGACATGATGGCCGACCTCATGTGCCAGAATATATGCCATTGCAAAATCACCGGAAGAACGGAACCTTCTCAACATTTCCTCCAGAAAATCAAGATCTATATACACTTTTTCATCAGCAGGGCAATAAAAAGGGCCTGTGGCTGCTGAAGAGAACCCGCATGCTGACCTTACAGACTGCCTGAAAAGGACCAGTTTCGGTTCACGGTATTTCCTTCCGGATTGAGTGAATATCTTGTTCCAGACATCTTCCGTATCTTTAAGGACAACAGATATGAATTTTGTGAGGTCATCATCCTGGCTTGCATTTTGTCCGGTCCGGGTCTGAACAGTTTCATTGCCGGGGTCAAGTAATTGAAGGACCTGTTTCGGGTTTCCACCGAGGATTATGAATATTATAGCTATTATTATTCCGCCGATACCTCCACCGAGGCTCATTTTTTTCCCGACACTTAATCTTCTGTCCTCGACATTATCACTTCTTTCTCTTCCTCTCCAGCGCATTATTTTCTCCTGTTAATTAATTTTCCAATATTAACATGTAAATTTCAATATTGAATTATGTAGAAAATTCTAAAAAATTATACTACTAAATATCTATGGGAATAAGTTATGAGATAAAATGCAGAAGTTGTATGTTCAACCGCATGCTGAATAAGGGGGTAGGTGACGATTTCAGCACATTTGAAAATATACTGAAAAAGTATCATGTAAACAGTAAAAGACAGATATTAAGATTATTGAAAAAATATGGATTAAAAACAAAAACAAGACTGAAAAAACCTAAATATGAGAGAAATCCTTTTGCGGAAAAAAGAATTTATAAGTGCCGAAAATGCGGTAATATTGAAAGTCAGCTTTATATCCGGATAAGTGTTCCCGAGAAATGGATGTTTGATGCTTCCAGAGAAGTCAAAACAATTGAAAATGGTAATATATTGTTCAGAACAATAAACAGATGTTCAAGATGTAATACAAGATTAAAACATTTCAGGAATGAAACGGATTTTGGTGAATGTCCTGATTGCAAACAGAACGATATAGAAGTAGTTACAAAAAAAAACTGGCACTAAAACCACTCCCGGCCGTAAAGACCGGGAGCCGTATTTTAAGTTAAGCTTTTGTTACGTTAGCAGCGTAATCGCCTTTGTCGCCCTGACGGACTTCAAATTCGACTTCCTGACCTTCATCAAGAGTTTTGAAACCATCTGTCTGGATCTCTGCATAATGAACAAATATGTCATTACCATCTTCCATTTCGATAAAACCATAACCCTTTGAAGCATTAAACCACTTTACTTTTCCTTTTGCCATTTTTACCTCCTGTAAAAATTTGGTGGAAATAGAGGTAGAAATACATAATGACTAAGAAATTTTTGGAATTTTTTGAAATTAATGATTTCTGACCTTTACTTACCTGATTAATTTTTAAATGTTATCAATTTTGTGAAAACACGAATAAATGTGATTAAAACATAAATGATAAACTAATTTACCTTAATAACACTTGCTGCGTAGTCGCCCTTATCACCCTGGCGAACCTCAAACTCAACTTCCTGACCTTCATCAAGGGATCTGAAACCATCTGTCTGGATCTCCTTATGGTGGACGAAAATATCTGTTCCGTCTTCCATTTCGATGAAACCGTAGCCTTTGGAAGCGTTAAACCATTTTACTTTACCTCTTGCCATAATCTAACTCCTTAAAAATTTGCAGAAATTTTCGAATTAAGAATTGTTTTGGTTTTCGTTTCCTTGATCCTGAACATTTCCTGCATTTTACAATGTTATTTTATCTAATCTATTCTTAGATGTCAAATTATTTCTTTATACGGGTAATTTTTTTAAAAGTTATGAAAAATTATAAGTTTAAACATTACCTGTATTTATGGTCGATCTTTTTTAATCTCTTACTATAATTGAAATCTTTTGCCCAGGGATACTTCTTTTTATCATGACATTTTATACAATGTTTTTTGTCAGGAACTTTTAATCCTTTTGCAATTGCTTTTTTCCTGTTTTTCATGATCGCACTCTTCATATAGTCAGATCCGGGTCCGTGACATTCTTCACATTGAACACCTTTGAACTTGTCATTATAAGAATCGGGAGCTCCCATTTTGTAACCCCCTTCATTAAAACCTGTTGTGTGACAAACCAGACAATAGGGGTCATCTGCCTTTCCATCTTCTACCAGTCCATCAAAAGACTTGGAATGCTTTGTCGTATACAATTTTTCATAAACCTTTCCATGCCGCTTAGAGTTGTGGCAGAGTTTACATTTTTTGGCACCGACATATTTAGCGGAGTGAACTGGAATAATTATCAATACGATTAATAAAGAAAATAAAAATGTTCTATTCATATGTAAGTTCATTTCTTAATTATTTATAAGCTGAATTCAAATGTCAATAGTTTAGTTAAAAAAGAAACGAAAAAAGGTTTATTCTGAAAAATAAATTTTTATATTATCATATTCATCGGTAGTAATTGAGTTTGACCGTAAAAGCCTGTCGATCAGAAGATTAGCTCTCCATTTCATATAACCCGAGTCTGAAAGAGGTGTTACCCGCAGCGGTTTGGGGATTACGGAGATCAGTCTGATGATCTCAAAATTTTCAAGTTGATCGATCCGTTTGTTGAAGAAGAACTCGGATGCAGCGCCTACGCCGAAGATCCCCCTCCCGAACTCAATTACATTCAGGTATAGTTCAAGTATCCTGTCCTTTGATAAATGTTTCTCAAGCCGTTTGGCAAGGAAGAACTCTTTTATTTTTCTGTAATATGATTTTTCTGTAGAGAGGAAAAGATTTTTTGCCAATTGCTGGGTTATTGTACTTCCTCCACGGGACCTTTTTCCTGTTTTGAGGTTTTTTTTTATCGATTCTTTCAATTCAAAATAATCGATCCCTTTATGGTTGTAAAAATCTATATCCTCGGAGATTATCACTGTCTTCTTCAGCAGATCGGGAATCTGGGGGAACGGGGCCCATTTTCTTCTTATCACGATTCTTTTCCCGGAATTTTTACTCTCCTCGATTCGCTGAACCATCATGGAAGTATTTCCGGGGATTCCTTTCGTGAAAGTTTTTACATCGGGAAGACCTATATAGAAGTTAATAACCACTATGGATATTATCAAAATAAAAAAAAGGAATAGGGACAGAGCCTTTCTTTTTAAAATAGATCCGGTGAATTTTCTTAATAATGAAGTAGTAAATGAAAGCAGTTTCATGAATTGATTTTATAGCATATGAAGCGGAAGGTAAACCCTTCAAATGAGTGTCACAATAGGCTGAGCAGTTTAAAAAGAACGGAATTTATGTTAAAATATAACTTAAAATCAGGATTTGTCACAGGAGAATAAAATGAAAAAACTGATATTACTTATAACTATAATAGTATTTACTATAAATATTTACCCACTTTCCGGGCCTGCTATCGATTTTAATGCAGTTGATATTGACGGAAAAAATATAAAACTCAGTGAATTCAAGGGTAAAGTTGTAATCCTTGATTTTTGGGCAACATGGTGCCCTCCCTGTTTAAAAGAGATTCCGAACCTGAAAAAGATATATACAAAATTTAAAGATG
The DNA here is from genome assembly GCA_039714255.1 of Acidobacteriota bacterium. Taxonomy (GTDB): domain Bacteria; phylum Acidobacteriota; class Aminicenantia; order UBA2199; family UBA2199; genus UBA647. Next base: position 6,290 of record JBDLJQ010000057.1, read on the forward strand.
ATGATTTTGAGATAATCAGTATTGCTCTCGAAAGAAAGCCCAGAGAACATGCTTTAAAGTTCGTTGCTGACAAAAAGATGAACTGGGTACACGTCATTGACAAGTTAAAGGGGAGAGAGATCGCTACTGAATACAGGATCAGATATATCCCGACAATGTATATAATAAATAAAAAAGGGGAAATTATCGAGTCCGGCTTAAGGGGCGAAAGTCTCGGTGAAAAGATAGCTGAGTTATTGAAATAGTCCTTTAAATAAACTAACATTGGAGAAATGTCTCCAGGTTATAGTTCAAAGATATATAAAAAAAGAAAAAAGACTTTTCTACCTTACATACTGGCATTTTTTTTCCTTCTGACATTATCAGTTATTTTATTTATTAACAAAGGCAGAAAGAGAGAGGCCGTTATTGCCGGCCAGCCTTTGATCACTGGTGCTGAAGCTGTTGTGAAGGTGCCTTCTCAGGCAGAAGAAATTGAAAAAAAGATCTCAGAAATACCTGAATCTGAAAGAAAGGAAGATCTTCCTGAAATAAAAAATGAAGCAAATGTAAACGGAATAACCAGGGATGAACTTTTGTCAATTCAGAACAGAGCACTTTTTTATGCCAAGAGCAAACAATATGAAAAAGCTGTCGATGAGTACAACATCCTTCTGGAATTCAATAAAAGGCATCTTACAATTATCGGTATGTGTTATTACTGGATGAATGAAAATGAGAAAGCTCTCACTACACTATTAGACGCAAATGACCGGGAGTTTTACCCCTACAGAACAAAAAAATTCCTGGCCTTTACCTATTACAGCCTAAATGATCTTTCCAGCAGTTTAACTTATGCTGAAAGCGCTTTGGAACTGGGGAGTGATCCGGAACTGATCGAGCTTATCAGAAAGCTGAAACAGGAAGAAAATGTTATGAAAGGTTACAAAGACCTTGGAATGGAGCACTTTGTATTTCAGTTCAGCAGGGAGGAGCATGATCAGCTGAGAACCCTGGTATCCGATTATTTAAAGGGGGCTTACAGAGAGATAGGGAAAAGACTTGATTATTTTCCCAATAAACAATTTGTAGTGATACTATACAATGAGAAGGATTTTTTTGATGTAACAAGAGCTCCCGGCTGGGCAGGGGGTTTGTATGACGGAAAAATAAGGATACCTGTAAGGGGCCTGGAGGGACAAAATAATATATTAAAGAAAGTAATATATCATGAATATACCCATGCCCTGATATCAGAGATCACCCGGAAATGTCCACTCTGGATAAATGAAGGATTGGCGGAATACTTTTCTTCCGAAAATGAGAATCTGAATATCAGGGAACCGATACCTTTAAAGTATTTAGAGAGAGGATTCCCTGCGGGAAATCCCGCTTATGTATCGCTTGCATACAGGACAAGCCATTCTGCCGTAAGATATATGATAGACAAATATGGAATATACTCTATTGTAGAGCTTCTTAAAGATTTTGAAGAGAACGGAGATATAAATTCTGCTTTCGAATCGGTGTTATATGTTACATATGATGATTTTATTTCAAAATGGACCAGGAATTTAGATGAATAAAAGCGGTAGTTTCTTTTCAGTTAAAACTATAGAAGGCCCGTATGAGATAAAGGAAAAAGGATCAAGATTTATCTCTTTCATATTTCCGGTATCGGGAAAAGAGAGTGCAGAGGAGAGACTGGGAGAGATCAGGAAAAAATATTTTGATTCCACACATGTATGTTTCGGGTACAGGATAGGGGACGGAGAGGAAAAAACCCTGAAATATAGTGATGACGGTGAACCCTCGGGTACGGCCGGATTGCCGATCCTTAATGAAATAAGGGGAAAAGAACTCTTTAATACCCTGATTATAGTTATAAGATACTATGGTGGAACAAAACTGGGGACAGGAGGGCTGGCCAGGGCCTATAGAGATTCGGCAAAGCTTGCTGTAAAAAATTCAAAAATAATTGAGAAGATCGTCACAAAAAAAAAGAGAATTAATCTCCCTTTTGAACTGGAGGGAGATCTTATGAAATTAATAAACAGATTTAAATTAAAACTGATTGAGAAAAATTATACTGCAAATGGAGTAGAAGTTGATCTGGATATCCCGGTAAGTATTTATGATACTTTCGGGGATACCCTCGTCAACTTTACAAAAGGAAAAATCAACTTTTAATTATTCTCTATTTTTTCCTTTTTTCAATATCTTTTAAAAATACTTTATATACTTCAACATCAGCTGATCCCGGGAATTTTTCAATAAGAAGTTTATAGTATTTGATCGAATTATCAATATCTTTTTTCAAATAATAAAAATTTCCGAGAATTACATATGCATTCTCAAGATTTGGGTTTTTTTCGACTGCAAAGAGAAGGTTATCTTCAATACCTTTTTCGGAAGAAGCAATTTTCAGGATCTTTTTATTGCTCTCTTTTAAGTTCTTTCTGTTTTTTGCTTTTTCAATTTTATCTATCTTTGTTTTGAGAGTATTGAAATTATTCATACCTACTATGTATTTTGCAAAGCCGAGATATTTATTGTCGGGATTTTCCTTAGTTATGTCTACAAATGCCAAAAGATACTTGTTTGAATTTTCTACATTCTCTAATTGTGAATAGTTCAGGCCGATCAGATAATTAGCGGTGGAATAAAAATTCTTGAATAATTCCTGTGCAGTCGGGGCATTGACAAATTTCAGCAGATACTCATTGGACATTTCAGCTTTACGGAGTTGAAAAAAATTAAATCCGATCCTGTAATCAAGTTCTGTTACAAGCTTTGCATCAATTTCCTTAATGCCTTCAACTTTAGAAAGGTCTATGAATAGTTCATTCGCATCAGCGATCTTCCTCTCACGTAAGAGAGAACTGCCATACTTTAGAGTTGTATCTATAAGGGCTTTTTTTGCATTTTCATTAGCCGAGTTCAGTTTAAGCGTAGTCTTAAGTTCCTTAAGTGCACCTTTATAGTTCTTTTTAAATGCATGGATAGAAGCAATCTTGTAATGGACAGTTTCCATGTCCTGGTGGATCTCAAGAGCCTGTTTATATAATTCCATGGCCTTATCGTACTCTTTTTTCTTTGTGGCCTTGTCAGCCTTTTTTTCAAGTTTTAGAGCTTTTTTCGGAATTTTCACATCTTCAGCAGAGAGAATTCCGCTAAATGTACTGATAAAAAATATTATTGCTATTAGTAGTACCAGGTTTTTTTTGTTCATTTAAATCTCCTGTATTTTTTTTTTTGAAGTATATAACCTTTTTTAGAAAAAGAAAAGTGCTGACCACAGAATTTTACAGATTAGAGATTTTAATATATTATTCATTCTAACATGGACAGATTAATTCAATTCATATTATTCTTTACCGTTTTTTCCGGGATCCTTTTCGGCCTCCATTTTTATATTTTCAGGATGATATCAAAGCACCTTGAATTATCCCCGAAAATAATCGGTTATATCAGATGGTTTTTTATCATTTCCGGGATATCAATAATAATCGGGCAGGTTCTCAGCAGGTTTGCTGATCTGCACTTTATAAAATATTATGCTTATATCTGGCTTGGTGTGGTATCTATAACATTCTCTTTCTTTATTATCGCTTCAATATTAAAAATTTTTTTCCCTGCCGGTTCAAAAATCATTGTCCTTTCCACACTGGTTTTATCGATTCTGGTATCTTTATACTCAATAATCAATAATGCTTCCGTACCAGAAATAAAAGAGATAAACATAGTAACGACCAAAGATACAGGATCTGAAAATGAGTTCCGGATTGTACAATTATCAGATGTTCATATTGATGAGTCATCCAATATGAACAGGGTGCAAAAGCTTGTTGACAGGGTAAATTCACTTAAACCGGACCTTATTCTGATAACAGGTGACCTGATAGACGGACAGGTCCATGAAGATTGTGAACTGAGTGAGATAATGAGGAGTATGAGATCAAGGTTTGGCGTTTACGCTGTTTCGGGGAATCATGAGTTCTATACCGGAATCGATGTGTTCAATAAACTGGCTGACAGATCAGGTATAACAATTCTGAGAGATGAAAAAAAGACAATAACAGATTCATTTACTCTGATCGGCCTTAAGGACCATACCTCAGCGAAAGCAGGCAGGAAAAACTTTAAACCCGAAATTCTGAAAGGACTTGATAGATCAGCTTTTAATATTCTGATGGGGCACAGGCCGTATGGAATTGAAAACAACAGTCAGTCCGGGGTCGACCTTCAGCTTGCAGGACATACTCACGCCGGTCAGATCCCGCCAATGGATATTCTTGTTCAACTTGTATACCGTTACCCGAACGGACTTTACAGGTCGGGAAATTCTTACATATATACAACATCCGGTACAGGTGTCTGGGGACCTCCGATGAGATTTCTTTCAAGATCAGAGATAGTTTTGTTCAGAATAACGCAAGGTGAAAATATTTCCGGAAGAATATCAAAATAACTTTTTAAATTTACGTTAAAAATTAAATATTTTCTTGACTTTTTCAGGGGTATATTCTATAAATTATTTTTAATTTTTCATTGATATTCACTATTATCAATAATTTCAGGAAATCAAGGAGGTTTGTTTTATGAGCAATATGGGGCCTTATAACGAGATCAGAAAAACATTTAACTGGAAGATCTCAGAAGATGAACTTGAGTACAAAGATGGAAATGATATCAATATCGGATGGTATTGTTCTGACAGGATCTGCAATATGGGAAAGGGAGAAAAAGATGCCCTGATCTGGGAGGGGTTTTCCGGAGAAGTTAAAAAATACACTTTTAATGATTCCAGGATAATAACAAATTCAATAGCCTCTTTTCTTGAAAAAACAGGTGTAAAGAACGGTGACAGGGTTTGTCTGTTTATGGATAAGATCCCGGAACTATATTTTGGATTTCTTGGTATTCTGAAAATGGGGGGGATAGCTCAGCCGTTGTTCAGTGCTTTTGGAGGCGAATCTCTTTTCACCAGGCTTGAGGATGCAGAGACCAAAGCAATAATAACTCAGAGAAAACATGTCGGTAAGATAAGAAAGATCCGTGATGAGCTCCCTTCTCTAAAATACATTATCATAGTTGATTATGATGGAAATAAACCTTTAAGAGAGAGAGAGATCGCATTCTCAATAGAGGAATATGAAAAAGTTGAAAAGTACGAAGTGTTTAAAACCAAAGCCGAAACACCATCTGTTCTTCATTATACTTCAGGGACGACCGGAAAACCGAAAGGGGCGCAGCATGTACATTATTCTCTTATTTCTCAATATATTACCTCAAAGTATGTACTCGATCTTAAAGAGGATGATATCTATTGGTGTACAGCCGATCCCGGCTGGGTTACCGGTACTTCTTACGGAATAATAGGGCCGTGGTCCAATGGAATTACTCAATGTGTTCTCGATTCCGGGTTTAAAGCGGAGAACTGGTACAGGTTTATTGAGGAGCATAAGATAACTGTATGGTATTCAGCGCCTACTGCGATAAGGGCCTTAATGAAAGACGGGAAAAAAGAGGCGGATAAATTCAACCTGAAATCCTTAAGACACCTCTGCAGCGTAGGAGAGCCTCTGAACGCGGAAGCAGTGCAATGGTCCACCGAAACATACGGACTCACTTTTCATGATACATTCTGGCAGACAGAAACCGGAAGTATGGTTATAACAAATTATCCCGGAATGCCTATCAAACCCGGATCAATGGGTAAACCTTTCCCCGGTATTGAAGCAACAGTCCTGGATCTTGAAACACATGAACCAATCGAAAAGAGTGGCATAGTAGGACTTATTGCATTAAAACCGGGATGGCCGGCAATGTTCAGATCTTATTGGAACAACGAAAAAACATATAATAGTAAATTTATTAACGGATGGTATGTCTGCGGTGACAGGGCAAGCATCGATGAGGATGGATATTACTGGTTCGTAGGCCGTGATGATGATGTTATCAATACCGGCGGACACCTTGTCGGGCCTTTTGAAATTGAATCCGCCCTTCTTGAGCATGAATCTGTGGCCGAGTCTGCTGTGGTCGGTAAACCTGATCCGGTAAATATGGAAGTTGTGAAGGCATTTATTGCGCTTAAACCCGGTATTGAAGTATCTGACATGCTTGAACTTGAAATTATGAACTTTATAAGAAAAAAGTTGTCACCACTTGCTATGCCTCAGGAGATAGAATTTGTTGAATCCCTCCCGAAAACAAGGAGCGGTAAGATAATGAGACGTATGCTCAGGGCAAAAGAGTGGGGTGAGGAGATCGGAGATACTTCAACTCTCGAAGATGATTAAATTTATAAATATTATTAAAAGGAGAATAAAATGAGTGAAATCAAAGAAGTAGTACTGGATTATATTAAAGAGGAATACCTTGACGAAGATGAAGATATGGATATTAATTTTGAAACTCCATTGATCACAGGTGGTATTGTTGATTCTTTTTCAATGGTATCTCTGAAACGTTTTCTTGAGACCAAATATAAGATTCAAATACCCGATGCAAAAGCAACGCCTGAAGCATTTGATTCAGTAACAAATATATTTAATCTTTTAAAAGAATTCAACGTTGAATAGGAGATAGAAGTGGCATTTGGAAAAAATGAGAGAGATCATTTAAAAAAAGAACTTGAAGGAATAGTGAACGACGGAATTTACAAAGAAGAGAGAATAATATGCGCGCCTCAGCATTCTGAGATCGATGTGATTTTCCCGACGGGTACGGATGAGAAAAAGGTCATCAATATGTGTGCCAACAACTATCTGGGACTCTCCTCACATCCAGACGTTGTAGATGCGGCCAGAAAGGGGCTGGATCACAGAGGATACGGAATGTCATCTGTAAGGTTCATTTGCGGTACTCAGGACATTCATAAAGAACTTGAAGATAAACTTACTAAATTTCTCGGAACGGAAGATACGATCCTTTTCCCTTCCTGCATGGATGCAAATGCCGGTGTTTTTGAGTCGTTCATGACAGAAGAAGATATAATGATCGCAGACCGCCTGGTACATGCATCTATAGTTGACGGGATGAGGTTATGTAAAGCGATGACCGATACATACAAACATTCGAACATGGACCATCTAGAGAAAAAACTTATCCTTCATGAAGATAAAAGACTTAAACTTATAATAACCGACGGTGCATTCTCAATGGACGGGGATCTGGCAAAACTTGATAAAATAGTTGAACTGGCTGAAAAATATAATGCAATGGTTTTTGTTGATGATTCTCATTCCAGCGGATTCATTGGAAAGACAGGAAGAGGAACCCATGAACATTTTGATGTTATGGGAAAGATAGATATTATTACAACCACACTCGGTAAAGCCCTCGGCGGAGCTTCAGGCGGCTGTGTATCAGGAAGAAAAGAGATCGTTGAAATGTGCAGGCAGAAGGCAAGGCCTTATCTTTTTTCAAATTCAATTGCTCCGGTAATTGTTGCCGCATCAAATAAAGTGATCGATCTCGTCTCCGAAACAACCGAGAGAAGGGATAAACTTGAAGATAACACCAAATTCTGGAGAAAAGGGTTAACAGAAGCAGGTTTCATTATTAAAGATGGAGAGACCCCGATCGTTCCTGTAATGCTTTTTAATGCAAAATTATCACAGGATTTCGCGAAAGATCTCTATTCAGAGGGAATATATGCCATAGGATTCTTTTTCCCTGTTGTGGCAAAGGGACAGGCGAGGATCAGAACCCAACTTTCTGCTGCTCACGAAATGGAACACCTGGAAAAAGCTCTTGCTGCTTTTATCAAGATCGGAAAAAAATACGATATTCTGCATAAAACAAAGGCTGAGATCATAGAAAAATACGGCAGCTGATATTGCCCGAACAGCTTTATTTAGAAAAAGAAATAATTTAGATTTTATAAAAATAAATAAGTAATATGAATCCCAGGTTCGGATAAGAGGGAACTATGTAAACTTCTTTCATCAGATAAATATCAGAATTTTGATCTGAAACGATCAAGTATAAAAAGTATATCATAAATTTTATCCGGAAGCAAATTCCGGCATTTCGTTAAAGGTTGAAATTTATTTTTATTTTATCTATTCTTTTGTTGATGGGGTGGGAAGGGATAAATGAAGATTTAATCTTTTTGTAAAAAAATATTATTTATTTCCAGACATTTTCCGAGTATATGGGAAATAGGGGGGAATATGTTAAATCAAAGATTTATGAGTATTTCAATATTTTTTCTGAAATTGACTCTTTTAACTTTTTCCGGGTGTACTGTGGTTGAATTCCAGCCAGATGTAAAACAAGGAGGGAGGGCCGTTTCATTAGCGGTCCATCCTGAAGATAACGATATTGTTCTGGCCGCATCAGAAACAGGCGGTGTTTTTATTTTTTGTTTTCTCCGGTATTTCCGTTTTTTTCCTTCCTCTGGTTTTATAAGAATCTCATTGTTAAGATTATTTACCGGGTTTATTACAAAATTATATACAAAAAAGACAATTACTTAACGGTGAATTTCATATAATCTTCAACACTTGAATTATTTAAAAGATCTCTTACATTTACTATCACACTATAATTACCTGGTTTCAATTTATTAAATTTTATCGAAATTTTTGTCTTCATTTCTTTAATGGCGATCCCTTTTTTTTGATTAAACACTTTCTTTTTATCTGAATTGATGATCTTTATAGCGATTTCAATTTTTCCAACGTCTTTATTTTTTACTTTTTGGGACTTAAAACCAGAAATAAAGAATGTAAGCTTCCTATTGCTAAAATCCAGATCTTTTAATTTTATTTCTTTTTCCAGACTCTTTTTCCTTTTTAAAAAATTACTGAAGAAATCTTCATAGACATTCCTGTTATAAATAATCTTATATGACTTTCCTGGTAATTCTATTCGTATTGATGCACTTTTTTCATTCTCTTCTGGTGCATATGATAATACGTAAAAAATATCTTCAACTTCCGAAATGGTTTTTAAAGATAGCTCTAAATTATTTGAAAGTAATAATTCTCCTCCAGTCACTTTTGTAATTTCCCTTAAACTGCTCTCTATATCTGTTGAAATTTTTTTTAATTCATAATCTTCTGAATCAAGAATTTCAATTGATTTCATAAATAATGTATGAAAAGTTGTATTCACCTGAAGGAATAATTGCTTGATTTCCTTAACAGGAAAATCATCTGCAATTTCTGTTTCTTTCTCTATTGCAAATAGTAATTTTTGAATTTGTCTAGCTGGGATCAGGACATCAGCTTGTTGACCAAAACTGGCTTCTCCTTCAGCAACAAACTGTTCAACTTGTCTTCTAAATCGACTCTTTTGCTTAAGTTTAGGATACTTCTCGAACTGATAAAAATTAATAACCCACTTTTTTTCTTTTCTCTGATCTAAATACTTTGCAAAATTATAGTATTTATTCATATCCGGAATTAAATATGACTGCTTATATAACCTGAAATATTCTAAATATTTTATTAAATATCTCTCTATTAATTGTATTTTTGATAATCCAGCAGGATGAGATTTGTCTGCTAGTAAATACTTAAGTCTCCTGAGACTTGATTCGAGATCTAGAACAATCTTTGCCATGTGCACATTTGCTTTCTTGCTTTGTTCTCTGGATATTTTTTTCAATTTTTCCTTTTCTGATTTTAGATCTTCTACAACTATTTCGGGTAGGAATTTGTCATTGATCAGAACCATAAGCTTATCGCCGACTTTAATAACATGATTAAAAAAATAATCTATACCTTTGTTTACATCTAGATGGAATGATGTAATATTAAATACCAGTACGAACAACCTTGGATCAAAAGTTCGTTGATTTGCCTGATATTCAGCTTCCCCAATACTTATTTTTTTTTTTTCTTCATAAAAACCACTAATTTTTTTTTCCTTCCCATTTACAAATAACATGAAATCATCCTTAGTTAAGCCACTTATTGGTGATTTTTTAAATATCACTCTCACAGGAAGCTCTACATTGGTAACCGTGACATCTTCCCTTAGTTCTTTTCCCTGAGGAAAAATAAAAAATGTAAAATAAAGCACAGACAGGATAATTATATAGAATTTCATGACCAACCTCCATCTCTTAAACTTTTTTAATTCATTATACAACATGCAAGAAATATTCCAAGGAATTTATTCTAAATTTCAGAATATTGTCACATAGTTAATACAGGTAATTAAAAATGGTGACAATGTGATAAGATTTATATTGACTCAACACTATTGAGTTCCATTAAACATTTAGGTTAAATTCCACAATGGTTTTTAGTTTTATTATCGAGGCCTAGAGACCAGCTCCTGGAGTTTTCTTATAGTTAAAGGAGCAGATCCTTCGTAATGATTGTTTACATTTACAAAAACCTTGATACTTCTCTTATCCAAATCATCGATGATTTTTGTTATGTCAGCTAACTCACCATCTTTGGGGATAATGATCTTGTCCCAGGATCCTTGGGAAAGAGATTCTATTTTTTGCCGATCCGGGCCCATCAGCCGGATCACCACCGGCACGTTGATCAGATCCCGAAAATGATAATATATATCCTTGATGGCCGGCATATAATATCCCTGGACGAACACCGGCGATATCTGCATCTCGTTAAGGAATTGAAAATAGGACCGGTTTAAATAATTTGGATTCCGGGTCTCTATGGCTATATTGTGATCCCGGGGAATTGAAAGTGAAAAAGCCCTGAACTTTTTAATAAATTCTTTTAAACCGGTGATTTTCATTTTGTTTAAATAGGGTATATTCCAACAAAGGTACGTAAACTCTCACAGAAAAACGGATTGTGAGAATCGATTCTGAGATACGATCTTCCATCGATCCATATTTTAACCATACTTCTTTTTTATTTCAGATTTTCTTCTGTTTTATTCAAGATTATACAGATATGATCTTGAATTCCGGGAAATTTTAGATAACCCTTTAAGCTTTTCCAAATAATGAAAAAAACTTATGAATATCACTTTAACTGGCTGGAATGACCTGTACCTGACCCAGAAAATTGACGAAGCCGATGACTAGGTACTTCCTGACTTAATAACCAACGCTGTTTTAACAGGGCCCGTCATATCCTGGCAGCATATAAACCTGTTAGGCAAATACGACTTCTCAGAAGAAAAAATGCAGGATTCGGTTGGAATCAGATCTCCCAAAAATCTTGCATCAATGATCCTATAATTTTGGGAACCATAAAAACGGTAAATATCTATTAGTATAAGGTGTTTTCAAAAAATCCTGTGAGAGTTTACGTACCTTTGTTGGAATATACCCTATTTTGTGATATTCATTAAAAAGGGAAACAAAATGAAGCAGAGATTTACTTAGTCATAGATATCATTTTCTTGAAATTCAATAATATTCCAGGCTGGACGAAATCTAAAATAAGTTTACACATCTAAGTTTACATAAAAAACATTTTCAATTTTGCATTCTCTCTATATACCTAAAGTATTCAAGTATCTTTACACATTTTTGTCATACTATTGTTCTATTGTAACACTAAAACAGAACTTGACAACATGCTTGAAATGTCTATACTTATATACAAGTGTTGACAAAAAGGGCGATATGATTTCAACAAGGGAAAAAGAGATAATTAAAGTTTTTAAGAATAATGGAGGAGTACTCCGTCAATCAAATCTCAGGGAAAATGGATTCCATCAGGAAACCATAACCTCACTGTATAAAAAAGGGATAATTGAAAAGATCAACAGGGGACTATATAAACTCAAAGAATATGAACCTGATAATAACCTGGACCTGGTTTATGCCTCTCTCCAAACAAAAAAAGGGGTGGTTTGCCTGATATCTGCTCTTTCCTTTCATGAGATCACAGATGAGATCCCGGATAAAGTTCAACTTGCAATTCCGAAGGGTGCAAGAAGAAATAAAATCATTTACCCCAAAGTTAAGTTTTACAATTTTTCAGAAGAGACTTGGGAAGCCGGCATTGAAGAGATTGATGAATCAGGACATACCTTCAGGGTTTATAGTGCAGCAAAAACAATTGCAGACTGCATTAAATTCCGGAGCCAAATTGGAATGGATGTTGTTATAGATGCAATAAAGAGATCTCTCAAAGATAATAAAACCGATCATCTTGAGATTTTTAAATATACTGAACTCTGCAGGGTAGATAAAATTGCAAGGCCAATACTGGAGGCTCTAATATGACCAAAGAAATTGTTGATCACGCTGCATCGGTAAGGCAAAAGATTTTAAATCTTTCAAGAGCTGGCGGTCCAGGATTCTTGGAGAGTATTAAAGATTACGGAATGGAAAGGTTCCTTTACCGGATTGGGATATCAAAATACAGGGACTCATTTGTCTTAAAGGGAGCCTTGATGTTTAAAATCTGGGATATTAAGGAAAGGAGAAGAACTCTTGACATTGATCTTTTGTCCTATCTGAAAGACGATCCGAAGCTTATTGTTAAAGTGATTCGTGAAATCTGTAAAATTAATGTAAAGGAAGATGGAATAGAATTTGATCCGGACTCAATCAAAATTGAAAATATTCAAAAGGGACAGGACTATGTGGGGTTAAGATTGAAATTTACCGGGAAATTGGACACAGCAATTATTCCAATGCAGATTGATTTTGGGTTTGGAGACAAGGTTTTCCCGGTTCCCAAATTCTATAAATATCCAACGATTCTTGATATGCCCTCTCCGGAGATCAAGGGATATCCAGTAGAAAGTATGATAAGTGAAAAATTTCATGCAATGGTTACTCATGGTGCCTTAAATAGCAGAATGAAGGACTTTTATGATATATGGATATTAAGAAGTACCGATATAAATTCTGAAATACTTGCTGAAGCTATCACAAAAACATTTTCCAAAAGAGGGACCTCTATCCCGGTCCCGGATAGGATCCTTCCTGAAAATGCCTTTAAATCAAACTCTGATATGCAGGTAAAATGGGAAGCCTTTCTAAGAAAACGAGAAATCCAGAATATCCCGGAGCAATTTAAAGATATTGCAGAATCAGTCGAATATTTTTTTAAAGAGCCATTAAGAGAAATACAGAAAGAAAACAATCTGGAAAATGATTTTGAAATGGAGCTTTGAAATTCCAATTTAAACGTTCGTATAAACCGCACATATATTCCAAATTAAAGAGTTGAAATAAAAGAACATATTTGTCCGATTTAAATCAAAAATATCATATATTTGGAATTTGATAGGGAAACGTTTATATTAGAATTTGTACAAGTTATAATAAATCAAAAAGGAGTTGTTGTGTGAACAACGAGGAGAATAACGAAAAAGAAAATTTTCAGATTAAATCTGAAATTATTCATGATATAAGCAGAATTGAAACAATTTTGAATTCAGGAATTTTTAATGCTGCAAATAACTATAATCCTTTGGAAGAATCGGCATTTATAGAGCTCATGATTTTATTGCGAGATTTAATTTATAAAGCTGAAAAAATTGGGGAGAGAGTTAATTTTTCAGATGATATTATAACTGATGCAAATACTAAAGATGTGTCAGATACGATAAGGCATATAAGAGATTCAGTTTGTCATATAAATTCAGGAAAAAGAATTGTGGATAGCCAAAGAAATAGAGTTTCATTTTGTATTCATTATGGAAAAGGTGTTTTTGCTAATTTTGGAGACATAGTATTAAAATCTGATTACGAAGATGAGATAAGTTTTTTTTATGGTCATCACCAACTTTATCTTAAAAGACACATAATAAGAGCTTTTAAATGTGCAAAAGAAGTTCTTAAACAAAAATACAATATTTAGAAATTAGTAAGATTTCCCTTCCTTTCCAAAATATTCAATAATTTTATACTCTCTCAGATTCGGATAAGTCGGG
>JBDLJQ010000058.1:0-19260 GCA_039714255.1 Acidobacteriota bacterium
AATTAATAATAAAGATGTTCAATTAATATTTTTAATCCAATACCGATAAGGATCATGCCACCAATGATCTCAGCAATATTTCCAAATTTTTTCCCGAATTTTCTCCCCAGATAAAGCCCCGTCATTGAAAAAAGGAAAGTTACAATCCCAATGATCAAAACCGGTGATAATATGGAAATATTTAACAAAGCAAAACTTATTCCCACAGCCAGAGCATCGATACTGGTTGCAATTGACTGGCTGATCAAAGTAAAAAAGCTTATTTTATTGCTAAGAGAAACTCCCCTTTTTATTAATCCGGAATATATCATTCTCAACCCCAGGAATGATAACAGGAAAAATGCAATCCAATGGTCTATCTCTCTTATATATTGTTCAAAACCTGATCCTGCTACCCAGCCGATCAAAGGCATAAGTGTTTGAAAAAGTGAAAAACTGAAAGCGATCTTTAAAGCATTTTTTAAATTCAAATCTTTAATAACAAATCCATTAGTAAGTGAAACTGCAAAGGAATCCATTGAAAGCCCTATCGCTATCACAATAATGGTTAAAAGATCCATAAAGTATTATACCTTATTTTATATAAACTGTATTCCAGGATACTATTTTCAAAATAAAGATAACAAAGGGAAAAATACTCCAGGTAATTAATTAAATGTTGAAGTAATATTAAAAAAAAGTTAATATTTCATATAAAATGGATAACAAGATAATCAGGTCAATATGCTACTTCACAAAAGAAATTAACCACAATACCTTAAAGAAAATTGAAGAAATAAAAAATTCAGCTGAATCAAACGGTTATTTAATCCAGACAAAAAGAATTTGTACCGGGAATAATTCCATCAGGGAACTGGACAATCTGAATATGGATGATTCTTTCTTTTTAAGTACGGGAACATTAAGCAGGGAAGCTGCAACAAAACAACTTGATGATTTTTTAAATTCCGGAAATGTATCATTCAATATTGACATCACTAATTCCGTCACAAAAAATGATGTCGATATCCTTTATAAAATAATAGAACAAAACCCAAAAAAAACCTTTAATTTCTCCTTTACAGTCAACAATGCAAGTTCAACACCTTTTTTCCCGGCTGCAGATTATTCTCTGGAAGGATTTTCGATAGGCCTTCAATCCACCAACCTTGCTTTTAATTGTAAAACCATTGAAGAGTGGTTCAGGGAAAAAAGAAATGTCTGGAAAGATCTGTACGATCTTTTCGGCAGGAGAAATGACTTCATCGGGATAGATTCTTCAGTTGCTCCTCTGTTTGACAGAGAAGGGAGTTTTGTCAATTTTATAAAAAAAACAAATGGTACATTTGAGAAAGCAGTAACAACTGATATATTTATAAAGATCTCTGAATATATAAAAAATGAGAATCCAAAGCCGGTTGGATTATGCGGCCTGATGTTTCCCTGCCTTGAAGATTTTGAATTAGCAGATGAATATGAGAGAGGTAATTTCTCAATTGAAAGAAATTTATTTTTATCATTACATTCAGGTCTCGGAATTGACACTTACCCAATTGGCATTGATGAACCAGGATCAAGAATACTGGAAGTATTAGAATTATTAAGGGGCCTGTCAAAAAAACATGCAAAACCATTATCAGCAAGATTTGTTTCAGACGGGATTTCAGGTATTGGAGAAATTTCCCAATTTAGTAATAAATATCTGAAGGATGTGAAGATCAGAAAACTTTAATGATTATTTAATTCCTTCCCAAAAGCCGGAACTTCTCTTTTAATGAATTCATAATAATACAGGCACTGACCCCCGCATTAAGAGATTCTATTTCATCGGATTGAGAGATCCTTACTGTTTCAAAATTTTTAAAATATTCTTTATCAATACCTTTGCCTTCATTTCCAATTAAAATTGCAGCCGGAAGCTTGATTTCATTTGTCTTTATAGTTTTTGCCTGATCATAAGAAGAAGTAAGATATATATTAATTTCATTTTCCAATGCTTCATTTATAAACATATCCAGATTTTTAAAATATTTCGAATATACTGAAAATACAGAATTCTGAGCACCTCTTAAGAATTTCGGATTATTCAGTTTCACACAATTTCCCGTCAAAGCAATGGAAGATATTCCAAAAGCAGCAGCACATCTGAAAACCGTACCCATGTTAGCAGGGTCCTGGATATTATCAAGGACAAAAATAAGTGCATCATTAATAAAATCAATTCTTCCGGGGATAGTCTCAATTATTGCTATCATTTCAGGTGGATCTTTCATAGATGACATTTTCCTGAGAACCTTTTCGTCTACAAACCAGACTTCCTCAGCATTAATATCATTTATCTTAAATGTATCCCTTTTCTCATCATTTAAGATCAGAAACCTGATACTTTCCCCGATTCTAATTATATCCATAACAAGTTTCTCACCTTCGAAGAAAAAGAGGTCATCTTTTCTGGCAATTATTTCCCTTAAACTATTGTTAGATGTCGAATTAATGTTCCTGATCTTTATATACAATTTCTCTCCTGATCAATCCCGCCAGATACTCCTTATTGGGATCAATTATCTTGTATAGTTTAGAAAATCTTTCAGGCCCTCTGTCAGAGTAATCTAATACTAGTTCAATAAATCCCGGCCTGTAAACAATTTTATCATTTTTTGAAAGATATTTTTTGATCTCATCTTTTTGAATATTAATTTTATCTGATCTTATTTCATAAATTACAAATTTTATATCTTTATTCAATTTTTTTTTCTCATTACTCAACTCTGCCCTGTTAAAAACCAACCCTGTATTGTTAATTGACAACATATTCATTATTTTTTCAGAATTAAAAGAATTCTCAATAAATAATTCCACAACCTCATCAAATCCCTGAGCAAAAACCGGCAGAGGTGCCAGGGAACTCATTTTAATTCTTGGATGAAACCCCTCAGTACACTTAAATCTGATCCCGGACTTTCTCAACAGTCTTTCAATATACTTCATCATTGATAAATGTGATAACCAGACAAACCTTCCGGTTTTTTGATAAAATAATCTTACCCTGTTATAATCCGGCTTTACTTTTTCCTGAAAAGGAACTTCTCTTTTCCCCGGCTCCACAGGAAGTTTGATCTTCCTATATTTAAAATTACATCCATTGCAATCACTACAATCCATATCTGTGCAGGAGGGAGTCTGAATTTCATTTTTTGCTTTTTTATATTCGTCTTTCAGATAATCTTTTTTAAAATTAAAATCTAAATAATCCCACGGAAGGTTTTCTGATGTTTTTATCTCCTCCAGGAAAATTTCAAGGCCATGTTTTTTTATCAGGGTTTCCCAAACCGGATAATTAAAATCTGAATCCCATGCGGAAAATATTTCACCCTGTTGAAAAGCTTCCATAATAAGCTTTCCAACTCTATGGTCCCCGCGGGAAAGAATTGTCTCCACTACACCTTTCTCAGGTTTATGAAAATCCAGATTAATATTCCTGTACCTTTTCAAACGCCCTTTCAGAAAATCAATCTTATCATAAATTTCACCATTAGAAGCTCTTTTTGCCCATTGAAAAACAGTATGGGGTTTTGGAACAAAGGGTGAAAAAGAGAGATGGATCCTGAGATTTTTTCCAGCTCTTTTTGATTCTTCAATTATTTTTTCAACAAGCAATACCAGTTCTTCAAGGTCTTCTTCCTTCTCGGTTGGCAATCCGATCATGAAATAGAATTTTATCTTCTGCCACCCGTATTTGACAGCAGTTCTAACCGCCGAAATTATTTCTTCATCATTTACATCTTTATTAATAACCCGCCTCAACCTTTCAGAACCAGCTTCCGGTACTATGGTGATGCCGGTTTTTCTAAATCTGGAAAGCGTCGAAAGAATATTGCCGGATAATGTGGAAGGCCTCATCGATGGGATTGATACTGACAGGCACATTTTTTCTATTTTAAGAATATTTTCCAAAATCTCCCCGATATAAGGGTGGTCACCACTACTTAAAGAAGATAGGGAAAAAGCTTCAAATCCTGTTTCAACTAACGATCTCCTTATCTCTTCTTCAATATCTTCAGGGTTTTTTATCCTGTATGGAGAGTAATATGCTTTAGCCTGACAGAATCGGCAGTTCTGCGGACATCCCCTGGCAATTTCCGATTCGAGCCTGTTAAAGACCACATCGGTAACAGGTACGATCAATGGTTTATTTTTGAAAGGATCTTCCAGTTTATTTATGATCCTGCGGCTTATCATTCTTCCTTTCATGTCAGGATTGAAAAAACCATTTTCTTTTTCTATGGGATAAAGTGAAGGTATATATAATCCGTTAATATCTTTAAATACAGAGGGGTCATTAGTGATCTTTCCATCTGATTTTTTTTCTCTTATTATATTTACAATGTCCTCAAAAATTTCTTCTCCATCACCAATAGAAAATATATCAATAAAATCTCTCATAGGTTCCGGATTTGAAGCTGCAGATATTCCTCCTGCCGCTATAAGGGGGAAACTACTATCCCTGTCACTGCTTTTAAGGGGAATTGATGCAAGATCAAGCACCTGAAGTATATTTGTAAAACTAAGCTCACTGAGAACAGAAAACCCGATCAGGTCAAATTCCTTCAGGTCAACTTTATTCTCAATTGAAAAAAGAGGTATTTTTTCTTCCCTGAAGATCTCGATGGATTCTCTGCCGGGGAGGAAACATCTCTCAACATTCACATCTTCAATATCACCCAGTTTATGATAAAGTATCTTTAACCCCTGATGACTCATACCAATCTCATATTTATCAGGAAATACAAGACAGATATTGATCTTTTTCTTATTGAATTCTTTTTTTATTACATTTATTTCCAGTCCTGAATATATTTGAGGATTGTTTAATTTAACAATAAAGTTATTTAAATCTTTCATTTCAGATATCAGATTTCCTGTTTTATTCATGCTGAATAAAATTATTCAGTTTCATTTTAAAGATCAATCCTTCACCGATAAAAAATGCAAGCATCGATGAACCTCCATAAGAAACAAACGGGAGTGGAATTCCCAGAACCGGAAATAAACCGGTTATCATAAGAATATTTATTAAGAATTGAAACAGTATCAATCCATTAAATAAAAAAATAAAATAGAACTCTTCATCCGACCTGACATTTAAATTGAACTGCCTGTAAAAAAATATGAAGAACAGGAGTAATAGAAAGCTTACCCCAAGATACCCGAACTCTTCACCGAGGACAGAGGCAATAAAATCTGTATGTCTGGTGGGGAGGAATTTATATTGTGACTGGGATCCTTTTAGATAACCCTTGCCGGATAAACCTCCGGACCCGAAAGCAATTTTTGATTGAATTATCTGATATCCGGAGGATTTACTGTATTTCCCGGGATTCACAAAGGAGATGATTCTGTCTTTCTGGTAAGGCTTCAACATATAATTCCACATAACAAAAGATCCTGCTATCAATACGATCAGAGAAAATATAATGATAGAAAATTTTATCCTCTTTAACAGAACAGAAATAAGGATAAATGAAAGTAGAATAAATGCAGTACCCATGTCTGGTTGAAGGGCTATTAAAACAAAAGGAATCAGAACAAAGGTCGTCATTTTAATAAACGATCCCCACCCCAGAACAGAAACCTTTGAAAAAAATTGAGCCAGTAGTAAAGCCACCGGGATCTTTATAAATTCAGAAACCTGTATGGAAAGAAAACCCATCTTTATCCAGCTTTTTGTTCCTGATATTATTTTCCCTGTAAAAAGCTGGATGATCAATACTGCCACAAGAAAAATATATAACAGAAAACTCCACCTGAAAGCTGTTTCTGTCTTGAAACTGAGCATAATAAAAAAAAGTATCAGAGAAATTATGATTTTCACAAGATGTTTCATCAGATAATTGTTCCCGGAACTAAATGAAGCACTAAAAACCAGAAATGCCCCTAATGCTACAATAAATAAAAGTAAAATGAACGTAAACCTGTCAAAAAACCGGACAATATCACTCATAACCAAAAATTCTCCTGTAAATCTTTCCTGCCATTGGTGCTGCTATTTTTCCTGCATCCCCTCCATTTTCAACAAAGACCATTACCGCATATTCTGGATTCTCTCTCGGAGCAAATGAAACAAACCATGAATGTGGTGTAAACCGTCTCTGCTTCACCAATTTTTTATAATTAGGATTTTCAAGGGAAAGTATCAATTGTGTCCCGGTCTTTCCACAAACATTAAGCCCTTCTACTCTGGCACCCCGTCCTGTTCCCTCTTCATTAACTCCCATAAATAATCCTTTTATTACATTTTCAAAAATTCTCTTTTCAATATTAACACTATAAAATTCAGGAGTATATTCCTTTAATATTTTTTTATCCCTTTTATTGTTCTTAAACAGGTGAAACTTTGGCCTTTTTCCCCTTAAAGCCACTGTACTTATCATTGCCAATATCTGAGCAGGTGTAACAGTTATCATTCCTCCTCCGATAGCTACCGATATTGTTTCCCCCGGATACCAGTCCTGATTATAATTTTTCCTCTTCCATTTCCTTGTTGGCAATATTCCTGTTTTTTCATGAGGAATATCAATCAGGGTTTTTTCTTTTAATCCAAAATATTCTCCATATTTTGCAATTACATCAATATCTATCTTTTTACCTAACTGGTAAAAAAAGATATTACATGAATTTTGTATGGCCTCCTGTAAATTCATCCACCCATGACCTAGCCTGTTCCAGCAGTGGAAAACACGGTCATATACCTTTGCACTTCCATAACAGGTTACACCTGAATTAGTATTGATAATATTTTCAGACAATCCGGCAATTGCCATAACTATCTTAAAAGTTGATCCCGGGGAATAGAGGCCCTGAATAAATCTATTATTCAGGGGTTTGCTATCATCATTTATAAGGTTATTCCACTCTTCCTTTTTAAATGATTCTGAAAAAAAACCAGGGTCAAAATTAGGTTTACTTACCATAGCAAGCATGCCGCCGGTCTTCAGGTCAACAACTCCTGCAGCTCCATTATAATCTCCATACAATTCTTCTATATATTGCTGAAGAGCAATATCAATTGTCAGTGAAACAGTGTCACCGATCTTCGGTTCTTCAATATCAATAATATTATGGATCTGGCCAAGATTATCTTTGATAACCGTTTTAACACCATGTTTTCCTTTAAGGAATTTTTCATAGGTCTTCTCAATTCCACTTCTTCCTGCCATATCTCCCAGTTTATATCCTTTTTCCTTTAATCCCATATATTCATTTTGAGATATTTCAGATAAATATCCGATAATATGAGAAGCAATTTTCCCGAAAGGATAAAATCTGGCAGGTTCCTGTTCTATCCTGAATTCGGGAAAATCATCAGACCTGCTCTCAATATAAATGACATTTTTAAAGGAAAGATTCCTTTTCAGGGGAATATTATATGATCCCGGAAACTTCCTGTACTTATCTATCCTGTTATTTATTGTCTCTTCATTAAGGCCTGTCAATTTTACCGCTTCATTTATTGTTCTGTCCATGTCAGCAATGTAATCCCTGATCACAAAAAGATCAAAACTCAATCGGTTTTCCGCAAGGACAACACCATTTTTATCAGTAATAAAACCTCTTGGGGCTTTAATTTCAATATCCTTAATAATATTCCTGCTTGAAAGAAATTTATAGTGTTCATTTTTTAATATCTGAAGATTCCAGAAAGAAAAAAGAAGGAAAACAAATATTACGATCAATATAATATTAACTATAAATACAATTTTACTTTCTTCATCACGGGAAATTTTTCTTTTTTCAGTATACATTCAATGTTTTTTGTAATTTTCCTGAAGTTATTAATAGTACTGCCAACAATGACGTTAAAAGAGGCTGGAATACAAGAAGGCTGACACTGAAACTATAATTATAAATAAAAAGAAAGAATATATTTGCAATAAGATTTGAAATAGAGAGTGAGGAAAAAACGATAATAAAAGTGAAAGAAAGTTTTTTAAAATCTATATATTTAACGATTTCAAATAGAAGAAATGCTATCACAACACGTGAGAACCCATATACGCCCAATACATTACTGCTCAGAACATCGGTGATCCACCCGATAATTGTTGCAACTATTATGGTTCTGATAAAATTATCCCTGAAGGAAACAAACACCAGGATCAGAAAGAGAAAATCAATATTAATGTTGTATTCATTTAAACTCCGGTTTATCACTATCTGCATAAATAGCAGAAGGATGGCAAAGATAAGCCTGAATTGTTTTTTAGTCATTTTTTATAAGAAACAACTTTTTTATTGATTTTTCAATAAAAAAAGGTTTTACGATCACATTTTGGACTAATACTTTTTTTTCAATCTTTACAACATTACCGATCTTTAAATATGGAGGATAAATAAGATCTGTCCCGGAGGTTACCACCAGGTCTCCCACGGTAACCGGTTTGTTCTCAATAAGGTAATTAAAACTGCAATTCCTGGAATTATTACCCTTAAGAAGGCCTTCCATCTTATTTTTATCTATATAAGCACCTATACCGCCTACAGAGTTAGTTATAAACCTGACTTTTGAGGAAAAAAAAGTTACAGGTTCGACAATCTTTCCAACAAGTTCCATATCATTGTTAAGGACCACCATGTTCTTCTTTACACCGAGAATGGATCCTTTATTAATAAAACCACCACTTAACGGGAAGTTTGAATCTATTGAGATAAGATCTGCGTCAATAAACTTATCAAAAATTTTTTTTGCTTCATTTAAAGATTCAAAATCTTCAAGTTTTTTTCTAAGGATATAGTTTTCATATTTCAACAATGATTGTTTTTTTTTAATTTCTCTGAATTTTTTGAATGAATTTTTTAAAAAAACATATGATCTGAGCTCACTGGAAATAAAATCAACACTCTTCTGAAAAACTATCTGAAAAGGTGAAAAAAATGAATGAAATATATTCTGAAGAATTGACCTGTTATTTTTTAAAACTACACTGTTGGATATTAATACAAGGTTTAAAAACAGAACCCCTATAAAAAAAAGTTTCTTTTTTTCTGCAAGCCCTTTTCTTCTTTCCACAATATTCAAAAAGAATAGTACAGCTGCTTAAAAACTGTGCCCAACTTTCCTGAGAAGGTCAATATTTTCTAGAATCTTTCCGGTACCTATCACAACACTTGTAAGTGGATCTTCAGCTGTAAAAACAGCCAGAGAAGTTTCTTCCCTCAGTCTTTTGTCAAAATTCTTAAGAAGTGAACCTCCTCCCGCAAGTATTATCCCGCGGTCAACAATATCTGCAGCCAGTTCGGGGGGAGTTTTTTCGAGAGTTACCCTTATGGCTTCAATTATCAAATTTACAACAGTTTCCAATGCTTCACGGATCTCATTATCGGTAATAGTAATAACCTTTGGGATACCATGAGAGAGATCACGCCCTTTTATTTCCATTTCCAGGTTTTCATCCAGTGGATAAGCTGAACCAATTTCAATTTTGATCTGTTCTGCAGTTCTTTCTCCAATCAGAAGATTATATTTCTTTTTAATATACTGAATGATCGCTTCATCCATCTCATTACTGGCTGTCCTTATGGATTTGGATATTACGATACCTGAAAGGGATATCACTGCTACATCGGTTGTTCCACCCCCGATATCCACTATAATATTTCCACCCGCTTCGGTAATAGGCAATTCTGCTCCTATTGCTGCTGCCATAGCCTGTTCAATCAGGAATACTTCACTTGCTCTTGCTCTTAACGCTGCATCTTTAACTGCTCTCCTTTCAACCTGAGTGATCTCGGACGGAACACCAATTACAATTCTGGGTTTTATAAAATTTCTGTTTCCTCTTGTCCTTTTTATAAAATATTCAAGCATTTTTTCAGTGATCTCAAAATCAGCAATAACTCCGTCTTTCATTGGTCTAATTGCAACTATATTCCCCGGGGTCTTCCCCAGCATATCTTTAGCTTCACTTCCAACTGCCTGAATTCTGCCTGTCCCTTTATCTACAGCTACCATCGAAGGTTCTCTTATTACAATACCTTTTCCTTTACTATATACCAGTGTATTAGCAGTACCCAGATCAATTGCAAGATCAGATCCAAAATAGTTGTTGAACTTCGAAAAAAAACTCATTGTAGATCTCCTAATTAAATATTTTTCTCATGCCGGAGCCATATTCTTAATTTGAATGAGGTGGAAAGAATCACACAATACTATGTATCTACTCTTCAAATATAGTCACCTGCCTTTTTTGAACAGTCTCAATATCCGCAGGCGAGACTACTCTAAAATTTATGGTCTTTATTCCAAGGGATTTATACTTTAATGTATAATAAAAATTTCCCTCCGTATCTGAATTCACCCTGATACTATTTACAAAAAGTTCAGAATCGGAATCAATACTACCCTTGATAAGAACCATATTTCCATTAACTGACATTGAAGTAATAACAAGTTCAGGGGGAGTTGTAATTCTCTCTTCTTCGATCAAAACCCCAAGCAACCTGATATAACCCATCTTTGAAGGTTGACCTTCAACACCATTTATATTTCTTGGGAAAACCTCCCAATAAAAATTGCGGTTTTCCTCAAATTCAAGAAAATCAATACTAATTCTGTTTGATGAGACAATTTTCTCAAGAAGAACATTATCTCTTAAATGTGAAGAGTATATTTTGAGGGTATATTCTTCAACCCCTGTCACTACTCTCCAATCAAGTTTAACAAATGAATCTTTAGATTTTTTTAAATTAACTATCTTTGTTTCAGGAGAAATAAAATTAGTAGCATTGTTGATAATTTCTGTATCAACCTTATTTTTCTCTGAAAAAACATACATTTTATATGGTCCTATCTCAAAAGCCATTTCTCTTTGTTTCAATACAGATCTGCCTTTGTAAGCCCAGATCATATAATCATCACTATCCCTCATTTTAATTCTTCCCGAATCTGACAAGGTTAATTTATATCTGTTTTCTCCTAATAATAAATCGACTTTCCCTTTTTTTGCTTTCTTCCAGAACAACTCTCCCGTAATAAAATTAATCCTTCCGGTTAAATGATTATAATAAAGATATGATCCCGGCAGCAGGTTTATAAAAATACCCTTATATAAAATTTCAACTGAAGTCTGAAAATCAGTTTTTATGTGAAGGTCACTCTTAACCTCCATTTCATCAAGTAGAAGCGGAATAAGCAGATCTATATCTTTGAATACTTTCCCACCTTTGGAAATATTCATAAGTTGAAAGTCAAATTTTTCTATTTTATATTGATCAAAGTCGGTATCAATTTTGCTGAATTGAAAAACAAAAAAAACCGTTAATAAAAGCAGAAAAAGAGAGAAAATTAGTTTTATTTTTCCCATTGTTTCATAGTATCAGAATAGAGAAAAAAAAGCAATTTATAAGAAATATAAACAAAAAAGCAAAAAAAATATAATTATTTAAAAAAAATCAGGAAAAACTGTGAAAATTTTTGCAGTGTTTTCAATTTCATCCTTAATTTCATTTAGAAAATAATCCCTGGATATTTCTCTTGCTCCAAAGCTTTTTAAATGGTCTGTATCCACCTGGCAATCTATAAGCCTGAAACCCAGTTTCTTTAAATTCAGGACAAATTTAATAAAACCGAATTTTGATGCATTTTTCTTTAGATAGAACATTGATTCACCAAAAAAAATTTTCCCCATTGATACTCCGTAAAACCCCCCGACAAGCTTTCCACCATCCCATACCTCAACAGAATGGGCATATCCTGCATAATGAAATTCTTTGTAAGCTTCAATCATATCATTTGTGATCCAGCTTCCTTCTTTATCCGCTCTTGTTTCCCTGCAATATAACATTACCTTCTCGAACTCTTTATCTACAGTAACACTGAATTTTTTCCTGTTCAATTCCCTCTTCATACTTTTTGACACATGAAGCTCCTCTGGGAAAAGAACAACCCGGGGATCAGGCGACCACCATAAAACCGGCTCTCCCTCCGAATACCAGGGGAAGATACCTTTCGAATATGCTTCAACAAGCCTTTTCAGGGTGAGGCTCCCTCCCACAGCAACCAAGCCGCTTTCATCAATTGAGTCCATAGGAGGAAAAGGCTTTGTTCTATCAAGAATTATAACTGCCATTGATCTGTAGTATTAATATATCATCACTTTTTCAAAATTCAATATTCATATTGAAATTTCTTCGGATAATAGTATATAATGAAATTGCGAGGAATAATAATGAGCATAACAATAAAAATTGTAGAAACGAAAAAAGATCTGAAAAAATTTGTTAAATTCCCTTTTAAGATTTTTAAGGGGAACAAATACTGGGTACCGCAATTAATATTTGATGAGATGGAAATGTTTAACCGGAAAAAAAATCCTGCATATGAATCAGCAGACACCCGCCTCTTTCTGGCTTATAAAGATGGAGAAATTGCGGGAAGGATCGCTGCAATTAACAGCATGGTTGCAAACGAAAAGTATAAAACCAAAAATCTCAGATTCGGATGGTTTGATGCAATTGAAAACCAAAGTGTAGCAGATGCGCTTTTTAAAGCTGTGCAGGATTGGGGCAAAGAACTGGGCCTTGAAACCCTGACCGGGCCTCATGGTTTTTCAGACCTTGACCAGGAAGGGATGTTATATGAGGGATATGATCAGCTTCCAACGGTCGCAGTCTACTACAATCACCCATACTATAATGAACTTGTAAAAAAATCCGGTTTTGAGAAAGAGATAGATTATTTTGAGTTCAAAGCAAAAATACCTTCCAGGTCAGATATCCCTGAAAAACTTTTGCGGATAAATGAGAGAATAAAGGAGAGGATCAATATCCGTCTTCTTAAGTTTAAAAACAGGAAAGACCTTATAAAGAACTGGGCGGAACAGATTTTTGAAGTAGTAGATGAAGCATTTGAAGAGATCTACGGTTCTGTTCCACTTAGTAAGGTTCAGGTTAATTATTATATAAAAAAATACCTCTCTTTCGTTGACAAAGATCTTGTCCAGGTTGCAGTTAATGAAAAAGATGAGGTGGTTGGTTTCATGCTTGCACTCCCAAGTCTTTCCAAAGCTTTCCAGAAAGCAAACGGGAGGCTTCTTCCCTTCGGCTGGTATCACCTGCTTAAAGGATTAAAACAGAAGGATGTTATGGATTTTTACCTTGCGGGGATAAGAAACCAGTACAGGGGACGTGGAATTGACCTTATGATGGTCCTTGAAATGGCTTTTGTTGCAAAAGATAAGGGATTTGTCAGGGTGGAATCCAACCCGGAACTTGAAACAAATAAAAATATTCATGGACAGTGGAAATATTTTGAACATACATTGCATAAAAAAAGGCGCATATACAGAAAAAAAATAAGTTAGCAGTAAAACATTTAGTTAGTTTTTGAAATGATTCATCAGATAAAATTATCAATCGGGGAAAAGATAGGTCAACTTTTCCTTATAGGGATTGGTGGAGAATATCTTACAAAAGATGAAGAAAATTTTATCGCTGAAAACAATATTGGTTTTGTCATCCTTTTTTCACGAAATATTTCATCCCCTGAACAGGTCCGGTCTCTTACCGATCATATCCATTCCCTGGGAAAAATTAGGCCTCTCATATTCATTGACCAGGAGGGAGGCCTTGTTATACGTTTGGGTGAAACAGGCAGTACTGTCATATCCCATATGGGGTTGGCTGCCACAGGAGAAAAGATCAATGGGAAAAAGGCAGCCTCAATAATCGGTGGTGAAATGAAAAGCCTGGGGATTGATGGAGTATTCGCACCTGTTCTTGATGTAAATTCAGAAAAAAATAATCCTGTGATCGGGATCAGAGCTTTTTCTGACATTCCTGAGATAGTTGCTGATTATGGAATTGAATTTGCCGAAGGGTTAAGAGAGGAAAAGATTATTCCCTGCGGAAAGCATTATCCCGGCCACGGGTATGTTTCAAGTGATTCTCACCTTGAAATTCCTCAGTCTGAGATTGATATACATTATCTTTTCAAAATAAATCTGCACCCCTTTAAAAAGCTTTTTGATAAAAACATTGAAGCAATAATGAGTGCTCATGTTTTTTATCCTGAAATTAACGATGAGATAGGGACATTCTCTCAATATTTCACAGAAGAACTATTGAGAGAAGAGTTGGGGTTTGAAGGGGTTGTTTTTTCAGATTGCCTTGAAATGAATGCTGTAAAGGATAATTATACAGAAGTTGAAATATTGGATAAGATTTTGTCTGGTGGAGTTGATGTTATGTCAATTTCCAAGTCCCTGGAATTACAGAAAAAATTATACAAACTCCTTATGAACAAAATAAAGAATCATGAAATTCCAGAGGGGAAAATTGAATCATCCCTGGAACGTATTATCAGGTTAAAAGAACAATATATGCCTGCAGAAGAAAAAAAAGAAACAAAAAATGACCTTAAACTAAGAGTAAGATTAAAGGAAGAAATAATTCTTGCAGAAAAATCAATAACAATGCTTCGGAATGACCTGAAAGCAGTCCCTATCCCGAAAGAAAAAAGTTGCCTGATAATCGACTTAAAAAAGAGGAAACATTCAACCGATTTTTCAACCGGATCTTCCGATAACAGATTAAAAGATATTGCAGATAAATATTTAGTAAACCATAAGATCCTTGAAATGGGTCAAATAGGGACAGGCACTGCAAATGATAAAGATGAAAAAATACTTCAAAAACTAAAGAAATTTGATCATGTAATTATTTTTGATTTTTCCTTCTCTCCCGAAATGCAGGAAAAAAAGGGCGTTATAAATAAAATTTTATCAATTCGTAAAGATGCAATTCTTGTTGCTTCAGAGAGTCCTTATATAATTGCAGATTTTCCCGAAGCAAAAACGATCCTTTTAACCTATGGTTCAAGAGATGTTCAGAT
Organism: Acidobacteriota bacterium; assembly: GCA_039714255.1. Classification (GTDB taxonomy): domain Bacteria; phylum Acidobacteriota; class Aminicenantia; order UBA2199; family UBA2199; genus UBA647. Next base: position 14,867 of record JBDLJQ010000058.1, read on the forward strand.
GGATGCACTTTTTAAAATTCTTACCGGGGAGAAAAGGCCCAAAGGCAAGCTCCCGGTAAATATTAGTGATACTTTCTCCCGGGGAACCGGCCTTTAAAATGGGGACAGGCACTTTTGTATTTTAGCTTTAAATTTGAAAGAAATCCGGCAAAACCTTTTTTTATTCTATTTCAGTATTAATGATCAGGATCAATGAATCGCCATTTTTCCCGATCTTGGAGACACCAGCAACGAGATAGCCGTTTTCTCTTACAAATGTAGATGACTCAATCAGTTTAAATATATTAAAATGGAAATGGACCGATCGTTTTCCGGACTTTTCTTTTTTTATTGACACATTAACTAAGCGCAGTTTCAGGTCCAGGCCCGATTTGGATGAAAGTTTGATCGAACTGCTCCTTGCTCCCTCCATTACAGCAAGGGAAGCCACCCCATCAACTTTAAAAGATTTAAAACTTAAAACCTCCTTTAATTCATTAAGGACTTTTTTCAGATCTTTATTTTCTATCTTTTCCCCAGTTCCATCATGCTTTCCAATTACTGCAAATATCCGGAAATTTATTTTCCTTTTTTCAACATCAATTATCTTAAGTAATTTTTCAAATTTTTCAACATTATCTCTTCTTATTGTAACCGATAGGATATTCCCATTATAAGATTTGTTCACTATATATACTTTTAGAGAATCCACAACAAAACGGGCAGAAACATTTTTCAGGAAATAAGTTTTTTCCACATAAGTCCTGACATTTTTCCCTGACGTTTTTTTTTCGGCAGAAAGAGTCGCAACTCCTGTTAACATTACATAAATCAATATTAAAATTAGAATTACCTTTTTCATTTTTTTAACCTCCTGAGTAAAAAGTTTTGTTTTTTTACCCATAAAATTTTTATATTTTTATCTTTAAGTTCATATTCAATCTTTATCTCTGTCGTTAGTTTAGATAAATCTGGATCTTTTTTTAAAGGGAATGTACCCATGATCAAAACAAGAAAAAGAGTTAAATAAGCCGGAGCCCATTTAATGAATGGATTTGCAAAGTTTATATGCTTCCAGAAATAATTTCTTGTTTGTTCCCTTTCAACAATCAGGTTGTTTACTTTACTGACAACATCTGAAGGAATATCAAAATTAAGGGACTTTACTCCCAACTTTATATCATTATCATTTATTCTATTTTTCATTTCTAACCTCTAATAATTTTCTTACCGCTTTCCTTGCATTTGAAAGAATAACCTTTATATATCCGGTTTTAATCCCGGTCATAACAGATATTTCAGTGATACTAAATCCGTTGTCATAAAAAAGAAAAAATACCTGCCTGTCCCGGGGTTTCAGATTTTCAGCAACAATATATATTGCTTTTACAAGTTTCCTTTCAGCTTCATCATGAAACTTTTCACAAAGCGCATCAACATTTTTATCACTATACAAAAAACTTTTGTTTTTAAAATGTCTTTTTATCTCATTATTGGCAATTGTAAATATCCATGGTTTAAAAGATTTTGTTCTATCAAACTTTTTAAAATATTTCAAAGCTCTCATTACCGTTTCCTGGAAAACATCATTGGCATCTTCGGAAAAATTCGTTGATTTAAATATAAAATTATAAAGGTTCCTACTTAAAGGGATAAAGAGTTCATTAAAAGTTTCTTTGATTTCAACATCTGTCTTTTCGATGGATATTTCTCTTTTCTCTCTTCTGGAAAATATCAGGGAAGGCAGGGCCATTTCAATCTCTTTCATATCATATATATCATTGTTAAACAAGAAAGGTAAAAATAAAAATGAGAAAAGATAAATTTATAATGGGGACAGGTACCAATTAAAATTTTAAATTATAAAATCTGAATTAAAAAAAGGGAGAGAACGTAAGCGGTTAATAACCGCTTACGCTTTGAAACTATTTACAGGTCCATTACATGGAGTTCCCACACTTCATCATCATCATTTTCGATTAAAATATAGAATTTCTTGTTATATATATCATATTCGGGAAGATAGTCCATCCCGTAAAGTTCTGGATATGGTACAAACACCCTTTTGACCTCATTACCTTTCAGATCAAGGATTATACATTCTGTCTCCATATTTTTCTTTTTAAAAGTTGTTACGTAGATCCTGTCATCAGTAACTCTGATATCCTGTATGGCTGGATAAGTATCTTTAAATTTTATTCTTTGTTTAAAGTAGTCAAAAAATTGTTTGAAGTTAGGGTCTGTTTTAAAATTTTGAAAAGTTTTATCCCTATATTCTTTAGTAACTTTAATTTCTTCATAATCTTTTTTTATTGTGTATAGTTTTTTTCCTTCCTTTGTCATTACATCAATTACAAATCCATCTTTCCCTCTGACAAGATAAAGATTATCCTTATATGGTTCAAAGTTAAAAGTATTCATAGGATAACTAAATGAAGCATTGGGGCCTACACTCATATCGGATTGATATATTTCTCTTACCTTCTCAAGTTTTTGATTGTGAATATTCACAGTAAGAACAGTCTCCTTTTTATCATTAACAGTAGTTCCTGTAGCAACATAAAGATCATGAAAGGGACGAAAAACTATAAAAGGCATTGTTCTCATCTCTTTAATGAACTCTCCTTTAGCTGTAAAATATGATATCTTTGAGTTACTGCTCACAAAAATATTACCCTTATAGAAATATGCTATCATGGGAGGCCCGAATGGAGATACTTTGAATTCTTTCGGCCCTTCTCCCTCCTTTCCGAATTTTTTTACAAGTGAAAAATCTTTCATAGAATAGACAAATATTGAAGATCCTTCCGTAATAAGAAGATAATCTTTGCTTAAGGACATCATTTTTGGTTGAGATATCTCCTCTAAAGAAGCCACAACTTTCCCCTGGGCCAGAAAAGATATCAAAATCAACAATATAAATAATAGAATTTTTTTCATAACTTCCTCCTTCAATTTACATGTTAATTATACGATCAGTTATTCCCCTATTCTCTTTTATTTCGGTGGACACCCCCTTTTATTCGGTGAACAAATGATATTTCTAGTTTTCACCTGGGAAACAATGGGGACAGGCACATTTATTAAATCTCTATATTGGAAGAGGGGACAGGTAAAATTATATAAACCTGAAAATTTTATTAAAATTATCCAGAGTTTTGCAGAGGTTATTAAACTAAAATTGAGTGTTTTAGTGATTTAGTATAGTGATTTTGAATAAAAGTGATGAAAAGTAAAAAAATATTTTCAAATATTCAGATTTTTACGAAGCAATAAAACGTTACTATCTGATAGAAAGTTATCTTAATAAAGCTATATTTCCTTTAGTTTCCGGATTGAAAAAATATTGTCAGAAAACCCGGTATTATAAACGGCTCTATCCTTTTTCAAAATTGAGATATTTTCAAATTTCTCATAAGCAGTTTTTATAAAAGTTCTTGAACCCAGAACCATACCTTCTGAAAAATACCTGACTCTATACCGGAAATGCTTCATAGGTGGAACTTTAAATTTATTCTCATACTCCCAAAGATACACATGATTGTCTATTTTTCCCTTTCCTTTTTTTTCAACAATACCTTCACCATATAAATATTTTTTATAAATAGTGATTAAATTCTTTTTTTTCTTTTCATAAATTCCATCAAAACTTAAATATCCATCTGAATTTCCACTCTGGATCCGATATCCAAAACCGCTCCATCTGTAGTTTTCTGGAATATCTGTTATCCCGGCACGAACCGGATTCAGGTCTATATATGCAAGACAACTAAGCAAACTTTCTCCCTTTTCAATAAGAACACTTTTAAACCTGTCGGACCAGAAATATCCCCTTCTATCATTGTTTCTGTTGTACCACCAGGAAAAATTCTGTTTGATCATTTTAGTGTATTCTGAAATATCTTCCAGCCTTTTTCTATAGTAATTAAGTTTATATTTCCACAATCGGTCCTCTTTTCTATAGAATTTTTTCAACCTCTCAATGATTTCCTCATCTTTATACTTTTCTGATGAATCCATCCTTATAAGGAGGTGAAAATGGTTGCTCATAACGCAATATCCAATTACTTTCACAAAATAAAAATTTGAATATTTTTTTACAATTTCAACAAGTTTTTCTTTTTCTTCTGAGCCCAGTAAAAAATCATTTCCAACTGTTCGAGACATTATATGATAATATGCACCTTCTCCTGAAACCTTAATCCTTCTTACTCTGGCCATGAAAACTCCTGGAATAATTTTATGTATGAAATGTATATCCTACAAATTTATTATATATCAACATGTTAATATTTTCAACAATATAATAAATTTCACCTGTCCCCATTAATAAAAAATTTACAAAATAACTATTTTGCTTGATTTGAGGGGAATATTTTATTAAAATTTCTGATTGTGAGGTAAAATGAAAACCA